>NZ_CAKVJA010000022.1 GCF_934754925.1 uncultured Clostridium sp. | reverse complement strand
GATCCTATTACTGAATAGCCTGTTCCTGCTCCACTTCTTACATTTAGTCCACCATTTACTTTTACTGTTCCGCTTTGAGTTGTAGTACTGCTACTACTTGAGCTTCCAGTGCTGCTTGAGCTTCCACTATTAGTATTGCTATTATTTAATATAACATTCATTTGTAAATATTCCATTATTCCATTAACAATACCTTCTGCAACTTTATCTTGATAGCTACTTGAGCTCAAATTCTTAGCTTCGGTTGGATTTGATATAAATCCACACTCAACTAAATTAGAAGACATTCTTGCAGTTTGAATTACTGAATAATTAGCAGTTTTAACACCTCTATTAACAGCATTAGTTGCTTTTATTAAGTCATTTTGTATTTCAGTTGCTAACTCCCTACTATCTTGTCTTGATGAGTAATAATAAGTTTCTATTCCATTAGCACTAGAGCTTGTTGCAGAATTTTGATGTATAGAAACAAATATGTCCGATCCCCAATTGTTTGCCATTCTACTTCTCTGAGTTAATGATAGATATGTATCATCATATCTACTCATTTTTACTTGTACACCTTTTGCTTTTAACTTAGCCTCTATTTTTTGTGATATTTGTAGATTTATCTCATCTTCAAGCACTCCATTTTGTACTGCACCATTATCGTACCCACCATGTCCTGGATCTATAAATACTTTATAATAATCTCTATCAACATTTTTAATTATACTTCTTGAATAACTAGCTGTTGATATTCCTTGATCTGTTATACATACTTCTAAAATATATACTGTATCATCCGTTTGTTGAGATATAAATGTACTACCAATAGCTTTTCCTACTAATTCTCCATCGATTATTTCTACTACATTTTCATTATAACTAGTCCAGCCTTCATTTATTGGTAAATTTATAGCTTCACCAACTGTTAAAACTAAACCATCTTCCAATACAACTTCTTCATTTTTATATTTTTCTAGCAATTTAATTAAGTCGCTTTCTGATACATTATAAATTTCCTCTGCTTGTACTATGCTAGAAGGAGTTATTAACATCCCTGAAAGTATCAATAAACTTAATATCTTTAACTTATTAATATTAATCACCTTTCTTTCTATTTACGTATAAGTGAGATTTTAACTTTTAATTTTCTCAATGGAACTTGACTTAAACTCAAAACTTAATCAGCTTAAGTTTATACATGCTATACTTATTATCTATTTAAAAATAAGCGTTCTATATTACATTATACATAATTTTACGGCAAAATAAACCAAGTTTTAATAAAAACTTTGGCATAATTTAAATTAAAATCATTGTTTTTACTATTTAATCTGCAAATATAGTAATATAAAGAATAAAAATCACAATATAAAAAACTATATTGTGATTTTTATTCTTTACACTATTTAATTTTTTCCCAAGCAATCATTACAAATTCTTTGCCTGTCTCTGATTTGACTAACTCTTCAGCTTTCTTTATAGCCTTTATTTCCTCTTTATTTATATCTGCAACTTTATAATCCATATTTTCAGCTCCTTTAAATGATACATTATAGTTTTTGAAGATTTAACTATATGTATTCATTTAAACTCACTACTATATTTCTATTTTTTTATTACTTTAACTAATTCTCCTTCTAATCCCATTACTGTTTTATTATTTCTAATATATCCACTTATAATATCAATTGCATCTTTTGATATAGCTTCACCAGCACAAACTAATGGAATTCCAGGTGGATATGGAATTAATGCCTCCTTTGAAATTCTCCCTACACTTTCATAAATATTTACATATTCAAATTCCATAGTAAATACCTCATATGGCTCTAATACCTTTTTAGGAATTACACTATAATAATTTTGATATTGAGTATCTACTATTGATGATAAATCTAATTTTTTTAGCGAATTATATATTTTTTCAAAATCCTTTTCTAAATTAAATGGTGATAAAATTAAAACTACTCCACTTGCAAAGCTCATTTCACATTGTATATTCATACTTCTTAAATAATCTAATAACTTATGTCCACTATAACCCTTTGATAATATCAATATATATCTACTTGAATCTAAAGTATATCTATCAGGTAAGTCTCTCTCATTTAAAATACTTACTTTATTTAGCTTATTTATTTTTATACTCCATTTATTTGCTAAATCTATTAATTTATCATAATCTTTTTTCCCATAATTATCTAAATAATATCTTGAATAATCTAATGATGACATTATTAAGTATGATGGTGATGTAGTCATAAATGCTTTTAAATAAAAATCAACATTATTATCATTATTTATTAAAAGATATGAACCTTGAGTTAGACTTGGTAATGTCTTATGTGCGCTTAAAACTATATAATCTGCATATTTTACTATAGATTTAGGTAATTTTTCACTTATTCCATAATGTGCTCCATGAGCTCCATCTATAATTATTTTCAATCCTCTTTTCTTTAATTCTATTAAAGTTTCAAATATCTCATAACCAATTCCAAAGTAATTAGGATAAGTTAATATTATTCCCTTTGCATTTTTGCAGCTATCTATAGCTTTATATATTTCTTTTTCTGTTGGTGGTAAAAATATACCATTATCCTCATGAATTACAGGTTCAATATACCTAACCTTTAATTTTCTTAAAATAAGACCATTATAAACTGATTTATGGCAATTTCTCTCTACTAAAACTTCATCACCCTCATTAAAAGCATCAAATATAGAAGCTAAATTTCCAGCGGTACTACCATTAACAACAAAATACGCTTTTTTAACATCGTAAGTTTTTGCTAGTAATTCTTGTGCTTCTTTTATGACACCTTCTGGACAGTGAAGATTATCTAACGGATCTACTTCTGTAATATCTAAGAATCCCATATTGTTTACAAATTCTTCACCTATATTATCTCTTAAAAATCCAATTCCACTTTTATTTCCCGGCATTGAAAAGATAAGGTTATTTTCTTTCTTATACTTTAAAACTTCCTCTAGTAACGGTACTCTTTTACTCATATATTCCTCTTCTTAATATATTCATTTAATCTTTCCTAAAATCACTTAACTATTTATTACTTATTACTTGAACTGTCATATTTTTCAACACCTTATTAGCTGTATCAATAATATAATCTATAGGTATCTTATCTAAATTTTCAGTTTCATCAATATATAACATTCCATCTCCAAACATAGTATCATATGTAGCTATTCCCATTGCTAATCTTACACTTTGCTCATTTGCAAATAATCTTTTTAATCTAAAACTCTTTATTAAAGCTTCAATATCACTCTTCTGTAATATAGATTTATATTTATTAATATTTTTTATCAATTCTTTTATTATTTCTATAGACTTTTCTACATTTTCATGTGCAGTACTATAAGTAATTTTATAAACCTTTATATATTCTTCATTAGCTACTCTTGTTAATACATCATAAACCAAAGCATTTTTTGTTCTTAATGTATCAAACAGAATAGAATTTACTCCTTCTCCAAAATATTGATTAAAAATTCTTAATGCTTTTATTTCCCATTGATTTAAATCATCAATAGGGAAGATAATTTGAATTTTAGAACTATTAATCTCTTCCTTTTTATCTATAAATACTCCACCCTTTGGAATAATAATAGACTTTTCTATTTCAGGTAGTTTCTCACTTCTCCAATCTATAAAATACTCTTCTACCATATCTTTTACTTCTTCAAACTCTAAATTTGAAATAATAGTAATAGTTGCATTATTAGCGCAATAATAGTCATTAAAAAAGTCTATTGCATCATCTATTGTCACACTATTTAATGATTCCTTAGTACCTATAATGGGATACTTAATTCTTCTATTCTCCATACAATTATAATAAAGCTTATCTTCTGTAAATTGCTCTAAGTCTTCATCCCATTCCTTAAGTTCTTGCTTTATTATTTCAAGCTCTTCATTAAATCCTTCTTCAGTAAATACTGGAGATAAAAGAATATCTGAAAATAAATCTAATCCTTTCTTTAAATCTTCACTCAATAAAGTGCCATAAAAAACAACATAAGGATAATTTGTCATCGCATTTTGGAAACCAAATATACTACTTAATTCTGTGTTTATTTCTTTTTCACTTCTTGTCTCTGTTCCTTTATATACCATGTGTTCAGTTATATGTGCTATTCCTAATCTGTCACCATCATGCGCTGCTCCTGCATCTAATGATATACATATTGAACTTAACTCACTATTACTCTTTTTATAAATAAATTTTAATCCATTATCAAAAGTAAAATTCTTCATTTATGTATCACCTCTTTTTTATTATATCATTTTTTGTTTTTTTATTATTCTTGATTGTTTTTTATATTATACTTTTATATCTAATCCAAAGTTATAATCATCTATAGCCTTATATAATATCTTGTTATATAAAAATGTTGTTACCAACAATTTTATATAACATTATTAAATATAATTAATTATTTATTATTACCTCTTACTATATTAAATGGTAAGTCCATCATTTATATATTTAAATTACTTTCCTTAAATTCGATTATTTCAAATTTTATTAAACAAAAATAAGCCATTATCAAAACTGATAATCGCCTTATAATATTATAACATCTATAAAACGCTTATTCACTCTTATACAATTATATAGGTAGTACCTTTTCCTTTATTTTCTTCCAAGATATATATGTATTTATTTCAGCTTTACAATTAACTTTAAAATTTATTCTTTCTAGAACCAGATTATCTTTTTTATATTCTATATTATTTTTATACTCAAAAGCTCTCCACCTCAAGTAATGTTCTAAATATTTACTAGCTACTCCATTAAATTTACTAAGCCATATCTTGATTTTATTTGAATATGCTATATCTATATTCAAACTTTTATTATCCTTTAGTTTAATCTTATTAATTTCATTAAAGCCATTAGCAAAAACTTTTAATCTACCATCTAAATGCCCTACAACATAAGCCTTTCTATCTAACCTAGGAATAATATTATCTCTTATATCAAAAAGTCCAATAAAATTTCTAGCAGCAAAGATTGGAAGAATATCTATATAATCATTTATTGCATTCACTATGATAATCTTATCTCTTTTTTCTTTATGATATTTTCTATCACCCTTAAAATTCTCATTCAGAACTAATTTTGTTAATTCAACGTATGAACCTATTTTTTCAATATAACTTTTTTCACACAAATCATGTAAAAATCTATGCCTCCAGAAAAATGCCGTTACTAATGTAATATTCATCCTAATGGCACATTCCCTTAAAGATACCCCCTCAAGAAAAACTTCAAAATATTTTTTCCACATATGGTTAAATTTTTTAGAATATCTAAAGGGATTATTTATATCATTATTAAATGTTCTTCCACAATCCTCATTCTTACATTTATATCTTTGAATTCCATTATAAAAACCATACTTAATAACTTTATCTTCATTACAATATGGACATAGATTTTTGTTGTTCTTATTATGCTTTTGACAACTACTATTTGATTTTTTTATATCTCTATTATTAGATTTATTATTCATTAAAATTTTATAGACATTAATCATAATTACATCACCATTTGTAATTTTTAACTTACATCTATAGTAATAAACCATTTTATTTACGTTTTGTAACTTCTTCTAAAATCTTAACTTACAATATTTATATTTAAAGTTTTATTTTATATAAATTTTACTTAAAATTATAAAAAAATAGCGAGAACAGAGATACTCTCTTGTTCTTGCTATTTATCTATATTTATTCAGCTTTAAGTGCTATTGCACATTCAATTCTCTTCTTTTGCATTTTGCATCCTATTTCATAAGGAATATTCATATCTCCATTAAATGCAAAGTTATTTGCTTGACATCCACCACTACAGTAGAATCTTGCCCAACATTCTCTACATTTTGGCTTGTTATATATGTGAGCCTTCTTAAACTTCTTACCTAACTCAGCATCATAAGTATCGTCATAAATGCTTCCTAGCTTAAATTCTTCCTTACCTACAAATTGATGACATGGGTAAACTTCTCCTTGTGGAGTTATTGCAACATACTCAAATCCTGCACCACATCCAGAAATTCTCTTATAAACACAAGGTCCACCATTTAAATCAATATTAAAGTGATAGAAATTGAATTCATCGCCTTCTTTCTTTCTTCTAGCCATTTCATTATATAGCTTATCGTAGTTTTCAAATATCTCTGGTAGATGTTCTTCCTTAAGTTCTAAGAAGTGTCCCTTTTCTAAAACTACTGGTTCGATTGAAATTTCTCTAAAACCTTCATTTACCATAGCCTTAACATCTTCATAGAAGTCCGTATTAGCTCCTGTGAATGTTCCTCTTACATAGTAATGCTTAGACTTATCTCTCTTTTCAATCATTCTCTTAATATTTGGAAGTATATCGTCATAAGATCCACTTCCATCTACTTTAATTCTTACATTATCATTAACTTCTTTTCTACCATCTAATGAAAGAATTATATTCCCCATCTCTTTATCCATGAAATCCATCATTTCTTCAGTTAAAAGAGTAGCATTAGTAGTCATAGTAAATCTAATGTTCTTTTTCCAAGCCTTTTCATTTTCTCTAGCATAAGCTATTATTTCTTTAACCTTGTCCATGATCATTGTTGGTTCTCCACCAAATAAATCAATTTCAATGTTTCTTCTTGGCCCACTTCTCTTAACTACATAATCTATTGCTTTTTTAGCTGTTTCAACAGACATTACTCCCTTGTGTCCATTGTATTCACCCTCATCTGCAAAACAATATTTACATCTTAAATTACATCCATGAATTATATTTAAACATACCGCCTTAATATAATCTCTATCATCCATTGATGAATGTGCTATATCTTCGTATTGATCTCTTGAATATAAAATATCTTCATCAATAAGCTCTAATAGCTCTTCATAAGCTTCTGATATAGTTTCTTCACCATATTTAGCTCCAAACTCTTCTATAAGTTCTTCTTTATCTCTTAGTTTATTATCATCTACTAAATCATAAACTAATTCATCTACAATATGTACAGCTCCTGTATTAACGTCTAGAACAAAGAAATTATCTCCCTGTTTAAATTTGTGTATTAAAGCCATTTCACTTTCCTCCTAGAATTATTTTCCCATATATCTTGAAACATATCTTATTTATTTCTAAT
Source organism: uncultured Clostridium sp. (assembly GCF_934754925.1). Taxonomy (GTDB): domain Bacteria; phylum Bacillota; class Clostridia; order Clostridiales; family Clostridiaceae; genus Clostridium. The sequence goes on along the minus strand of NZ_CAKVJA010000022.1, from coordinate 34,261 downwards.
GTCAATTTGATAAGTCAACTTCTACTAAATATAAAGTTAAGCAGCAACTTTTCTTAAAGTTACTGCTTGTCTTTAATTAGTTTTCACACTCTAAGTTAGCAACTGTGCAAGAAGTTTTGCAAGCTGATTGGCATGAGTTTGCACATTCCTTACATCCTGGTTTGCATAAGCTGTTTTTGATGTTTGTTTTGTTGATCGTTTTTATGTGTTTCATGTCGAATCCTCCCTATTTCAAATATAACATTCGTAATTATAGCACAGTTTACCATGGTAATAAAGTATTTATTTTCTATTACCTTACTGCGTTACCTTTACATTAAAATATATATAAAAAAAACATTTATATTATTACTTATTATTAAATTTTATCTTTAAATAAAGCAAAACAGCATTTACTATTAATGTAAATGCCGCTTTATTTTATAAAGAAGTCTCTTTTTTTATTTCGTTTATCATATCGTCTTCTGATAAGGTTTTATCATCATATGAACTATAAATATCATTTAAATGTACTGTATAATATACATTCTTACTCTTCTTTTCTTTTTTATTCTTTTTATCTTCTTCATTATCACTTTTAGACTTTTTATCCATATTATTTTTTACTAAAACCCCTGCTGCAACCGAGGCTACAACTGCCGATAATGCGCCGAAAATCAATTTTTTATTATTTTTTATATTCATATTTTTCACCTCACTATTATAAAAAATTATATACAGATTAATTGCTTTAGTCAATTTACAAATTGAACAAACTTTTATTATATATTACAAATTTTAAGTCTATAAATTTTTTAATAAAAGTTATTTATTATTAACCCTATGCTCAATAATAATACTATTCATTATTTTTAGTAAAAATATCTCTTTCTATATCTATACTATTCTTCATATCATTAAAATTATTTCTATTATGAAATTTAACTATATCTTCAACATTTACAATAGAAGTGTTACTACTTTCACTTTCTACAAATATATCCTCTTCAATTAACTTATCCTTAAATTTATTCATATTGACTTCTCCTCCCTTGCTTATATTAGTTAAAACACATTCATCTTATGTATAACCTGTAAATTTACATCTCCAGATTAAAATCTACTTATAAGTATAACCTTGTTTCAATTCTTCTATCATATTCTGACCAATTTCCAGCTTCTGTTTTCTCCTTTATTTGAGAGATTTTGTTCATAGTTGCATCTATAGAATCTGCAGAATTAAGAATAAATGACTCCTCCATCCTCATTTCTCTTGGTGAACCATATTCAAGTTTTCCATGATGTTGTACTATGCACCCTTTCATTCTAATCATAAAATCCTCTGAATAAAACCCTGGATTATCATTAAATGCTTTATCAAGCATTTCTGTACCAATTACTATATGGCCTTCCATCTCTCCCCTAAGTGTATATTTAAAAGGTCCATCATAACATAGTTCATATATTTTACCTATATCATGAAGCTTTGCCGCAAGAATTGCAATCTCCTTATTTCTACACTCATACCTTTCACAAAGCATAATAGTTAAATACATAACTCCTAATGTATGCTCTGCTAATCCTCCTATGTAATTATGATGCATAGAAACGCCTCCGATTCCCCTTTTAAACTTCTCTAAAAAATCTTTATTCTTAAAAAAGTAATCATTTAGTGCCTTTCCCTCTCTAGATATTATATATTCTTCTGTATATAATTCTATTTCAGCCATAATGTCTTCTATATCTCTTTTAACTGTAGGTAGATAATCTATAGAATTATATTCATCTATAAATTCATATTTTTTAACTTCTAGATTAACATCCTTTTTACCCTCTATTTCAATAACCTTGCCCTCAACAATATCTCCTGCTTTATTTTGTATAGTTGCTTTTATTTCTCCAGTTTTATCAGCTAAAATACATACTACCTTAGTAGTATCTCTAAAAATCACTCTCATAACCATTAATGATGTTTTTATTTCACTTCCATTTTTAACATTTGCTAAAAATACATCTTTCTTCATTATCTATTTCCTCCAAAGACCACAAATATTATAATTTAGTTTAACCTAAAGAATATTAAAATATTTTAATAATTACTTTCACTTTATAAAAAAACTTTCCTTAAATATATACTGTAATAAATCTAAAAACATCCTTATTTGATTATTTAATAATACTAACTTCAACTAAAGAAATAACAATAAAACTTATTTATAAAATAATAAGGAGTATTTAAAGTTTAAATACCTTTTAAACTTTAAATACTCCTTTAAATTAATATCTAATTACTATTAAACTTATTCTCCAATTCCACTCTTTTCAAAACTTTCTGTGAAACCATGTGTTAATTTATTTATTGGCTTCTTAAGGAATAATGAAATAAGTATAAATATTACTCCATATATTGAAAGTACTATTATATCCTTAATTAATACACTTTGAACAACACCACCAATTGCTTCCCTTGCAAAGGAAATAGCATAAGTAAATGGTAAAAACGGATTAATTACTTGGAAGAATTTAGGTGTTAACTGAATAGGGAATGTTCCTCCAGAACCACCAATTTGAATTACTAACAATACAATTCCTAAAACTTTACCTATATTTCCAAAAACAGAACATAGAGAATATAAAATTAATGTAAATATGATACTTGTAAATACACTACCTAATACAAACAATAATGGATTTACACAATATATCTTTAATATATATAAATCTCCTAGAGCAACTATTATAGCTTGAATTATAGCTATACTCATAAATAACAACATTTTTCCAAAATATTGTGATGTAGCTGAATATTCACCTTTAGCTTCTACTCTTAACATTGAAGACAATAATAATAATCCTACCCATAATGATAATACTGTATAGAATGGTGTCATTCCTGTACCATAGTTACCCATTGGGAATAACCTATTCTCTGTTATGTTTACTGGGTCAGCTAAGAAATCACTTCTTGTTTGAACATCAGTCTTTAATAAATCAACGATTTCTTGTAAATCTTCACTATTATTAATACTTCCAACCTTATTAACTAACTCATTAACCATATTTTCAGCTTCTGGAAGTTTTTCTTTAACAAATTGAATTCCTTCAATGCCCTTATCTGCACCTTCATAAACAGTATTTAATAAGTTAGAAACTTGTGGTAACTTTTCGCCTGCTGCACTTAATACAGATGCTGCATTATCAGCTGTTGTATATGCCTGATCAAAAATACCATTTATCTTTGCTGCTATATTAGAATCAAAGTTGTTATATAAATCTCCTGATATACTGCTAATATCATTTGCAAATGATAAAACATTATTTAATAAAGTTAAATCTGGTTTTTGGCCATTAGCTAAACTATCCTTTACTGTATTTAAAGCATTTATAGCTGCACTAACCTTAGTATTTACTTCCTGTAAATTACTTATTATATCATCAAATTTTCCTGGATTAAATTTATTCATTGTTTTAAGGATACTTATTAATGATTCTGCACTATTATTTATGCTGCTTAACTTATCAATTAAACTATCTACCATTGCTGGAGCATATTCTGAACCTGCATTTATTGCATCTATTACTGCACTTGTATATTTAGAAACATCATTAGCTATTTCATTTACTAATTTAATATCATTTTTAATTACAGGTGCTATATTATTTAAGCTTTGTTTTGAAGAACTTAAAAAGTCTTTAACTTCGCCACTTAAATTCTGTGCATTTTCAATAGTTTCTTTTATTTTAGGAATATCCTGTTGAACTTCATTTACTAGTGTTTTAAGTTGCCCTGCTCCATCACCTGCTAAATTAACTATATCATTTATATTTCCAAAATGACTTTGTATTTCTACTAATGAATTGTAAATTGTACCAATCTTAGGAATTTGATTTTCGAGTTCTATTCCTATTTCTTTTCCTAATTTAAATATTGTGTCACTTACATTAGAAACTACTGCTTTGCTTACATTTTCTTGTATTGCACTTGCCCCTTTATCAGTAAGCTTAGGTGCTATTGCATTTATTTTTTCATTTACTGTATAAATTATATTTGCTTTTTGAATATCTTGAGTAACAATTGATGTTAAGTTTTTTGAAAAATCTTCAGGAATAGTAATCATTGCATAATACTTTCCCTCTTCAACCATTTCAGTTGCTTCTTCTTCACTAACAAATTGCCATCCCATTTGTTTATTATCTTTGAGCCCATCTACAACGTCATTTCCTAAATTGACCTCTTTCCCATTTAAAGTAGCTCCTTTATCATTATTAACAACCCCTATTTTTATACCGCTTGTTGCTGATTGTGCATATGGATCCCAAGATGCTTTGATATTAAACCAAGCATATAATGAAGGTAAAATACATAATGCTAAAACAACAATAATTGCCCCATAATTTTTAAAGATATTCTTCAAATCTCTTCTAAAAATTTCAAATGTGCCTTTCATTTCCTTTTACTCCTTTGACCTTTACTTACTAATAGAATCCATTTTAGCACTTTGGTACTAAAATTCAAGTTTTAGTTTTCTGCTATTTTTTTGCCCTTTTCATTATTAATCATTAATTTTCTACAAATCACAACGTTTTCCCTATGCATTACAAAAAAATTTTTAATATTTTTTAAACATCATATTAACACTTTATTAACTTTTTCTTCTTTACTCCAGTATTGTTTTTTACTTTTTTTTAAATTAATATACTATTTAAATTTATTAGTTTAATAATAATCTTAAATTTATATATACAAATTTCTATACTAAAATTATTTTTAGTGTATACTAATATAGATAATAAAAAATACTGAGGAGAAAATAATGAATATGTCATTTACTGAACTTAATTTAAATTCAAATATAATAGAAGGTTTAAAGCTTCAAGGAATCACTTCTCCAACTGAAGTACAAAGCCTAACTATTCCAAAAGCATTAGAAAACCTAGATATCATTGCTGAAGCACATACTGGTAGTGGAAAAACCTTAGCTTACATATGTCCTATTTTTCAAAAAATAAATACAGAAAAAAAAGAAATGCAGGCTATTATACTTGCTCCAACACACGAGTTAGTTATGCAAATAGATGCACAAATAAAATTACTTGCAAAAAATTCAAATATGAATGTAACTTCACTTACTATAATGGGTGAATCTAATATTGAAAAACAAATCAAAAAGCTTAAAGAAGTAAAACCTCACATAATAGTAGGTTCATCTGGAAGAGTTCTTGATTTAATAAAAAAGAAAAAAATAACTGCTCATACTATAAAAACTATAGTTATGGATGAAGCTGATAGTTTATTAGCTAAAAATAAATCTACAATAATAAAAGATATAATTAAAGCTACTATGAGAGATAGACAACTTATGTTCTTCTCTGCAAGTATGAATAATACAGCTTTAGAAATTTCTAAATCATTAGTTAAAGAAGTTCATATAGTAAAATCACAATCTAAATCTGTTTTAAATCCAAATATTTCTCATATGTATATTACTTGTGAATTTAGAGATAGATTTGAAACTTTAAGAAAATTATTAGCAGCTGAAACTCCTGAAAGAGCTATAGTTTTTATTAATAATAGTACAGAGCTTCAAAATATTAATGAAAAATTAGATTATCATAAGGTTAAATCTACAGCTATATACGGAAATGCTTCAAAGGAACAAAGACAAAGATCAATTGAAGCTTTTAGAAATGGTAAATTTAATGTACTAGTTTCTTCTGATGTATCTGCTAGAGGGTTAGATATTCCTGAAGTAACTCATATTATAAGTATGGATTTTCCTGAAAATCCTGATGAATACTTACATAGAGCAGGAAGAACAGCACGTGGAAACCTTTCTGGTTCTTCAATTTGTATAGGTACAAAACGTGATTTAGAATCTATAAAATCATACCAAAAAGCCTTTAAAATTAAATTTACAGAAATGAAATTATATGGCGGAAACTTAATACCAGTTAAATTTTAAATATCAAAAAAATAGATAATACGCTTTGTATTATCTATTTTTTAAACATCATTTTAAATACTACCGAATTTTCTTTACAAAGAATCTTATAACTAATATTTTCATGTTTATCTAATATAGTTTTTACTATATAAAGTCCTAATCCAGTTCCTCCAGTTTTTCTATTTCTAGATTTATCAACTCTATAGAAAGCATTAAATATATTACCAATTTGATCACTAGGAATTGTTATACCCGTATTTTCAACAGTTAATTCATAGCTACTTAAATTTATAATAATTTTCTCATTGAAAGGTGAATGAGTAATAGCATTTTTAACTATATTAGTAATTACTTTTTTTATTAGCTTTTCATCTGCAGTTATAAAAACATCTTCCTTAATATTAACTTTTAAGGTTAAATTCTTTTCATCAATAAAATATTTTAATTCACTAATTATAATATTAGTAATTCTACTTATATTTACATTTACAAAATTATATTTAAACTCACCATTTTCCCTTTCGCTTAAATGTAATATCTCCTGTACTAATTCACTCATTTTTTGTATAACACCATAAGATTCTTTTAAATATTTATCTCTATCTTTATACTTTCCAATATTATAAATCATACCTTCTAGCTGACCATTAATTATAGTAATAGGAGATTTTAATTCATGAGAAATTGTTGCAATAAACTCTCTTCTTTCCTTTTCTAATTTTCTTTCCATTTCTATTTCTTCTGTAAGCTGTGAATTCATTCTTTCTAATTTATCGAATGACTCTTTTAAATTTTTATTCATTAAATTTAAACTATTTGATAATTCACCTATTTCATCCTCACCATTTATCTCAATAATATTATCAAAATCTAAATTTGCCATATTCTTAGCAACCTTATTTATCTTAATTAAAGGTCTGCTTATTAAGATTGCATAGAAACTAGACATAGTAAAAGCAATAATTATAATTGCAATAATAGCAAATGGAAAAAATAAAGTAATGCTATCTACTGCTTCATTTTCTGGACTTATAGGAAAATGTACTATCATATGATACACTTTATTTAAACTTTTTATATAAACAGCTTCATCTATATTTAAACTTCCAGTTTTATTAATCAGTTTATATACAAATTGTGTAGTATTTAAATTTTCATCTATGGTAAAAGCATAATCTTTAAACATTTGAAATCTTTCATACTGCTTATTATTATATAAAAAAGGTATATTATTAGGTGAATTTGCTCCTTCCCTAAATGATGAATATATTATATCGTTAATTGAATTATTATTATCCTTACTTACTAAAATAATATCTATATTATTATTATAAGAAAAGATATCTAATAACTCATCTATATTTATATGTTCATCAACCCCTAACTCACGCTTTAATTCTTCAATTCCAGCTTTAACACTATTTACTTTATAAAACTCATAGACTCTTGGCATAAAGAAATATATACATATATATAGAAGTGTGAATGCTAATATTATTATTAAACTACTCCATATAAATAATTTTTTCTTTATACTTAGATTTTTCCACTTATTTTTCAAGAACATATCCTACACCTTTAATAGTTTTTATATAGTCCTTCTTTATTTTCTTTCTTATATTTTTCATATGTGCATCTATAACTCTAGTATCTCCAAAATAATCATATCCCCATATTTTCTCGATTAACTTCTCTCTAGACACTACTGTTGGATAACTACTTATCATTAACTTTAATATATTAAATTCCTTTAAAGTTAACTCTATTTCTTCCTCATCAATATAAGATTTAAAAGTTTGTAAATCAAGTTTTAAGCCTTCAAATTTTAATACTTCATCTTCAGATTTTTCTTTATTCTTTCTTCTTAAGACAGCCTCTACTCTTTTAATTAATATATTAAATGAAAATGGTTTGCTTATATAATCATCTGCATTTAAATCAAATCCCTTTATTTCATTTTCCTCATCACCTAGTGCTGTTAAAAATATAATTGAAACTTCTTTATCTATATTTCTTATCATTTTACATAATGAATGACCATCAAGTCTTGGCATCATTACATCTAAAATTACTAAATCATATTCTCCTGACTTAAATTTTTCATATCCTTCTACTCCATCATTTGCTGTATCTACTATATAATCTTGTGAAGATAGAAACTCTACTATTAATTCTTGTATTTGATTATCATCTTCTACTACCAAAATTTTGCAACTCATATTTTCCTCCAATAAGTTATATATATTTGATTTTACCATAATAGTTACTTTTGCATATTGAATTCATTTAAACTTCAGTTTCTTATATTCATTTTTTGAAATATAAAGTAATAGAGTATTCTCCCTAGCTGATTTCTTAAGTTTATTTTAAGGTTTATATACTAAAATACTTTTGTATTTATACTAACTAAGGAGATCCTATTAAATTGAATATTATAAACAAAAAATAATAATTTATACTTATAACTTAGAAGATTCTGAAAAAAAAATTACTCAAATATCTAAAGCCGTTTATGAAACTAACAATTAATATAACTTTACATTATGTAAATTTTTGTTATATAATTTCTATATATAACCATTAATTCTTTCTATTAGGAGGTAATAAATGAGTAACAAAAAGAAAAAGAAAAAAACTTTTGCAGATGAGAAAGCTGAAAAATACTTATCATACGGTACACTTATTGGTCTAATTACTGGACTACTTATTGGAATTATAGGATTTTTATTAACTGATAATATGTTTTGGATAGCATTAGCCCCTATAATATTACTATTTATTGGTCTAGGAATTGGCTCATATCTTGGAAAAAGTAAAAAATTATCAAAAAAGAATTCTTGATAAAAAAGGTGATTACTTAAAAATAATCACCTTTTTACTTATCTTAAATATTTATTTATCTATATAATTTGTATTTGTTTTTGAAACCCCTACAACATTATCAGAAGCATTATTATTAGCAAATTTACTATTAGTTGTAGTTTTTTTACTATTTTTTTCACCAATATCTTCTTTTGATTGATTTGCAGACTTTCTTACACTTTTAAGTTTACTCATTAAAGTGTCATATCCACCACATAAAATTAATTCTACTATTAATGAATTTACAAATAATAGGTATACACATCCTATTGTTATATCAGATTTTCCAATTATAATTTGTACAATAAAAAGATGTATAACCGCTAAAATAAAAGTATACAATTTTGTAGGTATTTTTTTAATAAGTGGAAATTCCTTAGTTGTAAATACTATTAATTCAACGGTAACTAATGTCCCTGCAAATGATGAAAGAAAATTTTCAGTTACAAAGTTAGTTATTTCCATTTAATACTCACCTTCTACTCAAAACTCTTATATTTACCATCTAAAATTATTGTATGTTGTGTCTTTAGGAATAGATGATACAGTCTCATTTCTATCTAACTTATCAATTTTTATAATATCTTCTTTGGACAACTCAAAATTAAATATATCAATATTATCACTCATTCTTCCATAGTGTGATGACTTTGGAATAGGAATAATACCTTTTTGTATATGCCATCTTAAGGCTATTTGGGCAATACTTTTGTTATATTTTTCAGCCAAGTCCATCATTAAAGGAACTTCTAATAATTGTCCTTTCATAATTGGACTCCATCCTATAACTTGTATCTTATAATTATTACAGTAATTAACTAATTCTTTTTGAGAAAAGCATGGATGTACTTCAATTTGATTAACCATAGGCATTATTTTAGCAGCTTTTCTTAACTCTTCTAAATGTCCTATTTTAAAATTACATACTCCAATAGCCCTAACCTTACCCAATTCATAAAGATTTTCAAAGGCTCTCCAAGTTTCGCTATTAAGTTTTGTTGGCCAATTTACTAATAATAAATCTAAGTAATCAATATCTAAATTTCTCATAGATTCTTCAAATGACCGTATAGCTTTATCATATCCATGACTATCATTCCAAACCTTTGTAGACAAAAATATATCTTCTCTTTTAACTCCACTCTCTTTAATTCCTTTTCCTATCCACTCCTCATTACCATATACGGATGATGTATCTATAAATCTATATCCTAACTTTAATGCATATTTAATAGCATCTATAGTTTCACTTTCATCTTCTAATTTATAAGTTCCAAATCCAATACTTGGTATACTAATACCATTTAATAAAACTTTATAGCTATCCATAACCCCTATCTCCATTTACCTCATATTTAAGATATTATTCTCTAATAATCTATCACTACTATAATACTTATTAATTAAAGTATTATTTAATGCTTTTTTTCCTTTCTATCTGCAACATTTTTTTCACAATGGATATTGCAAACTTTAATTTAGTTAATGGTAGATACTCATTATATAAATAGATTTATGAATTTCCCTTAATAATGAAATTATCTTTTAAATATTAATCATATCTTCAAAATAAATATAATTTATATCATCTATATATTCTTTTACATCAAAACTAAATTTATTTTCTAATAATAATGATCGTATAAGTTCTCTAGCTCTACCTTCTTCATTATTAAGTCTAAATTCTCTACCCTTCCTAGAATCAGGTAAATTCTTCTCTATAGTGTTTTCTATTATTTTTTTACTATGATATTTTGATGCTACAAAGCTTATAAATCTTTTCTTATCTGGAGCAATCTTATTTAAATAACAATCTATTTCATAAATTTCCTTTAATTTATTGTAAAATTTAATTATTTTATATACACTAACAATCCATTTATTTTCCTGAAATCTAGATATTTCTCTAAATTCATTAATTATTATTGCTTTTCTTTCCTCATCTAAATTATTGTTCTGAAAATCTTTTATTTGCTTGTCCCACCATCTCATAATAAATTCTTTTTCCGGTAAAATACATCCATCTTCATACTCTGATATTAATGATTCTTGTTTATATATAGGAATATAGTATTTTTCATTTAAAATTTTGTAATAATTTATTTCTTTTTCATGAGAGTCAATAATTAGCTTTTCATATTTTCTATAATTTTCTTTATACTTATACATATTAATGTTCCAAATAAATCCTATAGAATCAAGCTTATTGATAAACTCTTCATTTAATATATTTTTATTATAAAGAGTTCTTTGAAGGCTAACCCAACTATATAACCTTGAATACTCATCATCTTTAGGTACATTTAAATGTCCATTAACCTCTTTAAACTTCAATAAACTTTCAAAAGATTCATCCCAATTATAAGTAATTTTTCTTTCTATATTTTTTAGCTCTGAAATTACATCTTCATGTTCTTCATAAAGTGAAAGACGAATCTCTTCATCATATAATCCTATTTGTCTTCTATAAAGATTATTTATTACCTTTGCTTCTTCTAATTTTTTTCTAAAATTAATAAGTTCTAAATTATCTATATTGTCTACAAAATCAAACACAATTGGTTTTTCATCTATTGCATCAGCTGTAAGACAACGCCCTAGCTGTTGATAATATACACTTGGTGATTTAGTATTTCTAAGCATGACTATTCCAGTTATATTACTAATGTGTATACCCTCATTAAGTTTGCTTATAGCAAAAAGTAACTTTACTTCATTTTCATTATTTTCACTTTCAAAAGCTGCTAAATTTTCCTTACTTTTTGTATTAGTTGAGGTTATAACAAAAGAGCTTACTTTAAAATTCTCATTTAATGCACTTTTAAACCACTTAACAACTTCATCTTTCATTTCTCTTAAATGTTTATTATTTTCGCAAAAAACTATAAACTTTAATTTTTTATTATCAGGCAAATGCTTTTTTATTATAGATTCTACCCTACTTTCTTTCTCCCATTTGCTCTTATATATATTAAGTTCTTCTATATACCTTTTCTTATCTTCTAATGATATATTTAATTTCTTCATTAACTTAAGCTTTTTATCAATTTCTTTGTCTAAATCATACATTGCAGAAACATAAATAGGCATAGGTAAAATTTTTCTAACTATTGCTTCAGAAAGACTTATTGGAGTAGTTGAATTTCCATAAAGCAGTTCATTAATCATATCTCTATTATTATCTAAAAATCTAATTGGAGTTGCTGAAAGTCCTACAACTTTAGCAGTATTATTTTCATGTAATACATATTTAACAGCTTTTCCCCAACTCAAGGCTCCAGCTCTATGCATTTCATCTAAAATAACTAAATCAACATCTATATTGTCTAACTTTCCCTTTGAATACAAAGAGAAAAATTTACTATAAGTATAAAATTTACACTTAGTAATACTCCAAGGTGCTATTATTTTTAATCTATCTAATATTTCATTAGTAGGTGCTAAAACCATAGATTTCTTATATCTATAATCAAATAAAAGTTGAAGTATAATAAAACTTTTTCCTGTTCCTGTTGCATTAGGAACTGCTACTCTATTATTATTTTCTAAAATAGCTTTAACTTCTTTATATGTGTATCTATTATGTGGTTTTAAATCAGGTAGCAATATTCCAACATTATTTTTTTCTCTATAGTTATTTATAAGTTCCTCTACAAACTCAAAATCTTCTAAAGACATACTTGTTTTATTAAACATATTTGCATTTTCTACATATCCATTTAAAGAAACTATCATAAAGTATTTACAGCTATACTTTTTACTACTTTCCTCCTCAAATTTTAGCAATTCTTCAATAATATCAGGATTACCTAAAGGTCTTATTGTATTTTTAGCTTGTATTATCCAAACTGTCTTGTTAGGATTATCTGGTCTAGATAGTATTATATCTGCCCCACCATCATGGGAACCACCATTTATAGTTGCTATATATCCATTTCCCTCAAATAAGAATCCTAAGTACTCTTCAAATATTTTTCCTTTTATAAGCTTATGGATAGAATTAAGTGTATCTTTTATTAAATATATATTTTTCTCATATGTTAACTCTTTTAATTTATTTAATATATCTCTACTATTTTCCATTTTCTTCGCCTTACTCCTAATTGTCACTAACTATATATTAACTATAAATTATAATCATTGATAAATATAGCTTTTAAAATATTTTTCTATAATTAAAAAATTCAAACTAATATATATAACCTATATTACTTTAAATTTATACACATACTAAATAATAGAAAGGAGATGAAACTATGAAAACATGGGTTAAATCTTTAATTGCAGTTATTGTTATACTAATAATAATTGCGATTCCTATGATATCAAGTTATAACAATTTAGTTAAATTAGAGCAAAATGTTAATATTGCTGAATCAAATATTGATACACAACTTCAGAGGCGCTCTGACTTAATTCCAAATTTAGTTAACACAGTAAAAGGATATGCATCTCAAGAAAAAGATATATTCACAGAAATTGCCGATGCAAGAAGTAAATTGGCTGGTGCTAATAATATTACTGAACAAGCTAATGCAGATAGCGAGTTAAGTGGTGCTCTTTCAAGATTATTATTAGTTGTTGAAAATTATCCTAACTTAAAATCAAATCAAAACTTTCAAGACCTTTCTATACAGCTAGAAGGTACTGAAAATAGAATAGCTATAGCAAGGCAAGATTATAACACTGCTGTTACCACCTATAATACAAAACTTAAAAGCTTTCCTACAAAAATAGTTGCATCATTATTTGGTTTTGATGAGAGACCTTTGTATAAAGCTACTGAAGGTTCACAACAAGTACCTGAAGTTAACTTCTCAAGTTAAAGATTATGAAAAATTTTAAAAGTAATCTTAAAGTTGTTACTTTATTTTTATTATTACTATTATGCAGTGTATATTACATAACTAATGCTAGCAGTAATTATCCTAATCCTACTAATCTAAAATATATTAATGATTATACTAATACCATTAATAATAACTATAAGGAAAAAATAGTTTCAATAGGTAAAGAATTAGAAGATAAAACAGGTGCTCAATCTATAATTGTGGTAATTGATTCTACCAATAATATTCCCATTGAAGATTATAGCAATAAGCTTTTTAGAGCTTGGGGAATAGGTGAAAGTGATAAGGATAATGGACTTCTTATATTATTAGCAATTAATGATAGGCGCTACAGAGTTGAAGTAGGACGTGGACTTGAAGGTACTATTCCTGATGCCTTAAGTAATAGAGTTATGGAGTCTTTAGCTAAGCCAAGTTTCTCCCAAGGAAATTATGGAGAAGGCCTTTTAAATAGCTATAGTAAACTTTGTGATTATATTGCTGAAGAATATGGAGTTACATTAGATAAATCATTAGATATTGAATTACCTTCTCAAACACAATCAAACTCCTCTAAGAATAAAGATTTAGGTTTTTTCGGAATTGGATTTTTAGTCTTAGTCTTTTTAGATCTTTTTTTTAATAGAGGCCGTATTATGTCAACACTATTAAATTTACTGTTTTGGAATAACTTCTTTAATGGCAGAAGAGGTGGTGGTGGCGGATTTGGAGGTAGTTCTGGCTCCGGTGGCGGATTTGGAGGATTCGGTGGTGGTTCATCTAATGGTGGTGGCTCATCAGGAAGTTGGTAAATAAAAAATAAAGTGTATCAAAATATAATTATGATGCACTTTATTTTTTCATTTATTTATTTTCCCTTTTCTATTAACTCTTTTATGATTTTCTTAGGTCTAAATCCAATCATTTTGTTCAAAAATTGGCCATTCCTTAATAATATTAATGTAGGTATTGATTGTATTTGATAATATTTTGCTAAAAATCTTGAATCATCAATATTAACTTTAATAATTTTTACATTTTCATCTTCATCATTTATCTCTTCTAATATTGGTGAAAGCATTTTACATGGTCCGCACCAATCTGCATAGAAATCTACCAGTACTAATCCTTCATTTATTTCATTAATGAATTCTGATTCTTTAATAACTTTCATAGTAGTTCTCTCCTATAATTTATAAAAAGACAATTCTTAAGAATTATTTTTCTGCCTTTAATAAAATTATATTCGTTTAACTATTCATTGTTTCCCTTAAAATTAACCAAATGTGATTTTATCACATTTAATCTTTACTTTAGCCTTTTTTCCTTAAAGCTCGTGATTTCTTTATAGTTATATGCTTAGTTGGAGGTTGTTTCCTAATATATCTTAAATATCTTGCAATTCTTTCATCTCTCTCTAAAGCTTGTAATGTGTTTAACCTCATTGCAAGCTCCTTATTAGTATATAAAGCATGAATTTGCTTATGACAATCTTGACATAATAGTGCCACAGGTAATTTTGCTCCTCCAACCTCCTTAGGTACTAAATGATGCTCAGTAATTTTAATAATCCCTTGACGTTTACATAATTCACAAATATATTCCTCCACTTATTTCACCTACATATCAATAAAAATTTTACTTATTTTTAAATTGTAATTTATATACGATACTATTGTCATAAAAGAAAGTAAACCATAAGTAATTTATAAATAAAATAAACCATAAATAATTATGTGTTACAAACCCTTTAAGTCCTATTAATGATAATAATCCTAGAAATCCTAAATATTTATATTTTTCATACTTCATAATGTAGCCCCCTCACAAAATATACTTATATTATACCATATTTAACCTTTATTACCCATATTTTCAATATTATTTTTTTACGAAGTACTTATATTCAGGTCTTCCAACATTTCCAAAAGTCATTTCTGAATTAACTTTCCCTATACTCTCTAAATAATCCATATATTTTTTAATAGTTACATTACTGATTTTTATTTCATATGCAATTTCTCTTAATGTCCAAACCTCATTAGAGTTCTCATTTAAAAATTTAATTACCCTATCTAATGTTTTCTCATTTAAACCCTTTGGAAGCTTAACTTGACTTTCTAACGAACTATTCATAAGTAAAGTATCTATATCTTTTTGAGTTAACACTTCATCATTAAGTAGCAACTTATTTTTTACCCTATATTTATTAATAGCTTCTTTAAATCTTTCAAATTCAAAAGGTTTTACTAAATAATCTACTACTCCATATGCAAATGCTTTTTTAATTTCATCAGTACTATTTGCTGCAGTTATCATAATTGCATCAATAAAAATATTTTTTTCTCTAAGTGATTTTAATATATCTATTCCACTTTTTTCGGGTAAAAATACATCCATTAATATTAAATCTATATTATTCTTTTTTAAACTCGAAATTATTTCCTTCTCATACATTACAGGCCCAAAAGTTTTTACTCCTGTAATTTTCTCTAAATATCTCTTATTAATTAAAGCCACCATTGGATCATCTTCTACTATTAATACGTTCATTATTTTTCTACCCCCTTTAAAATAGTTATAACAAATATTTTTTCATCACCAAATTCTTCAATATCTATACTTCCATTATAAATTTCAACTCTATTCTTAACTAAATATAGACCTGTTCCTCTTCCTTCTCCCTTTGATGATATACCTTCAATAAATAATGTATCTCTTATTTTTTTATCAATATTTTTTCCATTATCACGCACTTGAATTTCTATAGCAGATTCATCTTCATATAATGATACTTCTACTATCTTTTTAATATCTCCACATAAAGAACATGCTTCAAATGCATTTTCAATAAGATTTCCAAGTATGGTTACTATATCATTTGAATCTATAATTCCATGATTCTCTTCTAAAAAAGATTCCTCTGTTAATACAAAATCTATTTTTCTTTCTTTAGCAACAGATTCTCTACTAATTAATAATCCCCTCACATATTTATCTTCAATACTAGCAAATTTACTTATAGTATTCTCTTGAATCTTTTGTATTTTTAAAATATATTTTTTAGCATCATCATAAGCCTTTATTTCAAGTAGTCCTAAAATTACATAAAGGCTATTCTTAAACTCATGAACACTTGCCCTTAAGTTTTTAATTATTTCATCTACTCCAGTTATTTCTTTTGCTATCTTATTAATAGGATTTTTATCAACTAAGGTAATTATTGTTCTAAGGCAATTATCACCTAAACTAATATTTTTAATTGTGATAAATATTTTTTTACCCTTTATAACAAATTCCTTCATTTCAATTTCTTCTCTATTATCTATATAAAAATTAATCTTTTCTAAAATATCATCTACTTTAAAATCATCAAATAACTTATAACAACTCTTATTTATCTCTACAATTTCCTTATTTTTATTTAAAGATATAATTCCATCATTTACACTATCTAGAATTATATTTTTCTCTCTATATAAAGCAGCAATTTCTACTGGCTCCATATTTAATATTGATTTTTTAGTTTTATTTGCTAATATTGTAGCTCCTATTATTGATAGTAAAATAGAAAAAATAAACAACAAACTATAGGTAAATTTAGTTTGAGATGTAATTCTAATAATCTCGTCTTCATATTTACCTACCATAACAAATCCAACTTGCTTATTATTATAAAATATAGGTTCAAACCATCTTAATGTAGTTCCCATAGAACCTTCCATTATAGAGTAATAACTTATTCCCTTATCTATAACATCCCTATTATCCTCATTTACATATATTTTACCTATCTGTAATTCATCTAGATGAGAGTATTTTTCTCCAGTCATATCTCCAACAACAATAATATCAATATCACTGAAATTCTCTATAAATATTTTTGTATATTCTTGAATACTTTTATCATTATCCCTATTATAAAGTTTCTCCTCAACTAATTTATTTTGGCTTACAACATTTCCTACTTCTCTTAAAGTATTTTTAATATTTTCATCTGTATCAGCTATCTTTGAATTTATAAAAATAATATAAGATAAAACTAATGGAATAAATGTAATTATTACAGCCCATAAAGTTATGGCCCTTTTGAACTTCATTTTCATATATATATCACCAATATCATTTTCTCTTTATATTTTATTTAAATACATAAAAAAAAGGGTGTTAAAAACACCCCAATATAATAATAATTAAGCTATACTATTTTTACAAGTACCTTCATTTAAGAAATCTCTTAAATTTTCATAAGAAAACTCTATCATATTTGTTAATGCTTCATCTGTATAAGAACCAATATGAGGAGTTACTAATACTCTTGGGTAAAGATCTACTAATTTTTGATGTAAATCATTTTCTAATTCTTTTTCTCTTAAATCCTTAAAGAATGTTACAGATTCACCTTCTAAAACGTCAGTTCCAAAACCGCCTAACTTTCCGCTTTCGATACCTCTTATTATAGCTTCAATATCTTGAACCTCACCTCTAGCAGTATTAACTAATATAGCTCCATCTTTCATTTTTGAAATAAATTCATCATTTATCATGTGGTAATTTACGTCTTTAATATATGGCATATGTACTGATATTATATCTGCTTGTGCTAATACTTCATCTAATTCCATAAATTCAACTACTTCTTTAGCTGCATCACTTTGGAATACATCATAAGCTATTACTCTAGCTCCTAATCCTTTAAATAACTTAGCTGTAGTTAATCCAATCTTACCAGCACCTAAAACAGCAACTGTACAATTTCTAACTTCTTTACTAAACATAAATGAGTCAACAACAAAATTCTTCTCTCTTGTTCTATTTACAGTATAAGCTGTATGTCTTAATAACATCATTGCTAAAGAAACTGCTAATTCAGATATTGCATTTGGAGAGTATCCTGGAACTCTAGCACATTTTAAATCTAAATCTTTAACTGCTTCTAAATCAACATGGTCAAAACCTACAGTTCTAGTTAAAAGATATTTTAAACCATTAGCTTTTAATAATTCTAAATTTTGTCTATCAGCTTTACAGTTACCTCTAACCATTACAGCTTCTGCGCCAATTGCTTCTTTTACATTTTCATGATTAAGACCTAAAGTTACTAATTTAATATCATAACCAAATTTTTTATTTATTTCTTCAAAGTATTTAACTTCTGTTTCTCTAACACCATAACAAACTAACTTTATCATAATTTTTATCTCCTTTTATCTAAACATAAATAATATGATTTAGGACAATAACCACTCCTTTTATGGAATGGCTTGTCCTATTTTCTATGTTGTATATTCTAAGCTGTGAAACTTAACTAATTTATTTTATGCAAATAATCCTATATTTCTTATAACTTCTAATATAACTATAAGAATTGGCATTGCTGCTACTGCTACAACAGTTGATAATAGAGAACAGTTTGATGTAAATAATGATTCTCTGTCATAACTAATTGCATAAGCTGCTGCAACTGTAGCTGTTGGAGCTGCCATCATTATTACTGTTGTTGCCATACCTTCAAAAGAAACTGGTAATATTCCTAATTTACTAACAGCTAATAATAAAACAAAGTTTATTGCTGGTACACAGAATACTTTAATTAAACTATATCCCCAAGCATCCTTTTGTGATACTGCTTTTTTAAATGGTACTTCTGCTAATGTAGCTCCAATTGAAATCCATGCAAGTGGTGATGCTAAATTACTTAAATAAGTAAGTGGTTTATACATCCATGGTAAAGTTTGATCTATTCTTAAAAATGCATAGTTTGTAACTCCATCTGCTGATGCTACAGCTATTTGAGGAAGTTTTTCTTGGAATAACCAAATAAATAATCCTAAGAATGTAGCTATTATAATTGGGTTTAAGAAAATTTCTTTCATATTCTTTTTGAAGTTTTCTTTGTCCATTTTTGTTCCTGACATTTTTACAAATGCATAAGAATATAAGAATACTCTGTAAGCTATGTTAAATATATTTGAGTACATAGTACCTACTGCTCCGTATACTGCAGTAACTATTGGTGTACCAAAGAATGTAGTTGAACCAAATATAGTAAGAACTCTATAAACATCTTGTTTATCGCCTTTTACTTTTGAATACATTATTTTAGTTATTGGTATTAATACAATATAAATTGCAAATCCCCAAACTAAGATGCTCATACCTTGCTTTAATTGTTCTCCATTTATATCCTTCATAAATGATGTAAAAGCTAATGCTGGTAATGAAATTGTAAGAACTACTTTTGTTAACATTTTAGAAGCATTTGAATTTAAAATTTCTTTCTTTCTTAAATAAAATCCTAAAAGGATTATTGCTACTGATGAAAATATTGCACCTAAAATAGCATTGTCCGTTAATGTCTTTTTAATAATTTCTAACATATAATCTTCTCCTTGTATATTTTTTAACACTCATTTGAATATTTAATCTCTCTGACAAAAATAATTGTACAAGCTTCGACTTTTTTCTACAACTTATTTAAATTTTTAAATAATTATTTAAGTTATTTAAGTTATTAATTTAACAATATAGTTTTTTTATTAACAAGAAAAACCTAGTTAAAATATACTCTTTCCCTTTATTTATGCGGGTTAGTTTATTTTAACTAGGTTTCTAACATAATTTAATATTATTTAGTTGTAACTATAAGAAAATATTTTTTATCATTAATATTATCATTAACTGCTGTATTAACTTTTAATATAGCATCATTGTAAATATATTCTCTTATAGGATCCTCTAAATATGTTAACTCTTGAATTCCAACTTCTTCTTTAGAATATAAATATAAATTATATTCTTTACTATTTTGTATATATTTAAATTGTTCTAATACAGATAAGACTATTTTACCTATACTCTCACCACTATCAATTAAAATAATATTATTTCTCTTATTTAAATTTAAGTTACAAATGATTTCCTTATTATTTAGCATTAGTGATAATAATTTTAAATCTATTTTATTTTCTTTCTTTAATTTATTTATTATTATTACATTATTTAATTTATTAAATTCTTCTTTTATATTTTTATTTGTTATATTAACTTCACCAATTGCAACTGTTATATTATAGCTACTTCTTAACTTAGCTATTAATTTCATATTATTTTCATTTAAAGATTTTACTAGCACTAAAATCTTATCTGAATTCTTATTTAAATTACATTTATCAATTTCTGACTCTTCTATTAAATAGTAAACCTCAACTATACTTTTTTCAACGTTATAATATTTAGCCCTTATTTTAAAATTCTTATTATCTAACATTTCAAATTTAGATAAATTATTATCAAACTTAATTTTATTTTCTTCTTCTAAACAAATTATTTTTATTTTCATTAGTATTACCCCATTTTTAATGATATGTTAATTATATCACAATAAAATGTAATATTAATGAATTTTTTACAATAATTATTTTTTACTAATTGCTCCCTTACACCTTCATACCTTTAATTTCTTGATAAAGATAAGCCGCATAAGAATCTGTCATACCACATATAAAATCTGTTACTAATAATAATCTTGAATAATCCTCACTACATTCACTTTGATCAATATTATTTTCGCAAACAAATCTATAATTTTTAGAAATTAGAGAATATAATTTACCATCGTACCCTTTATAAGGCTTAACATTTTTATTTAAAGAAGCTGGTATAAAAATATCTAATAAGGAATGAATTATATTATACCCAACTATTTCATTAGTAACTATTTTTTCATTAGTATAAACATATTCTTTAGAGATATTTCTTAAAAACATAGTAATATTTTTAGCCTTTGAATTTCCTATTAAATCTCCTTGATAGACTCCATTCATAATCTCGTCATAAGAAGAAAGAAATTCCTCTATTACTGAGTCTTTTAAATATCTATTTAGTTTTATAATAAAAGATTTTAATGCATATTCTCCAGGATCCTCATATCCATACTCCTCTTTTGCTATATCATAATTTTTTGATAAATAAAATGATAAACTTTCTTCTAGAGTTTTCTCTTCATACCCCTCTTCTTTAATAAACTCTTCATACTTTGCTTTAAATAAATCATGAGATATTATTTTTTTATTAAAGGAATCCTCTAAATCCCCTAAAAGATATGCTATATCATCAGCAGCTTCTAAAATATAAACTAATGGGTTTCTAGCGCACCATATATTAGTATCATCTGCTATCTCCTTAAAGACAGCACTTTCTGATTTAAAATATCCCATTTTATTTAATTTACTTTTTTCTAATTCTACTGATGAAATTGGATATTTTATAACTGAACTTAATACTCCTGTTGTTAAATTCATTCCAAATCTATCTATAACAAAATGAAGTTTTGTCAGAATTCTTAATCCTTGTGCATTTCCTTCAAAGTTCAATAAATCTAAAGCTTCTTGTTTATCTAAATTAAAGGTATATTTATCATAATAAAAAGTATAATTACCATCATCATTTTTAGATAACTTCTCTTCAAACCATTCTCTAATAGCAACTTCTCCAAAATGACCAAAAGGAGGATTTCCTAAATCATGTATAAGCCCTGCGCAAGCTAATATATTACTCATTTCTTCAACCATTTTAACATTAACTTGCTCTTCTGAATTTGCAGTAATATCAATTAATTTATAGCCAATACTTATAGCAAGAGATTTAGCAATTGAAGATACCTCTAAGGAGTGTGTTAATCTTGTTCTAACAAAGTCTAATTTCTCTAAAGGAAATACCTGTGCTTTATCCTGAAGCCTTCTAAATGATGCACTAAATAAAATTCTATCATAGTCATTTTCAAATTCATCTCTACAATCTAGATTTTTTTTAGTACTTTTATAATCTCTAATACGATTTTTATTTAATAGTTGTTTCCATGTAAATCTAGCCATAATTAAGGTTTCCTCTTTACTATATAAATTTTATATAACTTTAATTTCAGCTATATTTAATATTTTTATTCTTAATTTCTATGATTTTCTTATTTTAAACATAAATAAACTTAGTATAAATAACAATAAAGATATTGCTATCATACAAAAAATATATGGATATATATAACTTAAATCATTATATACTTGCAAAAGTTCTATACATCTATATACCCATCTCTGCGGCATTAGTCTTCCTAAATCTTGTAAATAATTTGGCATAATTTCAAAATCCCAAAATACACCTGATAACATACAAGTTGGTATAACTATTAATATATTAACTGTACTAGCAATATATCTATTTCTAGTGAAACTAACAATACACAAGTTTAAAGCTATAGCTACTAAATTAAGTAATAACATAACCAATAAAAAGTTATTAGTATTATTCATTCCAAAGTCTAGTTTTAACAATTTACAAAGAAGATAATATATAACACTAGTTATAGATGATACTAAATAAAATACTATAAACAAAGCTATATAGTATTTATATGGCTTTATTCCACTTACCAAAACTCTTGATTTAGTGTTATTTTCTTCATCTTCAATTAAGAAATTTGCTATAGTAGCACCACTTATCAAAATCATCATTATAACTATACCTATAGAATTTTCTATAGCAGGTCTGCTCTTATTAGCTTCATTTAGGTTAACTTTAAATAAATTTTCCTTATAACTTTCATTTTTTTCTTTAAATTTCTCAATATTCTTATCACTTATTTTAGCTATTAAACTTAAATTATTTACTTTTGATTTTATCATCGATACTAAAGTTTCCTTAATATCACTATTAGAAATTGATTTTATAGTAATTTTCCCCTCTTCTAAATTTAATAAATTATTACTAAAATTTTTTTCAATTATGATAGCTATTTGTATTTGGTGAGATGCAAGTAACATTTCATAATTATCTTTTTTTATATCAACTATATCTATATCTTCTATATTACTTATAACATTTATTATATCTTTTGAAATATAGCTGTTATCCTTATCAATTATGCCTACTTTATAATTCATATTACTTCCAAATGCAAAACTAAAAAAAACTATAACAATTGCAGGCGATACTATTCCCATAATAATAAAGCTCTTTTTCTTAAATAATAATTTTGCAGTGTTAACCATTACCCTAAACAATCTTATCACCTGCTCTCAAGTTAATACTAATAATACATATAACTAACAATATTAAAGATAATTCTAAAGATATAATTATTGATATTATTGAATAATTGGTTCTAATTCCAGAGCTTAAACTTAACAATGCTATATTTGCCCAATATGTAGGAGTCATTTGGCACAAAATATTAGTTATTGCAGTTGATTTTACTAACGATATGGGAACATATGCTCCACCTAAAAATCCCAAAACTATCAATAATGTGTTTATTATACTTGATGCCACCTTATTATCTTTAAAAACAAAACTAATGGTAACTCCTAAAATAGAGCTAAAAATTATTAAAGAAATTAAAACTATTATCATTAATTTTAAATCTTTACCCCAATTAATATTTAAAAATATAGTACTAACAAAATAAACTATAATTACTTGAATTGCTCCTACTATTACTCCTAAAATAATTTTTGATAATATGATGTTAGAATTACTTGCCTTAGATAACTTTAATCTTTCTAATGTATTTTCAACTCTTTCGTTATAAGCTGATACATTAGTTATTTGTGATATATATAGTATAATTAATACAAGTTCTGCAAAAGTATAATAAGTAAAGGAACTTATTCCATTGCTATTTATTCCCTCTTCTCTTACTTCGATAGCACTTTCATTGTGCCTAATTTCATTAATAAAATCAGGAGATTCATCTACTATACTATTTATTACTGCATATTTTTCTAAATATTGATTAAACACACTTCTAAATACCTTTTGAGCTGTACTTTCTTTATTCTCGTTCCTATAAAAGTCATATTTATCTTCATATATATCTATAAAAGCTAGCCCTTCATAATTATTAACATTATCTTTTCCTTCACTTTCATTAAATACCTCTTGAAATTCTATTTTCATATTTTCTTTACAGCTTTCCTTAAAACTATTAAAAACCTTTAAATATATACTATCTTTATTTAAAGTATTCACTTTAAAATATACCTTTTCATTTTCAAAAATATTATGATCAACATTCATAAGACCATTTAATGAAAATCCCATAACAACTATAAGAACTATTGGAAATATAAACATTGTAGCTACATTAGATTTATTTCTAAAAAACTGTAATACTTCTTTATTTATTAACTTAATTAATATCATATTTAACCTCAGTTACATCAATCTCTTAATTGTTTTCCTGTTAATGTTAAAAACACAGTTTCTAATGTTGGATCTTCGCTTTTTATATTTTCTATAATTCCACTATTATTAGAAATTGTGTTTATAATTTTTTGAAGTATATATGCCTCCTTAGAATAGAAACATTTAATTTCTTTATGGTGTATTTCTACATTTTTAACACCTTGAATTTTACTTATATGTTTTTTTATATTATAAATATCTTTTTTAAGATATATAGTACAAATATTATCAGTGACTATACTTGATTTTAAATACTCCTTAGTTCCTCTTGCTATTATCTTTCCATTGTCCATAATTGAGATATTATTGCATAGTTCCTCTATTTCTTCCATGTAATGAGATGTATATATTATAGTAGCTCCCTCTTCATTTAACTTTTTTACTGATTCTAATATATGATTTCTTGATTGTGGATCTATACCTACAGTTGGCTCGTCCATTATTATTAACCTTGGACTGTGAGCTATTGCACATGCCATATTTAATCTTCTCTTCATTCCGCCTGAAAATTCACAAGCTTTTTTATTCTCTACATCTAAAAGACCAACAAATTCTAATGATTTATCAACTCTTTTCTTAAGTTCCTTTCCCTTATATCCATATAAGGAACAGAAAAATGATACATTTTCCCTTGCTGTAAAATTATGATATACAGAAATATCTTGTGGTAATAAACCAATATTCTTTTTATACTTATTTATATTTGTTTCTTTTTCTTCAAAAATTACTTTTCCTGATGTAATTTTCTCAATGCCACATATAATTTTTATTAAAGTACTTTTACCAGCTCCATTTGGCCCTAATAATCCATATATTTCTCCCTTATTTATAGACAGATTTATACCCTTTATTACTTCAAAATCATTATATTTTTTATGCAAATTTTCAATTTGAAGAATATACATAATATAACTCCTAAAGATTAATATTAATTTCTCTTATACTTACTTCTTCAGCAAAATTCTTTCTTATACAATTATTTTCACATTCTTTATCTTCACAACTTAAGCATGGGTTGATACCACATTTTTTTAATATCTTTTTAGCTCCATAAAAATTACCTACAGCTATTCTTCTATTTATATCTCTAATAGAAACATTATTTTTACATGCTTTTTCACATGATGGTTTTTCACAAAATTGGCATCTTAAAGCTAGCTTAGCTAACTTATCTCCCTCTTCACTTTTACCTATTTTTATTTGTTCATATTTAAAAGGCTTGCTAACTATATTAACATAATTTTTCATTTCTTCTTTATATTCAAATTCCTCTATTCCTAGTTCTCTTAATATAAGATTTGCAGCACTTATTCCTGATATAGTGACTGCTGGTGTTCCAGTTCCCATAACAGTTGATTCCCCACAATTAAAAAGGTTGCTTATTTCACTCTTAGTTTTTAATCTTTTTAGCATATGTTGCCCTAGCTTTTGCTTTGGACCAGCTACACTTCCCCCTTCCTTTAAAACATATCTATTTAAGGTAGTTGGAGTACTAATTTCTAGGTGACATATATTTTCCTTAAATCCTGGAAATCTCTTTTCTAAAACTTCTAGCATTCTATTCTTCTCTACTTCTTTCATTTGCCTATATACTTCAGTATTATAATTATTCTTAAATCCTCTTGGCCACTCCTTAAAAGTAGGTCCTATTGCCACGATTGTATGGTATCCCTTTTTACATAAAGTTTTATCATCTATACTTAAGATATAAACAGTTATTTCATTTTCATCTAATTTAGTTTCATCTCCAACTAACATTTCTATTGGTAATGTTCCTTTAGGAATTACATCTTCCTTTACAAGAGCAAATAATACCATAGACTGATATGATGGCTCTAAGGAATTTGCCCAATTTTTAGCTTCTTCACTTGCGCTATCTTTTAACAACTTATTATATAAGTTCCATACTGTACCTGAGTTAATAATATAATTAGCACTTATAGTTTTTCCGTTATCTAACCTAACTTTTGTTGCCTTATTATCTTCTACTATTATTTTTTCTACTTCTGTGTTATATATCATTTGTCCATTATTTTCTTCTATAACCTTTTCTAACTTTCCAACTAAATTTAATGTTGAACCTGCCGGATAATAACTTCCACCAAAATGATTATCTACAAACATTACCGAAGATAATATTGCTGGAGTTTCTTCAACATTTGTATAACAATATGTAGATGTTAATTTGTCAAAGAAATTAAATACATTATTATCTTTAAAATATTTTTTTAATATACTTTTAGTATTTTTATTCATATATCCTAAAAATCTTATATATTCTATTGGATGTTTTAATAAGGATTGTAATCCATCTTCTTTTTTTATTGCATCTGGAGATATAAAGGCTGGATTTTCCGCTATTATTTTCATATACCTTTTTGATAAGTCTCTGTAAAACTTTTTAAAATTTTCTTTTTCATTAGGAAATACCTTAGCTAACTCTTCTATAAACTTATCTATATCTTCATGAAAAATTATTCTATGTTTTCCAAAGTTAATGGCATAAAGTTCATCGTGCTTTATTATATCTATAGGTTCTTCTAATGCATTAAAAACAAATCTATGAGGACTAAATCCTCTATCATTAAAACCATAAATCATTGCAGCTCCTTGCTCAAAGACTATATCTTTTCTCTTAAATATTCCACAAGATCCACCTGGTTTATATTGTGCTTCTATTACGCATACATTTAAATTTCTCTTTGCTAGTAACGCTGCTGCTGTAAGTCCTGATATTCCCGCACCTATTACAATAACATCATAATCCATGTAATCCCTCCAAATTTTATTTATATTACTAATTCTATTCAAAGTGTAAATAAATATTAAACTTAATTTATAAAAAGTAAGAGAGCAACATTTCTGTTACTCTCTATACTAGAACTTATTTTAGCAAATCTTAGCTACTTCACTATTCTTTTTACTTTTTATAGTTGATACAGTACTAATTTTCTTAGTAAAGGATGTATTTAAAATTTCATCTGTTACACTTCTATATTCCTGTGCACTTTTACATCTTGGATCATACATAGATACTGGTAGCCCATTTGTTTGACTTTTTACTATTATACTACTTTGATGTATTTCTGTTTCAAACACTCTATATGAATAAGATTCTTTTATCTCTTTTCTAAAATTTTCACTAAGCTTTGTTCTAGAGTCTACTCTTGTTAATAATATTCCCTCAACCTTTAATTTCTTATTGAAAGTTTTTTGAATTAATTTTATTGTTTTTGATAAATTTTTAAGACCTTGCATATTAAATAAAGACGGTTCCATTGGTATTATTATACTGTCACTTGCTACTAATGCATTAATAGTAGTAATAGATTGACTTGGTGGACAATCTATTAATATAAAATCATAATCATCTTTTAAGTTTTCTTCTTCTATTAATTTCTTTAATATTCTTTTACAATTTCTCATCTTTATTAAAGCTAAATCAGCATTACTAACTTCTGAATTATTTGGGATAATATCTAATCCATCTAAGGTTGCACATTTCTTTATTGTTTTTCTTAAAGATTTTTTTCCTCTAAGACAATTAACTAGTGACTCTTTATCTGGCTTAAACCCTATGCTAGTTGTTAAGTTAGCTTGATAATCATTGTCTATTATCAAAACTCTGTAACCTGAATTAACTAATTCTGCTGCTATATTTACTACTGTTGTAGTTTTAGCACATCCCCCTTTATGATTACATACACTAATAACCTTCATCCTCTTTCTCCCCTAACTCTCATACCATTTTTCTTATTATAGTTCCCTAATCTGCAATCTTTTAGTGAATTAACTATATATTAATTATATTATAATACATTTTAACAATAATTGTAATATTTTTACATATTTGTTTCTGTAATAAATTTTACCTTATTTAAAAGCAAATATGATATAATCAATATTATTTATATAAATTTAACTAACGAAGAGGTATTATTTAATGAAAGAACTAAAAATTTATTTTACATCAGACCTTCATGGATATGTTTATCCAACAGATTACGTAGAAAGAAATGAAAAAAATATTGGTTTACTTAATATAATTAATCATTTCAATAAAGACGGAAACACATTAATAATTGATGGTGGAGATACTATTCAAGGTTCACCTTTTACAAACTACTTAAGCAATTCAGAGTTTGATATACATCCAATATCAACTGTTATGAATGCTGGTGGATATGACTTTATTACTCTTGGTAATCATGACTTTAATTATGGAAAAAAATATTTAAAGAAATATTTAGATAACTTAAATGCTACTTGTCTTTGCACTAATGTTATAGATAAAACTAATGAATTACCAATCCTTCCATATAAAATAAAAACAATGGAAAATGGATTAAAAGTAGGAGTAATTGGATTTACTACTGATTTTATTAACAGATGGGAACGTCCTGAAAATATAGAAAATATCGATATTATTGATACTTTTGATTCAATAAAAAAACATTACCACACTGTAAAAGAACAATGTGATGTAATTGTAGGTGTTTATCATGGTGGATTTGAATATGATTTAGAGTCTCATAAACAATTAAGTACTACAAAAGAAAATATAGCTTATAAGATATGTAAGGAATTTGATTTTGATATACTTCTTACTGGACATCAACATTTACCTATTGCTGATAAAGAGCTTCATGGAACTCATATAGCTCAAACTCCGCATAATGGTAGTAAATTCTTAGAATTAAAACTTACTATAGATGATAATGGTTCAATAGAAATTACTTCATCATTAGAAAATATAGAATTAAATCCTAATAAAGAAATGTACGATAAATTCTTACCATTAGAAAATAAGGTTCAAGAATGGTTAGATACTCCAGTTGGTGTTTTAGATACTGAACTTCAACCTACAACTCATTTAGATATGGCTTTAAATGGATCAAATTTAGCTAACTTTATAAATCAAATCCAACTTGAAAGTACTAATGCTGATATATCATGTACTGCTTTTGCAAATGTAATAAAAGGTTTTGGTAAAAATGTTACTGTAAGAGATATTTTATCTACTTATCCATACCCAAATACTTTAGTTGTTCTTGAAGTTAATAGAGAAATATTAAAGTTAGCTTTAGAAAGAGCTGCTAGTTATTTTGAAAATAATAATGGGAATGTAACTATATCTGAAAGATTCTTAAAACCTAAAGTTGAACATTATAATTATGATTACTTCTCAAATATAAACTATACTTTTGATTTAACTAAGGAAGTTGGAAATAGAGTTACTTCTATTAAGTTTAATGGTGAAGAATTATCTGAAGATAAGAATTTAACTTTAGTTATGAATAACTATAGAGCAAGTGGTGCCGGTGGTTATGAATGTTATGAAAACTGTACTGTTGTTAATGAAATTTTAATTGAGATGCCGGAACTAATTATAAACTATTTTAAAAACAATCCAAAAGTAGTTGTAGATACATCTAGATATTATAGTATTTTACTATAATAAAAAACAAAAAAACTAAAAGAGTTCATCTATAAGATGAGCTCTTTTAGTTTTTATTATATTAAAGTATTATTTACCCTCTAGCAAGCTTAGTTCTTATCTTAGTTGAAACTATTTCTACTACTAATACTAGAACTATTAATCCACAAAGAATAGCACCAACTTCATCCCAATTAAATGCATTCATTGCAAATATTAATGGTGCTCCTATTCCCCCTGCACCAACTAATCCTAATACAGATGCATCCTTTATATTTATTTCAAATCTATATATAACTGTAGAAACGAAATCTGTAAATAATTGTGGTAATATTCCATATCTTATTTTTTCAAAAGTATTACATCCTGCAGCGTCTAAAGATTCTAATATTCTAGTATCTAAATCTTCTATTGATTCAATAAATAATTTAGCTATCATACCTATAGATATTACTGATACTGTAAGAACCCCTGCAAAAGCACCAGGTCCAGTTACACGAATAAACATTAATCCATAAACGAATGCTGGGAATGTTCTAAGTGCTGCTATAATAAATAATCCTATAGCACTTACCCATTTAGGCATTATGTTAGTAGAAGATATAAAAGCTAATGGTACTGCTAATATTGCTCCAATTAAAGTACCAATTAATGCTATACAAATAGTTTCTAATAATAATGCTGGCACTTCAGTTAATAGCATTTCTACATCAGGATGTATAATTCCTGATAATACATTCTTTGCAATATCAACTCCATTTGATTTAATTCCACCAAAATTAATTCCCTTTGAAGCCCATACTATTACAAGTACTACAAATAATACAGTTAGGGCTTTACTTATCCATGTATTTGGTTGTTTTTCTAATTGTTTTTTTACTGATATTTCCATACTACCCTAACCTTTCTCTTATGTATTTACTTCCATTTTCTATAATTAAGACTGTGATGAATAACATAACAAGAATCATACCAACTCTATCATATTCTCTCCAACCGATCTTTTCATTTAATATAAGACCTATACCACCAGCTCCTACGTATCCAAGTATTGCTGCTGCTCTTACATTTATTTCTAAACTATAAAGGCAGATTGATAAATATGAAGGCATTATTTGAGGCATTATTGAACCAACAAAGGCTTTTACTCTTGTAGCACCAACAGCTTCCATAGCTTCAAAAGGTCCCATATCAACAGTTTCAATCTTTTCATATAACATTTTAGTTACTATACCAAAAGTAAATATTGATATTGCAACAGTACCTGCAAAAGTACCTAATCCGAAGATATAAGTTGATATTAAGGCAATAATTAACGTTGGTAATGTTCTTGTAATACTCATTACAACTCTAACTAAGTTTAAAACAATTTTAGATTTGTTAATATTAACAGAACATAACATAGCAAAAGGAATTGCTATAAAACTTCCAATTAAAGAACCTAAAACAGATATTTTTATAGTTTCTATAAGTGGTGCAACAACTGTTTTCATATAGCTTAAATCAGGTGGAAACATATCCTTTAATATTACAAAGAACTGATTTCCTCTCTTCATTATTGTTTCAAAATTAAATCCTGTTACATTTCCTGCAACTATTAAAGCTAAAAGCAATCCAATTATTACAAAAGGTGCAATTGAAGCTTTAGGTTGAATTTCTTTACCATTACTTAAAACTATCTTTTCAGGCTTAAATATATTTTTTATTTTTCCTAACATAATTAAGCCCCCATTACTTCATCAGCAGCTAATTCACGGCCATATATTTGCTTTAATACTTCACTATCTACTTCTGTAGATGGTCCATCATATACTATTTCTCCTGCCTTTATTCCAATAACTCTATCAGCATATTTTAATGCTAAATCTACATGGTGAATATTAATTAATACTGACATATTTAATTCTTTATTAATCTTTTTGAAATCATCCATAACTTGCTTTGCAGTTATTGGGTCAAGTGCTGCAACTGGCTCATCAGCAAGAATTATTTCTGGCTTTTGTGCTAATGTTCTTGCTAAAGCAACTCTTTGTTGTTGTCCTCCTGAAAGTTGATCAGCTCTAACATAAGCTTTATCTAATATGCCCACCTTATCTAATGCTTCTAAGGCTATAACTTTATCTTCTTTAGAATATAATCCTATTATAGATTTCCATAATGGCATATCTGGCACTCTTGAAGTTAATACATTGTTTATTACTGTAGTTCTAGTTACTAGATTAAAAGATTGGAATACCATTCCTACTTTACGTCTAAACTTTCTTAAATCTTTTCCTGCTAAATCATTTACTTCTTGTCCATTTACAGTTAATGATCCTTCGCTAATATCATGCATTCTATTAATAGTTCTTAATAATGTAGACTTACCAGCTCCTGATAAACCTATTATTGCTACGAACTCACCTTGCTTTATATCAAGTGATACATTTTTTAGTGCATGTAATCCATTTGGATAAACCTTATTTACCTTGTCAAACTTAATCACGAGTTTCCCTCACATTCTAACTTTATCTTTTTTATGAATATTTTGTATATTTCGCCTTTATATACAAAATGAGTCCATGTCTAACATGAACTCATTTTTATAATTAATAAAATAAAAGATATTTTATTTAAAAATTATTGCATAGACTTAATTAATTCTTGTGCTTTTCTCTCTGAATCATAGTCAGAGTTATTTCCAATCTCATAACCCTTATGGCTATATATTGAAATAATTTCTTGACCTTCTTCTGTGTTACCTATGTTAATGAAAGCTTGTTGGATAGCTTCCTTTAATTCTGGAGTCATTGATGAATCTTTAGTAACAGATATTGTATCATTGTAAACACCGTCTGTTACACCAATAACATTTGTTTCATCCCATATAGAAGCTGTTCTTCCAAAACTAGAATTCCATTGTTCAGCATAGTCTAAACGTGCATCAGCATAAGTTACCATTACATCGATTTGACCACTTGCTAATTGAGATAATGATGTAGCATAGTTATCTAAAGCTACTTTGTTCTTAAGATCTGTTATTGATATTCCAAAGTTTTCTTTTAACCAAAGACTTGGATAAATATATCCTGCTGGTGAAGTTGTGTTTGATGAAACTCCCCATGTAGCACTTTGAATATCTTCTAAAGTTAACTTTTCTCCATTGTTAACTTTTGCAGCTAATTCTTGTCCTTTTTCACTTGGACCAGCAATTACTAATGATCTGTAGTATTTAACTTTATCATCTGTATTTTCTGTTGGAGCTGTATTCCAATCTGCAGGATTTTCTGAATCATGGTTTAACCCAAATCTAGTTGCTGTTAATGCAACATCTACACCATCATCATATAATACATAAGTTCCTCCTGGAATAAATCCAACTTGAGCTGTTCCTGAAGATAATGCTTCACCAACTGCTTCGAAGCTTGTACCAACTTCAATTTTTACCTTCTCAAAATCATATCCTAATTTTGATAATTCAGCCTTTAACATTTCTGATAATGGCTTAGTTGCTTCTTGGATCTCTGCTGGATCTCTTGATGGTACGAAGTATACAACTAACTCATCATTAGATGCTGACTTTGAACCGCATCCAACTAACATTGACATACTTAGTACTAAAACTGAAAGTAATGCTAAAAATTTTTTCATTTGTCCTCTCCATCCTTAAATGTTTTATCCTATTTTTCACTTATGTATTATAACATAATATTCGACATTTTTGTATATATTTTTTTGATTTTTTTCATATTTGTGTATACTTTTTATTTAATTGTATATATTATATTTTTTTCCCATACATCTGCTTGAAACTTTTTTATTTTTTACCATAAATTTTAATTTTTGTACAACTATTATAAATTATAGGAAAATTAAAACTTTATAAATTATATATAAAAAAGAGCAATAGAAAATCTATGGCTCTTTTTTAGTGCTTTTATATGAGCACTAAATTACGATTGTATCATTATGATATTACTTAGTAA
>NZ_CAKVJA010000021.1 GCF_934754925.1 uncultured Clostridium sp. | reverse complement strand
TCTAAAGAATATAAGAAATTATGTATATCTTTAGTAGTTTCTTCTATATCAGTTGTTAAGTGAAGCATATCAGTGGCAATCATTTCAGACTTACCATCAAGTGGAAACCTAGATTGTTCAATTGTTGGAACTCCCATACTTAAAACTTTACTTGTTATTGACATTATTTCAGTATTAGTAAGGTTAGTTGAAACTAGTGGTAGTATATCATTCATAATAACTGCTAAATCAGTAATTGAAGCAGTTTTAAATTTTTCAAATAGAGCTGCTAGAACATCTCTTTGTCTTTCTGTTCTTTTAAAATCTCGACCTTCCGTATATCTTATTCTACAGTAAGCTGCAGCTTGAGTACCGTTTAATGTTTGCATTCCAGTAGTTGTTAGTTTCTCTGTGCTTGTACCATTTTGCTTATCAATATTATTTATATAACCATTAATAAAATTTAATTCTTCACTTGTTATATTTAATTCAACACCGCCAAGTTTATCAATTATGGTTGGAAGAGTACGTAAACTTACATGAATAAACTTATCTACCGTTAAATTAAAGTTGTAATTAATAGTTTTTAATATAAGTTCAGGACCACCATAAGCCATAGTATAATTTAAGTTTTGTTTATTACCACTTCCATCAGGTAAGTCTAAGTAAAGATCTCTCATAAATGAAAATAATTTAAGTCTATTATTTTTAGTATCAATTCCTAAAATCATAGTGGCATCGGCTGCTCCGTATAAGTTTCCGTATTTTTCATTTTCAGTGAAATCTGTACCGAATAAAGCAATAGTAATAACATCTTTATCTTCTTTAGCAGGTTCCTTTCCAGTTTCAGTAACTGTACTTCTATCAATCTCAACCCTCTCGACTTTCGAACTAAAATGATTAAATAAAAATATTAGTAAAGAAATTGCTAGTAAAAATACTATCAAAATACTAATTAACACCTTTTTTGTTGTTGATAATTTTTTCTTCATAAGTTCCCCCTTAACTTTTAAAAATTTATGGTATAATTTATATAGTAATTATACTATAAAAAGTAACTAACATATAAGTTAATTAATTAATATTTATAGAAAGTTATACAAAAAATAGAATTTTATAATTTATAAATATATTTAGAACTTTATTAATTAATTTAAAAAAGATATTTTAAATTGAATTTAGTTGTTATATAATATTAATGAGGAAAATAAAACTTTTATTGGGAGGAAATTGTATATGGCAGTTTTAGTATCAGGTGGAATGGGATATATCGGAAGCCATACAACAGTGGAACTTTTAAATGCAGGTTATGATGTTGTAATTGCTGATGATTTAAGTAATAGTAAGGAGCTTGTTAAAGATAGAATAAGAGAAATAACAGGTAAGGATGTTAAGTTCTATAATGTTGACTTAACAGATGTAGAGAAGACAGAAGAAATTTTTAGAGATAATAAAATAGATTCAGTTATTCACTTTGCAGCTTTTAAAGCAGTAGGTGAATCAGTAGAAAAGCCATTAGAATATTATTATAACAATTTAACAAGTGCATTAGTAGTTTTAAAGGCTATGAAGAAATATGGATGCAGAAACTTTGTATTTAGTTCATCTGCAACAGTTTATGGAGATGCAAAGGTTGTTCCAATAACAGAGGATTCTCCATTATCAACTACTAACCCATATGGAAGCACTAAACTTATGATCGAAGATATGTTAAGAGATATTGCTAAGGCTGAAAAAGAACTTAACATAGCAATACTTAGATATTTTAATCCAGTAGGAGCTCATAAGAGTGGAATAATAGGGGAAGATCCAAATGGAATTCCAAATAATTTAATGCCATACATTACTAAAGTTGCTATTGGTGAATTAAAACAACTTAGAGTATTCGGTAATGATTATCCAACTCATGATGGGACAGGGGTAAGAGATTACATTCATGTTGTAGACTTAGCAGTAGGTCATGTTAAAGCATTAGAAAAATTAGCAACTAATCCAGGACTTGTTACTTATAACTTAGGTACTGGTAATGGATACTCAGTATTAGATGTTGTTAAAGCATTTAGTGAAGCATCAGGAAGAGAAATTCCTTATGAAATAGCACCTAGAAGAGCTGGTGATATAGCAACATGTTATGCAGATCCTAAGAAGGCTAATGAAGAATTAGGATGGAAAGCAGAAAGAGGAATCAAGGAAATGTGCGAGGACTCTTGGAGATGGCAAAGTAACAATCCTAAGGGATATAACTAAGAGTTAATTTACAAAATAAATAATAGTAATAAAAAAAAATAGAGGATTTTAAGATAATTACTAATTATGCATAATTAATGATATATAGTAAATTTTAAATCCTCTATTTTTATTATAATTATTTAAATGTTATTTCATTTGAATAAGAAAATACAGTTGAACCAGTTGCAGAAGGTTGACGAACTTGAACTATGCTACTAGTTTTGCAAGAAGCTTTTGGAATAGCTAGAGTATTACTATCTATAAAAGTTTTCTCAACATATTTCCCATCAACATATACATTACTATAATTATTGAAGTTTTCACCTTTAATTAAAATATTATTATCATCATAGATTTCAACACTATTAATTTTTACATTTTTAAAACCAATTTTATACTCACTTGAAGGAACAAGCTCTTCATAATCAGCAGTATAGTTTTTACCATAAATCATGTCATATTCTAATTGATTAAGATATTCAGTCTTTGTTTCTTCATCAAGATTACTATTATGAAGTGTACTTAATGTTGTAGTTGTCAAAGAAAGTTTATCTAATATTAAGGATGTAAGATCATAAGCCTCAATATCTTTATCAGTTTTAGGTAAATTCATATTATCCCATATTAAATAAGGTGTTGCTTTAAGGGTATTAATAGAAACTTCACCATTTTCTATTCCTACTGCAGGGAAATGATCTCCATAAAAAGCAATTACAGTAGGTTCATCTAACTTATTAACAGCCTCTATTAAGTCACCAACAAACTGATCCATTTCATAAACTTGATTTATGTAATATTCTAAACTATTTTTATTGCTCTTAGAATAATCATTAGTAATATAAATCTCTTTATTTTCCATCTCATCATTAGGATAATTTCCATGGCCTTGAACAGAAACACCAAATACTAAATCAGGATTATCTGTAGATGTAATAATATTGCAGATTTCATCTATTAAAACACTATCTTTTGCCCATCCTACAGGAGTTCTTTCTGGAACATTCATACATTCAATTGGAGTAAAGCTATCAAAGCCTAAATTTTTATAAACTACATCTCTTGAATAAAATTTTCCCTCGTGATTATGAAGGGCATTAGCACTATAGCCTAAATCTTTTAAGGTATAGGCAAGAGATGGTATAGCCTTTTTAGAAGCTATAGTATTGTAAGGAAACTCTCCAGTTCCAAAAAAGTCTGTAGACATTCCAGTAATAACTTCAAATTCTGTATTTGCAGTACCACCACCAAGAGCTGGAACCTCTAATAAACCGGAAGTAAACTTTTCAGATAATGATTCAAAGTTACTAACTGGA
This sequence comes from uncultured Clostridium sp., assembly GCF_934754925.1. Taxonomy (GTDB): domain Bacteria; phylum Bacillota; class Clostridia; order Clostridiales; family Clostridiaceae; genus Clostridium. The sequence goes on along the minus strand of NZ_CAKVJA010000021.1, from coordinate 38,256 downwards.
TTTTTATTTAAGGTAATATCAGTTATCCAATTAGGATTTATAAAAGATTCAAGTTGTACTAATATTATATTAGGTTTAACGGTTGAGTTACTATTATCTGGTGCACTTGTTTCAATAGAAGAATTGTCATTGACTTCTTGTGCTGTCCTTAAGCTTACGGTAGTAGAACTTTCAGCAGATAATAGAGATAATTCATCTTTTATATCAGCGATAGTATTTTTCGAATAACCATTAGGTTTATGTATTCCAGTATTAATAGCACTATTAAAGAATGAATAAGAAAATCCATAATGTTCATATCCACCAGCTATATCCCAAAAGTTTTTACTAATTATATTTGTCTTTAATCCATAATTAAGTAGATATGTGAACGTTAGCAAAAATATGAATAAGAAAGAAATATTTCTAAAATATCTAACTTTAACTTTTTTACATTTAAAAAATACAAAAGATAAAATTAAGATTAAAGCTACAAAAGATGAAATTATTAATATAATATAACCTTTTGAAAGATATTGATCACTAAGTTCTAGAGCGCTTTTCATCATTCCTAAATCTGCAAATGTTAAAGGCGTTTCTCTAAAACTAATTAAGCAATTATTTGCAATACCTAAAACAATCCAAATTAATGAACCTAAACTAAATGCAAATAATCTTCTTCTAAATAAAAAACATGGACTTAAAGTCACTGATACAATTAGTACATTGTATAGAAAAATTTTAAAGAAGTGTCTTAAGAAATTATAAGCAGCTTCAATACTTCCTCGAGAAAGCCATTCTATTACAAATACTAAAAGTAAAGAATAAAGTATAAAAAGTAATACTTTTAAAATACTTTCTTTATTAATAATTTTTTTAATCATTTTTCCACCCATTATAAACTTATATATTGTATTTATATTATAAGTGTTAAAAACTGCAGATACAATGTTAAAAATTATACGGAAATGTTAAAAATATATAAATAATAGGGGTAATGGGAAAGGTTATAAGATAAGTTATAATAAAATAATAGATATGAAAAAGTAAAGGGTAAGGGTGAAAAAATTTTATATATTCACTCTTACCTTTTTACTAATTAAGCTACTTAAGGGCTGAGGTTTATGGTATTATTGATAAGGTTTGGGTTGCTGATAAAACTTGAGCCCCACCAGACATTTGACCTATAAATATATTTGAGCCTTCAGCTTTAATACTAGTAGCATCACAGCATATCTTATTTGGTGATATAAACTCTGTAGTAGCAAAATTTCCATCAATTAAGAAAATTGAATTATATGTGAAATTTTCACCTTCAGCAAAAAGCTTTCCATCTTCAATATATAAATTAGATAATACTATATCTTTTGAACCAAACTTAAGATTTGTAGCAATTGGTTTTGATATATAATTGTAAAGGTATTCATTACCAGCAAGTATATCATATTCAATAGATTTTAATGCATCTAGATATTGTGACTCATCATTATAAGGTGAATTTTCATATCCAAATAGATAGTCTTGATGTAGTTTAGTTACTATACCGTTATTCATTCCTAAATCATATAAAACTTTTGAAGTTAATTGATAAGCCTCTAAATCAATATCATTTTTATCTAATCCAATATTATCCCAAATTACATATTCAGTTTCAAATAGATTTTTATTTGATAACTCCTCATTTGAAAGATTTAAATTTGGAAGATGATCACCATAAAAAACAATAACAGTATCTTCACCTAATGCATTTACTGCATTTATAAGGTCGTCTATAAATAAATCCATTTCGTATATTTGGTTAATATAATATTCAATTGAATTTTTATATTTTTCATTGCTTATATTGGTGATGTTTACATTTTTTTTGCCTGCAATTTCATCATTAGGATAACTTCCATGACCTTGAACTGAAATTGTATAAATAAAGTCTTGATTTTCTGTGGAAGTTAATAAATCTAAAATAGGTTCAATTAAAAAAGTATCTTTAGCCCAGCCTAAAGGAGTTCTTTCATTAATAAGCATATATTCTGATGAAGTAAATGTATCAAAGCCTAAGTTTGAAAATACTGTATTACGATTATAAAAATTACCTTCATGATTATGTATCGCATGAGTAGAGTAGTTTGACTCTTTTAAAGCATAATTTATAGATTCAGAGGTTTTGACATTTACTGTTGTATTATATGGATATTCTCCAGGAGCAAAAAAATCTAAGTTAAGTCCAGTTAAAACTTCAAATTCAGTATTAGCAGTTCCACCGCCAATAGTTGAAATAGAAAAAGCACCTGTACTATAATTTTCTTTTAATTTTCTAAAGTTAGCTATTGGATCTATATCACATTTTAATCCTTCAATTAAAAATGGATCAAAGAAGGACTCTAATTGAATCATAATAATGTTAGGAAGATTCTTATCAGATGAATATGAAATATCTGAAGATAGGGCCTTAGCGTTGACTGTATTAGAGTCATCTAAAGAATATAATATTGATTCAATAGAATTTTGTGAATATATTTCAGGTTCAGAAATTCCATTGTTAAGAAGGGTTGTACTAAAACAATAGGTAAACCCATTTTCTTTATAAACAGAATCTAAGTCCCAAAAGTTATTAGAAACTATAGAATTTTTTAAGGCTAAAGAATTACATCCTTTATAGGCCATGAATATTACAAAAATCATTCCTAAAGATAAAAGATAATTAATTTTAAATTTTGTTTTAGGAGCAAAGATAAAAATAAGAACTAGTAAAGTTAAGATGAAAAATAAAGCTATAACTATATATAAAATTTCTTTTTTTGACATATAGTTATTTATTATTTTAAGTCCACTTTTAACTAATTTTAAATCGCTTCCAGTAAGGGGAGTACCACGTAGGTTTAATAATATGTTGTTACCTATTGCTGCAATTACCCATATGACAGATATAACAGAATAAGAAAAGGTTTTCTTTTTGGTTAGTAATGTTATAGATAATGTTAATGAAATAATTAAAACATTAAATAGAAAGGTAAATCCCTTATTTGAAATAAAATTTATGCTTTCAGTAAAAGATCCTCTGCTAATACAGTCAACTATAAAAGCTAATAATAAAGATATAAGTAATAAAACTGAAAGTGGATAAATTAAATATTCTCCAAATTGTTTTCTAAGATTAGTCATTTGTACCTCCTTAAATAAGAATATGTACATTAATTATACAAGAGTAAAAAGAAAAAAAGAATAATAAAATATGAAATAAATGTGAGGAATTTATAAAAAATTTTAAATAGATTTCATTATATGCTATAATTACTAGGATTAGACAAAATATTACCATATTAAATGATAACATTTATGATGAGTGTAATAATTTTTATAACTTTACCTATATAGGTAGAATAATTATATAATAAGGAGAAAGTGTTATGTGTAAGGTTGCAGCGATTATAATTTCGTATAACCCAGATAATAATTTATTAGATAGTGTAAATCTATTAATAAATCAAGTTGATAAAATAATAATTGTAGATAATGGTTCTGAGTCACAAAAGAAAAAAAATATAAATTTAATTAAGGATATAGATAATAAAAAAATAGAAGTTATATTTAATGAAGAAAACTTAGGAATTGCTACTGCATTAAATATAGGTGTTAAAGAGGCTTTAAATCAAGGATATAATTGGATATTAACTATGGACCAAGATAGTAAGGCTAGTTCAAATATGGTTGAAAAAATGCTAGAAGTATATAATGCAATAGATGAAAGTGAGAGAAAAGAGATATTAAGTATTTTCCCTAACTTTGTAGATGAGAGAATACAGTCTATTGAGGAAAATTCAAATATGAATTCTTATGAGTATGTTGATGCAGATATAACATCAGGTAATTTATTAAGAGCAGAAGTATTTGATAAGGTAGGATTTTTTGACGATAGTTTATTTATAGATTTAGTTGATACTGATTTTTGTATGAGGTTGAATGAGAAAAATATTAAAATGATAAAGGTAAGAGATGCAATTCTTTATCATAGCTTAGGAGAAAGTCAATCTGTAAAAAGTATTTTTGGAAAGTTCAATACATCTAACCATTCAGCTTTAAGAAGATATTACATGACAAGAAATAGATTTTATACTTGGGAAAAGTATAAGGATTTAAACAGCTTTACTTTAAATAGAGATAAAAAGCTATTTAAAAAAGAATTTATAAAGATAATTTTAGGTGAAAAGGATAAGATTAATAAAATAAAAATGGTTTTCAAGGGATATAAGGATTATAAAAAAGGTATTAGAGGTAAACTAAAATAGAGTAATTAGAAGGAGAACTAGATATGCTTGGTATAGTAATTGCTAATTGGAATGGTGAAAAGCTAATTGATAAGTGTCTTAAAAGCTTAGAAAATCAAACTTTTAAAGATTTTAAAGTATATATAATTGATAATAACTCTAAGGATAATTCTAAAGAAGTTATTAGAAAATATAAAAATATACTTAAAATAGATTTGACTGAAATGAATTATAATAGTGGTTTTGCGCCAGCCAATAATATTGGAATAAAAAAAGCAATTAATGATGGCTGTAATTACATTTTAACATTAAATAATGATGTTGATGTTCCTAAAGAATCTTTAGAAAATGCCATGAAAGCTATAGAGAACAATAAAGATTTTGATGTATTTCAATTATTTATGATAAATTATTTTAATAAAGATGTTTGCGATGCCGCAGGGTTAAATTTTAAGGAAGACTTAATTCCATTACAAGTAGGGTTTAAGGAAAGTGTATCAGATATATTAAGTAAGAATGATATAAAAATAGAAGGTGTTTGTGCAGGAGCAGCTATATATTCTACTAAAGCATTAGAAGCAGTAAAGTTAGATGATGAAAACTATTTTGACAGTAATTTCTTTGCATATTTTGAAGATGTTGATTTATCATTAAGACTTAAAGATGCAGGATTTAAAGCTAAATTATTAAGAAATAGTATTGTATATCATATGCATTCAGCAACTGGAGGAAAGACAACTGGATTTAAGGAATATTATTTAACAAGAAATTTATTTATGTATACTAAAAGAAACCAGAGCGCTGAAGATTATAAAAAACATAAGAAAGAATATTATATAAGATTTTTAAAAACAGTTGTAAAAAACATTAATAATTTTAATGCTGTAAAATCAGCAGTAAAAGGATTAAATGACGGCTTAAAAGAAAGTAAAAAAATTGAATATTGGAAGGTCCAATAAGGAGGCATTATTGTGAGAAAAATAGTAAAAGCAATGAGAAAAGTTATTTATTTAAGAGATCAGAGTAATTTTAAAAGATATATAAATAGCTTATTAGAGGAAGTAGATTTTACTCCAATTGTAAATATAGTACCAAAGGAAATAAAGAGTATAACATTTGTTATACCAGGAATGCCTGCCTTTAGTGGAGGTCATACATCTATATTAAGATTAGGAACAGAGTTAAGCAAAAGAGGTTATGATGTAGGATATGTTTCTTTTGCACCTCAAAATATAGAAGATATGAAGAAAAATGCAGAAATAAATTTAACTAATTATAAAGGAAATATTCTTGGAGATGATGTTACAAAAGTAAAAAGTGATATAGTAATTGCTACTTCATGGGAATCTGTATATTATTCAAGAAAAATGAGTGGATACAAGATGTATTTCATTCAAGACTATGAACCATATTTTAATTTATATGGAGAGAGCTATATTATGGCTCAAAAAAGTTATGAAGTCGGATATCATATGGTTAGTTTAGGTAAATGGAATAAGCATATGATAGAAAAAGAGTGTGTAGTAAACTCAGAATTAGACTTTATTACTTTCCCTTACGAAGGTAAGGAGTATTTTGCAAAAGAAAGAAACTTCGATTCTTATAAAGATAAAAAAGAATTTAATTTTGCTGTATACATTAAAGATGTTGGTAAAAGAGCACCGTATTTAATTCAATATTTACTTACAAAGCTAAAGAATGATTTTAGTAAAGAAGGAATTACCTTAAATATTAAGTATTATGGTGAAGATAAGAACTTTAAATGCGAAGGTGGAGAAAACCTAGGAAAACTAAATAAAAGTGAATTATTAAACTTATATAATACTTCAGATTTTGGACTAGTTGCATCATTAACAAATATTTCACTAGTACCATATGAAATGTTAGCTACAGGATTACCTGTAATAGAATTTAAAGAAGGAACTTTTGAATATTTCTTCCCAGAGAACACTGCTATTGTAACTTCATTTGATTATAATGATTTTTATAAACAAGTTAAGGAAGCAATGAATAATCCTAGTAAGTTAAAGAAAATGAGCGAAAATTCAATGGAGTACTTAAAAGAATTAAGCTGGGAAAAGACTACAGATGAATTTGTCGAGATTTTAGATAGAGTAAATGGAAGAAAAGGAGATTAGTATGGCTAGAAGTGTTAAAACAAATTATTTATATAATTTGATATATCAAATTACTGCTATTTTATTACCTTTAATAACTATGCCATATGTATCTAGAGTTTTAGGGCCACAGGGTGTTGGAACTAATAGTTTAACTAATGCAAATACTCAATATTTCATGTTACTTGGAACATTGGGGATAACTATGTATGCTACAAAAAAAATTGCAACAGTTAGAGAAAATAGAAGAAAATTAAGACAAACTTTTTGGGAGATATTCTCTATACAATTTATTGGTTGTATGATTTCTTATGTTATCTTTGTAGTAATTTTAGGAATCAACAGTTCATTAGGAATATATTATATGCTACAAGGATTCTTTATTTTATCTAGTGCTATAGATATATCATGGTACTTCGTTGGAATAGAGGATTTTAAAAATGCGTCAATAAGAAGCTTTTTTGTTAAGGTAATATCCGTATTGTTAATATTTATTTTTGTAAAAGATAGTAATGATTTATGGCAATATATCCTTATAAATAGTTTAACTATGTTTGTTGGTCAATGCGTAATGTGGATATACGTGGATAAGAGTACTTTCTCATTTAAGTCCTTAGGAAAGTTAAAATTAAAGAGACATATGATGCCTATTCTAGCTCTTTTTATACCACAGGTGGCAACTCAGATTTACACAGTTTTAGATAAAACTATGTTAGGTATATTTTCACCTACTGTAGAGGTAGGATATTATGATCAATCTCAAAAGATAGTTAGAATATTACTTACAATACTTACTTCTTTAGGAACTGTAATGATGCCTAGAATAGCTAGTTTAGTTAGTAAGAATCAGCATGATTTAGTAAAAGATACTCTTAGAAAATCTTTCACTGTTATAAGCTTTTTAGCAATTCCAATTGCTTTTGGAATAATGGGGGTAAGCGAGAGATTTATTCCTATGTTTTTTGGATATGAATATCTTAGCGTAATTCCTTTACTAAAAATATCTGCAGTTTTAATAATAGTAATTGGATTAGGAAATGTTTTTGGAACACAATATATGATAGCTGTAGGAAAAAATAAAGAATATACTATTTCAGTTTGTGCTGGAGCTGTTGTGAATTTTGTTCTTAATTTAATATTAATACCTAAATATTCTGCGTTAGGAGCTGTAATTGCAACAGTATCTGCAGAATCTACAATTGCATTAATTCAGTTATGGTATTCTAGGGAAATAGTAGATGTTTCTTGGATTAAGGAAACATATAAATATTGGGTTGCTGGAATACTTATGCTTGTTTTAGTTTCTCTTATGGGAGAGGGAACTCAAAGAAACTTTATAATATTAGCTAAACAAATAGTAACTGGTATAGTGGTATACTTTGGAAGTTTAATAATATTAAGAGATAAAATGCTTAAAAATTCCTTTAATGTAGTAAAGGAAAAGTTAAAAAAGAATAAATAATTAATCATTATATATGTAGGAAAAAATTAATAAAAATATATCATAATATTATGAAATATTTATATAGGAAGAGAGAATTTTATATATGGAAAAATTAGTTTCTGTAGCCATAGTAAATTGGAATGGAGAAAAATACTTATATAAATGTATAAAATCATTATTAGAACAAAATTATAAAAATATAGAAGTAATAATTATAGATAATGATTCTACTGATAATTCTGTAAAGATAATTGAAGATAACTTTAAGGATAATGTTATATTATTTAAAAATAAAAATACTGGATATGCTGGCGGAGCTAATAAAGGTATTGAATTATCAAAAGGCGATTATGTGATAATAGCCAATCCTGATATTGTATTTGGTGAAAATTACATAGAAAATTGTATTAAGAAATTTGAAGATGATTGTACTATAGGAGCAGTAACAGGAAAGCTACTTAAGTATGATTTTGACAATGATAAAAAATTAAATGTAATAGATTCTGTAGGAATAGCCTTTAATCACTATAGACAAGGAATAGATATTGGACAAAATGAAGTTGATGAAGGTAAATATGAAGAAGACAAAAGAGTATTTGGGGTTTGTGGAGCAGCTGCAGTTTTTAAAAGAGAAGCATTAGAAAAAATAAAAATTAATGATGAATATTTCGATAATGACTTTTTTGCATATAAAGAGGATATAGATATTTGTTGGAGATTAAATTTATATGGATTTAAATGCTATTATGTACATGATGCAATTGCATATCATGGAAGAGGAATGAATAGTAGTAAAGGAATAATAAATACTATAAAAAATAGAAGAAGTCAGTCAGAATTTTTAAAGGGTATTTCTTTTAGAAACCACTATTTAATGATTATAAAAAATGAAACAAGTTATTCTTTTAAAAGGGATAAGAGTAAGATATATATAGGTTTAATGAAATATCTTGTATTCTTTATGATATTTGATTGGAAATGCTTAAGATATATTAAAGAAATAAAAGCTAAAAAAGCTTTAATGGAAGCAAAAAGAATTCAAATATTAAAAAATATAAATATATCTAATGAAGAGATATATAAACTATTTGATTTATAATCATGGAGGGATAATATTGAATAGTGTATCAGCGGTTATTATAACATATAATGTAGAAAATGATTTTAAGAATCGTATTAATAAGCTTAAGGGAAAAGTTAATGAAATTATAGTGGTTGATAATGGATCTAAGGCTGAAACAATTAGTATGTTAAAGGAATTAGAAAAAGAAATAACTATTATATATTTAGAAAAAAATAAGGGAATTGCATATGCATTAAATAAAGGAATAAAGTATTCTATTGAAAAGGGATATGACTGGATATTAACTTTAGATCACGATAGTATAGTTACAGATGATATGATTAAAAATATGTTAAAGTGCTATGAAGGTTTTGATCAAGAATTAAAGGAAAAAGTAGCAATGCTTGTACCAGTACATGTTGAAGAAAAAGAATATGAAAATAATAATATTATTAATAATGAAGAAGTAGCTTCAAAGTTATATACAGAAGTTTTAACGGAAATTACCTCTGGAGCATTGACTAAAAGTAGCATATATAAGAATGTTGGGTTATATGATGAAAAGCTATTTATTGATTTAGTGGACCATGATTATTGCTTAGCTTTAAATAAAAAGGGGTTTAAGGTAATACAAGTTAATTCGGCTGTTTTAATACATAATCTAGGAGATAGTATTAAAAAAAGTATATTAGGATTAAAAATGATTCCTACAAATCATAGTCCCTTAAGAAGATATTATATGAGTAGAAATAGACATTATATTTGGGATAAGTATAAGCAAGATTTCCCAGGGTGGGTATTAACGGATAAAAGAAGATTTATTACTGAAAATTTAAAGATTATTTTATTCGAAAATAATAAAATAGAGAAGCTTAAATATATTAGAGAAGGAATAAGAGATTATAAAAATAATATATTTGGTGAGTTTAAAAATAATAAATAAAATAGAGTGGAGTAAAAGAGATGGAAGATAAAAAGGACACTATAAGAAGTATTTTTAATATAGTTACAGCGTTAATTTTTATTGAATTTGTATTAGGGGGACTTGGTCATATATTAGGCCTTCCAATTAGAAAGGGGCTATTTGCAGTAGGTATACTTTTCTCAGTATATATGATTTTAAGAGAAAAAATAAAAGTTGAAAAAAGATTTTTGATTCCTATTATTGTAGTATGTATATATATAGCTTATGGTAGCATTGTGGGATTGATTAATGGAAATAGTTTTGGTGATATATTTTCAGATGTAAATTCATTCTTAGGAATATTATATATATTACTTTTAATAGCTTATGTAAAAGGTAGAAGTGAAAATATTAATAGAGTATTAAATATATTTGTAAATTCTGCAGTTGTAGTTTCAATTATAACTATTATATTATTTGCAGTAAGTAGAATTTACTTACCTAATAATTTAGAAATAATAGTAACTTACAATAATTTAAATACTAAATTACAATATGGTCTTATAAGTGGATTAGTATTATCTAATAATTATGCTAGAGTATATCTATATAATGGTATTTTTATGCAACTTGCAGCAGCAATTATGTTTATTAAATTATTTAATAAAGAAAGAAATATATCAGGAATAGTAAAATTAGCACTTCTTTTAATTGGAATATATGTATCAAATACAAGAGGTTTTTGGCTTGGAACATTAGGAGTAGTAGTATTATCATTTGCTTATTATCTATGGAGAGTTAGAAGAGATAAATTAACTATAAAAAATGTTTTAATTGCTATAATACCTTTAATTTTAGTTGCAATTATATTACCTAAAACTATAGTGCCTGTATCTCCTGATCAAAACTTACCAGAATCATCAGGTAGTATAAAAGATAGAATTGAATCTATTGGAGATTTTGAAAATGATGAATCTAATAAAGTTAGAGCAATTCAACTTAGATTTTTAGTTGATAAGATAAAGGAAAAACCAGTTTTAGGATGGGGATTTGGTTCTCATATTTATGAATATCCTCAGTACATGGAGGAAAATGGATTACAAAGTGTTAATAGTAGTAGTTTTGAGCTATACTATGTAGAATTAGTATTTAAGACAGGGGTAATTGGTGTATTAATATTCTTTGGATATTTAGTATATAATTTCATTAAATTATTATTAATTCTATTTAAGAAGGGCTTAAAACAAAGAGATGAACAAATGTTAGTAGGATGGACAATAGGAACTATGTCAATTTTAGCATCATCAATTACAAATCCTTATATTGCAGGTTTATCAGTATTCTTTGTTTTAGTTATGGAAGTTTATTTAATACAACTATATGATAAGAGAATTTAAATTTTAGTATACAAATTATTAAGATTTACTTAAGGTGCATGTTATAGTGCACCTTTTATATTGACATTAATATTATTAAATAGTAAGATTTACTTTATGTATGACTATAATTAGAAATTAATCTAAATTTAAGGTATAATAAAAACAAAAAAAACTTGAAAATTGTAGAAATAAATGTGATTATATGGAATAATATAAATATACCATAAAAATATTAGTATAATTTTAAAGGAATTTAATTAGAATTTATTTATATTAAATTTAAATATTAGTTTTAAATTATAGTAATTATGAAGTAATTTGATAATAATAAATATATGGGAGTATTAACGGAGATTCATATGGAGTGTGATAACATGACTGATTTTAGAGTTAATGATATAGGAGATGAGAAAAAAGGAATAAAAGTATATTTATTTCTAAAAAGATTAATAGATATAGTTGGTTCCTTAGTAGGATTAATACTATTGAGTCCAATTTTTCTTATTGTTGCAATAGCTATAAAGTTTGACTCGAAAGGTCCAATAATATTTGGCCATACTAGAAAAGGTATTGGTGGGAAGGATATAAAGGTTTATAAATTTAGAACTATGTATCAAAATTCTCAAGAGATATTTGATAATTTTACAAAAGAGCAAAAAGAAGAGTTTTATAAAAATTTTAAATTAGAAAATGATCCTAGAGTTACTAAAATAGGAGATTTTTTAAGAAGAACTAGTATAGATGAATTACCTCAATTAATAAACATCTTAAATGGTACTATGAGCATAGTTGGTCCTAGACCAATAGTTGAAAAAGAAGTAGCACTTTATGCTGAATATGCACCTAAATTATTTTCGGTTGTTCCAGGACTTACTGGATACTGGCAAGCTAATGGAAGAAGTGATACTACATATGAGGAAAGAATTAAAATGGATATGTATTATATAGACAATAGAAGCTTATGGTTAGACTTGAAGATAATTTTTAAAACCTTTGGATCTGTAATTAAGGGTGAAGGCGCAATTTAACATATTTAAGGTTGGAGGAAAAATAAATGAAAATATCCATAATATGTCCTCTTTATAATGCTGAAGATTATATAGAAGATTTGTATTTAAATATAAAAAAGCAAAAGGATGTTTGCATTGAAGAGATAAAGTTTATTTTAACTGAATCAAGTGATAACACAGAAGGTAAATTAAAAGACTTAAAGTGCAATTATAAGAAAATTTCAAAACAAGAATTTTCACATAGTTTAGTAAGAGAAAAAGCTGCATTTGAAGCTAAGGGTGAAATAATAGTATTTATAACTCAAGATATAAAAATAGTTGATGAATATTGGTTATATTACTTAACTAAGGATATAATTGATGGCAAATGTGAAGCTGCTTTTAGTAGACAAATAGGCTATGAAGAACATAAAGTAGAAAGATATACTAGAGAAATAAATTATCCAAGTGAAAAAAGAATTGTTAGTAAAGAGGATATTGATAGGTTAGGGCTTATGACATTCTTCTTTTCTGATGCATCAAGTGCTATTTCGAAAAATATATTTATAAAGTTAAATGGATATGATAATAAGAACTTACCTACTAACGAGGATATGTATTTTGCATATAAGCTTATTATGAATGGATATAGAATTGAATATGCAGCAGACTCTAAAATAATTCATTCTCATGATTTATCTTTTAAAGAAACATTAAAAAGATATGGGGATATTGGAAAGTTCTTTGATGAGAATCAATATTTAAAAGAGTATAGTGCAGGGGAACGTGGATTTACTGTTCTTAAATATATAGCAAAGAGAAGTATAGAAGATAAAAAACCATTAATTATTGTAGATGCAATAATTAATTTTGGTGCAAGATTTATAGGTATGAAATTAACAAAAAATAAAAAGTGAGGTATTTGTTATGAAAGGTATTATTTTAGCAGGTGGATCAGGAACAAGACTTTATCCAGTAACAAAGGCAATGTCAAAACAAATGGTTCCAATATATGATAAGCCAATGATTTATTACCCAATGTCAGTATTAATGTTAGCAGGTATAAGAGATATTTTAATAATATCAACGCCAAGAGATATAGTTAACTTTAAAGAACTATTTAAGGATGGTTCAGAATATGGTCTAAATATTGAATATGCAATTCAAGAACAACCTAATGGATTAGCAGAAGCATTTATAATCGGTGAAGAATTTATAGGTGATGACAATGTAGCAATGATATTAGGAGATAATATATTCTATGGACAAAGCTTTAGTGATCATTTAAAAGAAGCAGCGCAATTAGAAAATGGAGCAATGGTATTTGGATACTATGTTCAAGATCCAAGAGCTTTTGGAGTAGTTGGATTTGATGAAAATGGTAAGGTAACTTCTTTAGAAGAAAAACCAGAAAAACCAAAATCAAAATATGCAGTACCAGGACTTTATTTCTATGATAATTCAGTAGTAGAAAAAGCAAAGGCTTTAAAACCATCACCAAGAGGTGAACTTGAAATAACTGATTTAAATAAAGCTTACATGGAAGAAGGAACTTTAAAGGTAGATTTATTAGGTAGAGGAATGGCTTGGCTTGATACAGGAACTCACGTATCAATGTTAAAGGCATCTAACTTTGTTGAAGCAGTACAAACAACTCAAGGAACATTTATAGCTTGTTTAGAGGAAATTGCTTATAGACAAGGATGGATTTCAAAGGATGAAGTTAGAAAATTAGCAGGACCTTTAATGAAAACAGAGTATGGAAAATATTTAATAGATATAATTGAGGAGTAAAGAGATGGTTGAAGTAGGAAATTTTAAATTTATAGAAACTAAAATACCTGACTTATACATAGTTGAGCCAAAGGTATTTGGAGATGCTAGAGGATATTTTATGGAAAGTTATAATAAAGAGCATTTTGATGCTGCAGGATTAACTATGACTTTCGTACAAGATAATGAATCAAGATCTAAAAAAGGTGTTTTAAGAGGATTACACTTCCAAACTCAGCATACACAAGGAAAACTTGTGAGATGTACAGAAGGTGAAGTGTGGGATGTTGCTGTTGACTTAAGAAAGGGGTCACCTACATACGGACAATGGGAAGGTGTATACTTAAGTGCAGAAAATAAGAGACAATTCTATGTGCCAGAAGGATTTGCTCATGGATTTGTAGTATTATCTGAAACTGCAACATTTAACTATAAATGTACAGATTTCTATTCACCAGAACATGATGGTGGACTTTTATGGAATGATGAAGATGTTGCTGTAGAATGGCCATTAGACGGAATTGAAGAAGTTTTATTATCAGAAAAGGATAAGAATCAAAAAACATTCAAAGAACTAGACTTACCTTTTGTTTATAAGTAAGAATGAAAATCTTTGATTTTGAAATTCCGAAGTTAACTGAAACTCCAAATTTTAATTTGGTAAGTTGAAGTTACACACCGTGTACTCATTCGATGTTAGGAGAAGGAGTTTCATATAAAAGATTGAATAAACTGAATATAGTGGAGGTTATCACGTGAAAATATTAATAACTGGTTCAAATGGACAATTAGGAAATGAACTTCAGAAAATAATAGCTACAGGAACTGCTGAAATTGGAACAGTTTCAGATGTAATTAAAACTGCAGAGGTTTTTGCTGTAGATGTAGATAAATTAGATATAACTAATTTAGAGCAAGTTAAGACTGTTTTAAGAGAAGTAAAGCCAGATGTAGTTATAAATTGCGCAGCAGCAACTAACGTTGATGGATGTGAAGCAAACAAGGATTTAGCTTTTAAAATAAATGCTTTAGGTCCTAGAAACTTAGCTATGGTGTGTGAAGAAATAGGAGCTAAAATAGTTCAAGTTTCAACAGACTATGTATTTAGAGGTATTGGAGATACACCATTAAATGAATCAGATATAGTTGCTCCAGTAAGTTCTTATGGAAAAACTAAGCTTTTAGGTGAAGAATTTGTAAGAGAATTCTCATCAAAGTATTATATAGTTAGAACAGCTTGGCTTTATGGATATGTAGGACATAACTTTGTTTATACAATGATGAAGTTAGGAAAAGATAGAGATAACTTAAGTGTTGTAAATGATCAACTTGGAAATCCTACACATGCAAATGATCTAGCATATCACATATTAAAACTTATAGAAACAGAAGAATATGGAATATACCATTGTACAGGAAAAGGTGAATGTAGTTGGTATGATTTTGCATCAGAAATAATGAAACTTTCAGGAAGAGATTGCAAAGTAAATCCATGTACTTCAGAAGAATATAAGAGTATGTATCCTAATTCAGCTGATAGACCAGCATATTCATCACTTGATAACATGATGCTTAGATGCACTGTTGGTGATGAAATGAGAGATTGGAAGGAAGCTTTAAAAACTTTCATGGATAACGTTGAAAAATAATTAGTAAATTATCCATAAACTTAAACTTTGGAGATATAAGGAGAATTTAATTATGAAAACTTATTTAGTAACTGGTGGAGCTGGATTTATAGGCTCAAACTTTGTATTATACATGTTAAAGAAATATGAAGATATAAGAATAATTAACTTAGATAAATTAACTTATGCAGGAAACTTAGAAAACTTAAAGTCAATTCAAGATGATCCAAGACATATATTTGTACATGGAGATATCTGTGACAATGAATTAGTTAATTCTTTATTTGAAAAATATGAAATAGACTATGTTGCTCACTTTGCAGCAGAATCTCACGTTGATAGAAGTATAAGAGAGCCAGAAGTATTTGCTAAGACAAATGTTATGGGAACAGTAAACTTATTAAACTGTGCTAAAGCAGCATGGGAAAATGAAGATGGAACATGGAAAGAAGGAGTTAAGTTCTTACACGTTTCAACAGATGAAGTTTATGGATCATTAGGAGATACAGGATACTTCATGGAAACTACTCCATTAGATCCTCATAGTCCATATTCATCAAGTAAGGCTGGATCAGATTTAATGGTTAAGGCTTATCATGATACTTATAAGATGCCAATGAACATAACAAGATGTTCAAATAACTATGGACCATTCCAATTCCCAGAAAAGTTAATACCATTATTAATAAATAACTGTTTAGCTCATAAGGATTTACCAGTTTACGGTGATGGAATGAACATAAGAGACTGGTTATTCGTTGAAGACCATGCTAAAGCTATCGATATGGTTATAAACAATGGTAGAAGTGGTGAAGTTTATAACGTTGGTGGACATAATGAAAGAACTAATATAACAATAGTTAAGACAGTAATTGCTTACTTAAATGAAAATGTTGATAAAGCAGTAACTGAAAACTTAATTAAGTACGTTGAAGATAGAAAAGGTCACGATAGAAGATACGGAATTGACCCAACTAAGATTAAGGAAGAATTAGGATGGTATCCTGAAACTACATTTGAAGTTGGAATTAAGAAGACTATTCAATGGTACTTAGATAACCAAGAATGGATGAAGAACGTTACTTCAGGAGCATATCAAAACTATTACAATGAAATGTATAAATAATTAAAATAAAAAAAGCTGGCTTATGTCAGCTTTTTTGTATGATATCTATAAAATAATTACTAGTTAAAAAAGAACCTCTATTAAAAGTTTAATAACTTTTAATAGAGGTTCTTTTTAATGCTTTGAAGGTTTATTTAATATATCATTTCCTACATAAAATAATATTATTATAAATAATGGTAGCCATAGAAGAGCAATTCTATTAATTATAAATAAGTCTTTAGCGAGTACTATTAAACCTGTTAATACTGTAAAGTACGCTGTAAATTTGAATAATAATAAAGCTTTTTTATCTTTAATTTTTATTACAAAGTATATGAAAGCTAAGCAACAAATAATAGTTAAAATAGTTCCTAAAATATTACCTAGTGAATATAAAACTAAATAAACTAACCCTGTTGTTAAGAATCCTAATAATGGTGGATCATATATAATATGAATAACTAATTGAGAAAATAAGTTAATTATCATACTAGGGCCATTTCCAAATTGGGTAGTAAAGATATCTTGTAAGTGAGTAATTTGGAAAAATGAGAAAAATGTATTTGAGTGTTGCAATTGAAAATTAAAATTAACAAAGAAATAAATAGTAGTAATTATTGCAATAAAATAAAATATATCTAAAAAGCTAATAATACGTTTAGTATTTTTTGTAGTAAAAATAATACATGCAATAAGAACTAAAAATAAATAAGATCTAAATTTTAATAGTAATATAGTTACTATTAAAATTAAAATTATTGACTTATAATTTATTTTTTGTGCTAATATGTAATAAATCAATATAGAAACTAAACAAATTACAATATTATCTCTCATAAGTAATGAGTTACATAATATATATCCAGGTAATAAACTAAAAACTCCTACACTCATTAAAGATAATTTTTTATTTAAATATAATCTAGATGTTTTATATAAAAATATTGATGTCGGAATATATACAAATAATTTAATTAAAATTAAATCTAAAGTAGACTTTATTCCTATAGCTTTAAGAAGAGTTAATAATATTACAAATATATTGTAATTTCCATAACTAGCATGACCTTCAGGATCCACAAATTCATATATAGGTAATTCTTTATTTAACCATGCTTTAAAGTCTCCATTCTTTAAATGATTTAATAATATATCAGAATCTATGTAATATTTATATTCATCACAAAAGTGATTATTTGCTACATCTCCAAATAATATTCCATGTTCAAAGCCATTGGATAAATTATTGTAATAAATAATTATAGAAAATAAAATATAAACTACTAAAAAACTGCTAGACATTATAAAAAAACTTTTTGAATAAGAGTTTCTTTTATATAAGTAGTAGTTTAATAATAATATAAAAATAATTATTATTGGCGTAAAGATACTCATGATATTCTCCCTTCTAAAAATACTTTCTAAATACAACTATAAACAGTCTATTTAGTGACTGAAACTACATATTTAAATTTAAAAATCTTTCCTCTATTAGTATATATTATTAAACAGAATATAACAATAATGTACAAGTTATTTAAGGAATCAGATAAATTATAAAAATATAAAAGATTTTAAATCATAAATCAACTATGATTTACTATTTAATCATATTTATTACAGGTATTTACAAAAATAAATATAATATGTTATTATTAAATTACCATATTTAGTATTATTTAGATGAATGATGTTGCTTGTTTAAGTGAAATGGTTAATTAATAATGGTAATTAATTATGGATTTATTATTGATTATATAAGTAGAAATAAGATATAATTGAATCCTGTAATAACGATAAAAAACGACAAGGTTTATTGTTGATTTTATTATGTAAGAAATTAATTATAATAATGCTACTGGAATAAAAAATGGAGGATATGGAATGGGGAGAAATAAAAAGCTTTTGCTATTGATATGCTTATTATTTATTCTTAATGTTTTCAATTTTGATGTACAAGCATTAAGTAGTAAGTCAAGCAGTCAAGCAATAGGAAATGTTAATATAGTTTCAAGTACAGATACCTCACTAGAAACTGTTGAAGCATGGGCAAGAAGTAAAAATGCGACTGAGACCTTTGTTGGTTTAGCAAAAATATACAAAAAGTATGCTGAATCAAGGGGAGGAGTTAACTGGGTCTTAGCTTATGTACAAGCTGCTAAGGAAACTGGTTATGGAAAATTTGGTGGTGTATTAGATGAATCTTATCATAATCCATGTGGACTAAAAAATCCAAGTGGTGGAGATGATTATGATGCAGATGCACATAAAAAGTTTGATAATTGGGAACAAGGCGTATTAGCACATCTAGATCATTTAGCATTATATGCTGCCGCAAATGGCTTTCCAAAGACAACATATGTTGATAAGTGGAAAGATGAGGAGTTAGCATCAGATGAAACATATGATCCAAGGCATATAGGGTGGTTTGGCACTACTAATGGTATATTAGGGAAAGCAAGAGATGTATTAAGTTTAACTGGAAGTTGGGCCTCTGATCCAAATTATGGGATAGAATTATTTAGAATGTATTGTGATGCAACTAATTCAGAATATTTGCCGGCAAAAAGTAATTTAGAATCACCTTCAAATTCTGAGGTTATTAATAATGGCAAATTAAGAGTTAAAGGTTGGGCTTTACATGCATTTGGAATTAAGGAAATTAAGGTTTTAGTTGATAATTCACAAGTTGCAACTATAAATACTGGTATTAGCAGATTAGATGTTAATTCAACTTATCCAGGATACTTTAATGGAACTAATTCAGGTTTTGATGAGACAATTGATATAAGTAACTTGGGAAGTGGTAACAAAACTGTAGAAGTTATAATTGTTGCTAGAAATGGTGAAACACAAAGCTATAAAAGAAATATAGTTGTAAAGGGTGAAAATGTAAGCTTACCTAAGATAAACAGCTTAGATGCTCCAACTAATAATAGTGTTGTAACAGATGGAAATCTTCAAATTAGAGGATGGGCATTAGATGAAGCAGGAGTTAAGGAAGTAAGAGTATATATAGATAACAAAGACTTTGGTACTATTACTTATGGAACAACAAGAACTGATGTAAATAAAGCATATCCAGGATATTCAAGTGGAAATAATGCGGGATTTGATGGAAAAATAGATGTATCAAGTCTGACATCTGGAAATAAAAATGTAGTTGTAAAAATAACATCTAATGATGGAACGAGTAAAGATATTGAAAGAACAATTACTATTCAAAAGCTACAATCAAGAAGTTCTTTAGATGAACCAACTAATAACTCTATAGCAGGTTCAACAACTTTAAAAGTAAGAGGATGGGCATTAGATTCAAGTGGAATTAAAGAAGTAAGAGTATATGTAGATGGAAAAGATTTAGGTACAGTTACTTATGGAACAAAAAGAACAGATGTAAATAAGGCATATCCAGGATATTCAAGTGGAGATAATGCTGGATTTGAAGGCTTTGTTGATATATCATCTATTGGCACTGGAACTAAGAAACTATCTGTAAAAATAACAGCAAATGATGGCACAACTCAAACTATAGATAGAACTATAAATGTACAAAGATTACAATCAAGAAGTAATTTAGATGAACCTAATAATAAGATTACAGCCAAGAGTACATTAAAAGTAAGAGGATGGGCATTAGACTCAAGTGGAGTTAAAGAAGTAAGAGTATATGTAGATGGAAAAGATTTAGGTACAGTTACTTATGGAACCAAAAGAACAGATGTAAATAAGGCTTACCCAGGATATTCAAGTGGAGATAATTCTGGATTTGAAGGTATCGTTGATATATCAAGTGTAGCTGCAGGTGATAAAAAATTAACTGTGAAGATAACAGCAAATGATGGTACAACTCAAACTATAGATAGAACCATTAAGGTTGAAAAGTTACTTTCAAGAAGTTCCTTAGATGAACCTACTAGTAACACTACAGTAGCATCAGGTCAACTTAAGGTTAGAGGATGGGCATTAGCTGACTCTGGAATTAAGGAAGTAAGAGTATATGTAGATAGTATAGACTTAGGAACTATAACTTATGGAACAACAAGAACTGATGTAAATAAAGCATATCCAGGATATTCAAGTGGAAATAATGCTGGATTTGAAGGAATCGTTGATATATCAAGTGTATCTACAGGTAATAAAAAATTAACTGTAAAAATAACAGCAAATGATGGAACTATTCAAAGTATAGATAGAACAATTAATGTTAAAAATCTACCAGCAATGAATTCTTTAGATGAGCCTACAATTGGTACAGTTACAACTACAGGTGAAGTGAAAGTAAGAGGATGGGCAGTAACATCAAGTGGAGTTAAGGAAGTAAGAGTATATGTAGATAATATAGACTTAGGAACTATAACTTATGGAACAACAAGAACTGATGTAAATAAAGCATATCCAGGATATTCAAGTGGAGATAATGCTGGATTTGAAGGTATCATTAACCTAGGTGGAATGACAACTGGAGATAAAAAATTAACTGTAAAAATAACAGCAAATGATGGAACAACTCAAATTGTAGAAAGAGATATTGTATATAGGCAAGCTAAATTAGTAGTTGTTGATCCAGGACATGAGATTGAATCAATAGATCCAGGAGCGGTAGCAACACATAATGGAATTAGATATGTAGAAGCAAATTTAAATTTACAAATTGCCATTAAATTAAAAGCTGAATTAGAGGCTAAAGGAATACAAGTCTACATGACAAGATATGATGGTATAGTAATAGATAATGATTCTACTGAAAGTTTAAAGAAAAGAGTTAAAGTTGCAAATGAAATGAATGCTGATTTATTTGTTTCAATACATCATAATTCATTTGCTAGTTCATCAGCAAATGGATTTGAAGTATATTATAGTACTGGAACTCCGATTACAACTTATATTAGCGAAAGAATGATTACTGAAGATGGAAGAGATTTAACATTAGAAATGAGCTCTTATACTTCTAGAAGTACTACTGACAAGGTTTCTATAAGTAAAGCGTTAGCAACAGCAATAACTAATGAAGCCTCATCTACTTTAGGTTTATATAATAGAGGGGCTAAGGATAGTAATTTATATGTTTGTAAAAATACTACTATGCCTTCAATATTAATAGAAAATGGATTCTTAACTAATCCAACAGAAGCAGCAAAAGTAAGTACTACGGGTCATCAACAAAAGTTAGCAGAAATAACAGCTAAAAGAATTAATGAAGTATTAAAATAGAAAATTAAAAAAAATAGCAACCAATGGTTGCTATTTTTTATATTAAGATATTTTTTTAGGTTTTATAAACAATCCGATTACTAATGCAATAACAGTAGGAATTACCCAACCAAACCCAACACTAGCTAAAGGTATAAAGTTTAATGCAGTTCCAAAGAATGAGAATAATATTCCACATACTAAAGAAACATAAACTGCTAATCTAATGGCAATAATATTAGTTATAAACTTATTAAGCATAGTAACAAAAATTATTGTAATAGCTACTGGATATAAAACATTTAGTATAGGAACTGATAATTTAACGATTTTATCAACACCTTGACAAGCTATTATATAACTTATTAAAGAGATAGCTATAGCATTAAATTTGTATGATAATTTTCCATTAGTTACTTTTTCAAAGAAAGTAGATCCTGCAGTTAATAAACCGATTGAAGTAGTTAAACAAGCAAGTCCGATAGCAGCTCCAATTAATGCTACACCAAAAGTTCCTAAAATTTTATTTGCAATAAATACTAATAACGTAGTATTACTAATTCCAGGGTCAACTAAATTAACAGTATGAGCACCTATAAATGTTAAACCACCATAAACAAATGCTAAGCCAACAACAGCGATGATACTAGCTTTTAATAAAACTGATTTTACTTCTTTACCTTTATAACCCTTTTGCACTATAGAAGAAGTAATAACACCTGCGAATAATAAGGCTGCTAATGCATCCATTGTCTGATATCCTTCAAGTAAAGATGTTGATAGGATATTAGTAGCGCCTGTAGAAGCTATTTCCCCAATTGGAGATATTACACCTTTAACAATTACTATAGTTAAGATAATTATTAATGCTGGTGTTAAAAATTTACCTATTGTATCTATAATAGAAGAACGCTTTAAAACAAAGAATAAATTTATTAAGAAATAAATTGCCATTACTATTATAGGTGACCACGTAGGGAAAAATGGTAATATTGAAATTTCAAAAGTAGTTGCAGCAGTTCTTGGGATTGCTAGTAATGGACCTATAGCAAAGAATAGAACTGTTGTAAGAATTAAAGTAAATTTAGTACCTATCTTATTTGTAATACCTTCAAAAGTACCATTTCCTCTAGAACAAGCTAATATAGCAAGTAGAGGTAGTCCAACACCTGTTAGAACAAATCCTACGATACCTAATAAATATTGATCTCCCAATTTATTTCCAAGTGATGGTGGGAAAATTAAGTTTCCAGCACCAAAAAACATCGAAAATAAGGCAAATCCTACTATTATAGAGTCTTTCATTTTATTTTTCATATGTATACCTCTTTCTGATTTTGTAGTCTATTCATCATTTGATTGACAAATTATTAAAAAATATTTATTAATATACGAAATTTGATATAATAATAACATTTTATCTGTCAATTTTCAACATAATATTGTAGAAAAGGGGGTATAAGAGCAGAGGTAATAAATGGTTGATAATATAAGTAAATAAATGGTTTTGCTATAAAAAATTATCTAATGAATTAAAAGAATAGTATTGATCATGTCATTATGTTATTATAGTTTTATGAATACTAAAATTTTACTTAATTAGAGAGGTAATAAAATGAAAGTAAGAAAGGCTATAATACCAGCAGCTGGTCTTGGAACAAGATTTTTACCAGCAACAAAGGCACAACCAAAGGAAATGCTACCTATAGTTGATAAGCCAACAATTCAGTACATTATTGAAGAAGCTGTTGCATCTGGAATTGAGGAAATATTAATAATAACAGGTAGAAATAAAAAATCTATAGAAGATCACTTTGATAAATCTGTTGAACTAGAAATGGAGTTAGAAAAAGCAGGAAAGCAAGAAATGCTTGATTTAGTTAGAGGAATATCAGATATGGTAGATATTCACTATATAAGACAAAAGGAACCAAGAGGATTAGGCCATGCTATTCATTGCGCGAAATCTTTTGTAGGTAATGAACCATTTGCTGTAATGCTTGGAGACGATGTTGTTGATAGTGAAGTTCCTTGTTTAAAACAATTAATAGATTGCTTTAATGAATATAAGACAACTATATTAGGTGTTCAAACTGTATCACCTGAAAATGTAAATAAGTATGGTATAATTGATGGAATTCCTATTGAGAATAGAGTTTATAAAGTTAAAAGATTAGTTGAAAAGCCATCAATAGAAGAGGCACCAAGTAATATTGCTATTTTAGGAAGATATATAATTACACCTCAAATATTTGAGATTTTAGAAAATACTAAGCCTGGTAAAGGAAATGAAATTCAATTAACAGACGCATTAGAGACTTTAATAAAAAATGAAGCTATGTATGCCTATGATTTTGAAGGTAGAAGATATGATGTAGGAGATAAGTTAGGATTTTTAGAAGCAACAGTAGAGTTTGCTTTAAAAAGAGAAGGACTTAGAGAAGATTTTATTGAATATTTAAATACAAAACCTTGGGAAAATAAATAAGAGTTTATAGATTAAAAGTCGGCTTGAAGCCGACTTTTATTAACTTATTATTTAAATTGTAACGAATAAGTATATTATCTTGGTATAAGTCCAATTTTCTTTTGCATTTTTCTTAGAGTTTTAATTGCAGCATAATTTGCTTTTTCAGCACCTAATTTATAGATTTCTTCTAAGGATTTTTTATCTTTAAGTAAGTTATTAACCTTTTCTTGAATTGGAGCTAACTCATCTACAATTGCATCTGCAACATCTTTCTTTAAATCTGCATATCCTTTTCCTTGATATAGAGATACCACTTCTTCTTTACTATATCCCTTAATTGCAATTAAAATATCAAGTAAGTTTTTAACACCAGGTTGATCATCAGAATAATTAACAACACCAATACTATCAGTAACAGCTCTTGATATTTTCTTTCTTATAACATCAGGTGGGTCCATAATTAATATATAACTATTTGGATTATCATCTGATTTTGACATTTTCTTAGTTGGGTCTTGTAAGCTCATAATCTTAGCACCAACTGGTGGAATATATGGATCAGGAACTTTAAATGTTGGACTATATGCATTATTAAATCTATTTGCTAAATCTCTAGCTAATTCTAAATGCTGTTTTTGGTCAATTCCTACAGGAACTAAATCTGTATTATATAATAAAATATCAGCAGCCATAAGCACTGGATAAGCAAATAGGCCTGCAGGGATAGAATCACCATGCTTTTGAGCCTTATCTTTAAACTGAGTCATTCTTGAAAGTTCACCCATATAAGTATTACATGTTAAAAGCCAAGAACCCTCAGAGTGGGCTGGTACATGAGATTGAATGAATAATGTATTTTTATCAGGATCAATACCACAAGCAACATAAATAGCCAAAACTTCTAAAGTTCTTTTTCTTAAATCTGCAGGTAGTTGTTTAACTGTTATAGCATGTAAATCAACTACACAGAAGAAGCAATCGTATTGATCTTGAAGTTTAACCCAGTTCTTTAATGCTCCTAAGTAATTTCCTAAAGTTAAATTTCCAGAAGGTTGAATACCACTAAAAATAACCTTTTTCTTTTCTGCTACGTTTTCCAAATATAGCACCCCTTTTCTTCTTATAAAAACGTTTTATCTAATTTTCTAATTTCGAATTTCAATTATAGTTACTATTATAAAATTACCAAAATTTTATGTCAAATGAAACCTTAATTTAATATGATAAATATAAAAATAAATATACGATTATAGAAAAAAGAGCTGCAACTCAGCTCTTTCATTAATTCAAAAGAATTATCTTCTTTCTCTATTCATCTTTTGAGCTTTTCTAGCTCTTCTGCAATCAGGACATCTAACAGGATCATTTTCAAATCCTTTTTCTTTGTAGAATTCTTGTTCTCCTACAGTAAATATAAATTCCTTCCCACAGTCTTTGCAGATAATCTTCTTATCTTCCATTTCATATACCTCCTTAAAATCCATAGGGTGAATCTTGATAACTACTAACTATACACCTAAGGAAAAAGGGGTACTTTAATGATATTATCATAGAATTTCCTAATGATTTTTATTACACTATTATTATAGCATAATTTGGTAAAAATGCAACAAAGATCCTTTTGGGAAGGTATGAAAATAAAATTATTTTTTCTTATATTTTAAGCTAAATGCAGTAAATGCAATAAGTGGAACGGCTACAAATAATACTAAATTAATATATTGATAATATTTAAGAACATAAAATAAAATGTAATTATTTCTTGATAAAAATGTTCCAAATATAAATATTGCTAAAGTATAAATTGTAGTAAAGTATTTATAATTCTTTATATACTTTTTATAAATTATATATATTCCATAGGTTGCAATTGCATATTTTAAGAAGAAACCAATAACTGTTTGATATAAGAAAAAGAAATCTCCAAACTCTAAGAAGCCACTAAGTTGAACTCTTTGACTTTGAACAAATTCAGGATAAAAGAGATTAGCAGCTCTAAGAGGTCCAAATGTGGATAATATTCCAATTAAAATGTAAATACATATAGCACCTAGTATTCCTAAAGCAATAAAGCTATGTTTTCTTAAATTTTTTCCAGTATTTAAATATCTTAAATATGGCAAAGCAATAACAAAAGCAGAAAGTGAACCCAAAACTAGTAAAAATGTTGATAAAAATTCACTTGCTATGGTACCTGCAAAAACAGGCATAATATATTTTATATCTTTATATTTCTCAGTAATTGCAGATAAGATAAAAGTATTAACTCCTAATGAAGATATAAGGATTATTATAAAAATTAAAAATGAGCGTATGCTTTTTCCTATTAAAAAAACTAATGGCAAAATGAAGAATATAATTATATACCAACTAGGAGTTCCAAGGAAAAAGCAGGATTTAACTACATTAGTTTCTACTGCTGCAGACTCAAGGGCAGCTAGAAATAGACCAAAGGCAAACAAAAATAAAAATATGTTGCCTAAAGGCTTAGGTAGTCCTTGAGTGAATACTTCATTTATATTATAAACTTTCCGAGAATCCATAACATAAATTAAGTACATGGCAAATGCAAAGAAAATTAAATATATAATTAGTGTATATAGCCATGTATCTCTTCCCCCTTCTGCAATAAACAAAGAGGGATATGTTTTAAAAGATATATATGTAACACCAAATACAAAAAGTATAAAGTGTTTTGCTGATAATTTATTCATTTCTTTTCCTCCAATATCTAAATATAAGCTAAGTCTATTTTATTATTCTCAAAAAAATGAATATTAAACATGGTGAGAGGAATAATATCTTTAGGTGATGTAAATGGATAATTTAAGTTATGTAAAAGAACGATTTGAAGGATGTTTTGACGTTAAATATAGAGATGTTAAAACAATAATAGGTGATGGTACTTTAGTATTCATAGATGACTTATGTAATGGTCAATGGATGATGGAGTATTTAATATTACCATTAAGAGGATTTGGAGAATTAAAAAATACAAGTATAAAATATCCAAATGATTTATTAGAAAAGGTACTTGATATAAGTGCAACAGGTATGGCAACAGATTTAGAGGATGCACTTATGCATGTTTTATCTGGAGATGTAATACTAATTTTAAAAGATTTTAAGGAAATTATATTTTGTGAAGTTAAGAATTTCCCAAGAAGGGGTATAGGAATTCCAGAAACTGAAGCTGTATTAAAGGGTCCTAGAGAGGGATTCAATGAACTTATAGTAGATAATGTTGCATTAATTCGTAGACGTATTAAGAATCCAGACTTAAAGTTTGAAACAGTTGTACTTGGAGAAGAGTCACAAACAGCAGTTGCAATTGCATATATAAAGGGAATTGCACCGGATGAGTTAGTTAACAAAGTAAAAGATACACTTAAAAATTTAGATTTAAGATTTGTTTTAGATTCAAATTATATAGAGGTGAATTTAGAGCATAAGCATTCATTTTTTGATACAGTAGGATATACTGAAAAACCAGATGAAGTTGCAGCAAAGATTTTTGAAGGTCGTATAGGTATTTTAGTTGATGGAACACCATTTGTAATTACGGTACCATACTTCTTCTTAGAAAATTTTCAAATGCCGGATGACTATTATATAAATAGATACTATACAAATTTTAATAGAATATTAAGATGGATTGCATTTTTAATTGCTTCATTTTTACCAGGGCTTTATGTAGCAATTACTACATATCATTTTTCTATGATACCAAGTCTTTTTGTATTTAGGTTAGCAGTATCAAGGGCCGGAGTACCATTGCCAACGGTTGTAGAAGTAGTTGTTATGATGATAGCTTTTCAACTTATAAAGGAAGCTGGATTAAGGTTGCCACACCCAATAGGTGGAGCAATGAGTATAGTTTCTGCTCTTATATTAGGTGATGCAGCAGTAGGAGCTGGAATTGCATCAAGAATTACAATAATAATAGTTGCAATAAGTACATTAAGTTACTTCTTAATTCCTAAAGTATATGGTGCTGTTTCATTTTGGTCAATAATTATAATGTTATCATCATCATTACTTGGAATACCAGGATTTTTATGTGCATCATTAATCTATATTACTCAAGTATCAGAATTAGAATCAGTGGGATATCCATTTTTATTCCCATTAGGTAGTTTAAGTGAATATAGATTTAAGGATGTATTCTTTAGAGGTAAATTAGATAGGATTTCAAGAAGGATAATAGGAACAGGGGGTAAAAAGAATGCTGAAAAATAAAAAGAAAAAAGCTTCTATATTATTAAGCTTAATACTTATACCATTACTTTTAACTGGTTGTTTCGATTATCATGATATTAATAAGGTTACATTTCCAACTAGCGTTATTTTTGATGTAAATGACTTAGGACAAGAAATAGTTTATTTAGATTGTATTAAGCCTTATAGAAGTACTAATGATAGTTCAGATAAGGGACGAAGGATAATTTACAAAGGTGAAGGTAAAACAGCTTTAGAAGCACTAAATGATGTAAATAGAGCATCAAGCTTCAAATTAGATTATAGTCAAATAAGGGCATATATTTTTACTGAAAAAGCTTCTAGAAAAGGCATTAAAAAGTTTTTAGATTTAATTAATAATAATAGTGAATTTTCAATGAAACCAAGTGCTTTCGTATATTATGGAGATGTAGATGAATTAGTAAAGACGGTATCTACAGATGAAGAATACCTAGGACTATTCTTAAATGACTTAGTAGGGAAAGCAAAGTATAATCCTAGGGCTGTGCGTTCAAATATAAATTATTATTTAAGTAATATTTTAATGGGAAGTAATACGGCATTATTAACATCAATAGCATTAAAGGATAATGCTATTGATAAAAAGATTGAAATACAAGGTTCATCTATTTTTAAGGATAATGTTTTAGTAGAAAGAATAGATATGGAAAATAGTTTGATTTATAACATTGTGATGGGAAATGCAAAAAGTGGAACCTTAGAGATTACTAATCCTCAAAGTAAGGAAAATTTTATTACACTGCAAATATTAGATAGTAGTATGAAAGATAAGTTAGAATTTATAGATGGAAAATATAAGCTAATAAAGGATGTTAATCTTGAGGTATCAGTAAGTGAGGTACAAGGAAAATTAATAGTAGATGATAATGCATTAGATTATATTAAGACAAATGAGGAAACATATATAACTGGTTATGCAGAATATTTATTTAATAAATATAAAGAAGAAAATCTAGATATTTTTGATATCCATAGATTAGCAGAAATGTATTATCCAAATGAGAATATAGATAATCCCTTAAATATTACTGAAATAGAGGTTAATACTAATTTAATTATAAAGGGAACAGGAGTGGCTAAGGATAGCCTTTAATATTTAAAAGTATTAATGATAAAAGAAATATAGAAGAGTATTATTAAATTAAAGAGATAAAACTAAAAATTGCTAAGTGTTAAAGAACAAAGGAAAATATATAATAAAATTATTTTCTTTGTTCTTTTTTTTATTATTATAAATATAATATATTACTATAAAGTTTTTACTAAAATTTAATGCTAAAATTAGCAGTTTTAGTTTAAGTTGAATATTATATCTTAGAGAGAGTTTAAGGTAAAATATTATGAATAAGAAAAAGCTACTATCTTTAATACAACAGAGGGAAGGTACTAAATTAGATTTCAAACTAAAAATAGATATCTCATCAGAATCAGGTAAGAAAGAACTTGCAAAAGATGTATGTGCTATAGCAAATTCTAAAGGGGGAAGAGGGTATCTAATAATAGGAGTTGAAGACAGAACGAAACGATTAGTTGGAATTAATAAGCTTAAAGCATTAGATGAAGAAAAAATCCAACAGGTTGTGAGTTCAAGATGTGAGCCACCAATTCCAATAACAGTAGAGGTTGTAAATTTAGATGGAATTGATATTGGAATAATAACAATATTTGATGGAGGACAAAAACCTTATCAGATAAAAGAAACTGGAGCATTCCATATAAGAAGAGGGTCTATTACGGATACTATGAGAAAATCAGAACTAGTGGCAGCATTTGAGGAAAATCAGTTATTAACAGTTGAAACTTGCAAAATAGTAAATAGTAGTGCTGAATTTTTAAATAGAGAACTAATAGAAAGATATTTTAAAAGTAAGGGAATAGTTATTAATAGAGAAAATGAAAAATTCCTATTGGAAAGTGCAGGTATAACTTATTTAGATAAAAGAAATAGAAGGGTTAGATGTACTTTTGGTGGATTAGTAGTATTTTGTGACAGTAATAATATTTGTATTCCCAATAATGCTATAAGGATAATAAACAAAATAAATGAAAATTATCCTAGATCAATTATGATAAATGGCAATTTATTAGATATGATAGATAAAACAGAAAAAGAAATGTATACGTTATTACCTAGTGGATATCCAGTTTTTGCTGTTATGGAAGCTGTGAAAAATTCAGTAATGTATAGAGAGTATTCAATTATAGATAAGGTAATAGAAATAATATTAACAAAAAACTCAGTCATAGTCATAAGTCCAGGGCAATTAGTTTCTAAAAGCAACATGTTTGGTGATATGGGATATAATAAGAGAAATATGTGGATTTATGATAAATTAATATCTTTAGATGAAGGTAAGAGATTTATTAATGATGGTAATGGATTAGTAAGAATAAAGGAAGCATTCAAAGGAAAAAGAAAGGTAAGGTTAATAAACTCAACATTAGATGATTGTTTTAAGGTTATTTTGCCTATAAGCATGGAATAATAAAATTTATATGGCTAATAATAACTTTAAAGAAAGGTGTAGAAAGTTTAGTTAAAGTTTAATTTGCTAAAAGGTATGTTACTAGAATTTTAAATTATATGTAAAAAGTTTAACTTATATCTTCAACAAAATTATGAAGATAATTAACTATAAAAAATAATTTAAAAATAAGGAGTGGTTCCAATGATTCAAGTTTTTTGTGCAAGAAGAGGTTCTGGAAAAACAAAAAGGTTAATAGAATTAGCCAACCACCAACAAATAAGTGCTAAAGGTGATGCCGTTTATATTGATGATGATTCTAGACCAATGTTACAGTTAGCAAGAGGTATAAGATTTGTTGATACAAATGAGTATAAGGTAGATGATTGTCAAAGTTTTTATGGAATGTTATGTGGTATAATTTCGTCTAATTATGATATTGAAAATATCTATATTGATGGATTATCAAATATTGTTAAGTGTACTATGAAGGATTCAACAGAATTATTTAGAAAGATTGCTGGTCTAACAGATAGGTTTGGTATCAATGTGTATATTAATGTTAATGTTGATACTGCAGAAGAAGTACCATCATGTATTAAAGAATACGTAGCATAGGATTGAAAATAATTAAATTTAAATAAATTATAATTAAAGCTACTCAGAAATTGAACAGTACCTTTTTTAATTAATAGGGAGTGTTCAAATGGGTAGCTTTTTAGTTATAAAGATATTATATTGATTTTTTACAAAGTTTGAATATGGGTTCATTAAAATCTAAATCTTCTTGATAAAAAGGGATAATAAATATATACTAAGTAATATATGAAATTTTATAGGAGGTAAGGAGATGGCTAACGTTTTAGACGAGTTATTAGATCGTGGATACATAAAGCAATTTACTCATGAAGAAGAGACAAGAGAATTGCTAGAAAAGGAGAAAATAACTTTTTATATAGGATTTGATCCAACAGCTGATAGTTTACATGTAGGTCACTTTATAGCAATGATGTTTATGGCACATATGCAAAAAGCTGGTCATAGACCAATAGCTTTACTTGGTGGAGGAACTGCAATGGTTGGAGACCCATCAGGAAAAACTGATATGAGATCTATGCTTACAAAAGAGCAAATTGAACATAATGTTTCTTGTATAAAGAAGCAAATGGAGAAGTTCATAGATTTCTCAGATGATAAAGCTATATTAGTAAATAATGCAGATTGGTTATTAAACTTAAATTATGTTGATTTCTTAAGAGAGGTAGGAGTTCACTTCTCAGTAAATAGAATGTTAACAGCTGAATGCTTCAAACAAAGATTAGAAAAGGGATTATCATTCTTAGAATTTAACTATATGTTAATGCAAGGATATGATTTCTATGTATTAAATCAAAAATACAACTGTAAAATGGAACTAGGTGGAGATGACCAATGGTCAAATATGATTGCAGGTGTTGAGTTAGTTAGAAGAAAAGCTCAAGGTCAAGCTATGGCAATGACTTGTACATTATTAACTAATAGCCAAGGTCAAAAGATGGGTAAAACAGTTGGTGGAGCATTATGGTTAGATCCAGAAAAAACATCACCATTTGATTTCTATCAATACTGGAGAAATGTAGACGATGCTGATGTTGAAAAATGTTTAGCATTATTAACTTTCTTACCTATGGATGAAGTAAGAAGACTTGGAGCTTTAGAAGGTGCAGAAATAAACAAAGCAAAAGCTATCCTTGCTTATGAAGTAACTAAGCTTGTTCATGGCGAAGAAGAAGCAAACAAAGCTAAATCAGCTGCAGAAGCATTATTTGCTGGTGGAGTTGATATGAGCAATGTGCCAACAGTAACAGTTACAGCTGAAATCTTTGGAAAAACTGTTCTTGATGTTATTGCTGAAACTAAAATAGTTCCTTCAAAAGCAGAAGGAAGAAGATTAATCCAACAAGGTGGTCTTTCTATAAATGGAGAAAAGGTTACAGAAGTAGCAAGATTATTCACTGAAGAAGATATACAAGATGGAGCAGCTTTAATTAAAAGAGGTAAAAAGAATTACAATAAAATTGTAGTAGAATAAATTTTATAAGTTAATATATAGCTAAAAATAATTTACAAAAAATGTATGGACCTCCGAGGTCAATCCAATATTTGGATTGACCTCGGAGTATTTTTATTTTAAGATTAAGTGGTTATAATATATAAATAATAAGTTTAAACATGAGATAAGGGGGAGTACTATGGCTTTATATGCTATTTCCGATTTACACCTTGCATTAAGTACAGATAAGCCTATGGATATATTTGGTGGCCATTGGATTAACCATGATGAAAAGATAAAGAAAAATTGGACAGATAAAATAACAGAAGAAGATACAGTATTAATTGCAGGAGATATTTCTTGGTCTATGAAATCTGAGGATAGTAAAATAGATTTAGAATGGATAAGCAATTTACCAGGTAAAAAAATTATAAGTAAAGGAAATCATGATTATTGGTGGAGTAGTATATCTAAATTAAATGCTATGTATGATAATATGAAGTTTGTACAAAATAATTTTTATGCATATAATGATTACGCTATTTGTGGAACAAGGGGTTGGATTGATCCAAGTAGTGATAAGTTTAATTCTAAAGACGCAAAGATATATGCAAGAGAACAAATAAGAATAAGGTTATCATTGGATTCAGCAAAAAAGGCTGGGTTTGATAAATTTATTGTAATGATCCATTATCCACCTTTTGGTAATGGAAATGAAGAGACTGAGTTTATGAAGATTTTCCAAGATTACAAAGTTGAAAAAGTTGTTTATGGACACTTACATGGACCAGCTAATGTGAAAGCAATAGAGGGAAATATTAATGGAGTAGAATATATAATGACTTCATGTGACTTTATTGATTTTAATCCTATTAAGATATTAGATTAAATGGATTAAGTATATGGATTATATAGATATTATATTTTAAAGCAGAAATTTAAAATTTCAGTTATATGATTTTTAGTTACAGTTTTTGGTGTTTTTGATATAATGTATTTGTACTAAATATAAGGGTGATGTTTTATGGCAATGCAAAATTGGAAGAGTTTCCTTATGCCTTATGAACAAGCAGTAGATGAGCTTAAGGTTAAACTAAGGAGTATAAGAAAAGAGTATAGAAAAAGAAATGAATATTCTCCAATTGAATTTGTTACAGGAAGAGTTAAGGAAGTTTCAAGTCTTTTAGAAAAAGCAAATAAGTTTGGAATTCCTCTTGATAGAGTAGGGCAAGAAATGGAGGATATAGCTGGTATAAGAATAATGTGCCAGTTTGTTGATGATATAGATACAGTTATTGAACTTATTAGAGCAAGACGAGATATGCAAATACTTTATGAAAAAGACTATGTAAGAAATGTTAAACAAAGTGGATATAGAAGTTACCATATGATTATTAAGTATACTGTCTATATGGCAGAAGGTCCAAAGGATATATTAGCAGAGTTTCAAATAAGAACTTTAGCGATGAATTTCTGGGCTACGATAGAGCATTCTTTAAATTATAAGTATAAGCAACATATTCCTAAAGAGATACAAGAAAAATTAAAAGAAGCAGCAGATTCAGCATTTAATTTAGATGAGCAAATGCTAGAAATAAAAGATGAAATAAAGGATGCTCAAAGGTTATTTGAGGTTAAGTCAGATATAATAACTAATATAATGAATAATATAATGACTTTAATGTCTATAGGAAAAACAGCCGAAGCAAGCAGATATCAGGTTATGTTAAATAAGCTTGTAGATGAAGGTGAAGTATGGGAGTTAAACAATCTTTTAAGCAGTATAAAGAAAGATATTATACGATATAAAGAAAGCGAATAATTAAATAAATTGCGCATTACATGGGGCGAAAAAATGAAATATTTATTTTCCGGGAACGGTGAAATTTTCGCCTAGAATTTATATCTTTGTTCCATTGAACTTGCTAAAGTTGTAAAAGCCGCTGACGCTTCAATACAACTTCTTTACGCAAGTTAAATTCCACAAAGATTAAATTCTACGGCTTAATTTCAATATTCCCTCCAAATTAATATTTCATTTTTTCTTTTTCCATGTATTTGCTTATAACATGCGCATTTTTATAGTTAATGTTTTGTGCTACAAATTATTTTGATAGGATAGTTACCTTTTTATTTAAAGGTGTTTTATTTTATCAAAGTTAAAGTATTTTTAGTTAATTTGTCACGTTCAGGGGATTATGGTATACTGAAGATAGTGGGGGTGGCGAATGAAGATTAAAACTAATATAAAAGATAATTGCTTTATAATTATTATTCTTATATTAATGATAAGCTTTACGGTGAATATTTATCAGGCTATCTTAAATAAAAAATATTGCTATGAACTAGGAAAACAAAATTATAGTAAGATTGAAGAAATAAGATTTAGGAATGAATCTATATTTTCCATATTAGATAGCTGTGTTACAGCAGAGAGTGTAAATAACGGAGATCTTTTAACACTTTATAAAAACTATAGTAAAATTTCAGAAGCAGAGTTAAGTCTTTGGAATAATTATCTTGCTGATGATAATAAAATATTAAGAAAGTTCAAGAATAAAGGTAAAAATATAGTTGTAAATACGAAAACTAAAAATGAACTATATTCAGAAATAGAAGAATTAATTTATTCATACATTCAAAATGATATGACAGAAAAAATCGATGTTATAGAATTAAAGGGAAAAGTAGCAGATGATTTTAAAACATTAAGAAGTATGGCAATGGATTTAAATAATTATTTTAATAGTTTTTATGAAGAAAATTGTAATGTATCTAATAGTGAAAAAGAGAAGGTAATGATTAACGAAGATTATTGGGTAGATATTTTACAAGGAATTCAGGAAGTTAATAATAAATATGTAGAGTATAATTTTACGTATGAAAATGCAGTTAATAAATAAAAATATTATATTTAAGTTACAGCCAAGTTATTGGTGACTTAAAATTTTAATTTGTAATTAATCTTATTTGTAAATAAAAAAGCTAAGCAATTTTGCTTAGCTTTTTTTGTATCTTAGTGGTGACATCCACCGCCACAAGATCCACAACCACCTTCAACTTCGATAACTGGTTTTAAAGATAATCCTCTACCACCGTTTTCTTCAGATGAAAGTAATCTAAATCCACCGAATTCATCAACTAATTTTTCTTCAGCAATTAAAGTTATGTCGTTAATCTTTTCAGAAACGTCTCCTTCTTTTGCTTCATCAACAGTTATGTTAAAAGCTGGTCCGCTACAACCAAATCCAGCTAAGTTAATTCTTATACTAAAATTTTCTACTTCATTTTCTACAAGGAAAGCCTTGAATTCGTTATATGCTTCTTCACTTACTAAAAATTTATTCATAATATTCACCTCTTAAATTTATTCAAATTATGTTTATAGTATACCATATTACTCGGAAATAGCAATATGTTTTTTATAAGTAAAATGTAAAAAAATGCCTTATCAATTAAGAAAGCTAATATCAATTATAATAATTTATGAATAGTATATCTTGTATAACTGATTTGGAGGATACTTATGGATAACCATATATTAAAGCAAGAGGTATTAAGTCGATATTCACAT
The DNA here is from genome assembly GCF_934754925.1 of uncultured Clostridium sp. Taxonomy (GTDB): domain Bacteria; phylum Bacillota; class Clostridia; order Clostridiales; family Clostridiaceae; genus Clostridium. The sequence continues at coordinate 1,616 of NZ_CAKVJA010000021.1, read as the reverse complement.
AGGGATTATCATGATAAAATTCATTCAATTATAGAAAACATTAAAGAAATAATATTTTTAACTGAAGAGAATGGATGGATAAATAGTAATGGAGATAAAGTTAACATTGGAACTTGGGATAAGGATTCTAGAATTGCTACATTAGATAATAAAGTGGAACAAACAGGAAAGTTATTTGTAATAAAAGTTAGTAATGTTACAATTGATGGAACAGGTGTAAGTATTGGTAATAGTGAGGCAGCAATAAATATTGTAGGGCAAACAGATGTAAATCTAAAAAATTTTATAGTAGAAAACTGTGAAGTGGGTATATATATAGAATTTTCACAAGGAATTTCTATTCAATATATGTCTTTTAAAGAAAATAATCAGGCAATTTCAATAAATAGAAGTAGTGAAGTTAGAATAAAAAATAGCTTAATAGAATCATCAAAAGATTCTTGTACAGGAATATTTATATTAGATTCAGGAAAAGTTCTAATACAAGATAATGCTATATATCTTAAAATAAGCATTACTTTTAATGAAAATATGCAAGAAAATTATTCAGGAATAATTACTGATAATTCAACTTCTATCTATATACTAAATAATGAAATTGAAATTATTAATGGAAATAGTGAAATAGAAAATTTAGATTCTTATTGTGTAAATGGATATTGTATCAATAGCTATTCAACTCATGATACACTTATAAAGTTTAATAATTTATATATTAAAAATAATACTTTTAATTTAAATGATTGCAATTTAGTAGAATTAAATTTTTCTTCAATTTATTTAGATTCAAATAATACAAAAATGGATATTGAAGAAAATAATATTGTTGTAGAATTTAATAAACTTAATGCAAGTTGTAATGTTGGAGGAATAGGTTTTTATGGTATTCTTTATTCTAATAAGAATAATGCTAATAGTATAAAGAATAATTATCTTTCAATAAAGAGTAATATTTATAATCTAAATTCAAATGTAAATAATGTTAAATATATTTGTTTTATAGGTATTTTACTAGACTCTTATAATAGTTATAATGAGATAAAAGAAAATCAAATAGATTTAAAAGAAAATATAGCATCATTTGAGCCAGAGTCAAATAGGGGAGTAAATTTAGTTTGTGGAGTCTATCTAAATCTTAATAATAAAACTAATAATATAATTGACAATGACTTTTTTATGAAAGAAAATAGTATTACGAAAAGAGACTGTATAATAAGTAATTTTTCATTCATTTATTTGTATTATAATAATATTTGTAATACTATTAAAGGAAATAATTTAAATGAAAGTCAAGGAAACGGCATTATATTAATTAGTAAAAATGATGTTACTGAGATATTAGAAAATAATATTATTAATAATGTAACTAATGGAATACTATTATCAGAATTAAAAAATATAGATGTAACTAATACTGTTATAATAAAAGGAAATAGCATAATTAATAATGGAGAGTATGGACTTTATATAACTGAAGGAAATTATTTTAATATTATAAGAGAAAATAACTTTATTAGTGATATTAATAAGAATGTCTATGATGGCAATTCCTCAGATGTTATGGATTGCTATGAAAAAAATTATTATAATGATTGGAATGGAAAAGGTCCATATAT
>NZ_CAKVJA010000020.1 GCF_934754925.1 uncultured Clostridium sp. | reverse complement strand
ATCCAAAGGCAGCAGAAATATTAATGTCATTTGGTATGGGATGCTTAGGATGCCCATCAGCAACTATGGAATCTTTACAACAAGCATGCATAGTTCATGGATTAGATTTAGAAAAAGTTTTAGAAAAGTTAAATAACATGTAATAACTTATAAAAGGCTTGATATTAGATTTATTATAATATTAAGCCTTTTATTTTTGCTATTGTGATAGTAATTATAATTTAAATATATTATTTGCAATAATGTTATTTATATCCCAAGGGGTATAAAATAATAAGAAATTATGTTAAAAGTAAATAACTGTATTAGTTTAACTTTATACTTTAAAACTAATACAGTTCTATTTTATTTAAATTTAATTAGGCAGCTTCAGCAGCATATAATTTATTTAATGATTTAAATTCCTTAAATATTAAAATTAATGTTATAACAACTGAAAGGAAGTCTGCACATGCTCCGGCAGCCCATACACCGTCTAATCCCATAAATAAAGGTAGTATTAATGTAAATGGAATTAATAATATAACTTGTCTAAGTAAACTAACGAACATAGACATTTTAGCTTTACCTACTGATTGGAAATAACTAGTTGATACAATATTGATTCCTACTATAGGCATCATTAATAAATACATTCTAACTCCTTTTACAGCAACAGCAGTAAGCTGGGGATCATTATTAAATAAGCTTATTGAAAATTCAGGGAAGGCTTGAATTAGAATTCCACCAATTGTACAAATAACTGTAGCTGCAATAGTAGCAATTGCAAAGGTCTTTTTAGCTCTATCATATTTTTTAGCACCATAATTAAATCCAATAATAGGTTGACAACCTTGATTGATACCAAATATAGGCATCATAAACACCATATTAATAGAACTTATTATAGTCATGGCTCCTATAGATAAATCATTACCATAAGCTTTTAGAGAATTATTAGCAACAACTTGTACTAGGCTATTGGCAATTTGAGTTGCAAAAGGAGCAATACCAATAGCAAATGTCATCATTACTAAGTTTTTCTTTAATTTCAAATTTTCGAATTTTAATTTTAAGTTAGATTTTCCCTTAGTATAGTAATGAAGAATTATGAAGAATGTAAGTGCTTGAGAAATAACAGTTGCAAAAGCAGCTCCTTTAATTCCCATGTTTATTACAAAAACAAATAAATAATCTAATATTATATTAGTGCAACAGCCAACAACCATTGTTATTGAGGCTAGCTTAGGATTACCATCAGCTCGTACAGTGCTATTTAATGCAAAGGAAAGAATATTAAAAGTACACCCACCTAGAATTACAGTAATATATTGTTTAGCGTAAAATAAAGTATTTTCACTAGCTCCAAAAATATTTAATATTGGATTTAATAAAATAAATGTAATAATAGTAATTGCAATACCAACTATTAGACTTAATGTTAGTGCACTACCAATTAATCTCTCAGCATCATCTCTTTTGCCACGACCAAGATTTAATGAAATATTTGCAGTTGATCCAATTCCAATAAGCATACCAAATGCTAAAAGAATAGACATTATAGGCATAGTTATTCCAACTCCAGTTAAAGCAAGAGAGCCTACATCTGGTATACGACCAATAAACATTCTATCTACAATATTATATAAAGCATTAACCATCATACCGATTATTGCTGGGATAGAATATTTTAGTAATAATTTTCCTATAGATTCTTCTCCTAATTGATTTTGATGTCTCATATTTTGTCCTCCTATATAATTAAGTATTATTTATTACATTTTTTGAAAGTTTATTTAATATATTTAGTCCAATGGATATTTCATCAGGACTTAATTCATTAGTTAATATATTTTCCCACTTAGTTAAAACTGAAAAAAAGTCATTTTTAATATCAAGAGCTTTAGAAGTTAAATAAATTCTATTAATTCTTTTATCCTTTGAGTCTTTAGAGCGAACTATAAAATTTAATTCTTCTAATTTTTTTATTGCTTTAGCGGTAGTGCCTTTATCGATGTTTACTAATTCAGATAAAGATTCCTGACTAATTCCATCATTTTTATATAAATGAATCATGAACATATATTGTCCACTACCAAATCCAAATTTACTAAATTCCTTTGTAAAAAAAGCATTTGCTTGTCTATGAATAAGTGAAATATATTTACCTAAATATTCATTGTTAGAGTTCATTTTAATAAATCCTTTCCTACAATATAAGCAATAGTAACTAGTTTAGTTATAAAATTAAAAAGGTAGTATGAATTGCCTAATACATTATAATGCAAAAGTAGTTGCAAGTGCAACTAAATAGTTGAACTTGCAACTATTTTATTGTGTAAAAAACTATTAATACCAATACAATCTATAAGTAGAATAAAAATAAATGATTTTGAATGAAAATGAAAGTTTTTGAACGAAAAATACTTAAAAGCCATTGACTTATGATTGAAATAGGAGTATTATGAAGTCAAGGAAGTGATGTAAATGTTATCAGAAGAGAGGCATAAGCTTATTTTAGAAAAGTTAGAAAGAGAATCAGTAGTTTATTTAAATGATTTAGTTAAATATTTAAACACTTCAGAATCAACTATTAGAAGAGATTTAACTGCTCTTGATAAAGCAGGATTATTAAAGAAGGTTCATGGAGGGGCTACATCATTAAAAAATGTAAACATAAATACAACTGATGATATTGTTGAGAATAGACAAACTTTAAATATAGATGAAAAGTTAAAAATTGCAGAATATGCTGCATCATTAATAGAAGATAATGATTTGGTATATATAGATGCAGGAACAACTACAGAGCTTATGATTAATTTTATAAGCAATACAAAAGCAATTTTTGTAACTAATGGAATTGTTCATGCAAGAAAATTAATAAAAAGGAATTGTACTACTTATATTTTAGGAGGAGAATTAAAACTTGCAACAGAGGCCATAGTGGGAGCGGAAACTGTAAATAGTTTAAGAAAGTACAATTTTACAAAAGGTTTTTTTGGAGCAAATGGAGTGGATATAGAAAGAGGATTCAGTACACCAGATGTTAAAGAAGCAATGGTAAAAGAAGAAGCATTGTATAGAAGTAAAAAAAGATTTGTCCTGTGTGATAAATCAAAATTTGATGAAATAAGTTCAATAACTTTTGCTGATATTAAAGATGCTAAAATAATAACTACGAATTTAGAGAATAATAGATATAAATATCAAACAGAAATTTTGGAGGTAGAAAGTTAATGATATATACAATTACATTTAATCCAGCTTTAGATTATATTGTTAAGATGGACGAATTCAATTTAGGACATGTAAATAGAAGTAATAATGAATTTGTTTATGCTGGTGGAAAAGGAATTAATGTATCAATCGTATTAAATAATCTAGAAGTTAAAAGTAAAGCTTTAGGATTTATAGCCGGTTTTACTGGAGATGAAATAGAAAGAAGAGTTAGAGAGTTTGGATGTGATACTGATTTTATAAAATTAAAAGAAGGCATGTCTAGAATAAACGTAAAAATAAAGGCTGATGTTGAAAGTGAAATAAATGGTGGTGGTCCTGATATTTCATCAGAGGCATTAGAAGAACTTTATAAAAAGTTAGATACATTAATAGCTGGAGATATATTAGTTTTAGCAGGTAGCATTCCGAAAACGATGCCAACAGATATCTATGAAAGAATAATGAAAAGACTTCAAGAGAAAGATGTTAAATTTATAGTTGATACAACTGGTGAATCATTACTTAAGGTATTAAAGTATAATCCGTTTTTAATAAAGCCAAATCATCATGAACTTGGAGAATTATTTGGAGTAAAGCTTAATAATAAAGAAGAAGTTATAGAGTATGCAAAGAAGCTTAAAGATATGGGAGCACAAAATGTAATTATATCTATGGCTGGAGATGGAGCAGTATTAATAGATTCTAATGGTGGAGTTACAACAAGTAATGTACCAAAAGGGGTAGTAAAAAACTCAGTTGGAGCAGGAGATTCAATGGTTGCTGGATTTATAGCTGGATATTTAAATTCAGAAAAAATTGAAGATGGATTTAAGTTAGGTGTAGCAACAGGAAGTGCATCAGCATTTTCAGAAGGACTAGCTACAAAAGATTATGTTTATGAATTATTAGAACAAGTAAGATAGAGAACTAAGGAGGAAGAAAAAGTGAAAATTACTGATTTATTAAAAAAGAATGGTATAGCACTTAATCCTAAAGTAGATTCAAAAGAAGAAGCAATAAACAAATTAGTTGATTTAATGGATGCTACGGGAAGATTAAGAGATAAAGCAGCATATAAAAATGCTGTTTTAGAAAGAGAAAGCTTAAGTACAACAGGAATTGGAGATAACATAGCAATTCCACATGCTAAGACAAGTGCAGTAAAAGAAGCTGGTCTTAGTGCAATGGTACTTACTAATGGTGTTGATTATGATTCATTAGATGGTGAACCAGCAAAATTATTCTTTATGATAGCAGCACCAGAAGGAGAAAACAACCTTCACTTAGATGTATTAGCAAGATTATCAATGATGCTAATGGATCCAGATTTTAAAGAACAATTAATAAATGCTAAAAGTGTTGATGAATTCTTATCACTTATAGATTCTAAGGAAAATGATAAATTAAAAGCAGAAAATGATAAAGAAGAAGCTCAAAAGGCACAATCTAATGGATATAGAGTATTAGCCGTTACTGCATGTCCAACAGGTATAGCTCATACATTTATGGCAGCTGAAGCTTTAGAAAATAAAGCTAAAGATATGGGAATTTCAATAAAGGTTGAAACTAATGGTTCAGGAGGAGCTAAGAATGTTTTAACTGATGAAGAAATAGCTAATGCGGAGTGTATAATAGTTGCAGCTGATAAAAAAGTTGAGATGGCTAGATTTGAAGGAAAAAGAGTTATTCAAACTAAGGTTGCAAATGGAATTCATAAAACAGAAGAATTATTAAATAGAGCTACTAGTGGAGATGCGCCAGTTTACCATCATGCAGGTGGAAGCGATAAGGAAGGTTCATCATCAGAAGAAGGAGAAAGCATTGGAAGACAAATATATAAACACTTAATGAATGGTGTATCTCATATGTTACCATTTGTTATTGGTGGAGGTATATTAATAGCTTTAGCATTCTTATTAGATGATTATAGCATTAACCCAGCTAACTTTGGTAAAAACACTCCAATAGCTGCGTTAATAAAGACTATAGGTGAAACTGCATTTGGATTTATGTTACCTGTATTAGCAGGATATATTTCTATGAGTATTGCAGATAGACCAGGTCTTGCAGTAGGTTTTGTTGGTGGTATGTTAGCTAATTTAGGAACAACTTATGCAAGTGCATTTGATTCTTCAGTATCAGTTATTAGTGGTGGATTCTTAGGAGCATTATTTGCAGGGTTCTTAGGTGGTTACTTAGTATTAGGATTAAAGAAGATATTTGATAAATTACCACAATCATTAGAAGGTTTAAAACCAACACTATTATATCCTTTCTTTGGTATTGGATTAATTGGATTAATAATGATATTTGTAAATCCATTCTTTGGTGGAATAAACGAAGCAATTACAACTTTCCTTAACTCAATGGGTAGCACAAGTAGAGTATTATTAGGAATAGTAGTTGCTGGTATGATGGCAATCGATATGGGTGGTCCTTTCAATAAGGCAGCATACGTGTTTGGTACAGCATCACTTGCATCTGGTAACTATGAAGTAATGGCAGCTGTTATGGCTGGTGGTATGGTTCCACCACTTGCAATAGCTTTAGCATCAACATTCTTCAAGAATAAGTTTACAAAGAGAGAAAGACAATCAGCTCTTACAAACTACATTATGGGATTCTCATTTATAACAGAGGGAGCAATTCCATTTGCAGCAGCAGATCCATTAAGAGTTATACCTTCATGTGTAGTAGGTTCTGCAACAGCTGGAGCACTTACAATGTTATTTAACTGTCAATTAAGAGCACCACACGGTGGAATATTCGTATTACCTGTAATAGGAAACCCATTTGGATTCTTAGGTGCAGTTGTTATAGGTTCTGTAGTAGGAATGGCAATGTTAGCATTATTAAAGAAGAAAGTGTCAGAATAATTTAATATAAAATTAAAAGTAAAGTGTCAAAATTATTTAAATTTTGGCACTTTATTTATTTTCTAAAATCACATACATTTTTTAATTTTACATAATACTAATAGCGTACAAATGATTAATTTCATAGCAGGAGGAGTGTTATGGGAAATAATAAAAAAATAAATAAAAGTATAGTAACATCAGAGGCATTTCCAGGAATATTACTATTAGCAACAACAATATTAGCTTTAATTTTAGCAAATAGTCCTCTAGATAAGTATTATAATTATATATTATTTGACTTAAAGTTTGGAGAAGAATTTAATTTACATCTAATAATTAATGATTTTTTAATGGCGATATTTTTCTTAGTAGTAGGATGCGAAATTAAAAGGGAATTAGTTTATGGCAAGTTATCAAGTTTTAAACAGGCTTCTTTTCCGGTAATAGCTGCAATTGGTGGAATGGTAGCACCAGCATTAATATTTACTTTATTTAATTATCATAGTGCATTTGAAATAGGAGCAGGTATACCCCTATCAACAGATATAGCCTTTGCTATAGGGATATTTTGTATACTAGAAAGTAGATTAAATCCTTCTTTAAAGCTGTTTTTGCTTACATTAGCTGTAGTTGATGATTTGCTTTCAATAGTTGTAATTGGAATATTTTATTCATCAGATATAAGGATTTTAGGAATAATAGTATCATTAATAATATTAGTATCTCTATTCTGTTTGAGATTTATTAATAAAAGAAATAAGTTATATCCATATTTAATACTAGGATTCTTATTATGGATAGCTGTATTTTATAGTGGAATTCACGCTACATTAAGTGGGGTATTATTAGCTTTTAGTATACCGGTGTTAGATGATAAAAATAGAGCTAGAGATTTAAGTTATAAAATTCAACATAAGCTAGAACCATTTTCTAATTATGTAATTCTTCCTTTATTCGCTTTTTCTAATACAGGAATTAATATAAGTGGAAGTTTAAATTTATCTAGAGATTATCCTTTAATGTTAGGAATAATATTAGGATTAGTTATTGGAAAACCATTAGGTATAATGGCATTTGGATATTTAGCTAGTTTAGTAGGAATAACTAAAAAATCTCAAGATACAACTTGGTTTGATGTTCTAGAAGTATCTATTTTAGCAGGAATAGGATTTACAATGTCATTGTTTGTATCAGAAATAGCCTTTACTGGCGAAGAGATAGAACTTAGTGTTTCAAAGATATCGGTATTATTAGCAGCAGTAATTTCTATCATACTTGCAACTATTATGACATCCATAGGTGAAAGAATACCTAAAAAAATAAAAGTTAACTAATTTTAAAAGGTGATATTGTAAAATGATTTTGTAATCATTTGCAATATCACCTTTTGTTGTTGATAGAATAATACTTCAATAATATAAGAGTATTGAATGTATTACATAATAATTCATGGTAAAATAATAATTAAAAAGCATAGATTTATTAACATTCATGTAAAGTTAAAGTAATTAAAAAACTAATGAGCAGGTTTAACATTTCTCTTGCTAAGCAATTCTATAATCAAGGCTATACCTATAACAGCACAATAAGCTATTAGCATTTTGATATCTACCCCGAAGCTTGTACTAATTTCATTTGATGTTTGTACATGATTAAATATAATTCCTAATTTACTTACTACTTTGGAAGTTTCATTCAATGAAAATAAAGTTGTTATATAATCTATCATCAATAATATAAAAAATAAATTAGTTCCTTTAAATAATGCTTTGTATATCTTTTTTAACATACGACCTCCTAATTATTCTTAAATTTATTATGCTTATTAAAAGTATACCGAATATATATATAGTGATTTTTATACTTTCATTGTCTATATTAAAACTAACTAATGCTAATAGCATTACTATTGCAGCCAATGAAAAATTAGACATGAATTTGTTCAAGCTATTATTTTCTCTTGGAAATATTATTCCTAGATATATTGATAAAAGATAAATAACAAATGATTCGAGAACGTATATATATTGTCCATTTGCTAACAATATAAACAAAAAGTTTAATGTTAAATATATTACTACCAAAGTAAAGTATATTTTATACTCATCTCTGTCATTGTTTAGTTTTAAAAATGTTTTTTCATGTGTCAAATATGAGTAAAAGTTTATACCTAATACTACGCTCAATAGACTGAACATATTTGCAATAGATAAATCTTTCACCGTGAAATAATTCAATATTTGTGCTCCTATGATAAATAGTCCTATTAAAAATATTTTTTTATTTCTCACTAATAATTTTATATACTTTGTATATTTTGTACTTTTATCTAAGCTTATGAATAAATTGTATTTATAATTTATTTCTGAATCCATTATAATTTTATTTTTTACATAAAGGCAATATAGTACAATTATAAAGCATGATGATAAAAAGCCTATAATATAATAAATCATATTTGTATTAGCAAATCTGTTATAAAAATCATACTCTTTTAAATAATTAAACCAGACCTTTAATGCAGTGTAATATATAGTAACATATAGTAAAATTAGGGTTGATAATATAATTATTCTTATTTTAGAAAGACTAAGACCAATTTGAGAATACATTTTTTCCATATACTTTACAATCATATCTATTGGGATAAATACTAGATTAGTTCCTATAAAAGTCATTAATATGAATTTAATGAATAAATTTAACCTTAATACTTGTATTAAAGGAATACCTGCTTGTATTAATATAATTACTATTGATACTAGTTGTACACCTGAAATCATTAATATTTTATTTATACTTCCTAGCTCTATATCATTTAGATAATTAGTTTTGAAAAACATATTAAGTTTATATGAAAAATCTACGCTCATATATGTAAAAACATATGCAATTACTGTTATTGAGAGTATTTGCAATAATCCTAGTACAATAGTATCATTTAATGCTGTATAATCAATTGATGAAGTTGATGGTGTAAACTTTACACTCATAAATAAAAACGTTAATACCATGATCCCATATAGTAATATCTGTTGTTTATTTTTTTTGATATCTATTTTTCCTAGAGATTCCTTATATAAAATATTAAAATAGATTTTTAATTTTGTCATATTGTTCTTCTACCTTTGTTAGATTTGTTAGTCGGGACCTTATATCACCTTTAATGTATTCTACAGATTTATTGTTTACCAATAAAATTTCATCGCTCACTCTTTCTATAAAATCAATTTCATGTGATGATACTACAAATGTAGCGTTTTTAGATAATAATATTTTTTCTATAAGTAATATTGTTTCAATATCTAATCCGCTAGTTAATTCATCAAATATATATAACTTACATTTTAATAAAATTCCTGTGATAAATTGTATTTTCTTTTTCATACCATATGAATATTGTTCAATAAGTTTATCCTTATCCTTTTCTAAATTAAATAGCTGACAAAGGCTTTCAAATGTATATTTATCTAATTTCTTACCTTTAAGTACATGAAGATAAGTACAGTATTCTTCTCCAGTTAAATATTCTGGCAAGTAAAAATCAGATGGGATATAAAATATATCTTTATTTTTATCTAATTCTAAATAATTAATATATCCTTCAAAGTTAGTATCTAATCCTAATAAAATATTTAGTAGTGTCGTTTTACCACTACCGTTTAGCCCTACTAAACCACAGATTTTATTTTTCTTAAAGTTAATATTAACATCCTCTAAAATCAGTTTATCGAAACTTTTTTCTTTAATAATTAAATTAAGCATTTCTCCTCCTCTGAAATAGATTATGATAAAGATTTGTGTGTATTTACAAATCTTTATCATAAAATTGTTAATTATAATAACCTAGTTTTAATAGATTTGCTATTACACCAAAGTCAAATCCTTTACTTGTACAGTAAAAAGCATATATTACTATACAAATTAGAAGAAACAAAACTATCGGTGCCGCATGATTCATTAGCTTTTGTACTACCCCAATATAAGAGTGTGCAGTTAATATTGATTAATATTTTCGGCAAGATAAACCCAAATTAATTTACAATTTTAATCATTAAATAAATTTTAAACTTAACTGTTGATATTATAATAACAATTAATATAAGAACAGAGTTAAAAATGGAATTAAATATCTTTTTTCGGGAATTAAATTCGAAAATAATAAAAAAAAACGAATTTGAGTACAATATGTGGAAAAATAGTACAAAAGACACATAGGGATTAAATAACATAATATAATAAAATAACTTAAATATATTTTATAAGAGAAAGATAGAGAGAAGGATTTAAGTTATAAAGTTAAACATAAATATAAATAAGTAATATGTATGTATTCAAGAGGCAGTTAAATACAAAATACACACATATTTTTTTATATCATATAATATTGTGACAAAAATATATAGGAAGTGCTTTAAAACGAGCATAATAAGTAAAGCAGTATATTGTAGTATGATTATAGCAGGAGGAGTGCTAGAAAAATATTTTAATCAATATACGATAAATTCTAAGAAAGTAAATGAACAGGTTTTATTTAAGATATTAAATAAAAATAAGAAATGTAAGTATGGTAAAGAATATAAATTTAACTCTATAAAATCAATAAATGAATATAAAAGTAAGGTTCCAATTACCAATTATGCATCTTATGAAAAGTATATAGAAGAAATGTTAATAGGAGAAAAAAATATTTTGTTTACTGAAGATGTTGAATACTTTGGACATACTTCAGGAACTACAGGTAAGCAAAAATTAGTCCCAGTAACTAAAAAGTCTAGAGAAGTTGGAAGTAAGTATATGGCATTATTACTTGAAAGGTTTGCTTATAATAATTTTAAGGAACAATGGAATTATGGGAGAGGATTGATGTTAGCAGATACTGTAATGACAACTTATTCCCAAGGTGGGGTACCTATATGTTCTGCTACATCCGGGGGAATGGATTCTATAAAATTAATATTGCCTAAGATATATACTTCACCATATGAAGTAATGAAAATTAAAGATAAAAATACAGCATTATATTTGCATTTGTTATTTGCTCTTGAAGACAAAAATTTAACTTATATAAGTGGCGTTTTTATATCTAATGTTTTAGATGCATTAAGAGTATTAGAAGACAATGCAGATTTATTAGTAAGAGATATTAGGAGAGGTAGCATAAACAGGAATTTAAATATTGATGAAGATACAAGAAAAAAGCTAAATAAATATTTAAGGCCTAATGCAGGACGAGCTGATGAAATAGAATTAGAATTTACTAAAGGGTTTGAAGGAATATGTAGAAGAATATGGCCTAAATTAATTTATATTGCAGCAGTAACAGGAGCTAATTTTTCTATATATGATGATATGGTTAATTATTATACTGAATCTTTGCCTATATACTCACCGGCTTATGCAGCAACTGAAGCAATGATGGGAATTAATCCATATGCAGAGAAAATAAGATATGTTATAATTCCTGATACTGCATTTTATGAATTTATTCCAATAGAAGAAAGCAATAAGAAAAATCCAGAGACTTATTGTATAGATGAATTAAAGGTAGGAGAGGAATATGAAATTATAATAACTAGTTATGCTGGATTTTATAGATATAGATTAGGTGATGTTGTTAAGGTAGTTGATTATTATAATAATTCACCAGAGATAGAGTTTTTATATAGGAAAAATCAGGTTTTAAATATGTATGCTGAAAAAACTACAGAAGAGCACTTAAAAGTAGCAATAAGTAATACTATGAGTAAGCTTGATTTATCTTTAGTTGATTATACAACATTAGAGGATAATTCAATAACACCAGGAAGATATATTTTTTATTTTGAGTTTAATAATGAGTTACCAAAGAGTAGGTTAAAATTATTGGAAAAGACTCTTGATTTAGAATTGCAGAAGGCTAATTTAGCTTATGGAAGATTTAGAAAGAGTAATAAGTTAGCATGTATAGGAGTTATTGTTATCAGAAAAAATACTTTTGATAATATAAAGAAGTTTTTAATATCTAAAGGAGTTTCAAAGAGTCAAATTAAGATACCAAGAGTAATAACCAATAAAAAAGATATCTTAAGTATATTAAATGAAAATATAAAGTAATAAAAATTTCACCCTAGGGAAATAGTTGCCTTTCCCTAGGGGAGTATTTTATGATGAATGGATAAAATTTCGAATACTAATAAAAAGGGGGAATATAACCTTTTAATTAATTTTATTCCAAAGTAGTTAAAATTTATATATAATAGAATAACAAAAAAAGTGTTTTAAATGATGTAAAAAAGGGGGAAAAGAGTGTGGAGTGGATGGGATGGTTTAGTTTCTTTATTATTCTATGTTATTCTTCGTATCCAGGAAAAGTAAAGAGACTTGAGAAGAAGGTAAAAAAATTTGAAAGAAATCAAAAGGGAGAGGGTAGTATGTCAAAAATAATATCTAGTCTTGTAGGACAAGTGTGTAAAATAAGATCAGAAGAGGCTATTTTTGAAAGTTTAGAGTGTAATTGTACTATATTAGAAGTTGATGATGAATGGGTTAAAATTTTGCATACTAATAAAAAAGGTGATACTAAAATAAAGATATTAAGAATTGAAGATATTAAGAATATAGAATTAGTTGAAAATAATATAAAATAATTTATTAAAGTTATAATATAAATAATGTAAAATAAGTAAAGAGGTTGTCTCATACAACCTCTTTACTTATTAAAACAAAAGGAGAATATAGATATGTGGTTGATTTATGCTTTTGGATCTGCATTTTTTGCGGGGATTACATCTATTTTAGCTAAGGTAGGGATAAAAGACGTTGATTCTCATTTAGCTACAGCTATAAGGACTATTATAGTCTTAATTTTTTCATGGATAATGGTATTTTTAATTGGATCACAAAGTACAATAGTAAATATTGATGGAAAAACTTTTTTATTCTTAATTTTATCAGGTTTATCAACAGGAGGATCTTGGCTATGTTATTTTAAGGCTTTACAACTAGGAGATGTTAATAAAGTAGTACCTATTGATAAAAGTAGTACAATATTAACTATGATTTTAGCTTTTATTTTCTTAAATGAAAAGATAACTATAAATATGGTAATTGGAATGATAGGAATAGCTATTGGAACATACTTAATGATTCAAAAGAAAGAAGGAGTAGAAAAGGTAGTTAAGGGAAAAGCATGGTTAATATATGCTTTATTATCAGCTCTATTTGCCTCATTGACATCTATATTAGGTAAGGTTGGTATAGAAAATATTGAATCAAACTTAGGAACAGCAATTAGAACAATAGTTGTACTTATAATGTCATGGATTATAGTTTTTGCTACTAAAAAACAAAGTGATGTTAAGAAGATAGATAAAAGAAGTTTAATATTTTTAATTTTATCTGGAATAGCAACTGGCGCATCATGGCTTTGCTATTATAAGGCTTTACAAGATGGACTAGCTTCTATAGTAGTACCTATAGACAAGCTTAGTATTTTAGTAACTGTATTATTTGCTTATATATTTTTAAAAGAAAAATTATCAAAAAAATCATTATTAGGATTAATTTTAATTGTAGTTGGAACATTATTATTATTAATAAAATCCATATAATGTCAGTGCCTCCGGGGAACACCCATATAATGGATATTCCTAGGAGGCATTAACATTATTAAGAAAATAAAATAAAAAATAGCATTATTGTGTTAAAAAAAGCCTATATTTTGCAAGTAAAGTAATGATAATATTATGTATAATCACATTATAAATCATTAATTGTAATAAAAAGATAAATTGAGTTTTTATAATGTGGAGGTAACAAATATGGAAAGACAATGGTGGCATAGCTCAGTAGTATATCAAATATACCCAAGAAGCTTTAATGATAGTAATGGTGATGGAATAGGTGATATTAACGGAATTAGGGAAAAGTTAGATTATCTAAAAGAGCTTGGGATAGATGTTATTTGGCTTAGCCCAGTTTATAAATCTCCAAATGATGATAATGGATATGATATAAGTGATTACTGTGATATCATGGATGAATTTGGAACAATGGAAGATATGGATAATCTTTTAAAAGAAGCTAATGAAAGAGGAATTAAGATTCTTATGGACTTAGTTGTTAACCATACTTCTGATGAACATAAATGGTTTATTGAAGCTAAAAAGTCTAAGGATAATGAATATAGAGATTACTATATATGGAGAGATCCAGTGGATGGCCATGAACCAAATGATTTAGGATCAACATTTAGCGGAAGTGCATGGCAATATGATGAAACAACAGGTCAATACTATTTACATTTATTTAGTAAGAAGCAACCAGATTTAAATTGGGAAAATGAAAAGGTTAGAAATGAAGTTTATAAGATGATGAATTTCTGGGTAGATAAAGGTATTGGTGGATTTAGAATGGACGTTATTGATCTAATAGGTAAAGTTCCAGATGATATGATAACAGGAAATGGACCTAAATTACATGAATATCTACAAGAAATGAATAAAGCTGCATTAGAAGGTAAGGACCTATTAACAGTAGGAGAAACATGGGGAGCAACTCCAGAGGTAGCTAAGCTTTATTCAAATCCAGAAAGAAAAGAATTAAGTATGGTATTCCAATTTGAACATATAGGGTTAGATCAAATTGAAGGAAAAGAAAAGTGGGACGTAAAACCATTAGAATTACTTGATTTAAAGAAAGTTTTATCTAAGTGGCAAACAGAAC
This sequence comes from uncultured Clostridium sp., assembly GCF_934754925.1. Classification (GTDB taxonomy): domain Bacteria; phylum Bacillota; class Clostridia; order Clostridiales; family Clostridiaceae; genus Clostridium. The sequence continues at coordinate 30,436 of NZ_CAKVJA010000020.1, read as the reverse complement.
TTGAGGGACAAGGATGGAACAGTCTTTTCTGGAATAATCATGATTTGCCAAGAATAGTTTCAAGATGGGGAAATGATAAAGAATATAGGGTTCTAAGTTCAAAAATGCTTGCTACTCTTCTTCATGGAATGAAGGGAACTCCTTATATTTATCAAGGAGAAGAACTTGGAATGACTAATGTAAGATTTGAAGATATTAATGACTACAATGATATTGAAAGTTTAAACATGTATAAAGATAGGCTTTCAAAAGGATATACTCATGATGAAATAATGGAATCTATCTATGCTAAGGGAAGAGATAATGCTAGAACTCCGATGCAATGGGATAATTCTGAAAATGCTGGATTCACAACAGGAACTCCTTGGTTAGCTGTTAATAAAAATTATGATGAAATAAATGCTAAGCAATGTTTAGAAGATGAAAATTCTATTTTCCATCATTATAGAAAATTAATAAATATAAGAAAAAATAATGATACTATAATTTATGGAGATTATACTTTATTATGTCCTGAAGATGAAAATATATTTGCTTATACTAGAGAGTTAAATGGAGACAAGATATTAGTAGTTTGTAATTTCTATGATAAGGAAGTTACTTTCAATTTTAATGGTGATTTTAATCATGCTGATATTTTATTAAGCAATTATAATGATTCTAGCACGTTAAATGAAAGATTAAAATTAAGACCATATGAAGCTATAATGGAGAGAGTTAAATAATATTAAAATGTAAAATAATGTATGCGCCTCCGGGGTTAATCCATATTTTGGATTAACCCCGGAGGTTCATACATTATTTTCCTGATAAAAATGTACTATTCATTTAATTTAAAATAAAGTATATAATTAAGTAAATGGAAAAATATTAGGATGGGGGCTAAGTTTTGGATAAATTAAAGAAAAAGTTGGATGAACTTTCAGCATATTTAAAAACTATTGAGCATTATAGAAATGTAGGAAGTCTTATGTATTGGGACATGACAACGGGAATGCCAGAAAATGCGGCAGAGGGAAGAGCAGAGACTATGTCTTTCATGCAAATGCAAGCACATAATTTATCTGTTTCAAAAGAAATTCATGACTTTATTAAATTCTTTGAGAAGAATGAGGAAAAATTAGATTTTGTTCATAAAAGAATGTTACATGAACTTAAGAAGAATTATGAAAAGGAAAAGATATTTCCAGAGGAATTTATAAAAGAATTTTCTTTAGCAGCATCTAGGGGACAATTAGCTTGGGAAAGGGCTAAGAATGAAGATAACTTTGAAATATTTAGGCCTGATTTAGAAAAGATAGTAGAGCTTACAAAGAAATCAATAAAATATAAGGGGTATAAAGGTAATAAGTATAACGCTTTATTAGATGATTATGAGCCAGGACTTACTGTTGAAAAATTAGATAAAGTTTTTGATGAGTTAAGAGATGGAATTGTTAATATATTAAAAAAGATAAATAATAGTGGAACAGAAATTTCTAATGTTTTTGAAGGAAAAGAATTTCCTAAGGAAAATCAAAAAAGATTTTGCTTTAAAATTTTAAAAACTATGGGATTTGATTTTAAATCAGGAAGAATGGATGAAACTGAACATCCATATACTTTAGATATGACTAATAAAGATGTTAGAATAACAAATCATTACTATTTAAATGATTTTACATCTGCAATGTTTTCAGCAATACATGAAGGCGGACATGGAATATATGAGCAAAATATACCTGACTATCTAGAAGGCACTGGATTAAATATTGCAGCATCTATGGCTATTCATGAATCACAATCAAGATTTTATGAAAATATAATAGGAAGAAATAAAGCTTTTTGCAGATATTTATATAAAGAAGCTAAAAAGGAATTTTCAGATCAGTTTGAATCTATTAATGAGGAAGAGTTTTATAATACAATAAATAAGGTAGAACCTTCATTAATAAGAACTGAAGCAGATGAACTAACTTATAGTATTCATATAATTATAAGATATGAAATAGAAAAATTACTTATAAATGATAAAATTGAAGTTAGTGATTTACCAAGAGTTTGGAATGAAAAATATAAGGAATATTTGGGTGTAGAGCCTACAAGTGATAAGGTTGGAGTGCTTCAAGATATGCATTGGTCAGATGGATCATTTGGGTATTTTCCAAGTTATGCATTAGGAAATCTTTATGGTGCACAAATGCTAAATAAAATGGTTAAGGATGTACCTAATGTATATGATGAAATAGAAATGGGAGATTTATCATCAGTATATAAATGGTTAAAGGAAAATGTTCATGAATGTGCAAACCTTTATGATCCAAGTGATTTAATAAAGAAAATTACAGGTGAAGAACTTCAAGCAAAATATTTTATTGAATACTTAGATAAGAAATATAAGGAAATATATAATTATTAATATATAGATAAATTGACCTCAGAAGAAAACTTATTCATAGATAATTTTTTCTGAGGTATTTTTATTAAAAATATATTAATATGCTATAAATTAGTTATTGAGCAATGGAGGAAAGAGATGAATATATATACAGTACACCAGTGGGTTCTTCTATTTTATCTTTATTGTTTTATGGGATGGATATGGGAATCATGTTATGTATCTTTAAAAAATCATAAATGGGTAAATAGGGGATTTTTAAAGGGTCCATTATTACCTATTTACGGATCTGGGGCTATAGTGGTATTAATTTCTACATTAGTAGTTCAGAAGAATCTTGTATTGGTATTTATTATAGGTATGATTGCTGCAACAATATTGGAGTATATAACTGGAGCATTAATGGAGAAATTATTTCATGTTAGATATTGGGATTATACTACAGAACCATTTAATATTAATGGACATGTTTGTTTACTGTGTTCCTTGGCATGGGGAGTCTTTTCGGTATTATTAGTTAGATTTGTAAATCCACCTATAGAGTATCTAATTAACAATATTCCTGATGAAATATTAGAAATAAGTGCATATATTATAACAGTTTTTATCACAATCGATGCTGTACAATCATTCAATGAAGCCATGGATTTAAAGAATTTATTAATTAGGTTTACTGAAAGAAATGATACTATCATTAACATAAAGAAGAGAATAGAGATATTAGAAGCTTTTGTTAATGAGGATGTAAAATCTATGCAAGAAAAATTAGTTGAAAAAGTAGCTATTAAGCAAGAAAAATCAGCAGCTAAGAAAAATACAAGAAAGCAAGCTATTGAAGCAATCATTAGAAGAAACCTAGCATTAAAGGAGGAAGCAACCAAGGGGTTTGTTGAAAAGGTATCAAGGTATGTTGATAAATTTGATGAATTATCATCAAAGGCTATAGATGAACCAAGTAAAATAAAAGCTGAGTTTTCAGACTATCTATCAAGATTAAAAGCACATGAATTAAAAATTAATAATACTGAAAATAAAGTTTATGTAAATTCTATAAATATATTAAGAAGAAATCCAAATGCAAGGGCTAAGAGATATGAAGAGGCTATGAGAGAAGTTAAAAATTTAGATAAAAATCTAAGTGATAAATAAAAACTTAATTATTTTTATATAAATCTAGGAGTAATTAATTTAATTAATTACTCCTAGATTTATATATAGTTATTTTTTCTTAGAAAATGATAGAATTATAACAGTAGAAATTATACAAATTGTTCCTAGAAGTTCTGGTAAAACAAAAGTTACATTTAACCATAAAACTGATAAAATAGTAGCAGATAGTGGTTCTATGCAACCTAATATGCTTGACTCAGAAGGCATAAGGTATTTCTTCTCAGTATAGGAAAGAACATAATATTTAAATTTGATATATTATATAAAAATGCTAAGTCATGATTATTAAGTCATCACTTAGCATTTTTAATTTTATATATTATAAAATATAAATTATTTAAAATTATATTTTGTTAATATACTGTCTCTATTTTTCACCTTATCATTATATGCTTCATAGAAGGATAAGCCTAAAAAGCTTCCAGTTATATTTATTACATTATCATATGCTAAATTTTGCAGTGCTAAAACAGCATTATAACTTCTTTGACCAGTTCTACAATGAAGGTAAACTGGTTTATCCTTAGGAATTTCATTTGCTTTTTCTCTTAGTTCACTTAAAGGAATATTAATTGCACCTTTAATATGACCATTTTCAAATTCCATGGCTTCTCTTACATCAATTATATAAGCCATCTTCAATTAGCTTGCACTTTGTATTATTCCACTTAAATGATAAGGAAGTGCACAGTTTGAAAATGATACATGGGGTCCTTTTTCATTAACTACTTTTCTATTATTTTTATTAAAAAAACCAAACATAGCTCCCTCCATATCAGTAAATAAACTCTATAATATTTTATTGATAAATATTACTTGTAGTTGAATAGTACATTTAAATATTCAACTACCTTATATCCATATTTTATATCTAATAATAAATTTATTTTGTGACTATATCACTTTATAATTTCACTTAAATCTTTTTCTATTTGTATTTTACCTCTGCCTAATTTTAAATATCCTTCTCTCTCTAGTTCTTTCAGCTTTCTACTTACTACTTCTCTAGCAGAATCTAATTCAAATGCTAAATCATTATGAGTTAAATAAATGTTTTTACTTTTTTTAGCTATAAGTAATTTAACTAATCTATTTGTTAATGATTCATGTTTAACTTCCTCCTTTACATTTACAATTAGCCTAAACTTATTATATAAATCCTTATAAATATATTGTAAAAATAAAGTATCATGTAATAAGTAATTATTAATAATATCAAATGGAATAATACATATTTTAGAATCTTGAAGTGCTCTTGCTATAATATTTAGAGATTTACAATTCATAAAACAGCTTAAAGACTCATGACATAATTGACCTTTTTCAACATTATAAAGATTAGTTTCTTCACCTTTTTCATTTATCTTTTGGACTTTTATATTTCCACTTAGAACAAATAAAAAACCTATACATTCACCTTCATGGGTTGTTAAATATTCATCTGATAAAAGCTCTTTAAAGGTAGCCCTTTTACTTAATATTCCATCATTATTTTTATCTATTTGAGCTAGAATTGGATATGCTTCATAAAGCTCACTTATATAGTAATTTCTATTATTAATCATAGTTTTACTTGGTTCTCCTTCATAAATAAAAAATTATATTATTTAATATTTTATATATTTAATATACATATATATTGTGACTTAGTCACATAAAAAGTACATACAATAAATGTGAATAAGTGGTAAAATTAATATAAGTATAGACGAATAAATATAGAATTTAATTATAAATTAAAGGGAGGAATAGGTTATGGTATTTCCAACACATATAGTAGCTGCCGGCGCATTAGTTACTAATGAAAAGGATCAAGTTTTATTAGTTAAGAATCCACATAGAGGATGGGAGTTTCCAGGTGGACAAATTGAAAATGGTGAGGATTTAATTGAAGGAGTAACTAGGGAGGTGTTTGAAGAATCAGGAATAAAAATTAATGTTAAGAAGCTTGCTGGAGTTTATTCTAACACAAAGTCATATATGGGTTGGGATAATGAAACATTTGTACCTACTAAGGTGATATTTGATTTCTTGGCAGTAAAAGTTGGAGGAGAATTAAGAGGTAGTGAAGAAAGTATTGAGGTTGGATGGTTTAATAAAAGTGTAGCTTTAGATATGATAAAAGAACCATGGATAAAAGAAAGAGCAAAGGATATGTTGGATTTTAATGGACAGGTAGTTTATAGAGTATATTCATCAAGACCTTATGAAGTTTATAGAGATGAATATATATGATAATATGATATAATTAAATTTAAATATCAGTATAATCAAAGGAAGTAAACAATGGCTAAAAAAATTAATAAAAGATATCCAGTATATTTTGAAGAATTTAAATGTATAGGTGGAAAGTGTGAAGATAGTTGCTGTATTGGATGGAATATAGATATAGATAAGGTAACATTTAAAAGATACTTTAAAGTTCAAGATCCAGAAATGAAGAGAATGTTTCAAAAAAATGTTCAAAATAATGAAAGATGTAGTAGTGATGAAGTTGACTATGGAATAGTTAAATTAAAAAAAGATAAAAGATGCCCTTTCTTAGATGAAGAAAATTATTGTGTTATTCATTCAAACTTAGGTGAAGATTATCTTTCAAATGTTTGTACATGCTTTCCAAGAGTAACTAATAAAATAGATGAAACTTATGAGATGTCTTTAGATGTGGCATGTCCGGAAGCAGCAAGGCTTATTTTATTAAAAGAAGAAGGAATAAAATTTGTTAATAAAGAAGAAGAACTAGGCAAACATATAATATCTGCACAAATAAATACAAATTTAAAAGAAGTGAAAAATACACCTTTAAAATATTTTAAGGAAATAAGAGATTTTTGTATAAAAATTATTCAGGATAGAAGGTTCAGTATAAGTGAGAGAGTATATTCATTAGGTTGTTTTATAGAGCAGATTGAGGAAGAAATTCAAAACAATAATAATATAATTAAATTTATAGACGGTTATGATATTGCTTTAGTTGCTAAGTTGTATTCAGAAGATGATCTTAATTTATTATTGGGTAATAGTAACATGAATTATATGATACAAATAGATTTATTTAGAAAGATACTTAAGATATTAAGAGTAGATAAAGATGTTGAAAGTCTTAGATTTAAGGAATATACAAATAAAATGTTAGATGGATATAATTTTGGTGAGAAAGAAAATCTACAAGGAAAATCAGAGTTTTATATAAAAGCTTTTGAAGAGTATAACGCAAAATATTTTGATAAATATAATTATATTTTAGAAAATTATTTAGTTAATTTTATTTATAATAATTTGTTCCCTTTTAATGAAGTTATGTCATTCTTTGATAGTTATATGATGCTTATAATAAGAGTTAGTTTTATAAGATTTTATTTAGTTGGATTATATTTAAATAGTAAAGATGAGAGCTATGAAAGGATAGTTGATTTTATACAAGTATTTTCAAAAACAATAGAGCATCATAAAAGTTATTTAATAGATTCATTACATTATATTAAGAGAAAAGAATTTGATAATATGGAGTTTGCAAAGACTCTTTTATAAGTTAAAAACTACTAATATTGACTATATAGTCAATATTAGTAGTTTTTTTATATAAAATATGTAAATACCATTGTATTAATATAAGAATAAAGACAAATAATAAAAATTGTAAAACCTAATAAATTTAACTGTTAAAAATATAAATTTTAAGGACGTGTACATATGAAAAATATATTTAAATGGAATAAAACAATACTTCTATTAATAATAATGGGAATAGTAACTATATCTGTGATATGTTTTAAAATATATATGATAGATAGTTATGATGTAAAAGATGTTTTTAATGATGAAGGGGGTGGGTTAAAAATTAGTATTATTCCAAAACCAATGAGTTACCAAGGTAAAGAAGGAAAGTTTATTTTAACAAAAAACAGTGCAATTTATATAAAAGGAAAAAATGATGAAGAAACTGAGCATATTAAATGGGTTGCAGAGTTTATAAGAGAAAAATTAAATGCATCAACAGGATTTGATTTGCAAATTATTGTAGGTGATAATCCTGTTGATGGAAGTATTTATTTAACAACAGTTAATTCAAATGAAGAATTAGGCAATGAAGGATATGAAATGAATACGACTTCAAAAATTGTTAAAATCACAGCTTATAAACCAGAAGGAATATCAAGAGGAGTTCAGACATTAAGACAATTGTTGCCACCAGAAATTGATAGTAGTAAGGTTATTGAAAATATAGAATGGAATATACCTGCATCAATAATTAAAGATAAACCAGAGTATAGTTATAGAGGATTAATGATAGATGTTGCAAGGCATTTTTTTACTGTTGATGAAATTAAAAGACAAATAGACTTAGCGGCACAATATAAGATAAATAAAGTTCATTTACATTTAAGTGATGATCAAGGCTGGCGTCTTGAAATAAAGAAATATCCGGACTTAACACTTATAGGTGGAAGTACTGAAGTTGGTGGAGGACCAGGTGGATATTATACCCAAGAACAGTTTAAAGATATAGTAAAGTTTGCAATGCAAAGATATGTAGAAATAGTTCCAGAATTTGATATGCCTGGACATACAAATGCAGCATTAGCTTCTTATGGATTTTTAAATCCAGATGGTAAAAGAGCAGCTTTATATACAGGAACAAAAGTTGGTTTTAGTTCCTTTATGACCCATAGTGAAAAGACTTATGAATTTATAGATGATGTATTTAAGGAGGTTTCACAAATATCACCATCTAAATATCTTCAAATTGGTGGAGATGAAGCACTTAATACTAAAAAAGAAGATTATGATTATTTTGTAGGAAGAGTAGCTAAAATTGCAGAAAAGTATGGAAAGACACCAATAGGTTGGGATCCAATAGATACTTCTCCGGAAATAGATTCAAGTGTAATACTTCAAAATTGGCAAGATTCAAATGAAGAAGCTGTGAAAAAAAATATGAAAATACTTGTATCAATTGCAAGTAAAACTTATTTAGATATGAAATATAATGAAGACACACCTTATGGTCTCAATTGGGCTGGTTATATTCCTGTTGATGTAGCATATAAATGGGATCCAACTGACTATGCACCAAAGAATTTAATTTTAGGGCTAGAAGCACCATTATGGACGGAAACAATATCAACACAAGATCAAATGGATTATATGATATATCCAAGATTACCAGGGTATGCTGAAATAGGCTGGACATCTAAGGAAAATAGAAATTGGGATGAATATAAGCTAAGATTGGCAGCACAATCAGAAAGATTAACAAATGAGGGTGTAAATTATTATAAATGGACAGAAGTAGAATAAAAGAAGAATAGGTCAAAGTTACATGTGAGTTTTTAAAAGATATTAAATTTTAAGAGGTATTAATTTATGGTTACAGTATTAAAATATGGTTATTTTTTTATTGACTTAAAAATAGTTATAATGGATAATATTATAAAGAAAGCATCTTATTTTTAATAAAATAAAATTAAAGATTATGATAAGGAAGAGTAATTTAAGCAATTATTTTTTAGAGAGCTAAGGGTAGGTGTAACTTAGTAATAATTCTTTTATGAAGCAGCCTTTGAATCGCTTACTGAGAACTAAGAAGTATTCTTAATGTAGGTAAAGACGTATATCCTAACGTTATAAGGAGTAGAATACTAACTTATAACTCTATTTATTAAATAAAGAGTTTATCTATAAGTATTCTTACTGAGTGAGTAAAGAAATTTACTTATGAGGGTGGTACCGCGGAATTTTATAGCTTCGTCCCTTTTTTATAGAGGGATGAGGCTTTTTTTATTATAAGGAGGGCTAGTTATGGAAGAAATTTTAGAAATTTTAGAAGAGAACAGTAGATATAGTGATGAGCAAATAGCCGTAATGGCTGGAAAGACTGTAGAGGAAGTTAGAGAAGCTATTAGAGAATATGAAGAAAAAAGTATAATAGCTGGATATACTACTCTTATAAATTGGGAAAATACAGGCAAAGAAACAGTTACTGCACTTATTGAAGTTAAAATAACACCTCAAAGAGGAGAAGGTTTTGATAAAGTAGCAGAAAGAATATATAATTTTGATCAAGTTAAAGCATGTTATTTAATGTCTTCAGGAGGTTTTGATCTTACTGTTATAGTTGAAGGAAAAACAATGAAGGAAGTTGCTATGTTTGTATCAGAAAAGTTAGCAGTACAAGATAATGTAATTGGAACAGCAACACATTTTGTATTAAAGAAGTATAAAGATCATGGAACTATATTTAAAGAGAAGAAAGTTTCAAATAGGGAGGTAATATTTATATGATACTAGAAAATATGATAAGAAAAGAAGTTAGAGAAATGCCTCCTTCAGGTATAAGAAAATATTTTGATATAGTAAATGAGATGGAAGGAGTAATATCTTTAGGAGTAGGAGAGCCGGACTTTGTTACTCCTTGGAATGTCAGAGAGGCTGGGATATATTCCTTAGAACAAGGAGATACTCACTATTCTTCTAATGCAGGATTTATAGAGCTTAGAGAAGAAATAGCTAAGTATTTATATAGAAAATTTGATTTAAAGTATAATCCAAAGGATGAGATTCTAGTTACCGTTGGTGGTAGTGAAGGTATAGATATTGCACTTAGAGCATTAGTTGGACCAGGGGATGAAGTTATTATTCCAGAACCAAGCTTTGTTGCATATAAAGGATGTACAGCATTTACAGGAGCAACTTCAAAGGTTATAAATCTTAAGGCAGAAAATGATTTTAAGTTAACAGCACAGGAATTAGAAGAAGCAATTACTGAAAAAACAAAAGTAGTTATAATACCATTCCCTAATAATCCAACAGGAGCAATAATGACAAGAGAAGAGTTAGCTCCACTTGTTGAAGTATTAAAGGACAAGGATATAATTGTTATTTCAGATGAAATTTATGCAGAATTATCTTATGATAAGCCACATGTATCTATAGCAAGCTTCCCTGAGATTAAGGAAAAGACTCTTGTTATAAATGGATTTTCAAAATCTTATGCCATGACAGGATGGAGATTAGGTTATATATGTGGACATCCAATACTTTTAGATGCTATGAAAAAGATTCATCAATATGCAATAATGTGTTCACCAACAACAGCACAATTTGCAGCTATTGAAGCATTAAGGAATGGTGATGAAAGTGTTACTAAGATGGTTAAGGAATATAATAGAAGAAGAAGAGTGCTTGTTGATGGATTTAGAAAACTTGGATTAGATTGTTTTGAACCTCTTGGAGCTTTCTATGTATTCCCATGTATTAAATCTACAGGAATGACATCAGATGAATTCTGTGAAAAACTTCTACTAAAAGAAAAGGTACTAGTAGTACCGGGAAATGCTTTTGGTGAATGTGGTGAAGGGTTTATTAGAGCATGCTATGCATCTTCTATGGAAAACATAATTGAAGCACTTAAGAGAATTGAAAGATTTTTAGATGAAGAAGTGAATAATAAGTAATTATATATAGTTTTATAATAAAAAAGAGAGCATCGTATGCATTCTATAAATTAAATAATTGAAAAACAAAATATAGCTGATCACTTTTGTGATTAGCTATATTTTGTTTTAATTGTTTCATTTAATCAAGATGAAAACAACATTTAGACATGAATGTATAACAAAAAATCATAGTCAGAATAAAGGGAAGAACGTATAATTTAAATATAATCTGAAAACGTTATTAGGATGATATGATTTTATTAGGAGGATAACATGGGAATAATTTTTAATGAAGACAATAGCTTAGTTCATATTAAATCAAAAAATACAAGTTATATATTTAAAATAATAGAAACAGGACATTTAATTAATTTATATTAGGGAAGAAAAATTAAGTCTAATAAAATTGATTATTTAATAAAGAAAAGGCAATGCGGTAGTTTTTTAGCTGATTTAGATAATATAGAGTGCTTACATATGGAAGCATTAACGCAAGAATATCCAAGCTATGGAAATCCAGATTTGCGTTCACCAGCTATACAAATAAAATTATCTAATGGAACTACAGTTACAGATTTCCGATATGAAAGTCATGAAATTTATAAAGGTAAAAGGAATTTAAAGGGATTACCAGCAACATATGTTGAAAATGAAGATGAAGCAGAAACTATTGAAATTACTTTAAAAGATAAATTAGCGAATTTAAGAGTTATTTTAACTTATACTGTTTTTGAAAACTATGATGCTATTACTAGAAGTTGTAAGGTTATAAATGATAGTAATGAAGAGGTTGATATATTAAGAATATTAAGTACAAGTGTTGACTTTAGACATAGTGATTTTGATTTAATTCAATTATCTGGTTCTTGGGCAAGGGAAAGACATATAGTTAGACTAATGGATTAACAGGAATGTCTCATATTTATCATGATTTATATAGAGAAAGATTATGTAGAGGAATTTATAGAGATAAAGATAGACCTATATTGATAAATAACTGGGAAGCTACTTATTTTGATTTTAATAGCGAAAAAATTAAAGAGATAGCTAAAGATTCAAGTGAACTTGGAATAGAATTATTTGTTTTAGATGATGGATGGTTTGGAAAAAGAGATAATGATGATTGTTCTTTAGGTGATTGGTTTGTAAATGAAGAAAAGATACAAGGTGGTTTAAATTCATTAGCAACAAGTATAAATGAAATGGGAATGCAATTTGGTTTATGGTTTGAGCCAGAAATGATATCTCCCAATAGTATATTATATAAAGAACATCCAGATTGGTGCATTCATATCGATGGAAGATTGAGATCTGAGGCTAGGAGACAATTAATATTAGATCTATCTAGAGATGAAGTTTGCGATGCCGTAATAGAAATGCTTACAGATATATTAAAGTCAGCACCAATATCTTATGTTAAATGGGATATGAATAGAAATATGACTGAAATAGGTTCTGCAGCATGGCCAGCTAAAAAGCAAAAGGAAGTTGCTCATAGATATATGTTAGGGTTATATAGGATATTAGAGACTATTACAACATCTTTTCCTAATATTTTATTTGAAAGTTGCTCAGGTGGTGGTGGAAGATTTGATGGAGGAATGTTATATTATATGCCTCAAACTTGGACGAGTGATGATACAGATGCTATAGAAAGACTAAAAATTCAAGAAGGAACATCTTTAGTATACCCAACTAGTTCAATGGGGAGTCACGTTTCAGCAGTTCCTAATCATCAAGTGCATAGAATTACGCCACTTCATACTAGGGGAGTTGTAGCTATGGCAGGAAGCTTTGGATATGAATTAGATGTAACTAAAATGTCAGATGAAGAGAAGAAGGAAGTAAAGTCACAAGTTGAATTCTATAAGAAGATTAGACATACAGTTCAATTTGGAGATTTATATAGATTGATAAGTGTATTTGATAGTAATGAATCTGCTTGGATGAATTTAGATAAGGATGGAATGAGTGCTGTAGTAAGTTATGTGAAAAAATATTGTGAACCAAATGTTCTTCCAAAGAGATTAAAGATTAAAGCACTAGATAAAGAAGCATTATATGAGGTAGTTGAAACTGGAGAAGTATTTGGTGGAGATGAGCTTATGTATATAGGTTTAGAAATTGGTGAGATTATAGGAGATTTTCAAGCTAAGGTATGGACCTTAAAAAAAGTTAATAATTAATATAAGGAAAAATAAAACAACATTTAACCATATTTATAAGACATAGATACGTTTTCAAAAAAGATGAAATCGTTATAATAGTAAGTGTGAACTAGAGAAAAAGAATATTTAGAGAATAATATGTAGTAGTAAAAGGGGAATAAATTATGGAAGTATCAAGAAAAAAGTCAGTAGAACAAAATGATGTTTCAATGAAAACATTAATTTCATTTGGAATGGGGAGTTTAGGAAATAACATTATATGCGCAATGATAGGTACATACTTAATTGTATATTTAACAGATAGTTTTGGGATAAGCGCAGTGGCTGTGGGAACATTATTTTTAGTAGCAAGAATAATTGATGCAATAACAGATCCTATTATGGGAATGATAGTTGATAATACTAAGACAAAGATGGGTAAAAGTAGGCCATATCTTTTATTTGTTCCTATATTTATGGGAATAGCAACTATTATGTGTTTTTCATCGCCTAATTTAAGTGATACAGGGAAGATTATATGGGTATATGTGTCCTATATTTTATGGGGAATTTGTTTTACAGCTATGGATACACCATATTGGTCTTTATCAGCTAATATTACTCAATCATCACAAGGAAGAACTAAGATAATTACATCAGCAAGAACAATTGCCTTTGGTGGAAGTTTAGTAGTTTCAATGTTTACTTTACCTTTAGTAGCTAAGTTTGGAAATTGGACAACGGTAGCAGTGATTTATTCCATAACAGCAGCTATATGTACTTGGATTACAGTATGGGGTGTCAAGGAGATAAATATAGATAGAAAACCTGAGAAACAAGGATTAAAGCAATTAAAAGAATTATTTAAAACTAATAAGCCCTTAAGAATTGTACTAATATCAATGTTAATGTTAGAAATAACATATGGATTAAGAAATGGGTTTTCAATATATTATATAAAATATAACTTCAATGCAGAAGTATTTATACCAGTTGTAACTGGTATAAGCATGATGTCAGGTATGTTAGGCGGATTATGTACTCCAGTAATAACGAAGAGAATTGGTAAAAGAGCTACAGCTTTAGCAGGAATAGGAGTTAATGCACTTGGATTCTTATCTATATTTATATTAAAATATTCAAATTTACCAATACTATTAGTTATAAATACTATTATGGGACTTGCAGAAGGTGCTGCAAATATATCATTGGCATCAATGGTTGCAGATTGTGTTGAGTATGGACAATGGAAGACAGGAAAGAGATCCGAAGGGATAATTTTCTCATCAAATATATTTAAAACTAAGTTAGCAAGTGCTTTATCAGGGGCTTTATGTGGATACGTTTTAGCATTGGTAGGGTATGAGGCAAATATGGCACAATCAGCTATAACACTAAATGGAATTCACATCATGTATTCTATGGTTCCTGGAATAATTGCTATATTTAGTATAGTTTCATTAAGAAGATATAAGTTAACAGAAAAAGAATATGAATATATATTAGAAGATTTAAAAAAAGGTGAAACATTAGATAAAATAGCAAGGTGATATATTATGTAAGAAAGTTCCTATTTTGAAAGTAGGAACTTTTCTGTTGTTTCTTTTTTGTTATTTCTATATTCTTTTGGGCTAATTCCTTTTATTTTCTTAAATGCTTTAGAGAAAGCTAAAGGATCAATGTATCCACAAGAATAAGCAATATTTCCTATTGATAAATCTGTATTATATAGTAATTCGGCAGCTTTAGTAATTCTAAACTTCATTAAGAATTTTTGTGGTGACATTTTTAAATTATTTTGAAAAATAGAAGTTAGATAGCTTCTATTTAAGCAAATATAATCAGCTATGTCAGTGACTTTTATCTGATTATGATAATTGTTTTGTATAAATTCAATTGCTTTATTTATATATATATTTGAAGATTTATCTTCTGTTGTAGAATTAATAGCTTTACAACTTTTAGAAAGTTTTGAGAAAAATAAATATAAGAGGCCTTCAATTTTAAAAGAGTCTGAAGCTGAAGTTGTATGATGTTTTAGCATATCTAAAGTATAGTCTTTTAATTCAGAAGCATATTCAGAATCAAATATTAAGTTATTCTCGTTTAAACCGATAGCCTGTAAATAGGTTGTAACTTTATCTCCGTCTATTCCCAACCAAAGATAAGTCCAAGGATTATCTTTGTCAGCTTGATAGAAAGTAACTACATTAGGACAAATTAAGAAACCTTGATTTTTAGTAACAGTATATTTATGGTCATTAACATAGTAATAGCCTTTTCCATCTAAAACATAATGTAACAAATAGTTTGGTCTAATGGCAGGACCAAATGAATGAAGTGGAGTACATTTCTCCAAACCACAGTAGCAAAGGTACATATCTTTAAAGTCCTTATTATTATTTTCCAAAAAGTATACATCTAACATAAAATATCACCTAAATTTCAATTTATATTATATAAAATGATATTATATATAATTTATTTTAGCAAGGTGTATATTAATAATATACAAGTGAATCTAACATTTGGACATATTTCACCTACATACATCCATTTATTATCATTAAAGGAAGTATTAAAATTATATTTGTAAACGATATACAGGGTAAGAGAATTTAAATAAATTTATGAGAGGAGATTAGCGATGATAGTGAAAAAAAGAATTATTACAACTATAATTACATCAGCTTTAATGACAGCTTTTTTTACTGGGTGTTCTAATAATGAAGGTAAAAATGAGGATATTACAGAAATAATGTTTTTCAGTAATAAAATAGAGGCTGTTGGAACTTATAACAAATTGGTAGAAAAGTTTGAAGCTGAAAATCCTAATATAAGGGTAACTATAAGTGCTCCACCTGATGCAACTACTGTTTTAAAAACAAAGTTAGTAAAGGGAGATGTGCCAGATATTATATCTATGTCAGCCGATAGAAGTTATGCGGATTTTGTTGATGCTAATATATTAGAAGATTTAGATGGATTAGTAGATA
Source organism: uncultured Clostridium sp. (assembly GCF_934754925.1). Lineage (GTDB taxonomy): Bacteria > Bacillota > Clostridia > Clostridiales > Clostridiaceae > Clostridium. Next base: position 14,307 of record NZ_CAKVJA010000020.1, on the reverse strand, counting down.
TAGATAAAATTAATCCAGTTTACAATAAAATGATGAAGGATTTAGAAATTGAGGATAAACAAGGTATATATGGGGTTCCATATGCTTTAAATGCAAGTGGAGTAATATATAATAAAGATATATTTAGAGAGTTAAATTTAGAAATACCAAAAACGTGGGATGAATTTTTAAGTGTTGCACAAAAAGTAAAGAATGAGCAAATAATTCCATTTTATATGACTTATAAAGAGGCATGGACAACATTACCAGCATGGAATACTATTTCTAGCACATTAGTAAGTAGTGAAATCTTTGATAAAGTAAATAAGAGAGAAGTAACTTTTAGTGAAATATATGATGAAACAACAGATAAGATTTTAGAGTTACTTGAGTTTGGACATAGTGATAACTTTGGAGTTGGATATAATGATGGGAATATTGCTTTTGCAAAAGGGGAATCTGCCATGTATCTTCAAGGAAGTTATGCAATTCCATCAATATTAACGGTTAATGAAAATTTAAATTTAGGAATGTTTGCATTACCTGCTACTAATAATGTAGAAAATAATAAATTAGTTTCTGGTGTAGATGTTTATTTTTCTATTCCAAAAGATGCAAAAAATAAAGAAGAAAGTATTAAGTTTATAAATTTTCTACTAGAAGAAGAAAATTCACAACTATATATTGAAGAGCAATGTGCATTTTCAGCTGTAAAAGGTGTAGAGCAAAATGATATTATGTTTGAGGCTTTTAAACCATATTTCGAAGAAAATAAAGTAGTAGACTTTCAGGACCACTTTTATCCAGCAGAATTACCAGCAGGTGATATGATACAAACATACTTAATAGATCAAAATAAAGAAAAGTTCTTAACAAATTTCCAAAAAGAATGGTTAAAGGCTAATAGACAATATATAGAGAGATAATATAAGGAGGAATAGTTAAATTGAAAAGCAGAAATAGATTTTATATATGTACTATTATACCAATGATTATTGTATTTTTCTTATTTCACACACTACCAATGATTAAAGGTGTAATATATAGTTTTACAAACTTTAGGGGATTTGGTGATTTTGATTTTGTTGGATTTATGAATTATAAAGATTTATTTACAGATTCAAGAGTTATTAATTCATATATATTTACTTTTAAGTTTGCTATAGTCGCAACTATAGTTGTAAATATGATTAGTTTAATTTTAGCGATAGCTTTAAATTCTAAAATTAAATTTAAGACTACTTTAAGAGGACTTTATTTCTTACCTAATATTTTAGGTGGACTAATAGTAGGATATATATTTAATTATATTTTTACATTTATAGTTCCAAAACTTGGTCAAGCTATGGGTAATGAAATATTAAGCAAAAGTATTTTAGGAAGCACTAGTCTGGCATGGATAGCGGTTGTTATAGTTGTATCTTGGCAATCTATAGCATTTAATACTATAATTTATATTTCAGGTTTACAAACTATTCCAGATGATGTTTATGAAGCAAGTGGAATTGATGGAGCAGGTAAATGGCTTCAATTTAGAAAAATTACTTTTCCTCTTATAGCACCATTTTTTACAATAAATATGGTGTTGTGCATGAAAAATTTTTTAATGGTATTCGATCAAATTATGTCATTAACAGGTGGAGGACCAGCTCAATCAACTGAATCTATTTCTATGCTTATTTATAAGGCAGGATTTGGTGGAAGTCAATTTGGATATCAATCTGCAAACTCAGTAGTGTATTTTATTGTAATTGTTGCAATATCAATATTTCAAATAAAGATATTAGAGAAGAGGGAGGTACAATTATAATGGTAGAAATAGTTTCAAATAAAAAAAGTGTGACAGACTATAAGAGAAAAACTATTATAAAAAAAGAAGATGGGAAAGTGAATTGGCCAGTAACAATATTATTATTAATATGTTCACTATCAATACTATTTCCGCTTTATATAACTATTGTTATTGCATTTAAGCAACCTTCAGATATGGTAGGAAATATTTTATCACTTCCTAAGGTATGGAGCTTTAGTAATTTTTCACAAGCTATTGAAATGACTAACTTCTCTCATACTATATTTAATAGTTTAGTTATAACGGCAGGTGCAGTTATTTTAACAATTATTACAAACTCATTAGTAGCTTATGTTATTGCTAGAAATATGAATAAGAAGTTTTATAAGTTTATATATTTTTACTTTGTAAGTGCTATGTTTGTGCCATTTTCAATGTTAATGCTACCACTTGTAAAACAAGTTAGTTCATTTAATTTAGATAATAAGTTTGGTATGATGATACTTTATATGATATTTGGTATATCAATGAATACATTGCTTTATGTGGGTTATTTAAAAAATATTCCATTAGAGCTAGAAGAAGCAGCATATGTTGATGGAGCTAAAGAATGGACAGTATTTTGGAAAATTATATTCCCTTTATTAAAACCTATGCATGCAACAGTAGGGATTATGACAGCATTATGGGCTTGGAATGATGTAATGCTACCACTTGTAATATTAAGTGATCCTAATGCAGCAACATTACCTTTAGCACAATTTATTTTCCAATCAAAATTTGGAACAAATTATAATATTGCATTTGCATCATATCTTTTAGCATTATTACCGTTATTAGTATTCTATCTATTTGCACAAAAATGGATTATAAACGGAGTAACAAAAGGTGCTATAAAATAGTATTATGTATAAATAAAAAAGATTTTAAAGCTGAGTAAATAAGTTTACTCAGCTTTACTTATGAGGTAATATTTATGTATATAATATTTAAACTAGAAATAGATACATAAAGGAGGGTATATCATGGCAACAATAGTTGATGTTGCAAAGTTAGCAGGAGTTACTCCAACTACTGTATCTCGTGTAATTAATAATAGAGGATATATTAGTGAAAAAACTAAAAGTAAAGTTTATGAGGCAATGAAAGAATTAAATTACCAGCCTAATGAAATAGCACGTTCTTTAACGAAACAAAAAACTAATACAATAGGAATTATAGTTCCGCATATATCACATCCGTATTTTGCAAAGTTAATAAGTAACTTAGAAAATGAAGCAGCAAAGAAAAATTATAAAATTATGCTATATAATAGTAAAGAAAAAGTTGAAAAAGAAAAGCAATATTTAGATATGTGTAAAAGCAATAGAGTGGCAGGAATAATATTATGTAGTGGAAATGTTGAATCAAATAAAATTAATGCAGGAGATACCCCTATAGTTTTATTAGAAAAGAATTTTGAAGATGGAATGTTAGGAATACAATGCGATAATTATCAAGGTGGAAAAATTGCGACAAAACATTTAATAGAATGTGGATGTAAAAATTTATTACATTTTAGTGGTATTCTTGATGAAGATATGCCTGCTGATAATAGAGAGAAGGCATTTATAGATATATGTAATGAATGTAAGGTTAAGTACTTTGTTAAAAAATATGATATAAATACGTATAATGAAATGAATTATTATGAGTATATAAAAAGTACATTAATAGAATTATCAGAAATAGATGGAATATTTGCTAGTAGTGATTTAATAGCAGCACAAGTTATTCAGGTATGTAATGAATTAAATATAAAAATTCCACAAGATATTAAGTTAGTTGGATTTGATGATGTTGATATAGCACAACTAACAACTCCAACTATTACAACAGTACATCAGCCCATTAAGGAGATGGCAAAGTTAGCAATTGAGCTTATTAATGAAAAAAATAATAATATGAAGATTGTAGAACAGAGAGTATTACCAGTAAAATTAATTAATAGAAATAGTACAAAGATACTATAGATTAATAAAAACTATAAAACATTTTTTGTTAAAAAATGTTTTATAGTTCATATAATTTATATAGTATATATTGATATATCACCAGAATCATTTATATATTTAATTATTGACTTGCTAGTAGTTAAATCAACATTTAAAGTACAATATTTATCATCTTTTTTCCAAGTTAAAATCATTTTAGTATCATCTGAAGGTTCAACAGTGAAATTACCATCAAATGCAGGATAATCATTTCTAAAATCAATAAGCTTAAGTAATCTTTGAACTACATCTTTACTATAAGCTTTATCAATTTCTTCTAAAGTGAAGTTATGTCTGTTAATTTCACGCCCTTCACCAGTACGAGTAACATTTTCAACATCATTTTCTCCAGCTAATAATCCTACGTAATATACTTGTGGAATACCAGGAGCAAAGAATTGAATTGCTCTTGCAGTTAAATATGCATCATCATTACATCCTAAAACAGAGTAATAAGAACATCTTATTTGATGAACATCAAATCCATCTGGGCTCTTATGAGCATCAGAGTGAACTAAGCTTAAGTTTGCACCATGATCTAAGCAATGGTTAACAATTTTTCTAGCATCATTTGTTGATACTAAATCATCTAAGTCAGGTTTTACAGGGATTCCATCATGACAGTCTAACATTGTAAATTGATTATCAGGTCTATCTTTTAAGTATTCTGTAATTTGAGAGCTAGATTTATTAACTATTGTGCTAAGAATCATATATGGAAGTATGAAGTCATAAATATAATTACCGTATTTAGCTAATTTAAATTGAGTAGTATAGTGAGCATGTACTTCAGGTAATAAATCAATATCTAAAGATCTAGCTAAGTCAGTTACCCAATCTAAGAATTCATATATTTCTGGCTCAACAAAGAAGCAGCTAGTACCAAGTTTCTTTATTACATATCCTACAGCATCAAGTCTTACAATTTTAACATTATTTTTGTGAAAATTCTCGAAGAATTCCTTTAATAATGCTCTAACTGATTCAGAGTTTATATCAAGGTCAATTTGTTCAGATGGAGTTTCTTTACCGAAAGTAGTCCAAACAGAAACTTCTTCACCTTTTATATTAAATGTTGAGTATGGAACTTGTCTACGTAAGAACATCTTGTTTATATCTTCTTGAACTGGTTTACCATCATTCCAAATTTTATCTAATGTAATGAATAAATCAGCGTATTTTGATTCTTTTCCGTTCTTTAAAAAATCTTGAAAGAATACTGAATTTTTAGAAATGTGATTAACCATTAGGTCAAGAAGAACATCATGATTTTCACCTATTTTACGAATATCTTCCCACGTACCAAATTCAGGTTCTATTTCTAAATAAGTAAGAGGTGCAAAGCCTCTATCCCCTGATGATGGGAATGGTGGAAGTATATGAATACCACCTTTAAATGTATTTGGAAAATATTTTGTAAGTACATTATCTAAGGTTTTTAAATCTCCACCAAGAGAATCAGGGTAAGTTATAAGTTGAACTTTATTTTTAACTGCCATTTTAATATCTCCTCTTAGTTAACTATATATTATAAAGTGTTTTTAATTCTTTTATAGAAGGTAGTTCTGCAATAGCACCCACATGTTTTAGTTTAAAGGCACTTGTTGCAAAACCAATGTTTAAAGCTTCCTTTAAGGAATAATTACTAGTTATAGCTGTATAGAATCCTCCCCAGAAAGCATCTCCAGCACCAGTTGTATCTACAACTTCGGTAGCTAAGGTTTTAAATTTAATAGTTTCACTACCGTTAGAAACTATTGCACCATCTTTTCCTAAAGTCATTATTACAAGTTTTGCGCCACATTGAATAAACTTAGCTACATGATTTTCAGGGGTATCAGCTCCAAAAAGTCTTTCTGCATCAACTTCTGAAGGCTTTATTATATCTACCTTACCTATAAGATTTTTTATATATTCTATTCCATCATGGCCCTCTTCCCAAATCATTTCATGGTAATTTGGATCAAATCCTATAAGAACATTATTTTTTCTAGCTTCTTCAATAACTTTTTCAATCATTTTTCTTGATTTGGATTGAGAAATAGGCCAACAAGAAAAATGCACTATTTTACTATTTTTTAAAGTTGAATCTATATTATCGTTATATTCTAAGTTATAATCTGCACTACGATAGAAAATAGGTAATGGTGTTTCTTTACTTTTAGTTACAAGAACCATACTTGTAGAGTTGTTAACCCTATTAATTAATTCAGTATTAATATTATTATTATTTAAGTGATTAATTAGGAAATCACCTAATCCATCATTTCCTACACATGAGGTTATAACAGGATTACCACCAAGTTTTTTTATATTCATAGTTATATTTGCAGGTGATCCACCAAAAAATCTTGAATATTTATTACAAGAAAAGTTAGTATCATAGTCATCAGAAATCATATCAACTAAAATTTCACCAATTGTAAATACATCATTTGATTTACCATGAAATTGTACAGCATTACTAAAATTAAACATTGTTACCTCCTAATGGTTTTTATAGTTAAAGTATAATTCATTAGAGTATTTATGTCAAGCGATTGACACAAATCGTATATAGTATCTTTCTGATTTAGTAATTAATTATCGTATTTAAAATATAATAAATTAAATTTTAAGTATAATAATGATAATCTACGTATTAGAGCAGATTATCATTAACTTTTATTCCGATTTTATGCTCAGCTGTTACAAATGTTGCCATTATATTCTATAATATAGATATAATGAATAAGAACTAGGGATTTCAGAGAGTGTTTTTGAGTAATAAATTATAGTATGAAAGTTAATAAAAGAGGAGAAAATAATTTATGAGAAAATATCCAGAAAAATATTTAGAAATATTAAAAAATGAAGTGGTGGAAATTGAAAATAATGGTGTGAAAATTATATTAAAGCCAAGTCCAGGAGAGAAAAGAGAAGGATATTTAGATCCTTGTGAAAAATTAATAATGGAAGGACATTGGGCAAGCAAGACTAGTAATGATAAAGAAATGATAGAAGAAGAAAAAGGAAACTTGGATGCTGGATTGGGAGGACAAGCATCTTCATCAGATATGATTATTTCAAAGATTAGAGATAGTATGGGGTTTGCCAACTATAATTTAAATACAGTTGAGATTTATACAAAGTTTGAGACAATAACTGATAGTGGAAATGAAGTTGGATTATGGCGTTATTATCCAAGACATATTGAAAAAATTAAAGATAGACCAGCATTAGTATTTATTCATGGAGGAGGATGGATAGGTGGAACTACATATGTAGTAGAAAATTTTTGTAAACTAATAGCTGAAAAAGCTAACTGTGTAGTATTTAATATTGATTATTCATTAGCCCCAGAAAAGCCATATCCCAATGGATTAAATGATAACTATTATGCAGTAAAACATATATATGATAATGCCGATAAATATGGAATAGATAAAAATAAAATAGCTGTTGCTGGAGATAGTGCAGGTGGAAATTATACTGCAGCAATTTCTTTAAGAGCTAGGGATAAAGAGGTTCCAATGATAGCGTTACAAGTATTAATTTATCCAGCAGTGGCTATTGGAGATGCATCAGTTCCTGGATATAAGTGGTCAGAAGATATGATTAAGATTTCACAAGAGTTAGAAGAAAAAGTTAGACCATTAACTGGATTAGGAAGGCCTAGTAAAGATTTTAGTGATCCAATATTATCAAGTTATTTATCTAGTTTTGATTTAGTTAATGATCCTTATGTTAGTCCAATGGTAGCAAAATCACATAGAAATTTACCAAAGGCTATTTTAATTGGAGCTGAATTTGATGGACTTAGGATCCAAACAGAGTTTTATGCAAAACAGCTTCAAGATGCAGGAGTTGATGTGACTTGTTATAGATATAAGGGAATGACTCATGCATTTATTGATAAGTTGGGGTTTGTACCACAGGCTGAAGATTTAGCAAGTATCATTGCAGAGGCTATTATAAAATTATAAAAATATAAAGAGGCTGTCGCATTAACGATAATTCAATATAAAAATTTTTATTTAAAAAGGTATTGACCTAAAGTTAACTTTACCCTGTAAGATAAATTTGTTGATATAATTCAATAATATGGAAGAATTAATTTCTTTAATTTTAGAAATAATTAATTTAGATGATAATGTATCAGGAGGTAAAGTATGAAGGGGAGTATCTTAAATAAAATAAATGAACCAAAGAATTTAAAAAATCTTAATCAAGAAGAATTAAATATATTAGCAGAAGAAGTAAGAGATGTGTTAATAAAAAAAGTTAGTAAGACAGGTGGACATTTTGGACCTAACTTAGGAATGGTGGAAGCAACTATTGCATTACATTATGTTTTTAATTCACCAATAGATAAAATAGTCTATGATGTTTCACATCAATCATATCCACATAAAATTTTAACTGGAAGAAAAGAAAGTTTTATTAATCCAGAAAAGTTTGCTGATATTACAGGATATACATCACAACATGAAAGTGAGCATGATTTCTTTACTGTAGGTCATACTTCAACTTCAATTAGTTTAGCATGTGGATTAGCTAAAGCTAGAGATGTTAAAGGACAAAATGAAAATATTATAGCTGTAATTGGTGATGGTTCTTTAAGTGGTGGAGAAGCCTATGAAGGTCTAAATAATGCAGCAGAATCAGGAAAAAATATAATAATAGTAGTAAATGATAATGATATGTCTATTGCAGAAAATCATGGGGGACTATATAAAAATTTAGCACAACTTAGAGAAACTAATGGAGCTTCAGAAAATAACCTTTTTAAAGCTTTAGGATTTGAATATTATTATGTAGGCGAAGGAAATAATGTTGAAGTTTTGATAGAAACATTTAATAAAGTAAAAAATACAGAACATCCAGTTGTAGTTCATATTCATACTATTAAGGGTAAAGGATATGAAGAGGCAGAGAAAAACAAAGAAGCTTTTCATTGGGTAATGCCATTTGATTTAGAAAATAAAGAGTCAGATATAAGTGAATTCCCAGAAAGCTATACTGATATTGCAGGAAAGTTTTTAGTTGAAAAGGCTAAGAAGGATAAAAAGATTGTGGCAATAACAGCAGCTACTCCAGCTCCAGTAGGATTAAATTATTTTAGACAAGAAGAAAGTCTTAAAGAGCAATATGTAGATGTTGGAATAGCAGAAGAACATGCAGTAGCATTTGCATCAGGAATAGCTTCACAAGGTGGAAAACCAGTATTATCAATTTTAAGTTCATTTGTTCAAAGAACATATGACCAATTATCACAAGATCTTGCAATAAATAATAATCCTGCACTTATTATGGTTTCTTGGGCTGGAATAACTGGAGGCGATGTTACTCACTTAGGAATATTTGATATACCGTTAATTTCTAATATACCTAATATAGTATATCTTGCTCCAACTAGTAAAGAAGAGTGTCTTGCTATGATAGAATGGGGAATAGAACAAAAGAATCATCCGGTAGCTATACGTGTACCAAATGGGAATGTTATTTCAACTGGAGTTAAGGTTAAAGCTGACTTCCATAATTTAAATGTTTATGAAAAAACTATAGATGGAAGTGAAGTTGCAATTATTGGTCTTGGTTCATTCTATGATTTAGGAAAAAGAGTTCAAGAAAAATTACAAAGTGAAACTGGAATAAAGGCCACATTAATAAATCCTAGATTTATTACAGGAGTTGATAAGGATTTATTAACAGATTTATTAGATAATCATAAATTAGTAATTACATTAGAAGATGGAGTTCTTGATGGAGGATTCGGAGAAAAGATTTCAAGATTCTATGGAGATAAAAATATGAAGGTATTAAACTTTGGTGCTACAAAGGAATTTACTGATAGAGTATCATTAGAGGAATTATATGAACGTTATCATTTAACAGAGGATTTAATTATTAATGATATTAAAACTGCGCTAAAATAATAGTAATTATAAATGTTACATTAGGGGAAGGTGTATCTATAATGACATATACAATTAAACAAGTTGCAGATAAAATGGGTATTTCAGTACCAACATTACGTTATTATGATAAAGAAGGGTTATTGCCATTTATTGAAAAGAAGGAAAATGGTACTCGTATTTTTAAGGAGTCAGATTTAAGAACATTAGAGATAATATCTTGTATGAAAGCTTCAGGAATGCCAATAAAGGATATTAAGAGATATATGGATATGTGTCTAGAAGGTGATAATACATTAGAGGATAGATTAGATATATTTCTTAAAAGGAAAGATGTTGTTAAAGAGCAAATGGAAGAACTTAATAAAATAATGAGTGTAATTGAACATAAAATTTCTTATTATGAAAAGGCCATTCAGGCTGGAACTGAAGAAGTTCATAAAGAAAAAAATATGAGTTTAAAATAATTTAGATAGAAATAGGTTGTAAAGTTTACTACCTATTTCTCTAAATATTAAAATTAATTTATTTGAAAAAATAATAAAAATGAAAAATAAATATTATTAGAAGGTTTAGGAGGAAAATTTATGTTATTTGATTTTACTTATTATAACCCAACAAGAATACATTTTGGAAAGGATTCTTTAAGTAAATTAAAAGAAGAGTTGAAAAATTTTGGAGAAACGGTACTTTTAATGTATGGAAAGAGTTCTATAAAGAAAATTGGATTATATGATGAAATAATTAAAATATTAAATGCGAGTGGAAAAAAGGTTGTAGAGCTTTCTGGAGTTATGTCAAACCCTACTTATAAGAAAGTATTAGAAGGTGGGGAGCTAGTACGTAACAATAAGGTAGACTTTATTTTAGCAGTTGGTGGAGGTTCAGTAATAGACTGTGCTAAGGCAATTTCAGTTTCTGCTTATTGTGAAGGAGATGCTTTTAAAAGATATTGGATGAATTTTGAACCAATTACAAATAAAATTATACCTGTAGGATCAGTTTTAACAATGGTTGGTACAGGGTCAGAAATGAATGGTGGTTCTGTTATAACAAATGAAGAATTAAAGATTAAAAATGGGAGAGTTTATTCATCAGAGGTGTATCCAAAGTTCTCTATTTTAAATCCAGAGTATACATTCTCAGTTCCACAATATCAAATGGTTAGTGGAATTTTTGATATTATATCTCATCTTATGGAGCAGTATTTTTCAGGAGATGATAATAATACAACTGATTATGTAATTGAAGGACTACTTCGTTCTGTAATTGATAATGCAAGAGTTGCAATTAAGAATCCAGAAGATTATGAGGCAAGAAGTAATATTATGTGGAGTGCAACACTTGCACTTAATACTATAGCGGGACTTTCAAAGACTCAAGATTGGGAAGTTCACATGATCGAACACCAATTAGGTGCATATACAGATTGTGCTCATGGTATGGGATTAGCGGCAATTTCTATTCCATATTATCGTTATATTTACTCTTATGGATTAGATAAGTTTGTAAGATTTGCGAAGAATGTATGGAATGTATCAGAAGAAGGAAAGGACAAGGATAATATTGCAAAAGAAGGGCTTAATTGTTTAGAAGCGTTTATTAAAGAATGTGGAATGGTAACTTCACTTAGAGAACTTGGAGCAACCAAAGAGATGTTGCCACTTATTGCAAAATCTACGATACTTGGTGGTGGATATAAAAAACTTAATGCTGAAGAAATTTTAACAATTTTAGAAGAATGTTATTAAAATAATAGCAGTCATTCATATTATGAATGGCTGCTAATTAACATTAAAAATGAGACACTCTTTATTTAGCAATATTATTTATAGGCTAATTTAACTGGAAACATCTTGTTAAATATAAATCTTACTATTGGAGATACAATAAGTAAATTTAAAGGTAAAGCCATTATAAAATTTCTTAATATGCATAATGGATATAATTTTAAAGCAGCAATAGTAAAGCCGGATGAAACTATAGCACCAAACATAGACATAAATAAAACCATTCCAACTACCATACAAGATGAAATTGCAATTATGATTTTAATTTGTTTAGTTTCTTTATTAGGTTTTACTATTTTAAAAGCTAATGGTTTAGCAAGTTTTCCAACGATAAATACATCTAATAAAAGTGCAACTATAAAACCAAGCCAAAAATCTTTTAATAAGTTATTTAATAAATTAGAATGAAAACCTTCGTTTAATATCATATTATAAATAGTCATACCTAAAACCATGCAAAAGCACATCATTAAATTAAGGCGAGAAGTAGAAGAGAGATGGAGTAAAAGTGGAGAAGAAGATATTACTCATACTGAAGCAATGCTTTTAGCTAAGATAAATATGGGGAAAATTTCATTGGCAGAAGTGGCAAGACAGGCTAATGTATCAAGACAGGCAATGCATAAATGTGCAAAGAAATTAGAAGAGAAAGGATATTTAGAGTTTATTGCTAGTGAAAGCAATCAAACATATACTTGTTTAACTGAAAAGGGAGTTTTATATTGTAAAAAAAGTAATGAGCTAAAAGATATAATTGAGGAAGAAATTACTCAAAAATTAGGTGAAGAAAATATGAAGTTAATAAAGAAATTACTGGAATGTGAATGGATAAAATAGAGTTTCCTCTAATATATATGGCAGATAAAAAAAGAGCATCACTAAAGTTATTTAATGATGTTCTTTTTTATGTATGTTATTAATTAAAAAAATTTTAAAATCTTTTTCTACTTTTGAGAGATTCTTATCTTTTACATGTACCAAGCTTAAAGTGCTATAAATCTTTTTTGAAAGAGGATGGCATTTAGGAACAATTAGTTTATTAATTAACTCAAATGATGGAGCAGTCTATAGATATTTTACAGCTGTCGATAAATAAATTAAAGGAATATGTTTATAAAGAGTTTGAGGAAAATCCAATATTAAATTAAAAATGGAGAAGATTTTTATCAAAAAGAAAGAGAATATAAGATAAGCTTATAAGAAGTTATTTAAGGAGAGTATTTTAAGTACTCTCTTTATTTTTGTAATAATTTCAAAATTTGTATGGAAAAAAGTTTTGAAATAAGGTAAAATTAATTTAATAAATAGAATTGTAAGTACAATATGAGGTGAGGGATAATATGTCTGAGAAAACTATTAAATATATAGAAATATTTGAATATTATAGAGATAAAATATTAAGTGGAGAAATGAAGTATGGAGAAAGATTACCTACAGAACAGGAAATGGGAGAAATGTTTTCTGTAAGTAGACATACTGTTAGGCAATCTATATTAGAACTTGAAAAACAAGGATATATTTATAGGGAAAAAAGTAAGGGTGCTTTTGTTGATAAGCTAGATAAAGATAAAAAAAGTAAAAGTAAAATGATTATAGTAATAACAACCTATGTATCTGAATATATTTTTCCTTTTTTAATTAAAGGTATAGAAGAAGTATTAAGTAAAAATGGATATGACATACTTTTATTAAGTACAAATAATGAGAAAGAAAAAGAGAGAGAACAATTAAAGAAATTATTAGAATACGATGTTGTTGGAGCTATAATAGAGCCTACAGCTAGTGCTTTAGGTAATACCAATATAGATTATTATAAAGAAATATCTAAAAATAATATTCCTTATTTAATGATTAATGCAGCTTATGATAAAGAAAAGCAGTCATATGTTTCTATAGATGATGAAAAAGGTGGATATAAAATTTGCAAGTATCTAATTCAATTAGGGCATAAAAAAATTGCGGGATTATTTAAGGAAGATGATATACAGGGTATAGAACGTAAAAAGGGATATTTAAAGGCTTTAGAAGAAAATAATATAGAAGTTGATAGTACAATTATTGGAAAGTTTAAAACCTTTGAAGAAGATTTCTATGTAGATGGATTTACAAAAAGTTTACTAAGTAAAAATGATAGACCCACAGCCATATTTTGTTATAATGATAGGGTTGCAATGAAAGTAATTAAGGTGGCAAAGGAGTTAGGAATAAGAATACCTGAGGATTTATCTGTGGTAGGGTATGATAATGATGAGACTATATCAAATGCTTTAGATTGTGGAATAACAACAATTTCACACCCTAAGGAAGAATTAGGTAAAAAGGCTGCTGAAATGTTATTATCATTGATAAATAAAGAGCAAACAAAAGCAGATTATATATTTGAACCAGAAATAATTGTGAGAAATAGTACAAAAAGTATATAAGATATAATTAAAAAAAGAAATTAATATTTATTGATATTAATTTCTTTTTTTTACATTAATTCAATAACAATATAAAAACGTTTACAGAAATAAGAGAGTGCTACAATAATATTGTACGGATAAAAAGCTGGGTATTTAAAATTATTCGTATAAATATAGAGTGAAAAGGAGAGGAATTTATGAGAAAATTGTTGCCTATGATGATATTAATGTTTTTAATATCTATGTTTTCAGGATGTAGCAATATGGGAACTATAAAAGGCGAAAGTGGAAAAAAGAAAGTTGGATTAGCATTACCAACAAAGTCATCACAAAGATGGGTAGATGATGGGAATAATATAAAAAAAGAACTTGAAGCATTAGGGTATGAAGTTGATATGCAATATGCTGAAG
>NZ_CAKVJA010000019.1 GCF_934754925.1 uncultured Clostridium sp. | reverse complement strand
GGCTTTCTTCTCATTCTCATAACTTTTGTTCACTCCAAATCATTTCTTTAAGTTTATAGATTAATTATACTGATTATTTCTTTTATTTCAACTCTCTATAGAGCTTTCTATTAACTTTAAGTCTTATAATAATAAATCCACAATATACAATCTCTACTTCAAAAGATAGTATATTGTGGATAATATAAAGGATTATTAGTTATTATTAACAATTATATTTTTCAACTAAAGCCTTAAATTCACTTTCATTGTTCTTTATATAATCAATAAAGTTTTTATTAGCAGAATTTAACTTATTAGCTAATTCACAAATAAACATTGGAATATCTTTTCTAGCAATATCCCCATAGCACTTTCCTAATCTAGCCTCGCCCTCTACAAAGCTTCCATCAACATGAATTTCATAAGCTTCTTCTATAACATCATTAATTCTCTTTTTCTTTCCTGTAAATCCTATTTCAGCTATTTCATGTACACCACAAGAGTTACCACAGCCTGAGAAATATAATCTAGGTAATAAATCAATATTTGAAACATTTTCTTTAACATAATTTAATGTTTCTCTTAAAGCTTCTTGGCTTTCACATATACCTATTTGACATGTTGGAACCCCTATACATGCTACACTATAATCAAATGAAGTTGTTCCGCCCATTGCTTTTGTAACTTCTAATAACTCTTCTGCTTCTTTTCCATTTAAGTTTCTAAAGTATACACCTTCTGTCATTGATAATCTAATTTCAGGATCATCAAATTTTTCTAATGTTGATATAATAACTTTTAAATCACTTAGCTTCATTTGGCCACCTACTGGATGTACATAAACACTATATAATCCTAGTTGCTTTTGTGCTACTAATCTTGAATTAATTATATTTGTTTCTATACCAGCTTTAGTATACTTTTTAGGCTCAACTGACAATTTATAATTTTCTTCATTTTTAACTATTTCAACATATTTTTTATATTCATTTATAAAACCTTCTTCACCTAATTTATCAACCATATATCTTACACGAGCCTTAGCTTTATTTTCATAATTTCCTTCTGCCTTAAATAGTCTAACCATAGCTTCAACATAGTTTAATACTTCGCTAGCCTCTATAAGTTCTGGATATATTAATGCAAGCTTAGGATTTCTTCCTAATCCTCCACCAATATATACTTTAAAGTATTCTTTACCATCTTTATTTACTGCTAAGAACCCTAAATCTTGAACTGTACAATGTGCTGTATCACTTGAAGCATTAGAGAAAGATACCTTTAATTTTCTTGGCAATTTGTACGTAGTTATTCTCTCCATAAAATACTCACCAGTAGCTAATGCATATGGTGTTGGATCAAATGCTTCTTCTTTATCAACACCTGATAATGGTGATAAAGCAACATTTCTTGGGAAATTACCACCTGCTCCTCTTGTATATATATCCTTATCTAAAGCTTCTTTCATTAAATCACATACTTCATCTATTGATAGGCCATGATATTGAATTGCTTGACGAGTAGTAAAATGTAATCCTTCTAATTTATATTTTTCTGCCCAACTATATATCATCTTTAGTTGTGACATAGTTATTATACCTGAAGGTATTCTAAGTCTTAACATGAATTCTTTTCCTCCACGATGAGCATAAGACCCCATACCACCTGATGCATGTTTAAAATCCATAACAGACATTTCTCCATTTATAAATTTATGTCCAACTTTTCTAAACTCTTCAATTTCCGGTAAAAGTATTTCCTTTAAACTTTCCATATTATCACCTCATATTATTGCTACTCTTTTTAATATTCCTACTTATCATGACAAATATTCCTCCCTCTATTATATCTACAATCCACTAGCTTTTCTATTATTTAACTATTTAAATATCTAATTATAACCATTAACATTTTAAATGTTTACTAATTTTAAAATTTTATATCAATTGATTTTTTCTATTTTTTTCTATAAAATAAACATAAATATACATATTTATGAGGAGTGATTAATATGGTCGAAGTAAAAAATAAGCCACCTTTAGATTCAGAAACATCTGTTAAAGAAACATTAAAATCTTTATCAAGAAAAAATAAAATTCAATTTATATATGATTATTACAAATTTCCCATAATTGCTGGAATACTTTCTATCATAATTATAAGCTATATATCCTATTCAATTGCTACAAAACAAAATACCTATTGCAACATAACATATTACGGTTCTAACATTAATACAGATAATTTTAATAAACTTAAAGATATATTAAATAAAAGCATTTTATCTAATAATAAAAAATATGCTATATTTACAAACTCCCTTTTAGTTGATTCTAATTCAAACTATGGTGATGATCCAACAACAACACAAGCATTTGCTGTTAAATTGGCCGCTAATGAAATCGATATCTTGTTGGTTGAAAAAAATAATTTTGAATACTTTGCTGCTAATAATATGCTATTAGATTTAACCTTATTAGATGGGTTTTATGACTTAAATATATCTGAAGATTCTTTAATAACATCAACTGATCAATCAGGAAACAATAATTTATATGGAATTAAAGTGGACAATCTTAATCTATTAAAAGATTGTGGTTTTAATAATGAAAATACATTTTTATGTATAGCAATTAGTTCAAATAGACATGAACAAATAATTAACGTATTAAATGAACTTATTAAATAAAAAAGATGTTGCAATTGCAACATCTTTTTTTATTTCTTATTAAATAAGTCCTTCAAGCCTTTTTTATGTGTAACTTCTCCATCAACGTTCTCTCCACACGCTTCCATAAAGGCTTCTAAAGCTTCTTTTTGTTTAGAAGTTAAATTTTTAGGAGTATCAACTATTACTTTTACGTATTGATCTCCTCTAGCACTTGAGTGAACTTTAGGTACACCCTTGCCCTTTAATCTAAACATAGTCCCTGATTGAGTTCCTGCTGGAATAGTATACTTAACATCTCCATCTACAGTAGGAACTGTTATCTCAACACCTAAAGCAGCTCTACCCATTGATATATGAGTTTCTATATAAATATCGTTTCCTCTTCTATCAAATTGTTTAGACTTAGCTACATTTATTCTAATATATAAATCACCTGGAGGTCCATCATTAGAACCATGCTCTCCTTGTCCTCTAAGTGGCATTACATTACCTGTGTCAACACCAGCAGGTACATTTACTTTAATCTTTCTAGTCTTTCTCACTTTTCCTTTACCACTACAGCTTGAACATGGAGTTTCAACTATTGTTCCTTTTCCTCCACATCTATCACAAGTAGAAGTACTTACAAAACTTCCAAGAGGTGTTTGTCTTTGAACTCTAACTTGCCCACTTCCATTACATGTTGGACATGTTTTTGGTGAAGTTCCTGGTTCAGCACCTGTTCCTCTACACTTCTCACAATTTTCATGTCTGTTTATAGTTATTTCTTTTTCTACGCCAAATACAGCCTCTTCAAAAGTTAAATTTAAAGTATATTCTATATCTGCGCCTTTTACAGGGCCATTTCTTCTTCTTGAAGAACCACCACCGCCTCCAAAAAAGCTTTCAAATATATCACCAAAACCACCCATATCTGAGAAGTCAAAGCCACCAAATCCACCTGCTCCAAATCCACTTCCATCAAAGTCAGCAGTACCAAATTGATCATATCTAGCTTTCTTCTCTGGGTCAGAAAGTACTTGATATGCCTCATTTATATCTTTAAATTTTTCTTCTGCTTCCTTATTACCTTGATTTTTATCAGGATGGTATTTAATAGCTAGCTTTCTAAAGGCTCTTTTTATTTCATCATCACTTGCACCTTTCTCAAGTCCAAGAACAGCATAATAGTCTTTATTTGCCATCTATATACTCACCACCTATTTATATTTAACTTAGTCTATATTAACACTTACAAAAATATTCGTAAATACCTAAACTTTTAAAAAGGGAAGACGACTTTTGTCTCCCCTATTTATATTATAATATTATTTATCTTCTTTTACTTCAAAATCAGCATCTACTACATTATCATCATGAGCTGGTCCTTGATTAGCATTTCCACCCATATTGTTTGGATCAAATCCTGCACCTTGAGCTCCTGCTGCACCTTGAGCATCAGCATACATCTTTGAAGATATAGCATAGAATTCTTGTGTTAATTCTTCTGTAGCCTTCTTAATAGCTTCTAAATCTTCTCCGTCTTTAACAGCTTTTAAAGCATCTAATTTAGCAGTTATCTTAGCTTTATCATCAGCAGAAATCTTATCACCAAGCTCTTCTAATTGCTTCTCAGTTTGGTAAGTTAATTGATCTGCATTATTCTTAGTTTCTATTGATTCTTTTCTCTTCTTATCTTCTTCAGCAAATCTTTCAGCTTCTTTTACAGCTCTATCTACTTCTTCATCACTTAAGTTAGTTGAAGCAGTAATTGTAATATTTGCTTCTTTACCAGTTCCTTTATCCATAGCAGATACCTTAACAATACCATTAGCATCTATATCAAATGTAACTTCGATTTGTGGAATTCCTCTTGGAGCTGGAGCAATACCTGATAGAGTAAATCTACCTAAAGTCTTGTTATCAGCAGCCATTTGTCTTTCACCTTGTACTACATGTATTTCAACTGATGTTTGACCATCTGCTGCAGTTGAGAATACTTGGCTCTTCTTAGCTGGTATAGTTGTATTTCTTTCGATTAATGGAGTAGCAACTCCTCCTAAAGTTTCAATTCCTAATGTTAATGGTGTAACGTCTAGTAATAATACGTCCTTAACTTCTCCAGTTAAAACACCTGCTTGAATTGCAGCACCCATAGCTACGCATTCATCTGGATTAACTCCCTTTGAAGGTTCTTTTCCTGTAAAGTTCTTAACAGCTTCTTGAACTGCTGGAATTCTTGTTGATCCACCAACTAATATAACCTTATCGATTTGGCTAATTGAAAGTCCTGCATCAGATAATGCTTTCTTCATTGGCTCAATTGATCTTTGTACTAAATCATGAGTTAATTCATTAAATTTTGCTCTAGTTAAGTTCATATCAATGTGCTTTGGACCAGTTGCATCAGCTGTGATGAATGGTAAATTGATGTTAGTTTGCATAGATGAAGATAATTCAATCTTAGCTTTTTCAGCAGCTTCTTTTAATCTTTGAACTGCACTCTTATCATTTCTTAAATCAATTCCATATTGAGACTTAAAATCGTCTGCTATATAATCAATAATCTTTTGGTCAAAGTCATCTCCACCTAAGTGAGTATCTCCGTTTGTTGATAATACTTCAAATACTCCATCACCTAATTCAAGGATAGATACGTCGAATGTACCTCCACCTAAGTCATAAACAAATATTTTTTCGCTGTGATCAGTCTTATCTAATCCATAAGCTAATGAAGCAGCTGTTGGTTCGTTTATTATTCTTAATACTTCTAATCCAGCTATTCTACCAGCATCTTTTGTTGCTTGTCTTTCAGCATCATTAAAGTAAGCTGGAACTGTGATAACAGCTTGAGTTACAGGTTCACCTAAGTAAGCTTCTGCATCAGCTTTAATCTTTTGAAGAATCATTGCTGATATTTCTTGTGGTGAATAAGTTTTATCATCTATCTTAGTCTTATGATCTGTTCCCATTTCTCTTTTTATTGAAATTATAGTGTGTTCTGGGTTTGTAATTGCTTGTCTTTTAGCTATTTGACCCACTAATCTTTCTCCATTAGCTTGGAATGAAACTACTGATGGTGTAGTTCTTGCACCTTCTGAGTTAGTGATAACTACTGGTTCTCCACCTTCCATAACAGCTACACATGAATTTGTTGTACCTAAATCAATACCTATAATTTTTCCCATAATTTTTTCCTCCTCGAAATTAAATATCTATTTAAATATTTTCCTTTTTTACTATTTTGCTACTGTAACCATTGAATATCTGATTACCTTTTCGCCCTTTTTATATCCTTTTTGATATACTTGAGCAACATCATTGCTATTTAAATTTTCATCTTCAACAACAGATATTGCTTGATGTAAATTTGGATCAAAGCCATTAGTTGTATCAATTTCTTCAACACCTAATTTTTGTAAAGAGTTTAAGAATCCTTTTATTGTCATCTCAACACCCTTCTTAAGATCTTCTACATTTCCATCTACAGCTAAAGCTCTTTCTAAGTTATCTGCTACAGGAAGTACTTCTTTTAATACATCAGTACATGCCTCTGTATAAATACCTTCTTTTTCTTTTGCTGTTCTTTTTCTATAATTATCATACTCAGCAGTTAATCTAACTAGTCTATCTTTCAAAGCATCTAATTCATTAGAAAGTTTTTTATTTTCATCTTTTAACTTTCTTATCGTTGATAAATCATCAGTTTCAATATAATCTTCCATTATTTCTTCTACTTCTTCATTTCCTGTAGTCTCTGTATTATCTTCTACTGTGTTAGTTTCTTCTACTGTTTCTTTTACTATTTCTTCATCTTTTAGCTCTTTATTTTCTTCCATCTTTACACCTCATCTCTCTTTATTCAATACTCTTGGTCCTTAAGACTTTTATTTAATTCTTTCATAACCTGTGCCATTATAGAGACAACTTTTGAATAATTAATTCTTTGTGGACCAATAAGTCCAATACTTCCAATAGGTCTTCCTCCTAAAGAATACTCTGCAGTTATTACTGAACAATCCTTAGCTTCCGGAATGTAATTTTCATCACCAATTTTAATTGATATATCACCACTATTTTCAAGTAGTTCTATTACACAATCTTTGTTACTTATTAATTGAAGTACCTCTTTAGCTTTTTCAATATCATTGTATTCAGGATAATTGAAAAGATTGGTTGTACCCTCAACAACAAACTCTGATTTTGAACTATTATTTAAACTTTCATATAAAGCTGGAAGCATTGCATTAAATAAATCATCAAACCCAACCAAGTCATTTTTAAGCTCATTAATAACTTCTAAATTAATAGCTTCAATTGTTAAATTTTTAAGTTTAGAATTTAATACCTCATTAATTCTAATAAGTTCTTCATTACTTGGTACAGCATTAACCTTAATTCTATGGTTTTTTATAACACCACTATCTGTGACTATTACAGAAATTAAATTTGATTCATCTATTTTTATTAATTGTAGTGATCTTATATAACTTCTCTTCATAGAAGGTGTTTGAACTATACAAGTTAAATTTGTTAATTCAGATAATAAAACACAAGCTTCCTTTAAGATAGTATCAACTTCATGCATAGCAGAATTAATTAAATATTCCTTAATTCTTAGTTCCTCACCCTTACTTAGCTTTGGTGTTTCCATTAACTTATCAACATATAATCTGTATCCCTTACTAGATGGGACTCTACCTGCTGATGTATGAGGCTGTTCTAAATACCCCATCTCCTCTAAATCTGCCATTTCATTTCTTATAGTTGCAGATCCTACACCTAAATCATACTTCTTAGCTATTGTTCGTGAACCAACAGGCTCCCCTGTTACTATATAGTCATTAATAATGGCTTGAAGTATTTTTATTTTTCTTTCATCAATAGCCACTTTATCACCCCTATTGTTAGCACTCATTAATGTTGAGTGCTAATGACTACATTATCAATATATTCTTATTTGGTTTTTTTGTCAATTTCATATTTCTTTAAATTTTCAACTATTTTTTTATATAATTTAATTTTTTCACTATTATCTCTTTCCATCTTTAAATTTCTCCTTCTTCCTTAACTTTTCATTTTTATAATTTATCTAATATAAAATCTGACATTACACTATTAGATAATTCCATTCCTTTAGCAGTTAAAAACATTTTATTCTCCTCAACAACAAGCAATCCATCCTTTATATTCTTCTCAATGACTTTGTTATATATACTATATATATCTACACCAAATCTTCTCTTAAACTTTAATAAACTTATTCCAGAAACCATTCTCAACCCCATAAATATAAATTCCTCCATTTCATCTTCAATAGAGTTCTTATATTTTTCAGCTATTACACTTTCATTATTATTTATTTTTTTTATATAGTCATTTATACTAGTTATATTTACAATTCTATATCCGTTAATATAAGAACTACTTGAACTACCAACTCCAATATATTCATCTAAAGACCAATATACCTTATTATGTTCACATTCCTTCCCTTCTAAAGCAAAATTAGATATCTCATATTGATGGTAACCATTAAAATTTAATATTTCTTTGGTTAACTTATCCATTATTCTTTCCTCTTCTTCATTTGGAAGCTTAAGTTTATCCTTTTCATACAAACTATAAAAAGCAGTTCCTTCTTCAATTATTAGACTATATGCTGAAATATGTTCCGGTTTTAAATCACATATTTTTTCTAATGTATTTTTCCAGTTTTCTATGCTCAAATTAGGAAGACCATACATTAAATCTATATTTATATTATTAAATCCTATTTTTCTTGCTAAATGATAATTATCTAAAAACTCTTCAAAAGTATGTATACGACCTATTTTTTTTAATAATTCATCATCACAGGATTGCAACCCAAAACTTATTCTATTTACACCATAATTCTTCATTATTTTCAATTTTTCTTCATTTATTGTTCCTGGATTACATTCTATAGAATACTCTAGATTCTCTGATAAATTTAATTTAGAAACTGTAATAAGAAGTTTTTTTAGCTCCCTTTCTTCAAGATACGAAGGTGTTCCACCTCCAATAAATATAGTTTTTATTAAATAATTAGAACATTTCTCTTCTATTTCTTTGACTAAAGCTTCAATGTACTCTTCTCTAAATCTTTCTTTTCCTGCGAAAGTTGGAAAATCACAATAAAAACATCTTTGCTTGCAGAATGGTATATGTATGTATAAACTAATTTCCTTCATTATTTCTCCTCCAAATCTATTAACTCATAACTGAAAAAAGACATTGCAAAAGCAATGTCTTTTTATTAATCTACCTTAAGAACAGCCATGAATGCTTCTTGTGGCACTTCTACAGATCCCACTTGTCTCATTCTCTTCTTACCTTCTTTTTGCTTTTCAAGAAGTTTCTTCTTTCTTGAAATATCTCCACCATAACACTTAGCAAGTACGTCTTTTCTCATAGCTTTAACTGTTTCTCTAGCTATAACCTTAGATCCTACTGCCGCTTGAATTGGAACTTCAAACATTTGTCTTGGAATAATCTCTTTAAGCTTTTCAGCAATTCCTCTTCCTTTATGATAAGCTCTTTCTTTAGGAACTATCATTGATAAAGCATCAACTACATCTCCATTTAATAATATATCAAGCTTAACAAGTTCAGTCTTCGTATATCCTTTAAATTCATAATCAAAAGATGCATATCCTCTTGTTCTTGATTTTAAAGTATCAAAGAAGTCATATACAATTTCATTTAATGGCATATCATAATTAATACAAACTCTTGTAGTTTCTAGATATTCCATATCTATGAATGTTCCCCTTCTTTCTTGACATAAGTCCATTATAGCTCCAACATAGTCTGTTGGCGAAATAATAGAAGCTTTAACAATTGGCTCTTCCATATAGTCTATTTCAGTTGCTTCTGGTAAGTTTGTCGGATTTGTTAAATCTAAAACTTCTCCATTAGTTTTTGTTACTTTATATACAACGGAAGGAGCTGTCGTTATAATATCTAAATTAAATTCTCTTTCAATTCTTTCTTGAATTATTTCCATGTGAAGTAATCCTAAGAATCCACATCTAAAACCAAATCCTAATGCTATAGATGTTTCTGGTTCAAAATCTAAAGCTGCATCATTTATTTGTAATTTTTCTAATGCTTCTTTTAATTCATCATATTTAGCTCCATCAACTGGATAAATACCTGAATAAACCATTGGAACTGCTTTTTTATATCCTGGAAGTGCCTCTGCTGTTGGTCTATCTGCCTCTGTTATAGTATCACCAACTCTAGCATCAGCAACATTTTTTATAGATGCAGTTATATATCCAACATCACCAGCTCTTAATTCACTTATTGGCATTAATTTTGGTGTGAAAACTCCAACTTCCGTTACATCATACACCTTATTCGTTGCCATAAGTTTAATTTTAGTTCCAGGCTTAACTACACCATCTTTAATTCTTACATAACAAACAACACCTTTATAACTATCATAGTAAGAATCGAATATTAAAGCTTTTAATGGAGCTTCTTCATCTCCATTTGGAGCTGGTACTTTTTCAACTATTGTTTCTAACACTTGCTCAACGTTTAACCCAGTCTTTGCTGATATCATAGGTGCATCTTCAGCCTCTATTCCTATAACATCTTCGATTTCTTGTTTTACTTCATCTGGTCTTGCAGAAGGTAAATCTACTTTATTTATTACTGGAGCAATTTCTAAATCGTTATCTAAAGCTAAATAACAATTTGCTAAAGTTTGTGCTTGAATACCTTGTGTAGCATCAACTACTAATACTGCGCCCTCACAAGCTGCTAAACTTCTTGACACTTCATATGTAAAGTCTACGTGTCCTGGTGTATCAATTAAGTTTAATATGTATTCTTCTCCATCTTGACGTCTATATATTAATCTAGCCGCCTGAGACTTAATTGTTATACCCCTTTCTTTTTCGATCTCCATATTATCAAGAACTTGCTCTTCCATTTCTCTTTGTGTAAGAGTCCCTGTAATTTCTAATAATCTATCCGCTAGGGTTGACTTACCGTGGTCTATATGTGCTACGATTGAAAAGTTTCTAATCTTTGATTGTCTATTACTTTGCATATATCTTAACTGCTATTTCATTAAGCAGCTTCTTCACCCCCATATTGTTAAATCAAGCTAAATTATAACATAGAGTATAGAGTAAGTGTCAAGGATATTAACATGGAAATCAAATTAAGATTGCTAGCAATTTATTAATTATTAAGATTTTCTATAAAATCATCTATACTTTTATCAAACTCACTCTTGTTATCTTTTACTCCACTATTTTTGCTATTTTTATTATATTCATTATTAGTTTCTGTACTTTTATTTATTTTATCCTTTATATTTATAAAAGCATTTCCTACATATTTTCCAAATTTTTTTATAGTATTCACAAATAAATTATCGCTAGTTAATTTAATTTCCTTATTGTATATCTTTACAGTTGCTAAACCATCATTCTTTTCTCCAACATAAATTTTTACCGTACTATTATCTTTAATAAACTCCTGAAAATCTTCTCCAAATTCCTCACTTACAACCTTAAAATTATCATCAGTATTTCCTAATGGTGATAAAGACTCTGTATTTATTATATTTACCTTTACAAATCCTATAATAATTAAAATTACTGAAAATATAGGTATTAAAAATCTCTTTATTATCTTCACTCTAAGAACTCCTCCTTTACTCACTTTATAACGTATAATAGCAACAAAAAATGAGCTCCTTTGCTATTAGCTATAAGGATGCTCACTTTTTAAACTTTTATTCAATTATTCTTTACCATTTAAATGTTCTGCAATTAACCTAGCTAAATATTTTGCACTTAACTTTGCTTCTTGCGCTGTATTAAGATCTGTTCCAAACTCTGTCAATATACATGCTGGACTTAAACTTTGATTAAAGTTGTTTGATCCACGATTGTATTCATAAAGACCAACTCCATTATTTCCATCTGCAAGAAGTCCTGGGAAAAGCTCTTCTGAAGTAGAAATCATGTCACTTACTGCCTCCATCATTTCTGTATAATATGGTGAAGCCTTTGAAGTAACAAACATAATTCTTGCTAAACTTTGCCCATTAATTTCTGCCGTAGTTCTATCCTTACTAGGACCACTATTTCTATGCAAATCTATTACTAATTTTAAATTAGGAAATTGATTTAAATAACTTTGTACTGTAGGTCCTGATCTATAATATGATTGATCATAAGGGCTCGTATCATGAATGGTTTTATCATGAACTACCGATATTCCATACCCCTCTTCTAACTCTTGTGCTAATACATCTCCTACACCAACCACACTAAAATCCTCTTGTTCTGTATCTGAACCTGCTTCTGCATACCCTTCATGAGTATGTGTATGATAAATTAATATTTCTACATTTGAAGCATCTAAAGTTTTTTTAAGTGAAGGATTATAAGCAGCACTAGTCTTATTAAGCTCTGCTAACTCTTCTTCTGTAACTCTAGCAATACTTTCTTCTTTGACAACATAAGGCTCAAATAAACTAAAAGCTGATTTAGAGCCATTATCTAAACTACCACTACTATCCTTATTTATATTACTAAAAAAGGATACTTCATTACTTACTATTCCATAAGTAGTTATCTTATTTAATCCTAAAGCTTCAATAATTACTCTTTTAATAGTAACTTTATTTTCTCTGTATGCTGTACTATCATATATTTGTGTTTCAACTACTGGCATTGAGTAATTAATCAATTGTACATATGCTAAGCCACCACGTTCTCTATAACTATTAAGTACACTTCCAGCTCTTATAAAAAAAATAATCATAAAAGCTAGTAAAACTATATATCCCATGCTAATACCATTTCTTTTTCTCTTAACATTATCACTTCTACTAACCCACTGCATTTTATATACCTCCTCATTCATTATAAATATATGGGAGGTTTTACATAATTATTAATAAATAATTTTAATTCATAAATTTATTTATCTCTTCCATGTTCATATTGGGTTGAACTGCAATATTAATTCCATTAGCTATTATTTTTGATAAGGATTCAATAACTGCATCAACATCCTTTGGAGTAACCATCAAATCTCCAAATGAAGGATTTAATATCTCTCTAATAAGCATATTCTTTTCATTTCTATCTACACTTTTTAGCATATTATAAAAATCCTTTCCTTGTTGTGCCTTACTACATAAATCATCTAATAACAAATCCATAGTATCATTTGCTATAGTTGCAGCATCAACAACAGTTGGTACCCCTACAGCTAATACTTTAACCCCCAAACTTTTTTCATTTATTTGCATTCTATGATTTCCAACTCCAGCTCCTGGTGATATTCCTGTATCTCCAATTTGAATAGTTCTATTTACCCTTTCTAATCTTCTAGATCCTAAAGCATCAACACATATTACTAAATCTGGTTTAATTCTATCAACTAATGACTTTATTACTTCTCCAGTTTCTATACCTGTAATTCCTAAGACTCCTGGTGATATTGCACATACTGGTCTTACAGAATCATCTATTGCATCTGGCATTACTTGTTTTAAGTGCCTTGTTATCATAATTTTTTCTGTTACTTTTGGTCCAAGAGCATCTGGTGTAACATTCCAATTTCCAAGACCCACCACTAACACAAGCTTATCTTCAGAAATATCTACAAGCTTTTTCATAACTCTTCCTACAACTAATGATAATTCATCCATTGATTCGCCATCATAAGGGGTAAATTCTGGAAAATCTATAGTTATATAATGACCTTTTGGTTTGCCAAGTTCTTTTCCTGCTTCATCACTTTCAATAGTTACAGTAGTAATTTTAACCTCGCCTTCCATTTCTTCATCAACTTTAACCCCATCAAGTTCTCTTTTATTTTCCTCTGTATATGCCTGCTTTGCTTCAATTGCAAGGTCTGTTCTAACACTTATCATAATATTCCTCCTAAAATTTATTACTCATCAAATTTATTTTCCCAAATAAGTTTTAATTTCATACTTGAACTTAAAAACTTTAGGTGTTATAATATGATTTGTTGAAAATGAACTCGTACGCAGATTTCCCCAAAAAACTGCAGAGGCCCTATAAAATATCAAGGGGGTGAATTGAATGGCAAATATTAAATCAGCACAAAAAAGAATTAAAGTTACTGAAAAGAAAACTTTACAAAACAAAATGGTTAAATCAGCTTTAAAAACTGCTATAAAGAAGTTTGAAGCTGCTGTAGCTGCTAACAATGCTGAAGAAGCTAAAGCTTTATTCGTTAAAGCTACTAAGTCTTTAGACATGGCTGCTCAAAAAGGTGTAGTTCACCAAAACATGGCTGCTAGAAAGAAATCAAGATTAGCTGCAAAATTAAACGCTATGGCGTAATAAATAAGAAGCCGGTGATTTTTCACCGGCTATTATTTTACATTTTTTAAATTATGAAATATTACTTTTTTAAAATATTTTTATCAAATTAAAATTTATTAAAAATAAATTTATTTAACCATAAATGTTTTAAATAACATAAGTTCCATCTCCAATTGCTTTTCTGAAGCAGAAGACTTTAATTTCAACTCAGTATCTACACAAATTCGAATAAGTTTACTTAATTGTTTTACAGTAAATTTAGATGCTTGATTCATTAATTTTTCACAAACAAATTGAGGCAATCTATACTTACTCATAAAGAAATCAAGTTTTTTCCCTTCTGATAAATACACTTTAATTTCATATAATCTTCTAAAATGATTCCCTATAGAAGATATTATTAGCATATGTTGTTCTGCCTTAAACAACAATTCATCTAATAAGTCTAATGCTTTTTCCACCTTTCTAATAGAAATATATTCTACAAGATCAAATATATCATCCTCACTTTTATTTTGAATCAATTTATCGATATCTTCTTTAGTTATTTCTCTTCCATAAGCATAACAATCTAACTTATCAACTTCTCTTTTTATAATATCAAAATTATTTTGTACCTTATCTGCAAAATATCTTAATTGTATCTTTCCTATAGTTCTACCCTTCTCTTTAAATAAATCATCAACCTTCTTATAATATCTATCCTTCTTTAATTTATCACAATGAACTACTTTAACATACTTATCTAGAGTTGTTAACTTTTTATTTTTCTTAGGAGTATCTCTCTTATCATTAAACAAATAATACATAATAAGAATTGTATAAGATGGTAAATCCTTGATATATTTTAAGATTTCAGTATAAGTTTTAGTTCCTTCTTTATCTGGTTTTTCTTTTAAGAAATTAGCTCTATATACTACTACAACTTTTTTATCTCCAAAAAAAGGTAATGTTTCACAAGCATTTTCTATCTCATCAAATGTGGTTGTTAGTCCATCTAATTTGATAAGATTTAAATCTAAAAAGTCCCTTTCAACAACCTTATTTATTATAGAGTTAACACTTATTTTTATAAGTTCTTCATCTAAGCCACAAAATATATAACCATTTGATATATCATTTTTCTTTATTTCTCCCTCTAGTATATCTATATTAATCAATGTCTACTGCCACTCCTAACTAATTGTTTATTATCTCACCATTAAAAACTACAATTTCTTTTATATCACCTTTTCTGAAATCTATTATATCATATTCGTTATTTAAATTTTCATAATTTACAAATAACAAATATTTATTATTTATTGTCTGTAAAATGTAATTTTCACCATATCTTTTTACCTTGATTTCTTCTCCAATAGTAATTTCATTAAAATCTTCAGATATATTGCTTGCTAAAGAAACTGCCATAAGCTTTTCCTCATCAATTTCATCTTTTGTTTGAATAAGCACTCTATTTCCCTTATAGCTTACTAATAAACCACCATCATTATAATATCTTATCTTAGGAATAGGCGAATATATTAATAAAAATATATAGAAAAATACAACTAAAGGATAATATATAAATTCCTTAAATCCCTTTTTATAAAAATAATATGTTATTAATAAAGATATATAAAAATACGCTAACGTATAATGAAAATATATCAAATCAAATGATATACTGTCTATTTTATACATAATTATATCAATATATTTAACTATATAATGGCATATATACATGATATAATTGAATACAGTTGAAATATCTACTATGAATATTAATATATTTCCTAAAACAACTAGAATATTTATAAAAGGAATTACAATAATATTTCCAACTATAAAATTTAATGATACTTCATTAAAATATAATATTATAATAGGTAATGTTAATATTTGTGCACTTAATGAAATTGCAATAGTATTTCTAATAGAATTCGGTAATTTATATAATTTTTTATTCAAATCTTTATTAAATAATATTATTCCTAAAGTGGCTAAAAATGAAAGTACATATCCAAGATTATAAATATAATAGGGCTTCATTAATAGTAATATTATTCCTGCTAAAGATAATGAAGCTAAGGGGTTATAATTACGTTTAACAATTTTCCCCAAGTTTAATATAACTATCATTATATATGCTCTTACAGCCGGTGCTGATGCCCCTGAAAACAATAC
The DNA here is from genome assembly GCF_934754925.1 of uncultured Clostridium sp. Classification (GTDB taxonomy): domain Bacteria; phylum Bacillota; class Clostridia; order Clostridiales; family Clostridiaceae; genus Clostridium. The sequence goes on along the minus strand of NZ_CAKVJA010000019.1, from coordinate 30,926 downwards.
ATATACTAATGCTAATATCAAACTTAATTTTACGCCTAAGAGCCTACGTAGTACACTATATACTAAAACTAAATGTAAACCTGAAATTGAAATAACATGTGATATTCCTAAATTCTTCATTAACTCCTTATGATCCTCATTTAATTCACCTTTATATCCAAATGATACTGATGTTATTAAAGCAGCTTTTCTTTCTCCTAACTTACTTTCAATACTTTCAAATACATATTTTCTTCTTTTATAAAGCTTATCAATAAAATCAGATTTTAAAACTTTATAATCTTCTATTTTATAATCTCCAATTACTCCATTGCTTATATTCTTATTTTCAGTAAATTTACCTTTAACTAATATTTTATTTCCTACTTCTATATTTTCATTAATATTGGATAAGCTAACTATTCTTCCATTAACTTCTCCTTTCCCATAATAATTTTTAACTTCAGTTATTCTTACCTCTTCAACTTCTTTGGGAGTATAATTATAAAAACATATAGTATTATTTAATGCTGCAACAAAAAATAAAACTAATATGAACATTATATACTTACCTTTAAAATACATTATAAAAATAAAAAAACTGACAACATAAAAACTTGCCAGAATAATATTTTTGCTATATATTTCATAACTGAAATATGATAATATAAACACAATAAATATATATGGTAATGGGTTATTAAAGCCCTTATTATTCATACTATCCACCTTGGCAACACCTCATTAAATAAGCATTACCAAATTTCTAATATATAAATCACAAACATAAAAAAAAGACTTTACTTAGTTAGTAAAGCCTACAATAACTTATTATATTTTATATAATTAATTATAAAAATTTAATAGCTATAGGTAAATATACAAAAAATCCTATAGTGAATATAATATGAAGCTTCCTATAAAGCTTATAATTTTTCTTCATTATCATTCCAGTTATTGCAATAGCTATCATAATAACTGAAAAACCTATATACTTTATAAGTCCTTCTTGTCCAATTCTATTAATTAATTCTCCTATCATTGCTACTACTGAGATAGATCCTAAAATTATATGTGTTTTTAGATACAATTTCCTTTTTACCTTTAATAATTTTAATACATAATAAACTATTAATGATAAACAAAAAAACATAGATGATATTCTTTCCATTATAATTTTCTCCTACTTTCTCTTTTGTAAATTAATAATTTTCATTAAGCCATTTCTCTTCTGGCAGTTTCCATGGCTCTCTTTTCTTCTGGAGTAATTGTCTTAACTCTAAATATAAAATAATATAATTTAATTATTATTAATACTATAATAGTTATTCTCATAGGTAATACATCAACTAATATTAAAGGAAAAGCTAACATAAAATTAACGAAACTTAGTAATACAACTTTTTGTTTTAGTGTCATAGCCCTTTCTTTAACAAAGCTCTCTAAGTGCTTTTTATAAATATTTGTGTTTGTAAACCAGCTATGAAATCTCTCAGATCCCTTTGCAAAACAAAATGATGTCACTAATAAAAATGGTGTTGTTGGTAATATAGGCAATATTACTCCTATAAGGCCTAATCCAAGTGCTATAAACCCTAAAGTTATATAAAAATATTTTTTTACTTTATTCATGTTTTACTCCCCTTTTAATTAATACTTTTTATATTTCCTAATATCTATCCCTTATTTATTTAACGCATGTCTAACAAGTTCAACTGGATTATAAATAATAAGTCTTGGCCCAGAAAACTTCATTACTTCCTTTACCTTTTCCTTCATATCCTTTTTGTAACAATGAATTGGACATCTTGAACAAGTAGATTTATTTTCACCAAACTTACAAAAAGTAAGTCTTTTATGTGCGTATTCTAATAGTTCCATACATTCTTCACATAGTTCACCTTTATCATTGCCATGATTCTTATGACAGTATATATCTATCATTAGCTTTATAGTCTTTTTTTCTCTATCTATTCTTCCCATGCTAATCTCCCTTTAAGAATGTTAATGATAATCATTATCGTATATTTTTCCTTATAAAAGACTGTATCAAAATTATAGTTAAATTATGATACAGCCTTTAATTAACTAGTTTAATACTAACTTGCTATTTTCAAGCTTATATGTCTTATTACAAACAGCAGTTGTTGACTTTCTATGTGAAATAAGTACTATTGTCTTGTCTTCACAATTCTCTTTTATTGATTTTAGTATTTCACCTTCATTTAATGTATCTAAATTACTTGTAGGTTCATCTAAAATTAAAACATCTCCATTACTTAAGAAGGCTCTTGCTAATCCTATTCTTTGCTTTTCTCCAGAAGAAAGATTTCCTCCAAGCTCTCCAACTTTTGTATCATATCCTTTAGGTAGTGTTTCAATAAACTCATGTATAGATGCCATCTTTGCAGCCTTTATTACCTCTTCTTTAGTTGCATTTGCATTACCAATCTTTATATTATCAATTATAGTTTCATTGAATAAATATGTTTCTTGACTAACTAAAGTTTGACTATTTCTAAGTGATGATGTATTAACTTCTTTAATATTTTTATTATCTAAGTTGATTTTCCCTTCATTTACATCCCAAAATCTCATCATAAGCTTAACAAATGTACTCTTACCAATTCCACTTTCACCTATAAGAGCTATCTTATCTCCTCTTTTTATGTGAACTGATGTGTTATCAAAAATATTATCTTTTCTATTTGGATAAGAGAATGTTACATTGTCATATGATATTGATTCACCATTTATTGCATGTCCATCTACAACTTCCTCTACATGTGGTTCTTCATCAATTAAATCAAATAATCTTTCTGCGCAAGCAAAAGTTTGAAGCAATGTATTTGAAAGATTACTTAAAGCAACTACTGGTCCAAAAGATGAAGCAATTATTACTATAGCTACAAGCATCCAAGTAAATGAAATATTACCCATTGAATACTGTACAAATCCAACACCAACAAAAGTTAATATTGCAATCATTATAGTTAAATCTGTAATAGCTCTTATTATACCTTCATGTTCTTTAATTTTATCAAGACTTTTATTTATTCTATGTGACTTTGAGTTAATTTCATTTAATCTCTCATCACCTGATTTAAATAATAATACTTCCTTAAGTCCTCTTAAAGAATCAAGTATATAGTTGTTGCATTCACCAAACATATTTCTATAAGAAACTCCTGCTTCCTTACCTAAACTAGAAGAAGCATAAGGAATTACAAATCCAACTATTAAGAAGAATATTACCGATAAAACTCCAAACCAAGGGTTTATTATAAATAATATTATAGAAATAATACTGTTAGTTATTATTGCAATTGATATTGGAGCTATTGTATGAGCATAAAATACCTCTAAAAGCTCAATATCAGAAGTTATTAATGAAATAAGATTTCCCTTTTCTTGCCCCTCTAATTTTGCTGGTGCTAACTTTCTAAGTTTAGAAAATATCTTATCTCTTAATATATATAGTATTTTAAAAGCAATATAGTGCCCTGATAATTGTTCGCCATATCTTAAAAATCCTCTTAAAAGTGCACTTATAGCCATAACTATCATTGCACCAGTAAAGCTAATAAATGTAATATCACCTATAAATGCGCCTATAGCTATTGCTCCAAAACTAGCTATAGCTATTGCAGCTAAAAATCCTATAACACCCATACTTATAGTAATTGCCATAATTGGAGCTAATGGCTTTAGCTCTACTATTAATCTCTTCATTATTTGGAAGCCTGATCTTCTTTTCATACTAGCAAACCTCCCTTATCATTTCTAATTCATTTTGCTTATTAACCATATCATAATAATACTTTTCTTTACTCATTAACTCATCATGAGCTCCACTTTCTACTAAATTCCCCTTATTCATAACATAAATCTTCTTAGCATCCTTTACATTAGCTAATCTATGAGAAATTACTAGTATAGTTTTATTCTTAGAAAGTTCATAAATAGCCTCCCAGATACTTTCTTCACTTTCAACATCTATATTTGAAGTTGCTTCATCAAAAATTATCATTGATCTATCTGCCAATATAACTCTAGCTAAAGCTAATCTTTGCTTTTGCCCCCCTGACAATGCACTACCTGCTTGACCAACATCAGTTAATAGTCCATCTTTTAATTCCTTAACAAAATCATATAATCTTGCAGTTTTTAATGCCTCATTAATTTCTTCCTCTGATGCATCTCTCTTGGCCATTAGTAAATTATCTAGAATAGTTCCATTAAATATATAACTATTAGTAGAAACTAAAGCTATATTTCCATAAATATTATCTAAAGATATATTTTCTATATTAGTATTATTTACTTTTATTTCACCTTTAGTAACTTTATTATTATTTAATATAAGTGATGCAATTGTACTCTTACCTGAACCACTTTCCCCTACTATGGCAACTAATCCACCTGGTGTAATTTCCATACTTATGTTATTTAATACTTTTCTTTCACCATCATAACTAAAATCAACATTTTCTAATGTTACATTTATATCACTAAATTTAATTTCTTCTTTAGTTATTACATCTTTCTCTCTTTCTTCAGCATCTAAAATACCAAACATTCTATCACTTGCTGCCATACCATTCATAGCTATATGGAAGTAAGAACCTAAAAGTCTAAGTGGTATAAAGAATTCTGATGAAAGTAATATTATAATAAGTAGACTTCCTACAGGAATCTCTCCGTTTTTAAATTGAATTAATGCAACAATTGTACCTGCTGCAGCACCACCAAAAGCTACTAAATCCATTATTGTTATTGAATTTAGCTGCATACTTAAAACCTTCATAGTTATTTTTCTGAACTTTTCGGCTTCTTCATTCATTTTCTCATGTCTTTTTTCATCGATGTTAAATACTTTTAATGTAGTTAATCCTTGAAGGTTTTCTAAGAAAGTTCCACCTAAATCTGAATAAGACTTCCAATAATCCTTTAATATTCTTTTAGCAATTTTCATAATTGCAATTATTGATATAGGTATAAGAGGTACACAAAGTATAAATACAAGTGCTGCTTTAAATGAAATAAAACTCATAAAAGCAAATAATGTCACTGGGACTAAAAGTGCATAGAAAAATTGTGATAAATATTTACCAAAATAAATTTCTAACTGCTCTATCCCCTCAACAGATACTTGAACCACCGCTGATGTACTTTCAACATTAGTATATCCAGTACCTAATTTTAATAGTTTTTTGTAAATAAGTTCTCTTAATGTCACCCTTGCATTTGCAGAAGCTGCATTTGAAAATTTAGCATATAAAATATTGCATAAATATCTCGTAGCTAATAAAATTGCTATAATTATAATTCCTGATAATAACGAAATATTTCCCCATATTTTAAAATTCATCATAGCTCCAAAAACACTTTGTCCATCAAGGTCTAATGTTTTACCTATATAAATCTTATTAATAAATTGACCAATTAGTATTATAGTAACTATATTACATAAAACTGCAATCCAATTAACCAATATAGTTAATGCTATGTACTTTTTAGAATCTTTACATAGGTTTATTAACCTTTTATTTATCATCATAATATATATTCCTCCTTTGAATCTTTTAATCATTTGAAATACACTTTCAATTGATATTTATTATTGCTTAATATAATATAACCTAATTGATAATTATTTTCAATACTTTCATTAATAAATTTTCTATTTTTGTATTATAATTAACTTATAGTACATATTTTAGGAGTAATATATGAGTAAATTTTCAAGTAAAAATAAGTTAATTGAAAAACAATTAATACAACTTAATAAAAAGGAAGAAAAATTAATACTAGAAAAAGAGCCTGGTATTATAAAAAATAAATTAGACCCTTTAAAAATAAAAATTGAGGAGAAAATTCCTGAAAAACTTCAATCTACTTTAAATATAGCTTTTGAAAAGGGATTTAAAACAGTATTTGATAAAGGTCTAGGTATAATTGAAAGAACCTACAATAAAGAAGATATAAACATGGAATTTGATATAAACTCTTATGCTATAAATAAATATCCCACAAAAAGAAATCTAAAAAAAATTGATAAATCTGCAAATAAAAAAACATTTATAAATAAGTCTGTTAGCGCTATTGAAGGTGGTGCTCTAGGATTATTAGGAATAGGGATTCCAGATATACCTATCTATATTGGAGTAATTTTAAAGTCTATTTATGAAATTAGCTTAAGCTATGGATTTGATTATAGTTTTCCTGAAGAAAGAATTTATATTTTAAATATAATTTGTGCTTCAGTCACTTCTGGTACTGAAAGAAAAATGTATTTTAATAAATTAGATACTATAGCTAATGAAATAGATAATAGTAAATATCATAATTATAATATTGATGAAACATTAAAGGAAACTTCTAATAAAATCTCCACTTATATGTTAACTTCAAAATTTATACAAGGTCTTCCCCTAGTGGGAGTTATTGGTGGAATCACTAACTTTAAAACATTACAAGATATAAGTACTATAGCTAAGCTCAAATATAAACAAAGATATTTAAATAAACTTTTACTATAATAACAAAAGCGTCTAGATATAATCCTAAATTATAACTAGCCGCTTTTTTAACTTTAACTTTTTCATATACTCACACTTTTAGTTTAATACTATTTCCTTAATAAGTGATTCAACTGCATTTAATGTACTTTTATGATTTCTTATAACTCTTATATTTTTCTTATCTGCTTCTCTCTTAGCTGTCAATACAAGCTTATGAGATACTACATCTGTTAATAATATAACCGCATCTGGCATTCCAATCTTATCCTTTAATCCTGTTTCCATTTGGGTAAAAACTTTTGCCTTACAATTATATTTTTTACATACTCTAATATAATCTTTAGTCATTTTATCATGGCCACCAACTATTACTACACTCATTTATTTTCTCTCCTTTTAATCACTTGTTGTCCTTAATTCTTATTAATTAGAATTATTCTTTTATGCACTAGCCCCTTTATATTCTTCAAATAAATTTCTTATAGAGCATGCCACATTATGAGATGAATCTCCTTTTAAAATATAATTTACAGTATGCTCCTTAACTTTATCGTATCTACTGAAAGTTTCTTTTGCTTCTTTTAAATTATTATATACAAGCCAATATCCACAACTTAAACATTTCTTATTTTTACAATTCATAAAATCCATAACATCATTTAATGGAAAACCTAAAAATATACCTAATTCATGTGGACAATTAAATTCCTTATATCTATTCTTTAGCATATATAAATAATTATTTATATCATTCTTATCTGAATATCCTAATTGCATTAAGAATTTCTTGTTTTCTTTTCTAAATATGTAGTTTAATAATTGCTTCTCATTATATATCAATATAATTAATGCATTACTACATTCTCTTAAATCTATATATTGAATATCAATAGTTTCTAAAAAATCGATTCCGTACTTTATCCATTTGTCATATAAATTTTCTTTATCTTTTTTTATTGTAATGGTTGCTGATGGTTTAACGCCTGAAATTACCAGAGAGGCATTGTAAATTAAAAACTTTTCAATGCACTCTCTTTCCTCCATATTAGCAAGACTTTTATAAAATTCAACTTGCTTCAATTTACTTCTATGCCTTTGCTATAGTCATTCCTAATTCAATACACTCTGGTGAGTTATCCTCAGGCTCATTTTGAATTATTAATCCATCAGCAATTAAAGTACAACCTAAAGACTCCATTCTTTCTTGCCAATCTCTCATCCATTGACCATCTCCCCATCCATATGATCCAAATAAAGCAACTTTTTTTCCTGAAATTTTAGATGATATTTCTTCTACAAAAGGTTCAAATTCATTTTCCTCTAATACCTCATCCCCCATAGCTGGACACCCAAGTATAACTATTTCTTCATTATCAAAAATATCAGCATTTGCATTTGATACATTAATTACCTCTGCAGTTTTTCCTCCATTAGCTATTCCCTCTGCAATTAAATTCGCCATTTTTTCAGTATTACCTGAAGCTGAATAATAAACTATTTTCATATTCTCTCCTCCTAAACAATATTGATATTCATTCTCAATTACTTATTATAATATAATATTCCCTTAACCCTGTCAATATATAACTTGAAATTTTTTGAATTTTTTTGAAATTATTTTATGCTTATTCATATTCTCATTAAAAAAAATAGAAGATACTAAAATTTCTCCTAGTATCTCCTAAAATATAAAAGTATTTACTTGTGCTTAAATTTAATTTCACTATTGCATGATTTTTTGCTGGAGCAACCAGAACAGCCACATCCACAACCACCCTTATTATTTTTACTCTTCTTAAACATACTAAATACAGCTAAAAATAGCAAGCCAAATACTATAGCTCCAATAATAAATGTTGCCATTTATATCACTTCCTCGCTCATTACAATAATTTTATGCACTTATTTCTCTACCTTCTTTATTAGTCTTTATATTTCTTCCTGATCCGATAGCTATTAAAATTGCTAGTATTGCAATTAATATTGAGCCTACAGCTCCAATTACACTACCTTCACCTAATAATAAACTACCTACTTGATTTATTATTAATGCTACTATATAAGCAGTTAATGTTTGGAAGCCAATTGTTATCCACATCCATTTCCAAGATCCCATTTCTCTTCTAATTGCACCTATAGCTGCAAAACAAGGTGCGTTAAGCATATTAAAGGCTATGAATGCTAATCCACTTGCTGATGTAAACATTGTTCCAATTTGAGTTAATAATGCTGGTGTATCTTCTGCTGCTTCCGCTATACCAAATAATACTCCAAATGTTCCTACAACATTTTCTTTAGCTACTAATCCACTTACTGTTGCTACTGCTGATTGCCAATTACCAAATCCAAGTGGTGCAAATATCGGTGCTATTACTTTACCTATACTTGCTAATATACTATCTTGAGCATCAACCATTTGTAATGTCCAATTAAATGAGCTAGTAAACCAAATTACAGCACAAGCAACAAATATAATAGTTCCAGCTTTTATAATAAATGCTTTTCCTCTATCCCACATATGAATCAAAACACCTTTCATACTTGGAATATGGTATTGTGGAAGTTCCATAACAAATGGTGCTGCTTCCCCTTTAAATGCCTTAGTTTTATTTAAAATAATTCCACAAATTATAATCATAAAAATTCCTAAGAAATAAATCACTGGTGCTACCCAAGATGCTCCACCAAAAATAGCTCCTGCAAACAATGCTATTATAGGTAATTTAGCTCCACAAGGAATAAATGTAGTAATCATTATTGTAAGTTTTCTATCTTTATCATTTTCCATAGTACGTGTTGCCATTATGCCAGGAACCCCACACCCTGAACTTATAAGTACAGGTATAAATGATTTTCCTGATAATCCAAATTTGCGTAGAATTCTATCCATAATAAATGCTATTCTAGCCATGTATCCACAGTCCTCTAATAATGCTAATAAAAAGAATAATAACATTATTTGTGGGACAAATCCTAAAACAGCTCCAACACCACCAATTATTCCATCATTTATCAATCCTTGTAACCATGGAGCTGTACCCACACTTTCTAAAAATGCGGCAACATTTTCTCCAATTATTTCTCCAAATAAAGTGTCATTTGTCCAATCTGTTAATATTGAACCTAATGAACTAACAGCTATATAGTATACCCCCCACATAATTAAAGCAAATATAGGTAATGCTAATATACGGTTAGTAACTATTTTATCAATCTTATCTGATAATGTATGTTTTGAAGTATTTTTTTTCTTAATAACTTTTGAAACTATACTGCCAATAAATTCATATCTTTCTCCAGTAATTATTCCTTCTGCATCATCATCAAATTCTTTTTCACATTTTGTAATAATAGCCTCTACTTTTTCCTTAACATTATTATCCAAAGATACTTTTTCCATGAATTTACTATCACGTTCAAAAATCTTAATAGCCATCCATTGTTCACTTAAACCTATATTAGTAATATTATCACTCTTAATTAAATTTTTGATATCTTCCAACGCATCCTTTACTTCAGATGAGAAGTTCATATTGAAATTAGTATCCTTTTTACTTTTAGCTATTTCGATTGCCTTCATAGCAACATCTTTAGTTCCATTTCCTTTTAAGGCACTTGTCTTAACTACTGGGCATCCAAGAATCTTAGATAACTTGTCAATATCAATGACATCGCCCCTTTTTTCTACAATATCAATCATATTTAATGCTATTACCGTTGGAATACCTAGTTCTAATATTTGAGTTGTTAAATAAAGATTTCTTTCAATATTGGATGCATCAATTATATTAATGATTGCATCTGGTTTATCATCTATCATAAAATTTCTAGTTACGACCTCTTCCAATGTATATGGTGATAAGGAATATACTCCTGGCAAATCAACTAATTCAACATCTTTATATCCTTTAATTTTCCCACTTTTTTTCTCTACAGTTACTCCTGGCCAATTTCCAACATATTGCTTTGCACCTGTAAGGTTGTTAAACATAGTTGTCTTACCACTATTTGGGTTTCCTGCTAACCCTATTTTTATTGCCATCTTTCTCTCCCCCTATCTATTTTTAACTTATCTTCACTCAACTACTATCATTTCAGCATCATATTTACGTAATGTTAATTCATAGCCCCTTATATTTATTTCTATAGGATCACCTAGTGGAGCTACCTTACGAACGTAAATTTCACTACCTTTAGTAATTCCCATGTCCATTATTCTTCTACGAATAGCACCAGTACCTTCTACTTTTTTAACCTTCACAGTTTGTCCACATTTTATTTCTTTTAAGGTTGCCATTTATTTACTCTCCTTACACCATTATTCTACTTGCCATACTTTTATCTAAGGCTATTCTAGTGCCTTTAATATTTACTATTAAATTTCCACCTAAATCTGAAACTATTGTAATTCCTTCACCAATAACAAATCCTAAACTATTTAAAAATTTCTTTGTTTCAGTATTTCCTGTTATTTTTTTAATTTTAACCTCTTCTCCTACTTGTGATAATATTAATGACATTTCTTTCACCTCTCATACTGATAATGATTATCATTATTTATATTTTCATTATACTCCTTTATTTGTAAAAGTAAATATTTTTTTCTATTAATTCTTTATTTTGTATAAATTAAAAATTTATTTTAAAATGTTTTTTATAATAAAAAATAAGTAACTTAGTATAGAAAATATTTTTCTTTACTAAGTTACTTACTAATTTTTACTTTAAATTTAGCCTATTTTAATACAAATGATTGGCAATCTGTACATTCAACAACTGTTGGATTAGCTTCATGAGTACCAACTTGTATTGCATCTAAAGTACAATAATTTTCAGAACAGGCATGGTGTTTACATTGTTGTACACTACATTTAATACTTGAATTCTTTTGCATAACTTTCACCTCCACATCTTTAGTACTCTATTATTTTGCCCATAAGAGGTGTTATTATTCTAAATATCAATACGAAAACTTTACCTATTTTCTTTGTATATTAAGATTTTTATATTTTTCTTAATTATTCATTATATTATTGTTTTGTTTTTGGATTAAAAATAAGAGCCATTAAATATCCGAAAAATATTGATGCTGTAATTCCTCCTGCACCACCTTCGATTCCCCCTATAAATGCTCCTATTAATCCATTTTCTTTTACTCCTTTTATAGCTGCTTTAGCCAGACCGTTACCAAAACTAGGTAGAGGGATTGTTGCTCCTGCACCTCCGATTTCAACTAGTTTATCATAAAGCCCAAAACCTCCAAGAATTGCTCCAAGAGTAACAAACATAACTAATATTCTAGCTGGAGTTAATTTTGTTGTATCCATTAATATTTGTGCAATAACACATATTAATCCACCAACAATAAATGCACTTATGTAATCCATAATAAACTCTCACCAACTTTCTATTTATATTCAATAGCTACTGCATGAGCTATTCCCGGTATAGTTTCTCCTTGAAGAGATGAGGTTGTGCTCATTAATGCCCCAGTAGAAACTAATAATAAACTCTTTATTTCTTTTTTCATTAACTTTTTATAAAAGTATCCACAGGTAACAACTGCAGAACATCCACAACCACTACCACCTGAATCAGTCTTTTGCCTTTCATCATCAAATATTAAATCACCGCAATCAACATAATTATCCTTTACATCATATCCATAATCTAATAATAATTTAGTTGTTATTTCTTTTCCTACCTTCCCCAAATCTCCAGTTGCAATTACATCATAATCCTTAGGTGTTCTTCCTGTATCCTTAAAATGATTATATATTGTATCTACTGCTGCCGGAGCCATTGCTGCTCCCATATTATTAGGATCTTTAATTCCATAATCCTTAACTAATCCTGTAGTAACGTATGTTACTTTAGGAAAATCTCCACTTTTACCTAAAACCATTGCTCCTGATCCTGTAACTGTCCATTGACATGTTGGACATCTTTGACATCCATATTCTAATGGAAATCTAAATTGTCTTTCTGCTGAACTAAAATGAGAGGAAGTAGATGCTACAACATAATTACCAAATCCTCCATCTAGAAATAATGATGCCATACTTAATGATTCTGACATTGTAGAACAAGCTCCATACAATCCTATAAATGGTATATTTAACTCTCTTGCAGCAAAACTAGATGATGTTATTTGATTTAATAAATCCCCTGCAAATAAGTAATCTATATTTTCTTCTCTTAAATTTGCATTGCTTATAGCACTTTTTATTGCCGTATACATCATTTCAGACTCAGCTTTTTCAAAACTGTCCTTACCTAAAGTATCATCATTTAATATTTGATGAAAATAATCCTTTAAAGGCCCATCACCTTCCTTAGGTCCAACTATAGAATAAGTTGAAATTATTTTAGGAGGATTTTCAAGTTTAATAGTTTGCTTTCCTACCTTTTTATTTTTTACACTCATCTATACTCACTCTCCCATTTAAAGAATTCCCATAAGTCCTAAAACATAATATACTAATCCTATTATTACTGATGTTCCTATTCCATAAACTAATACTGGGCCTGCAATAGTAAACATTTTAGCCGCCACACCAAAAACAAAGCCTTCTTTTTTAAACTCTATTGCTGGAGATACCACTGCATTAGAAAATCCTGTAATAGGAACTATAGTACCAGCACCAGCAAAACTTGCTATTTTATCATATACTCCTATTCCTGTTAATAATGCTCCAATAAATATCATTATTATTGGCAACCATAACTTAGCAGTTTCTTTATCTATACCAAACTTTATTAGCATATTTAATATAAACTGCCCTATAGTACATATAGCTCCACCAACTAGAAAGGCCATTAAAATATTTTTAAAATATTTTGGTTTAGGTGCCATTTCCTTTGAAATATTTTCAAAGTCTTTAAGTATTTTTTTTTCTTCCTTAGCCATTTTTCCCATGTATTTGCGTCTCCTTTCTTCCATAAATTTATTATTCCTCATAATTTAAAAATTAAATCATATTATTACAATTTTAATAGCTATTTTACTTTTAGAAAAAAAATCTACATTAAATAATTTTTATTATTTAATGTAGATTTATTCAAAAAACTTATTATTTTTTAATCTATACATTTTCTTATGTTCATCCTTCATCTAATTGTTTTCTCATTTCTGAAAGTACCTTTTTTTCTATTCTAGATACTTGCACTTGGCTTATACCTAACATTTTAGCAACCTGTATCTGTGTTTTATCTTTAAAATATCTTAAAACAATAATTTGTCTAGATTTCATATCTAAACTATTTAATGCTTCTTTTAAGGCTATTTTTTCTGTTAAATTCTTATCTTCTGCAGCATTCTCACTTAATTTATCAATAAGCAATACTGGAGCACCATCATCTTGATGAATTACTTCATAAAGATATTGCATACTTGCAGAAGATTCTAAAGCAAATAATATCTCTTCTTTATCTATTCCTGAAAATTCAGCTAATTCATCTATACTTGGATCTCTATTTAATTTTTTAGTTAATGCCTCTTTATCAAAATGAAGCTTTTTAGCTAAGCTCTTAACATTTCTACTTACCTTTATAATTCCATCATCTCTAAGGAATCTTTTTATTTCTCCAATTATCATTGGAACAGCATAAGTTGAGAACTTAACATTATACTTATCATCAAAATTATTAATTGCCTTAACAAGCCCCATACATCCTATTTGATAAATATCTTCATAATCATACCCTCTATTTATAAACTTTTTACTTATAGAAGTTACTAAAGGTAAATTTGCTTCTATGAGCATGTTCATAGCCTCTGCATCACCAGCTTTAGCTAGGGGTAATAATTGTGAGTTATCCTCATAGCTTAACTTTTCTTTTTTTACTTTGTCCTTTTCCATAAATCTCCCCTAACATGTTAATTAAATTTCTTTGTCATAACAATTCTAGTACCTTTACCTTTTTGACTTTCTACTTCTAAACTATCCATAAAACTTTCCATAACCGTAAATCCCATTCCTGATCTTTCAAGATCTGGTCTTGAGGTATAAAGAGGTTCTCTAGCTTTATTAACATCGTCTATACCTTTACCATAGTCTGTAATAATAATCGATACTTCTCTTCCATAAATTGTAGATTCTATTTTAATTATACCCTTTTCATAATTTTCATAACCATGAATTATAGAATTTGTTACGGCTTCAGAAACAGCAGTTTTAACATCTGCAATCTCTTCAATAGTTGGATCTAATTGAGAAACAAAAGCTGAAACTGCAACTCTCGCAAATCCTTCATTTTGAGATCTACTTTCAAATTCTATACATACTCTATTTTCTTCCATGTTATTAATCCCTCCATTAAATGTTTGCAAGTGCTTCATTAACATTATTATAAACAGTAATTATTTTATAAAGTCCCGATAATGTAAATACCTTATCTACTCTTTTATTAATATTAGTAATGCAAACTTTTCCATCTCTATTTTTAACCTTCTTTAATCTCCCTATAACAACACCTATTCCTGAACTATCCATAAATGTTACTTCCTTGAAATCCATTATAACCTTTTTTATATTATCTCGTTCTATTCTATCATCTATTTTAACTCTAACTTCTTCTGCACTATGATGATCTAATTCTCCAACAAGAGTAACAACTAGTTTATCATCAATTTTATTAAACTTCAAAAACATAATAATCAACTCTAAAACAAATAATTAGAGCACCCTCCCATCTTCCTTCTTTTTCCATAATTTTAACATAATATTTATTTTGTCGTCAATCTATTTTTACCTTTTTATGGATATTGCTTAAATCTAATTACTTTCTATATATAAATTCATATAAAAATAAAGATGTTGTATCTTTAGATCATAATACAACATCTTCATCAAACTTTAATTTTACTTATCATCTTATATTTTATTATACTAAGATTTAATTTCTTTCGGTTTTTTTTTATATTTCTCCAGTTCATTTTGTAACTTCCCATAAAAACTATCTATATCATCTTCTCCTTCTAATAAAAGCATTTCAATTGCATCATTTAAAGTACTCATCGTATAAATATGGAACTTACCCTCTTCAATTGCCTTTTCTACCTCTGATTTCAATATTATTTCATCTTTGTTTCCTTCAGGTATTAATACTCCCTTTCCATCTATATTATCTAACATATTGCATACTTTAAAGAATCCCTCTATCTTTTCATTTACTCCACCAATAGGTTGAACATCTCCAAATTGATTAATAGATCCAGTTACTGCAATATTTTGACTTATTCCTTTTTTGCTTAGAGCTGAAAGAATACATATAATCTCTGCAACTGAAGCACTATCACCTTCTACTATTCCATAAGTCTGCTCAAAACTTAAATGAAAATCTACAGGTATACTCTCATATGGATTTAACAGGTTTGTTAATAATCCTCTAAGTATGCTTATTGATTTTTCATGAATTTTTCCACTTAAATTACTTTCTTTTTGTATATCAACAATTCTACCTGAACCTTTACATGCAACACAGCTAATTCTCATAGGCTTTCCAAAAGTACAATAACCACTATCAAGTACAGCCAATGCATTTATTGCTCCTACTTTTCTATCTTTAACACTAATTAATATCTTATTTTCTTCATACATACTCATTATTTCAGTTTCTATTAATTCCTCTTCATAGGCAACTTCTAAAATATCTTCTTCACTTATTATCATACTCTTTCTTTCTTTAGCTGAATTATTAGCTAATACTAATAATTTATCTATAGTATCTTCATCTGCAAGTATTCTATTTCTATTACTACTTTTTCTACATAAATATTTTAACATTTCGCTCATAGCTTCATTATTAATATTAAATAATTCATTCTTTCTAATTCTATTTTCAATCTTATTTTTCAATTCTAATACCGAATCATTATTAACCTTTACTACAGAAGAAAACTCTGCTCTTAAAGGAAATAACTTTTTAAAATCTTCATCGGAGTTATATAAAAGATCATAAGTTTCATAATCACCTATTAATATTACCTTAAACTTTACTGGAATAGGCTTTGGTTTTAATCCATTTATATTTATAAATTCTAAATAGCTTTTGTTAGTATCAAAAGATACCATATTAGAAAGTAAAATTTTCTTTAAATAATAATAACTTAATGTATTTACAGCTAATGAACTTAATCTTAAAATAAGACATCCTTCGTTTGCTTTTAAAATTGATCCTGCATTTATTAACGAAATATTAGTTGTATACATTCCATTATGATTTTCATATTCTATTAACCCTATCAAATTATTTAAATTAGGATCTTCCTCAAAAATCACAGGTGGTGAAGAATTATTTGTATTATCTACAATTACCCTAACATCATATTTATTTAATACTTCATATATTTCATTTTCATCATCTTCTATATTCATTGTATAACATTCTATTAAATCCTCTTCTATACAAGTAAATAGACGTTCTAAATATTCGTATGAATCATCATCTGTTATAAATTCTAAAAGAGCACTATCTTTTTCTTCCTCCATTTGGGTTGCTAAAAACTTTGAATATATTTTTTTTAATTTCTTTATTGATTTAACTTCAATGTCCTTTAATTCTTCTAAAATAGTTTCAGCCTTCTTTTTCAAAGTTCCTGCTTTTGCTACTATAACATTCTTGTTTTCATCTTCTAAATCATCATACTCTTTTTCTGTCATTGCCTCGTCACCACTTAAAGGTATAAATGCAAATCCTTTATTAGTGGCCTTAACTTCAAATCCCTCTTCTTTTGCCATTTTAGTTAATTCATTTATATAACTATTTCTTTTATTTTGAATATCTTCTACTAGATAATCCTTTTCATCATTACTAGAATCTCCATAAAAATCATCTACTGCTTCTAAATAACAACTTTTTATATCCTCTACAGTTTCCTTTAATTTTTTTCCCTTTCCATTAGCAACAAAAATTGCTTCTGGTCTGTTAACATCTTCTAATGTTACATAACATATATCCTTTGGTGCTTCTAAATCCTTATATTTTTTTTCTATGAAAGTAGTTAATTCCTTTAATTTATCCTTTGAGAAGGTATCTATTAAATAAAGATTATAGCCCTCTTTATCTATATTTATTGCCCTCTCAATCCTTTTATAGGCATCATTAAATTCTTTAATACCCTTTGTACCTCTTTCAACATCAGTATCTGTTACCTCTAGTTTAAACATTATTTCTGATGGAGTTAACTCTCTTTTCATAACCCTCCTATCTAAGGCTAGAAACTACTAATGTAATTCGTCTCCCCTTTTTTACAATCATATATATTATATTAATATTCTTATATTATGAATTTAGGCAATATTTTTTTAAAATATGATATATTATTAAATATAATAAAAAGGAAGCATATATATGCTTCCTTTTTATATATTTATTTTAATAATTTGAGTTTGACTTAGTTCCTTCACAAATAGCAATTGAAGCTGATGCTCCTATTCTATTTGCTCCATTTTCAATCATAGCTAAAGCATCTTCTCTACTTCTAACTCCACCTGATGCTTTTACTCCCATATCTGGGCCAACAGTTTCTCTCATTAATTTAATATCAGCTGCTGTTGCTCCGCCTGTTGAAAATCCAGTTGATGTCTTAACAAAATCAGCTCCAGCTTCCTTTGATAATTGACAAGCTATAACTTTTTCTTCATCAGTTAAAAGACAAGTCTCTATTATTACTTTTGTTAAAGCTTTATTTTTAGCTGCATCAACAACTGCTTTTATATCATTTTTAACGTATTCTAAGTCTCTTTCCTTTAATTTACCTACATTAATAACCATATCAACTTCTGTAGCACCCTTTTTAATAACATCTTTTGTTTCAAAGGCTTTAACTTCCGTAGTAGTTGCTCCTAAAGGAAATCCTATTACAGTACAAACTTCAACATTAGTTCCTTCTAACGCAGTAGCTGCAACTGGAACCATTGATGGATTTATGCAAACTGAAGCAAAGTTATATTCTACAGCTTCTTTACAAAGCTTTAAAACTTCCTTCTCAGTTGCTTCTGGTTTTAATATTGTGTGATCAATCATTTTAGCTATTTGTGCCTTATCCATTATAATACCTCCATTTATTTTGAAATTTTTCTTAAGTAGCCATTATATATTATAATTGATATATAATACATTGGAAAGATTTTTCTGTTTGTTTTATATGTTGTACCTTTAACCCTTATCTAAAATAACTTTAACTGTTCTACCTTTTCTTCCCTTATACTAGATACAGTAATTCCAATTAATCTTATAGATCCTATAAACTTCTCATCCATAATAATCTCTTCAGCTACTTTATAAATAACTACAAAGTCATTAGTATAATAATTTAAACTTCTACTTCTAGTATGAGTTTCAAAGTTACTGGTTTTATATTTAAAAGTTATAGTTTTTATATAAACATTTTTTCTTTTTAAATCTTCACATATTTCTAAGCAAAATTTCTTTATATAATAAAGAATATCTTGTATATCTTCAGTATCAAACTTTAATGTATTTTCTCTACCATAAGATTTCCTATCTCTATTAACCGTAACTTCTCTATTGTCAATTCCTCTTATTCTTTCATATATATCTATGCCATACTTTCCAAAATACTCTACAAAAAACTCTCTTGATAATTCATATAAGTCCTCTATTTTAAACATTCCCATATTATTTAACTTTCTAACAGACTTTTCTCCTAGTCCATAAATCTTAGATATTTGTAATGGCTTTAATATGTCTGGAATCATATTCTCTGTAATTATCATTATTCCATTTGGTTTATTCCAATCAGATGCTAATTTTGCTAAAAACTTATTATAAGATATACCGATAGATAAAGTTAATCCAACTTCTTCAAAAACTCTTTTTTTTATATAGTTTGCGGCTTCTAATCCATCATCAAACTTTCCCTCACTTAAATCTAAATAAGCTTCATCTATTGAAAGTGGCTCAATTATTGGAGTAACCTCTCTAAAAATCTCAAATACTCTGTTAGAAACTTCCTTATATCTATAATATCTTACCTTTAAGTATATACCATGTGGACAAAGTCTCTGCGCAATAAAAATAGGCATTGCTGATCTAACTCCAAACTTTCTAGCTTCATAAGAACAAGTTGATACAACACCTCTTTCACTAACCCCTCCAACAATTACAGGCTTTCCTTTAAGTTTAGGATTATCCGCCTGTTCAACTGATGCAAAAAATGCATCCATATCCACATGTAAAATTATTTTTTTCATTATTTCACCTAATATAATACTTCCTCAAAAATACCTTTGTTTTTACTGTTAATAAAAGATAGTATTCCCTGAGCTAATAATTCATCAATATATCTTTTCTTATCAGTCATCGTACAAAAAGCTATAATTACTATTGCAATTATAGTTCTAAAGCCTTTATCTATATAATATTCATATTCTCCCTCTTCATCACATAAATATTCAATAACACCCTCAACTATATCTACATTTCTCCTTGGATTATAATTAGTAATCACCCCAAGCAACGGTAAAAATTGATTGGCTATTTTTATATTCCTCCTCTGAAGTTGCATCATAAATTCCATAGTTCTATACATTTCTCCAGAGGATCCATTTAATATAATTGCATTAGCTAATCCTTGTATACCATTCTTAGATCTTATATTAGAATCTGCAATATGGTTAAATATATTTTCTATAAAATCATCTACGGTATCTGCTTGAATATTATTAATAACCCACAATGTACAAAGTAAATAATCATCATCATTTGTTATATTACTATACTTTTCCTTAAGAATTATATATAATTCTTTTATTTTTTTTATTATCTCTTTCTTATCTTTATATTTGCAATATTTACTAATTGTAAATGCTGTTAAAGCTAAATATGAACCTGATAAAAAGCCTTCCTCTTCTAACATCTCCATAGTTTCATACATATCTTCTATAATCTCTTGTTCATTATCATTATCAACTGTTCCTATTAATAATGAAAGTATATTTAGAGTATCACCCCTAAAAGGCGACATCATTGTTGTTGCTGATTTAATATTTTTTCTAATTTCTTTAATTCTTCCAACTGGGATTTTCTTTTCATAATGAGAAAAAACTAATGCTGCAAAATGATTTATAATATCTCCATCATTTCTTAGTTCTTCTTTTGCTAATCTGTAGTTATCAACTGTCATTTGTATTCTGTCAACCAGAAACTTGTCCATTTATTTATCTCTCCCCATGATTTTAAATATATTTAGAGTTATATGTTAAAATTTAATACATATTCATTTAATCTATTAATACTAAATTATAATTCTCCACACTTATTATACTATGAATTTATATCATTTTAATAACATTTTGTCTGTTATTTTATAACAAATATTCATTCTTACATTTCTGTATATAGTTGAGTTTTTTGTTAACTATTGTTAATATAATTATTGAGGTTATTTTTAACTTTTACATTAAGGGGGCAAAAAAAATGAAAACTATTGTAACAAAATTTGGTGGAAGTTCTTTAGCAGACTCCATACATTTTAAAAAAGTAAAAAACATTATAGAAAATGATTCTAATAGAAAATTTGTTATTCCATCTGCACCTGGAAAAAGATTTTCTAAGGACTTTAAAGTAACAGATTTACTTTATTTATGTAATGCACATGTTAATTCAAGCATTCCGTTAGATGATGTATTTAAACTAATATCAGATAGATATCATTCTATAGTTTCTGAATTAAATTTAAATTTAGATTTAGATCATTATTTAAACATAATAAAAACTGATATAGAAAATGGGGCATCTGCCGATTATACTGCAAGTAGAGGCGAGTATCTTAATGGAATAATTCTTTCTAAATATCTAGATATCCATTTTATCGATGCAAAAGATGTAATTAAATTTAATAAGTATGGAACTTTAAATATTAATAAAACTTATAGTTTACTTAAGGAGAAGCTATCTCAATATGAACGTGCTGTTATTCCTGGGTTTTATGGCTCTGATGAAAATGGAGAAATCGTAACTTTTTCTAGAGGTGGTTCTGATGTAACAGGTGCATTAGTTGCTGCAAGTATAAATGCAAATCTTTATGAAAATTGGACTGATGTTTCAGGGTTCCTAATGGCAGATCCTAGAATTGTTAACAATCCTAAAAAAATTAAAACTATAACTTATGGCGAGCTTAGAGAATTATCATATATGGGAGCTTCAGTTTTACATGAAGAGGCTGTTTTTCCTGTGAGAACTTCTGGAATTCCAATTAACATTAGAAATACTAATGAACCTGAAGATGAAGGAACTTTAATAGTAAAAAATGAAACTAAGCATGAAAATACTATTACTGGTATTGCTGGAAAGCAAAACTTTACTGTTTTATCTATAGAAAAGTCTATGATGAACTCAGAACTTGGTTTTTGTAGAAAAGTTCTTACAATCTTAGAACAACATGGTGTTTCTTTTGAAAATATGCCATCTGGTATTGATACAGTAAGTGTTGTTATTTCTGACTCTAATTTAAAAAATAAAACTGAGGTTATTGTTGAAGAAATTAAAAGATCTTGTAATCCTGATTCTGTAGTTGTTTATCCTAATATGGCTTTAATTGCAACTGTAGGAACTGGTATGGCTTATAGTAAAGGTGTTGCGGCTAAAATATTTACAGCCCTTGCTGAAGCTAATATAAACATAAGAATGATTGATCAAGGTTCTAGTGAAATAAATGTATTAGTTGGGATTGAAAATGATGATTTTGAAAAGGGAATTAATGCTATTTATAATGCATTTAACTAGTGACAAGTGACAAGTTATAAGTTATGGTTGAAACTCCCTTGGGAGTTTCTTAATTATATTTTTTAGATTCGGCTAAAGCCGAATTTATTCCTTAACTTGAAACTTGTCACTTGCAACTACTTAATTCATTACTCCCAGCTTTTCCATATTTCAGGGTTATTTCCAACTGTAGCTTCCTTACCATTTCTAACAATTGGTGTAACATACAATGATGGATTTTTTAATAGCATATCTTCTCTAGTTTCTGCTCCTCTTATTTTATCCATATTTAGTTTCTTATAATCTTTTGAATTTTTATTTATTAAATTTTCTAGTCCTACTGCTTTTTTAACACTTTGAAGTTCCCCTTTGCTTAATGATTTTTCTTTTAAATCTATAAATTGGTATTGTATTCTTCTTTCCTTGAAAAATCTTTCTGCCTTCTTAGTATCATTACATTTTTTTGTTCCAAATATTTGTATATTCATTTTTATATCCTTTCATACTTAAAATAATAATTATTATATCATAAATGTCACATTGTTTTATTTTTCTCCATCTAAAACTAACTATATAATTTTATATCAGTATATTATAATATAATTTAAAAAAATTATTGTTTTATAATATATTACATTATATTTGCAAATAAAATAAAACCACATATAACTTTTAATAGTTAAATAATTTAAATTTATATATTTTATTAATCTTAAGATATATAAAAAACCTCACGTATAACTTTTAAAAGTAATACATGAGGTTCTATTTTCTAAAGTTTATTTATTTAATTATAAATAACTAAGAATTTATTATTTTGCGTGCTCTTCTATAGCAACTGCAACTGCAACTGTCATACCAACCATTGGGTTGTTACCAGCACCGATTAATCCCATCATTTCTACGTGAGCAGGAACTGATGAAGAACCAGCGAATTGAGCATCTGAGTGCATTCTTCCCATAGTATCTGTCATACCGTAAGAAGCTGGACCTGCAGCCATGTTATCTGGGTGAAGAGTTCTTCCAGTACCACCACCTGATGCAACTGAGAAGTATTTCTTACCTAATTCAACACATTCTTTTTTGTATGTTCCAGCAACTGGGTGTTGGAATCTTGTTGGGTTAGTTGAGTTACCAGTAATTGATACGTCAACACCTTCGTGATGCATTATAGCAACACCTTCTCTAACGTCGTTTGATCCATAGCAGTTAACCTTAGCTCTTGGTCCGTTAGAGTAAGCTTTTGAATTAACAACTTCTAATTTACCAGTGAAGAAATCAAATTTAGTTTCAACATAAGTAAATCCGTTAATTCTTGAAATTATCTTAGCAGCATCTTTTCCAAGACCGTTTAAGATAACTCTTAATGGTTCTTTTCTTACTTTGTTAGCTTTTTCAGCTATTTTAATAGCACCTTCAGCAGCAGCGAAAGATTCGTGACCTGCTAAGAATGCGAAACATTTAGTTTCTTCTCTTAAAAGCATAGCTCCTAAGTTACCATGTCCTAAACCAACTTTTCTGTCATCTGCAACAGAACCTGGGATACAGAAAGCTTGTAACCCTTCTCCGATAGCTTCAGCAGCATCAGCAGCCTTAGTGCAACCTTTCTTTATAGCGATTGCAGCACCTAAAACGTAAGCCCAAGCAGCATTTTCGAATGCGATTGGTTGAGTTTCTTTAACGATTGTATATGGATCTATTCCGTATGCATCACATACAGCTTTAGCATCTTCTAATGTCTTCATTCCGTACTTTTCTAATACTGGAGTGATTTGTCCTATTCTTCTTTCATAACTTTCAAATAATGCCATGATTAAATTCCTCCTTACAAATTATTCGTGTCTTGGATCGATTAATTTAACAGCGTCAGCAACTCTTCCGTATTGACCTGCAGCTTTTTCTAATGCTTCATTAGCATCCATTCCCTTACCGATCATTTCCATCATTTTTCCTAAGTGAACGAACTTATAACCGATGATTTCATTATCTTCATCTAAAGCGATTTTAGTAATGTATCCTTCTGCCATTTCTAAGTATCTAGGACCTTTATCAAGAGTTCCGTAAGTAGTACCAACTTGAGATCTTAATCCCTTACCTAAATCTTCTAAACCAGCTCCGATTGGTAATCCACCTTCAGAGAAAGCAGTTTGAGATCTTCCGTATACGATTTGTAAGAATAATTCTCTCATTGCTGTATTTATAGCATCACAAACTAAGTCTGTGTTTAAAGCTTCTAATATAGTTCTTCCTGGTAATATTTCTGAAGCCATAGCAGCAGAGTGAGTCATTCCTGAACATCCAACTGTTTCAACTAATGCTTCTTGGATAACTCCACCTTTAACGTTTAAAGTTAATTTACAAGCTCCTTGTTGAGGTGCACACCAACCTATTCCGTGAGTTAACCCTGAAATATCTGATATTTGTGTAGCTTGTACCCATTTTCCTTCAACTGGAATTGGAGCACATGCATGATTAGCGCCTTTAGCAACAACGCACATTTCTTCAACTTCTTTTGAATACATCATTATATTGATTCCTCCCTAATTAATATTAGTTATAGCTTGTCCTAAATACTATGTAATAAATAGGCTGTACTTAACTGGGTCAAGATTCACCCCGCTGGGGATAAATCTATCCTACCTCTATATAATAACAGATGAATCAATCTCTAACAATAAGAAAATAATAATTTTTTAACATATTGCTAAAATTTCTTATAATTTTTTCAAAATATTGACTAAAGTAAACATTTTAAAAATGAAATTGATAATTATTATCAATTAACTTGCCATTTATTTATATATTTTGTTATAATTAAGCAAAGTATTGATAATGATTTTCAATTAATACATTGTTTCATTTATCTTTATTTTTATTTTCTATTTTTAGGAGGATTTTAAATGAAAAACGTTGTTGAAATAATTAATGTTGTTGCAAGACAAATATTAGATTCAAGATGCTTCCCAACTGTTGAAGTTGAAGTTATTCTTGAGGATGGAACTATAGGAAGAGCTGCTGTACCTTCTGGTGCTTCTACTGGTATATATGAAGCAGTAGAATTAAGAGATGGAAATAAAGATTACTTCATGGGTAAGGGTGTACAAAATGCTGTTAAAAATGTAAATGAAGTAATTGCAAAAGAATTAATAGGATTTAATGTATTTGACCAAACTGCAATAGATAAGAAATTAATAGAACTAGATGGAACTGATAACAAAGGTTCTCTAGGTGCTAATGCTATATTAGGAGTTTCTTTAGCTGTAGCTCAAGCTGCTTCTAATTTCTTAGGACTTCCACTATATCAATATGTTGGTGGCGTAAATGCTAAAGTTTTACCTGTTCCAATGATGAACATAATTAATGGTGGTTCTCATGCTGATAACTCTGTTGATTTACAAGAATTTATGGTTATGCCTGTAGGTTTTGATTCATTTGATAAAGCTATTCAAGCTTGTGCCGAAGTTTACCACTCTTTAAAGAAAACCTTAAATAACAAAGGTTACTCAACTGGTGTTGGTGATGAAGGTGGATTTGCTCCAAACTTAAAATCAAATGAAGAGGCTATTGAAGTTATATTAGAAGCTATAACTAAAGCTGGATATGAACCAGGTAAAGAAATGTTTATAGCTATAGATGCTGCATCTTCTGAATACTATAAAGATGGTAAATACGTTTTAGAACATGAAGGAAAAACTTTAACTGCATCTGAAATGGTTGACTTCTTAGAGGAATGGGTTAATAAATATCCAATTATCTCTATTGAAGATGGTATGGCTGAAGAAGACTGGGAAGGTTGGAAACTATTAACTGAAAGGCTTGGAGATAAGGTTCAATTAGTTGGAGATGACTTATTTGTTACTAATACTTCTAGATTAGAAGATGGTATCCAAAGAGGTGTTGCTAACTCAATATTAATTAAGTTAAATCAAATCGGTACTTTAACAGAAACTTTAAATGCTATTGAAATGGCTAATAGAGCTGGATATACTGCAGTTATTTCTCATAGATCTGGAGAAACTGAAGATACTACTATAGCAGATTTAGTTGTAGCTGTTAATGCTGGTCAAATTAAGACTGGTGCACCTGCAAGATCTGAAAGAGTTGCTAAGTATAATCAACTTATTAGAATTTCAGAAGAATTAGGTGAAGTTGCTGAATATAGAGGAAGAAACGCTTTCTTTAATATAAAATAATTATTTTTCCACTTAATCTATGTAATTAGGATGATACACATTTACTAGTGTCATCCTTTTTCTATTTGATCTTATTTTATTATCCTAATGCTACATCTAAAATCATCATAGTTATAAATCCAAGTATTAATCCTATAGTTGTTAAAGCCTTATTTTCAATAGATGCTTCTGGTAATAACTCTGATCCTACAACTGAAACCATAGCCCCTGCTGAAAAAGCTAAGAAAAATGGAAGCATACTTCTAATGCTTATAGCTGCTATTGCCCCTAAAACTCCAGCTATTGGTTCTACTATGCCTGATGCTTGACCATAGAAAAAACTTTTTCCTCTTGATAGCCCCTCTCTCCTTAATGGTAAAGAAACTGCTGCCCCTTCAGGGAAATTTTGAAGTCCTATTCCTAAAGCTAAACTCATAGCCGCTCCTATTGATGCAGATGGTATTCCAGCTGCTACTCCTCCAAAAGCAACCCCCACTGCTAATCCCTCTGGTATGTTATGAAGAGTAACTGCAACTACTAATAATATACTCTTCTTATACTTTTGTACTATTGAGTCTTTTGCTATTTCGTTATTTTCAGTTATTACACCATAAGAATATTTATCCATCATTTTATCCGCTAATATTATAAATATTCCACCAGCAAAAAATCCTATAGCTGGTAGCATAATTTGACTATATCCTAGTTCCGAACATAACTCTATTGCCGGATTTAATAATGACCAAAAGCTTGCTGCTACCATAACCCCAGCTCCAAAGCCTAGCATACAATTTAAAATCTTTTTATCAACAGTCTTAAAGAAAAATACCAAACATGCTCCTAAGGCCGTTATAGCCCATGTAAATATTGTAGCCACTAAGCCCTGCACTACAGGGTTTAATCCCATAAACCATTCCATATCCTTACGTTCCTTTCCTTCTACGTAATTTTATAATTATATAAGCAATATATGATAAATTCCTACAAATTGTTCTATAATACATTTTTCCAAAAAATACTATTATTTATAGTGATTTTTTATTGACATAAGAACTGGTATATGTTAACATTATAAATATATTAATTATGTCGGCATGGCGGAACTGGCAGACGCACATGACTCAAAATCATGCGGGCAACCGTGTGGGTTCGATTCCCACTGCCGGCACCAATTATATATCTAACAAGTTAAAAGCCTTGATATTACCCGTTTCCGTAATATCAAGGCTTTTAACTTTTATTTTACTTCATATACTCTTTATGATACTTTCCTACACATATAAATTCATATCTATTATAGACTTGGTTCTTCCAAACATCTTTATTTAAATTTATAGAGCTGTTCCCTTTGTGGGTGCAAAAAACTTAGACATATCTACACCTTCATGCTCAAGTAATTTTATTTTTTTATCAATTCCACCTGCATATCCAGTAAGACTTCCATTTGCACCTACAACTCTGTGACATGGAATAATAATAGATATAGGATTATGACCTACAGCTCCACCCACAGCTTGACTTGACATACTTTTTTTATTCATCTTAAAGGCTACCTTCTTTGCTATTTCCCCATAAGTAATAGTTTCTCCATATGGAATTTCACATAATTAATTTATCTCCATCACTTGCCATTGTGATTACTCCTAATGCTGATGAGTAACTTGTTGAATAATACATATTTAATCTCCTTATTTTTATATTTCTCTCCCTAATTTTTACTTTGCTATTCAAACAAAATCTGATAGAATATATAAAAACTATCAGATAAAATTTAAGGAGAAATACTATGTTTAATATTTTAAAAGGAAAAAGTCCAATAATTAAAATTACACAAATTATTTTATTTATTACTACCGCACTGTACTTATTAGAATCTATTTTTTTAGCAGGATTATTTACTAATATTATTTTAGCTGGGCTTAATCTTATTGTTAGTGTTATTTGTATAATAATATCAATTATAAAAAAAGAATATAAACTAACTATTATTGATTTAGTTCTTGCAGCGATTACCCTAGCTATATTTATTTATTTTTATTTATATCTTTAATATCTTTATAATAAGTTTACCCCTATTTTTATAAAAATAGGGGTATTTTATCATTAATTAATATCTGACTTAAATACTATTCCAGCTTTTTTTCTAGCAATAGTTTGAACTTCACTTACTATTAAACTATGATCTAACATTTTATAACATCTCTCTAAATCATTATTATTAATAGTATTTACAAACTCTATAAACTCACTAACCATACGGTTATCATATTTATTTTCATTAAATAAACTAATAGTTCCATCATTCATTATAACTTTAAAGTTTTCACAAATATTAACTGGCGTATCTACATATATACATCCATTATTTCCTTGAATATTATTTGCACTTGGTGATTTACAATCTTTTGCCCCAACACAAACACATTTAAATTTATCATAATCTAATATTAAAATTCCTGATGTGTCTATTTCTCTTTCTATATTAGGATAATATTCAATATTTTTAGGCTTTCCAAATAGTCCAACTACATAATGAATATTATAAATATTTATATCCATTAATGCTCCACCAGAAAATACTGGATCAAATGCTGGCAATACTTTACCTTCCTTAAAGCTATTATATCTGCTTGAATATTGAGAATAATTACATTGAACTATCTTTATATCTCCTAATTTAGGAAGTAGTTCTTTTATTTTTAAATAATTAGGCAAATATTCAGTAGTAATTGCTTCAAAAATAAATAATCTTCTTTCTCTTGCTAAATTACTTAATATTTTAGCTTCTGTATAATTTGATGTTATTGGCTTTTCAACTATAACATTTTTATTTGCTTCTAAAGCCTTTTTTGAAAATTCAAAGTGAAGATTATTAGGCAATGCTATATATACTGTATCTATATCACTTTTAAGTAATTTTTCATAATCATAAAAAATTTCTTTAATATTATTCTCATTTTTTATTTTTTTTAATTTTTCTTCACTACTCTTTCTACCATAAATCCCCCTTAACTCTACTCCTTTTAAATATGGTATTATCTCTAAAAATTCTTTTACTATCATACCTGATCCGATAATCCCAAGCTTCATCTCATATATTCTCCTATTTTTTTATTTTTTTATATTATTTAATTATAACATAAAGAAACTGTTGAAAACTTAAATTGAATTAGCTCCAAAAGTTATTATTTATATCGCAATAACATTACTATAAGCACAAATCTTTTCTTATATTATTTCTTCTCTTTAATTTATTTCCTGTAAAAAAATAACTTCATTTTTATTTCTAATTGTTTCTATAAAATCATTATGACAAATATCCCCTGGTATTCTCAGACCAAGTAAAACTCCAATCAAATCATTAGATGATACATTATTGTTACTTATTTCTATATCATTAATCCTCACATTTATGTTTTGTATATCCTCTAATAATTTAGATACTGCTTTAGTTGAATTAACTAAAAAATATATAGTAATATTTCTAGAGTTTCTATTAATTCTTTTATCAAGTTTAGAAAGTGCTGCAGTAACTGATGCTATAAATAAACATCCAATAATTGCTCCAGAATAAAATCCTGCACCAATGGCTAATCCCATACATGCACATGCCCAAAGTCCAGCAGCTGTTGTTAATCCTCTTACTTTATTTTTTCCTGTGACTATAATAGTACCAGCGCCCAAAAAACCAATACCACTTATAACTTGAGCTCCAAGTCTTGTTGGATCACTTGATGAATTATATACTTCATATATATAAATATTAGTTATCATTGAAAGAGTTGATCCAATAGATACAAGTATATGAGTTCTAAGTCCAGCTGGTCTTCTTTCTCTTTCTCTTCCATATCCAATTATTCCACCAAAAATTATTGCCATAAGGATTCTTAGAAATATTGAAATAAAATTTAAATCTTCTAAATATGTTACTATATCATTTATCCCATAAAAACACCCCCACTTTATAATATTATTTTAATCAAGAGATATTTACATATATGGTTTATTAATTTTAATATAAATAGTAAAATTATATAAAACTTATATCTTGGAGGTATTTTTCATGTGTATTTTAAAAAAGGGTGATCATATTGGTATTGTAGCCTGTTCTAATGGTCAACCATTAGCTAATAATACTAAAATTGAAAGCTTATTATTACAATTAAAAAATTTAAATTTAACTCCTATTTGCAGTGAATATATTTATGAAGTTAATTCACCTTTTAATGGTTCTGCTGAAGACAAGGGAAAAGCTTTTATGAATTTATATAAAAATCATGAAGTAAAAGCTATTTTTGATATTTCAGGTGGTGATTTAGCCAATGAAGTCTTAGATTATTTAGATTATGATTATATATTTAAAAATCCTAAACCATTCTTTGGTTATAGTGATTTAACTACTGTATTAAATGCTATTTACGCTAAAACTAATAATTCAGTTTATCTTTATCAAGTTAGAAATCTTATTTATTCTGATAGTGAAAATCAAAAAGCTAACTTTATTAATAGCTTATTTAAT
>NZ_CAKVJA010000018.1 GCF_934754925.1 uncultured Clostridium sp. | reverse complement strand
CGCAAGTTATTGATGAGCCAATTATAGAAAATACTAAAAGAGATGATGAAGATTCTAAAAAAGTAATTGAAGTAGAATCAGAATCAGAGCAAGAAGTTGAAAACCTTAAAGAAGCTAAAGAAAGGTATTTCCAAAGAGAAAATTTACGAGGTAAATTTGAAGATTACGAAGATGAAATAGAAGCTAATAAGGAATTTGATCCTGTTAGTAATAAGATAAGAGGTAGTATAGGAGAATATTTTGAATCAATCGTAGAGGGATTCGATAGGGATTATGATAGTATAAATGAGTTAAAATATACTAAGTGGTACAAAATACCTGTACATGATTTACATGAAATGTGCAATATGTCTAACTATAATAAGTATACATTAGCTTATTATCCAATGTTAAATTACTATCCTTATATAAAGAAATATGGATATTTTATGCTTGGCTATAAATGCGATTCGCAAGGAAATCTAAAACATATAATTTATGCAATTCCAGGAAAAAAGGATAAGGATGAACAACCTTATGATGGAAGAACTGGCTTTGTTACATGGGTTAACTTAAATGGCAAGGATAAGGATGGTTGTTGGTTAATGTTTTACGATTTTAAAAATTCTACAGTTGTTGTTCCAATGAAATAGTAGAATTTTAGGTGAAAAACATATGTTGAACTAAAGGAAAATATAAGATAATATGTAAAGTAAATTGCTAATATTGGAATAAAGTATTATAATTATCTTTATTAGGAGAAGCATAAGCTTCTCCTATTATTTTAGTATAAAAGTAAAAGGAGAAACGGATGTTAAGAATATTAAAAAGACATATCTTACTAGGGCTTTTAATAATAGGTATATTGAATTTCTCTGGATGTGCAGCACTTGAAAGTATAGAGAAAAAGTTAGGGTTAAGAAATGATTATTTTGATTATTTAAACTCAAATGAAGTAGAACAAATAAGTATACAGAGTACTAGAGATACAGGATTTAAATTTATAGTAACTGATGAAAGTGCTATAAAAGAAATGTCTAGCTTTTTATCTAAGGCTAAAATAAGTGAAAATAAGTCAACCTTAGAGCCAGACTATAAGTTTGAATTTGATTTAGGTGATGAAGTAAAAGAATTTTATTATGTTGTAGGAACTGATGAAGGAAATTTTTATAATGATGAAAATACATTTTCTGTTTCAAAAAGATTAGATGAAGCCATTATAAAAAATCTTTCATTTATAAGAAAACCTAGAGACTTCGATTATATATATTATCAATCTATTTTAGATGTATTACAAGTCGTTGATAAAAATAATGATATTAATGATTATAAAGTTGGTATTAATATAAAGGGAGATATGGATTGTTTAAAATATATATTTTCCACTGATTTAAATACATTTATGCAAAAGGCAAATCAAATTATACCTAATGTAGAATTGGTAGATAATAATGAAGGAGATTTTGATATTGTATTTACAGTTAAGAATAGAGGGTATGATAGTACTAATTTTAAGACTCTAATTACTGTAGCTAATAAGAAAGAAAATACAGAGATAAAATATTATGTTGTAGCAACTAATGAATTTAAAGAGTGGGATATACAAGTATTAGAAAGTAAACCTGACAATTGGTAGAAATAAAAAAATTATTTTAACTTACATAACAGATTAGGCTTTTGGAAATAATAATATTAAAATTTGTTAAAGGGGTTGAAATTATGAATGCATTTGTAGATAAGGATACTTGTATTGGATGTGGATTATGTCCATCAATATGTCCATCAGTTTTTGAGATGGATGACGATGGTAAAGCAGTAGCTAGAACTAATCCTGTACCAGCTGAAAATGAAGATGATGCAAGAGATGCTGAATCAAGTTGTCCAGTAAATGCAATAAGCCTAGATTAAAAATATACCATATAGCTTTAAGCTATATGGTATATTTTTAATGAAATAACTCTTCATAAATTATCAATTGAAGTTTTGATATCTAAATTAAAGATTTAGAAAATCATTTATGTTAATGATATATTTGATTTTAATATTTTAATTAATTGTTCCACAGGTAAAAATGCTAATAATACTAAACAAATTAGAAGTTCACCACCTACAGCAAGTCCATTTACAGCTAGAGAGTAAATTATAGGAGACATTCCTGATGGGGCATAAGAACCAAAAAATATTACTCCAGAAATAAAGTGACAAACAAATCGTAGGAGCATTCCTAATGTAGCGCCCCAATATTTATTTCTAAAGAGTCCTGCAACTCCAACTGCCATAAATGGTAAGGGATAATCAAATAGAACTTGAATTGGATTAAGGATATATGGATCAATAATTAATTTAAATACTCCAAATAAAAAACCAGTAAATAAGCCTATTGCTGGACCATAAACAAAAGAAATTAACATTATGGGAATCATACTTCCTAAAGAAATACTTCCACCACCATTTGGGAGAGTGTAAATTTTTATCATATCCAAAATGAAAGCAAGAGCAATAGCTAGTCCTATTCTAGTCACCAATTTTGAATTAAACTTTAATGATTTAAACTTTATAAGAGCAATTAATAAAATTGCACAACCTATTAAAGTAATTAGTGTAAGTGGATTACTGAAAAGTGTTTTGAAATTTTCTTGTAATATTGCTAGAAAATTTGACATAAAAAAATACCTCCTTATTTTGCGTAAGAGGGTACCGTGGAATGAGAATATAAAAAAACTCTATTATGGCTTTCCTACGCTGGAATTATCCAGATCAGGTTATAAAAGGGTTGATGAAAATTCATCTCTCAGCCTTAGGGCACCCCTAGCAACTTAAATATAATTTAATTTTAGGTAGAAATTTACAAAAAGTCAACAGTTTTATTTACCAACTGACAAGGTTTATAATTTGTATTGCAAGAATTACTATATAAATTAGATAAACTTATGTTACTACCTATTGGCATAAGTGTTTCAAAAGAAGTTAAAGGCATTGTTATAATAGAATCATCTTCTAATAAAATAAAAGCATCATTGCCAGTATAATCTAATATCATTCCTTTCATATTTAACACCGTCCTAAATAAGTTTATATTAGTTTATACATAAATAATAATAAAAATACATCTAAGAAAAATTCTTAGATGTATTTTTATAAATAAAGATCCTTATAAACAATTTGAAAGACCCTTAATGATTCTTCTATTTTATGTTTAAGTAATTTTTTTCTATTAGCAAATTCTATTTCACCTAATGGGGTTAAAGAATAAAATTTTTGAAATTTCTTTTTAGGATCATCCCATTTACCAATAACTAATCCTTCTTTTTCTAACTTTTTTAATAGTGGATATATTCCCCCAGTGCTAGGAGTCCATAATCCGTTAGTTCTTTCAGAAACCTTAGTAGAAATTTCATTACCGTTTGTGGGGCCAGATTTTAGTATATGAAGAACATATATAGGAAGTAATCCTTTAGTGAATACTTGACCAACAGCTTCTTTTTCTTTTTGAACCTTTTTTAGTTCTGCAAGTTTAGCCTTATATTCATCATATAATCGTTTCTCTTCAGCTTTTAAATCTTCAAGATTATTAAAGTCAAAATCACTCATAGATTATTTAACCATCTTTACAGAAAATCCCATCAACCCTGGACCACCATGAATGCCAAGAGAAGGACTTATTTCTGCAATTTTTATAGAGACTACATTTGTTAAATCTTTAAGTGAATTCATATATTTAATAGCTTCATCCTCACAACCTGCGTGTAAAACGGCAACTTCACATTTACCTTTGGCTAAGTATCCTTTTAATAATTCAGTCATTTTTGATAAAGATTGTTTTCTTCCTCTTACTTTTACAACATTATAAAAAACCCCATCTTCATCTGTAGTTATTATAGGCTTAAGATTTAGTAATTCACCAACAGTTCCAGCAAGTCTACCAATTCTTCCACCCTTTTTTAAATATTCTAATGTATTAATAGTAAAGTAACCAATAATTCTCTTTCTTATTTCAGGTATTTCTTTAACTATTTCTTCAAAAGATGTACCTTCTTTTATAAGTTTAGCAACTTCTAAAACTATTTCTCCTTGAGGGTATGCTAAGATTTTTGAGTCGTAAACAAAAGAAGTAAGCTTCGGATGATCTTCTAAAGCTAATCTTATTGCATTGAAGCTTCCAGAAAGACCACTAGAAATTGAAATATAAATTACATGAGTATAGCCTTCTTCTTCTAATCTATTTAAAGTTTCTTCAGTATCTTGAGCACTTGGTAAGGAAGTTTTAGGAACTTCTTTTTCTAAGTTATCATATACTTCTTGAGGTGAAATATCTATTCTATCTCTATAATCACCGTTAGAATAAATTATTCTAAGTGGTAATAGATTTATGTTATTTTCTTTTAATGTATTTAAATCAAGATCACATGCGCTATCTGTTATTAAAGCAATTTTTTGCATAAAAAATCCTCCGAAAATTTAATTTTATAAATTTAGTATATCATAGCAGATAATATTATCAATAGTGATAATGAAAAATAATTATCACTATTGATAAGCACTTTTTTTATATAAAATTTGTTTAAAAGTAGAGGAGAATAAAAGTTATACTAGAATTATATACTATATATTGTGTGTTAAGAATAAAATATACAATATATAGTGTAAATTCGTAGGAGGCGGTTATTTTGATATATGTAGTAAAACGGGATGGGAGAGAGGTTAAATTTGATAGTAATAAAATTGTTAATGCAATAAAAAAGGCAAGTGATGAAATTGGAGAGCAATTAGGAGAACAGCAAATATTAGAATGTATACAAAGGGTTATTGAATATATTCAATTGGCACAAAAAGAAAAAGTATCAGTAGAAGAAGTACAAAATTTAGTTGAAAAAGCCTTAGTTGATAGTAATCATAAAAATATTCAAAGAGCATATTCCTCTTATAGAAGAGAAAGAACTAGAATTAGAGAAATTAAATCAGACTTAATGAAAGCTATTGAAAAAATAGGAATAGAAACTGATAGAGACAATGCTAATGTTGGAAATAATTTTAGTTCTAAGTTGCTAAGAATAGCTTCAGAATCCAATAAGTGGCATAATCTTTATAATATGCCTAAATATCTAGCAAAAGCACATGAAGTAGGTGAACTCTATTTTCATGACCTTGATTCTTATAATTTAACTACAAACTGCCTTCATATACCTACAGGGGAAATATTAAAAAGAGGTTTTAACACTGGATATGGAACAATAAAGCCACCTAAACGTATAGAGACAGCTGCAGAATTATCTTGTATATTATTACAATCTACTCAAAATGATATGTTTGGAGGACAATCTCATCCGGATTTTGATAACGATATGGCTGAATTTATTGAACCAACAAGAAAGGAAATAAGAAAAGAATTAATTTCATATGGAATTGAAGGAGAAAAGCTAGAAAAATTAGTAGAAGAAAAGTTAAGATTACGAATACATCAAGCTATGCAAGGAATTGTATATAATTTAAATACTATGCATTCTCGAGCAGGATCACAAGTACCTTTTTCTTCTATAAATTTAGGTATACCAAATTCTAAGGATGCAGCTTTAGTATGTGAGATATTTTTAAAAGAATATGAAAAGGGGTTAGGAAAGGGTGAACAACCAATATTCCCCAATATAATTTTCAGGGTAAAGAAGGGAGTAAATAGGGAAATAGAAGACCCTTATTATTATTTATATAAATTAGCTTGTGAAGTAACATCGAAAAGAATGAATCCTACATTTATGAATATAGATGCAGATTTTAATAAGGAATATTATGATCAAGGATATTTACCAGCAACAATGGGATGTAGAACGTATTTAATGAAAAATATTAATGGAGAGCCAGGATGTAAGGGAAGAGGAAATATAGCACCAATAACTATTAATTTACCTCGTATAGGAATAGAAGCAAATAAAGATATAGATAAATTTTTTCAAATATTAGAA
Organism: uncultured Clostridium sp.; assembly: GCF_934754925.1. Classification (GTDB taxonomy): domain Bacteria; phylum Bacillota; class Clostridia; order Clostridiales; family Clostridiaceae; genus Clostridium. Next base: position 47,487 of record NZ_CAKVJA010000018.1, on the reverse strand, counting down.
GAGAGATTAATATTATCAAAAGAAGCATTACTTCATAGATATAGTGTCCTTAAAAATTTGAGAGTTAAAGACTTGCCTTTTGTAGCAGGACAGGGGCTTATGAAGGGTTCAGAAGGCTTAGAAGCAGAGGATTCAATTGAGCCAATACTTAAACAAGGAACTTGGGGAATTGGATTTATTGGCTTAGCAGAAACATTATATTCTTTATTGGGGTGTCATCATGGAGAATCACAAGAAGCTAGAGAATTAGGATTAAGAATAGTGGGATTCATAAGAGAATACACAGATAGACTAATAGAAGAAACTAAGCTTAACTGGAGTTGCTATGCAACACCGGCGGAAGGATTATCTGGAAAATTTATAAAGAAAGATAAAAAGATATTTGGAATAATAAAAGGAGTAACAGATAAGGAATATTATACAAATAGTTTTCATATTCCTGTAAATTACAACATATCAATAAAAGATAAGATTGATATAGAAGCACCATACCATAAGCTTTGTAATGCAGGACATATTTCGTATATAGAAGTAGATGATTCACCTTCGCCAGAAAATATAATGGATATAATAAATTACGCATATAAACATACTAATATAAGTTATATAGGAGTAAATTTTCATATTAGGTACTGTAAAGATTGTGGTGAAACATTATTGAGTAATGAAAGTAAATGTCCTAAGTGCAATAGTAGAGATATACAGGGAGTTTCAAGAGTAACTGGATATTTAAGTCTTGATGAAAGATTTGGACCAGGAAAATATGAAGAAAGAATTGATAGAAAATCTCATACTGGAAGTTACAAAAATAATTATCAGGTATTATAAATAGTTTTAAAACCTTCATATAAGTTATATTGATATAACTTATATGAAGGTTTACAAAAAATGAAGGAAGTATAAAAATAGTTGCATAATTTAAAGGTATAATTAGTATAATATCAATTATATTTCTAAAAAATGAATTTAAAATTAAAAAACTTGCAATTATTAGAAAAAAGTATTGTTTTTTTATTGAGAAGTTCCTATAAATATGATATAATGGTAAAAAAAGGTATATATAAAATAAAGAGGTATAAACTTACCTCTATTTTTTATAAAACAAATTATGAAATATATACCGAAAATAAGGGGGCAAAAAAATGGCTATTACTAATGTCGATGGGGATAAAAAGATATATATAGTCGATACAACTCTTAGAGATGGGGAGCAAACAGCAGGAGTTGTTTTTGCAAATGAGGAAAAAGTAATTATTGCAGATATGTTAAGTGATCTTGGGGTTGATCAACTAGAGGTAGGAATTCCTACTATGGGTGGAGATGAAAAAGAAGCAATTACTCGAATTGTAAAAAGAAATAATGGCAAAAAGAGCATAATGGCTTGGAATAGAGCTGTTATTAGTGATATTGAACAATCTATAGATTGTGGAGTTGATGCAGTAGCAATTTCAGTATCAGTATCTGATATTCACATTAAACATAAACTTAAGACATCAAGAGAATGGGTACTGGAAAATATGATTAAATCAGTTGAGTTTGCAAAGAAAAATGGTTTATATGTATCAGTAAATGGTGAAGATGCTTCAAGAGCTGACAATGAATTCTTAGTGAAATTTATTAATGAAGCTAAGAAAGCAGGAGCTGATAGATTTAGATATTGTGATACAGTTGGAATAATGGAGCCATTTTCTATAAGAAAAAATATTGAGGAATTATATAAAAAAACAGGCTTTGATATAGAAATGCATACGCATAATGATTTTGGAATGGCTACAGCAAATGCTATTGCAGGAATATTGGGTGGAGCAAATTATGTTGGTTTAACTGTAAATGGACTTGGTGAAAGAGCAGGGAATGCAGCATTGGAAGAAGTATTAATGGCTCTTATATATGTTTATGGTTATAAGGTTGATGTAAATACAAAGATGTTTAGAGAGGTTTCGGAGTATGTTGCGCAAGCATCTGGTAGAGATCTTCCTATTTGGAAAGCTATTGTTGGAGATAATATGTTTGCTCATGAGTCAGGAATACATGCAGATGGAGCAATAAAGAATCCGAAAACTTATGAGGCGTTTGATCCAGATGTTGTTGGATTACAAAGACAAATTGTTATAGGAAAACATTCAGGTAAAGCGGGGATAATAAATAAGTTTAAGGAATATAATATTGAATTAAATGATGAAGAGGCAAAAGGAATACTAGAAATGGTAAGAGCTGCTTCTGTTAGATTAAAGAGAACATTATTTGATAAGGAATTAGTTAAGCTTTATAAAGAGTACAATCGATTAAATAAAGAAAAAGATAAGGAGAATTAAAGATGATAAAGTTATTTTCAAATGGTGTTTATCTTATTAATAATAAGGACATAGTAGAAGATTGCAATGAAATTAATTTAATATTAAAAAATAAACTTGGTAACAATTATATAAGTAAAGAGAATGCTAAAAAAAATACTATTGCTTATAATATTTTAAAAGAACATAATACATCAGAAGATATGGACAAACTAAAAATAAAATTTGATAAATTAGCATCTCATGATATTACTTTTGTGGGAATAATTCAAACAGCAAGAGCATCTGGGTTAGAAAAGTTCCCAGTACCATATGCCTTAACAAACTGTCATAATAGCTTATGTGCAGTTGGAGGAACAATAAATGAAGATGATCATATGTTTGGACTTTCATGTGCAAAAAAGTATGGTGGAATATATGTACCACCACATCAAGCAGTAATTCATCAATTTGCTAGAGAAATGTTATCTGGGTGTGGAAAAATGATATTAGGCTCTGATAGTCATACTCGTTATGGTGCTTTAGGAACTATGGCAATTGGAGAAGGTGGTCCTGAGATAGTTAAACAGTTATTATGCAAAACTTATGATATTAATAGACCAGAGGTAGTAGGTGTGTATTTAACAGGTTCACCTCAAAAGGGAGTTGGACCACAAGACGTTGCCTTAGCTATAATTGGAGCTGTTTTTGAAAATGGATATGTTAATAATAAAGTAATGGAATTTGTAGGTGACGGAGTTGCAAATCTAAGTGCTGATTTTAGAATTGGAATTGATGTTATGACTACTGAAACAACATGTTTATCATCTATATGGAAAACTGATAATAAGATAAAAGAGTTTTATGATATTCATGGAAGAGTAGATGAATATAAGGAATTAAATCCAGGAAGTGTAGCATACTATGATGGGATGATTTATGTTGATTTAGCTGAAATTAAGCCAATGATAGCTATGCCATTCCATCCAAGTAATGTTTATAGTATAGAAGAATTAAATACAAATCTAAATGATATATTAGCAGATGTTGAAAAGAAAGCTGGAATTAGTTTAGATAACAAGGTTAAATTTACATTAAGAGATAAGATTCATAATGGTAAGCTTTATGTTGAGCAAGGTATAATTGCAGGTTGTGCAGGTGGAGGATTTGAAAATATATGTGATGCAGCAGATATTTTAAGAGGTACTTCAATAGGTAGTGACGAGTTTTCATTAAGTGTTTATCCAGCTTCTCAGCCAGTATTTATGGAACTTGTTAAGAATGGTAGGATTGCAGATATTATGGCTACAGGTGCTACTGTGCGTACAGCATTCTGTGGACCTTGCTTTGGAGCAGGAGACGTCCCAGCAAATAATGGATTAAGTATACGTCATTCAACAAGAAACTTCCCTAATAGAGAAGGATCTAAGATAACTAATGGACAAATTGCATCAGTTGCATTAATGGATGCTAGATCTATTGCGGCAACAGCAGCTAATAAGGGATATTTAATAGCTGCTACTGATATAGATGTTAATTTTACAAAACCAAAGTATTATTTTGATAAATCTATATATGAGAATCGTGTTTATGATGGTGTAGGAAAAGCAGATCCATCAGTAGAAATTAAATTTGGTCCTAATATAGTAGATTGGCCTAAAATGTCAGCTTTAACTGATAATTTATTGTTAAAGGTAGTTTCTGTGATTCATGATCCAGTTACTACAACTGATGAACTTATTCCATCAGGTGAAACTTCATCATATCGTTCTAATCCATTAGGTTTAGCTGAATTTACTTTATCACGTAAAGATCCAGCATATGTTGGAAGAGCTAAGGAGATTCAAAAAGCTGAAAAAGCAAGAATAGCAAATGAATCACCAATTGATGCTGTTAATGAATTAGCTCCTGTATTTACTTCAATTAAAGAAGTATTTACTGATGTTAATAATGAAAACACTGGAATAGGAAGTACTATTTATGCTGTTAAACCTGGTGATGGATCAGCACGTGAGCAAGCTGCATCATGTCAAAAAGTATTAGGTGGATGGGCTAATATAGCTAAAGAGTATGCTACAAAAAGATATCGTTCTAATTTAATAAATTGGGGTATGCTTCCGTTTGTTTTTAAGGAAGATATATGTTTTGATAATGGAGACTATTTGTTTATACCTAATATAATAGAGGCAATTAAGGAAAAGAAGACTTTTATAAAGGCATATGTAGTTAATAAATCAATGAAAGAATTCGAGTTAGAATTAGGTGAACTTACAGATGATGAAAGAGAAATTATATTAAAAGGATGCTTAATTAATTATTATAAAGCATAAAATTATAATGCTTTTGGAGGTTTATTAAAAATGAATAAAACTGTGAGGTTAGCAGGAATAGCTTATGAAAGTTTAGTAAATGGACCTGGAATGAGAAGAGTATTTTTTGCACAAGGATGTAAACATAAATGTGAAGGTTGCTTTAATCCAGAAACACATAGTTTTGATGATGGAGAAATTATGGATATGGATAATTTAATAAAAGATGTTTTAGATAATCCTATGTTAAAGGGAGTAACTTTCAGCGGAGGTGATCCAATAGAGCAAGCTCACAGTTTTGCTTATATGGCAAAAGCATTTAAAGATTCCAATTTAAGTATATGGTGCTATACTGGATATACATTTGAGGAACTTCTAGAAGCTATGAAAGTAGATACATCACTAAGAGTTTTTTTAAATAATATAGATGTATTAGTTGATGGGAAATTTGAAATAAATAATAAAAAGGAAGGATTAAAGTATAAGGGATCAAGCAATCAAAGAATAATTGATGTGAAAGAAAGTCTTAAGCAAAATAAAGTAGTAATAATGAACTTATAATAGCGTAAAATCTAGATAATATGGGAATTAAATAGTTTATATGGAATTATTATATAAGTATAGATCTATTGGATTAAGATAAAAATATTATTGTAAAATAAATATTTATCTTAGGAGGAATGAAAGATGTCATCAAACAATAATAATGGTAATAGAAATTTAGTTCCAGAAGCTAAGCAAGGGTTAAACAGATTAAAAAATGAAGTTGCATCTGAAGTTGGATTACAAAATTATGAAAATATAAATAAAGGTGACCTTACTTCAAAACAAAATGGTAGTGTTGGTGGCGAAATGGTTAAGAGAATGGTTGAAAGCTACGAACAAAGTATAAAATAATAAAAATTATATAGTATATAACAAAAAGGAGATTATATTATTAATCTCCTTTTTGTTATTATATATTTTATTAATATTTAGATGTAAAAAAAAGCGCTTGCGCGCTTTTTTAATAATGGGGGGATGGGAACCTGTATATTACAGGTTTTATATTTACATTATAATTATGTACTTAATCGTAAGTTTTTATTCAAATAAATATAAAAAATAAAAATAACTCTAAATAAAAAACTAACAAGTATAAACTTGCTAGCTTTTTATTTAAACTTTAGAAGTCAGATTGACCAGTAGTTCTTGGGAATGGTATAACGTCTCTAATATTTGACATACCAGTAATGTACATTATTAATCTTTCGAATCCTAATCCAAATCCAGCGTGCTTAGTTTCTCCGTATTTTCTAAGCTCTAAATACCACCAGTAATCTTCTTCATTAAGACCTAATTCAGCCATTCTAGCCTTTAAAACATCAAGTCTTTCTTCTCTTTGGCTACCACCAATAATTTCACCAATTCCAGGAACTAAACAGTCAGTAGCTGCAACAGTTTTTCCATCATCATTAAGTCTCATGTAGAATGCTTTAATGTCTTTTGGATAATCTGTAACGAATACTGGCTTCTTGAATATTTCTTCAGTTAAATATCTTTCATGTTCAGTTTGAAGATCAACTCCCCATTCAACTGGATATTCGAATGTCTTACCACAGTTCTTTAACATTTCAACTGCTTCAGTGTAAGTAACTTTTCCAAAATCAGAGTTTACTATATGATTTAATTTATCTAATAGTCCTTTTTCAACGAATTGGTTAAAGAATGCCATTTCTTCTGGACATTCATCCATAACATATTTAATAACGTATTTTAACATTGCTTCTGCTAATTCCATATCGTCTTGTAAATCAGCAAATGCTATTTCAGGCTCAACCATCCAGAATTCAGCAGCATGTCTAGCTGTATTTGAGTTTTCAGCCCTAAAAGTTGGACCGAAAGTATAAACATTTCTAAATGCTAAAGCAAATGTTTCTGCATTTAATTGTCCAGAAACAGTAAGATTAGTTTCTTTACCAAAGAAATCTTCTTTGTAATCAACTTTTCCATCTTCAGTTCTTGGAACATTATCGAAGTCTAAGGTAGTAACCTTAAACATTTCACCAGCACCTTCACAGTCACTTCCAGTTAAGATTGGTGTATTTGTATATACAAAGCCTTGATCTTGGAAGAACTTGTGGATAGCATAAGCAGCAACAGAACGAACTCTAAATACTGCTGAAAAAGCATTACTTCTTGGTCTTAAATGAGCAATTGTTCTTAAGTACTCAAAAGTATGTCTTTTCTTTTGTAATGGATAATCAGAATCTGACATTCCTTCGATGATTACTTCTTTTGCTTGAATTTCAAATGGTTGTTTAGCTTCTGGTGTTGCAACTAAAGTACCAACAACTTTTATTGATGAGCTAATTGGTAATTTAGCAATATCCTTAAAGTTTTCTAATTTGTTATCAAAAACAACTTGAATATTTTTAAAGAAAGACCCATCATTTACTTCGATAAACCCAAATGCGTTAGAAGCTCTTAAAGTTCTTATCCATCCAGCAATTGTTACTTCTTTAGATAAGTATTCATTAGTGTTTCTATAAAGTGATTTTACTAAAACTACGTTTTTCATAATAACCTCCTGTTAAAAAATATTTTTATTATTTCAAATTTAAATAAAAGCAATAAAAAAATCCCTTCATCCCATACAAATGGGACGAAAGGAATTACTTACGTGGTACCACCCAAATTGCCTAATAAAAAGGCCACTTAGTAAATTAATAACGACATTTAGCCGTCTAAGCCTAATTAAGTGAGATTTTAAATTTAAATCTAGTTAATGGAATTTATATCTTTACAATAGAAAAAGATTATTCCTTTGTCACTTGTTCGGTTAGAAACTCGGAGATGTTCTTCACAGCTGATTTCGTATAAGGCTTACACCATCCCTTACTCGCTAAAACTACCTTCAAAAGTTACTCTTCTCGTCATAGTCAGTAAAATTTTGTGATTTTATTAATACGATTTTACAACACTTTGCTAACATTTGCAACTCAATTTCATAATATATATTTAAAGAATGTTTTTAGGAGAAAATAATGGCTAAAAAAGATTTCTTAGAACAAAAATATTGTGAAATTAATCAATTGAAAAATTTGCTACAAACATATCCAAAAGAATATTGTGAAACAATAATTAAGGTAATGGAGAATGTTTTTAAGGAAATAACAGAATACTTAGATGATGAAAGGGAGAAGCTCAAAACTACAGTAAAAAAGGTACAATCTAAAAGAGTATTTACAGTAAAGGAATTAGCTAAATACAATGGAAAAAATGGCGCAAAATCATATATTTCAGTAGGAGGAATAGTCTATGATGTGACTAATATATCAAAGTGGCATGGTGGTAATCATTATGGAGTAATAGCCGGAAAGGTGCTTGATAAAGAATTTGCTCAATGCCATGGAAATAAGATATCAATAATGAAACATGCTGCAGCTGTAGGCGTGTTAGATACAAATAAAAAGCGAGAAGAGAATATTAGTAATAATGAAGAATCGGAAACTGATTCTAATAGTAGGGAAGAGTTAAGATACTATAGATTAGAAGATATATGTAAATTTGATGGGAAAGATGGAACTCTAGCATATGTAGCTATTAATGGAACTGTATATGATGTTACATCTATGAGAGAATGGATTAATGGAAATCATTATGGATTAAGTGCAGGAAGAGATTTAACATCATATTTTGAAACATGCCACAAGGATGAAAAAGATATATTGAAAAAATTACGAATTGTTGGAACAATAATCGAATAATATTGCGAACTAAAGCGTTAATGCCGTGATGCCGAAAATTAATGATATAACCTGCATTAAGTCATATAATTTCGCTAAGAATTTATATTATTATTTCCATAAAATTAGCTAAAGCTTCGAAGTTCGCTATCGCTTACCTCAGCTTCTTAACGCTAATTTTATTACAATAATAATTAAATTCTAAAGCTTATTATATAATACTTTCTTCCGGTTATATCATTAATTTTTCTCTATCACTAGCTTTAAAGCTTAGGTCTGCAATTTAAAAGCGAAAAACCTATAAAGTTAATGTTCTGTGCTATAAATTATTTTGATAGAATAATTATCTTTTAATTTAAAAAGTTTTGTTTTATTCAGGTTAAAATACTTTTAGTTAACGACTTGTCATATAAAATGTAGCAAAAGACATTAACTGTAAGGGGTTATGTTATAGGTAGTTACGTGAAAAAAGAAAAAATGAAATATTAATTTGGAAGGGCAATTGAAATTAAGCCGTAGAATTTAATAATTGATGGAGTAAAGTTGCGTAAAGAAGTTTTTACTGTTTGAGCGAATGGCGAGTTTAAAAACTTTAGCAAACTTTACGGAATCAATTATATAAATTCTAGGTGAAAATTTCACGGTTACTGGAAAATAAATATTTCATTTTTTCGCTTCTACGTAACGAACAATTTAGTTATAAGTTTATTCTTTTCCGGTTTCGTAAGATGATGTAATGGCTGATGGAAAGTTTAGCATAGTACAATCTTTAACTATTCTTTTAAATTCGTATTCTAAATATCTAAATGTAACTTTAACCTCTCCATTTTCTTCAATTTCAATTATTGCATATGTGGGATTAGGTTTTCCTATTTTTGGCTTTCCAACACTACCAACGTTAATTAGCAGTTTATCTCCGTACTTTTTTGCACAAGGTATATGAGTGTGAGCACATACTAAAACATCATCTTCTAATTGATTCATAACTTCTATTGTGTTAGCTGCATCTTCGAATAAATAATCATTGATTGCATTAGGACTTCCATGAGTAAATAGAAAATTTACTCCGTTAAATGTATAGTTAAGTGAAGTTGGTAATGAATCTAAGAAGTATTTGTTTGCAATTCTAACTTCGTTAGTTGCCCAAGGTAATGCAAATGAGTTTATTGCTGTGTTTCTAATATAGGTATAGTCACCATCTACTACTGATGCATCATAGTTACCTTTTATACATGGAATTTCTCGTCTTTTAATTAGTGCTACAACTTCATTTGGATGAGGGCCATATCCAACTAAATCGCCTAAACAAATTATTTTATCAACTTTTTGTTCATCTATATCTTCAAGAGTTTTCATTAGTGCATAAATATTTCCGTGAATATCTGATATAACTGCTACTTTCATTTTACTATCCTCCAAGTACTCAAAATTAGACTATTTATATTATTATTACTAAAAAATAGAGATAAATTTTATAAAATAATTATATCATTATAAATAAAAAAAACGATAAAAGTAGCAAATTAAATTATGGATAATATGAAAATTTTAAGTTATTATAAAGACTATAAGATGAAATAATATATGGAGGTGTTACATATGAAAGATTCTAGGGTTAAGAAAGTATTAATAAAAATGGAGGAAAATAAAATTCCACAATTAATAGTTACTTCAGCGGAGTCTATATTTTATTTAACAGGAAAGATGATTCGTTCTGGTGAAAGATTAATAGCTTTATATTTGGATTCTAAAGGCAATCATAAATTTATAGTAAATAAGTTATTTCCTATACATGAGGATTTAGGTGTAGAAATAGTTTGGTATGATGATATAGAAAATCCAATAGATAGGTTAGCTAGTATAGTGAAAAAAGATGAAGTATTAGGAGTTGATAAGAATTTACCAGCACACTTCTTAATAGATCTTATGGGAAGAAATGTTGTAAAAGCTTTTGTTAATTCATCACCTATTATAGATACTTTAAGAATGATAAAGGATGACGAAGAAATCCAAATAATGAAGGAATCATCAAGAATAAATGATGCTGTTATGTTAAAGCTTTGGAAGAACTTAAAGGCAGGTTTTTCTGAAAAGTATTATGCGAATCTTTTATCTGAGATTTATGAAGAAGAAGGTGCTTCAGGATTTTCGTTTTCACCAATAATAGCAACAAGTCCTAATGGTGCTGATCCACATCATGGAACAGGTAAAGATAAAATAAAAGTTGGAGATAGTGTAGTTTTAGATATTGGAGGAAAATATAAAAATTACTGCTCAGATATGACTAGAACTGTATTTATAGGCAAAGAGCCAAGTAAAGAACATGCTGAAGTTTATAATATAGTAAAGAGCGCAAATGAAAAAGCAATTTCTATAATTAAAGAAGGGGTTAAATTCTCTGATATTGATAAGGCGGCTAGAAATTTAATTACTGATGCTGGATATGGAGAGTATTTTACTCACAGAACAGGTCATAGTATAGGTATTGAATGTCATGACTTTGGAAATGTTAGTTCTGTTAATGATGATGAAGTTAAAGCTGGTATGATATTCTCTGTTGAACCGGGAATTTACTTAAAGGATAATATAGGGGTTAGAATTGAAGACTTAGTTCTTGTAACTAAGGATGGATGTGAAGTATTAAACTCTGTTACTAAGGAAATCACAGTATTATAATCTTAAAATAATGAATAGTATAAATTTAGGGATTTTGAGTTTTTTATAAAATATAAACACGGTAGCTATCTTAAAAACATATACTATAATTGCGATATTTATAGTGCTGGAGAATTTATAATATGTGCACTGCTATTACATTACAATCTATGCAAGGTGAAAATTTTTTTGGAAGAACCATGGATTTTTCCTATCCAATTGAAGCAGGACTTTATGTAATACCTAAAAATTACGAATGGTATAGTACTGAAACAATGAAAAATTATATTGATAACTATAGCTTTATTTGTATAGGACAAAAAATTGATGATATGTTAGGGATTTTCGATGGAGTAAATGAAAAAGGATTTGCTGCAGCAGCTTTATATTTTAATGGTTATGCCTATTATGATTTACCAATAGAGAATAAAAATCCAATTACTTCTTTAGATTTTATACATTATATTTTAGGATGTTGTAGCACAGTAGATGAATTAAAGAGTTTATTAAAAAAAATAAGTATCATAGGTCAACCAGATCCTGTTACAAGAACATCAGCTCCATTACATTGGATTGCTACCGATAGAAGTGGTAAATGTGTTGTTATTGAGCAGACCAAAACAGGTCTTAAGATAATTAATAATCCAATAGGAGTTATGGCTAATAGTCCTGATTTTGGTTGGCATATGACTAATCTAAGAAATTATATGAATGTATCAGTTGATCAACAAAAGGAAGTTTACTGGGGAAATGTATCTTTAACTCCTTTCGGACAGGGTACAGGAAGTATACCTCTTCCAGGAGGATTTACATCACCTGAGCGTTTCGTTCGTACGGCATTTCTAAAAACTCATTCACAAGTTCCTAAAAGTCGTTCAGAAGCAATTATGACGTGTTTTCATATTATGAATAGCGTTTCTATTCCTAAAGGAATTATAATAACAGATAGGGGAACATATGATTATACAAAATATACTGCTTTTATAAATACTAATACATGTGAGTATTACTTTAAAACCCATGAAAATGATCAAATTATGATAGCAAGTCTTAGGGATTATTGTATGAATATTACAGAAGCAACCTTTATAGGCAGTATTATACAGCTTCCTATATTAATGGAATGTTTTGAGTTAAAAAGTTAAGTGTCAAGTACTTAACTTTTATATTAGTTGATAATATTATTAAAGCTACACACTAAAAGTGTGTAGCTTTAACTAATTATATTATTTCAATTACTCTATTCATTAACTTTATAAAATCATTTTTAACTCTAGCAGAAGTTTCAATAACTTCTTCATGGTTTAAAGGTTGATCTAATATTCCAGCGGCCATATTTGTTAAGCAAGAAATACCAACTGTTTTAATACCACAGTGGTTTGCAACAATTACTTCTGGAACAGTTGACATACCAACTGCATCTCCACCCATAATTTTTGCAAATCTTACTTCAGCAGGAGTTTCGTAAGTAGGTCCAGAGAACATTACATATACTCCTTGTTGTAATTTTATTCCTAACTCTTTACCAGCTTCTAGAACCTTATTTCTAAGTTCTAAGTTGTAAGCTTCAGACATATCAGGGAATCTAGGTCCAAATTCATCAATATTATGTCCAAATAAAGGATTTGATCCAGAAAAATTAATATGGTCAGTAATAACCATTAAATCTCCAGCATTAAAATCTTTATTAACAGCTCCAGCAGCATTTGTAACTATAAGTTTCGAAACGCCTAAAAGTTTCATTACTCTTACAGGAAAAGTTACTTTATCTAAAGAATATCCTTCATAGTAATGGAATCTTCCTTGCATAGCAACAACTTGCTTGTTTCCAAGTTTACCAATAACTAATCTACCAGCATGACCTTCTACAGTTGATGTAGGAAAGTTAGGAATATCTGAATAGTTATAATACTCTGCATCTTCAATGGTATCTGCTAATGAACCTAATCCAGACCCAAGTATTAATCCTATTTCTGGTTTGTATTTACTTTCTTTTAAAATAAAATCAGCTGAAGCCTTAATTTGAGTTAATAAATCCATAAAAATCACCTCGTTATTTTTCTTTTGCTTTATTTAAAAGTATTTCGCCAACTTTAACAACGTCTCCAGCACCTACTGTAAGGATTAAATCCTTAGGTTTAACCTTTGATGCTAAATAATCTGCAACTTCATCATGACTATGAAGATTTATACAACTTAATCCTGTTTTTCTTATAGAATCTCCAAGTTCATCAGATGAAACTAAGCCTGTATCTTTTTCTCTTGCAGCATAAATATCCATTAGAATTAGTTCATCAGCAGAAGAGAAGCAAGTTGTAAATTCATCAAAAAGTGTTTTTGTTCTAGTATAAGTATGTGGTTGGAATACACAATATGTTTTATTGTGATTAATAAGTTTGGCCGTATCTAAAGTTGCTTTTATTTCAACAGGATGATGAGCATAATCATCTATTATAGTAGCACCATTAAATTCGCCTTTATATTCAAATCTCTTATGAGCACCCTTACATTCAGCTAATCCGTTAATTATAGATTCTTTAGGAATATCTAATATTAAAGAAGTACATATAGTTGCAAGAGCATTAAGTATATTATGTTTTCCAGTTGTACTTAATGTTACATCGAATAAATTTTCACCATTTTTACAAACTGTAAATGTAGCACATCCTTTATTATTAAATGAAATATTAGTTGCAGTTACATCACCTTTAGTGAAACCATAGCTTATAGTATTACATTTTGCGTAATTAATAACTTCTAATACTCTAGGATCTTCTGCACATCCAATTAAATATCCATCAGATGGAATTAGGTCAGAGAATTTTTTAAAGGTATCTTCAATGTGGTTTATATCTCTATAGTAATCTAAATGATCTGCGTCTATATTTAAAATTATTCCTATATAAGGGTAGAACTTTAAGAACGATGCTTTATATTCACAAGCTTCTGTTACAAAATATTCACTTTCACCAATTTTGTAGTTACCATGAATAGCATCAACATCACCGCCCACTAATATTGTAGGATCTAAATTTGCATTTAATGTTATATGAGACAACATAGAAGTTGTTGTTGTTTTTCCATGAGTTCCAGCAACAGCAACATTGTATTTATGGCCTTTCATTATATAGCCTAAAAATTCGGCTCTATCCATTAATTCTATATTTTTATTTTTTGCTTCAATTATTTCAGGGTTAGTAGAAGGTATAGCAGCAGTATATACTACTAAATCAACATTTTTAAGATTTTCACCTTTATGCCCTATGTAAATTTCAGCACCAGATGCCCTAAGTTTATTTAAAACTTCAGATTCTTTAGCGTCAGATCCAGATACTTTATATCCCTTTGTTAATAAAACAGCAGCAAGTCCGCTCATGCTTACTCCGCCAATTCCAATAAAATGTACTTTTCTATTTTTACTTGAATTAAGATCAAAAGACAATGTAACAACCCCTTTATTGTATGATTATAATATGATATATTTTTTCTAATATTCAATTAGTATGTTATACGTAACTTAAATATAATTAAATTAAAAATTAGATTCTCATTTAAATATATATATATTTATAATTATATACAAATTTGCTAGGTTGAACACAAAAAATAAAAAATATATAAAATATTTTATGAAAAAAAAGAGAAAAACTATACATATGAAAGATAGTATTTATAAAACGTTTAAAATATGGAAGAAAAAAGATAAATTTTTATAATTAAACATAGAAAATAACTAATATAAGGAATTACCTATAAATAACTTAAAAAAGTATTGATAATGTATTAAATATAGAATAAAATATGAATATTCGGATAAAGGAAATTGAAAAAATTCGTGTTTTTGAGAAAATAAGGAAGGTGAATAGAGTGGAAAAATTAAGTAGAAATAATAGAGTTGTAGCCATTACAAAGATATTAATAGAAACTCCTAATAAGGTTATAGGGTTAAATAGATTTTCGGAACTTTTAAATGCAGCTAAGTCAACTATTAGTGAAGATATAGTAATTGTTAGAGAAGTATTAGAGAAATTAGAGATGGGGTCTATAGAAACCATTTCAGGGGCAGCGGGAGGAATTAAGTTTATTCCTTCAATGGGCAAACAAGCTAAAGAAGAATTTGCAAATGAATTATGTGAAGCTTTATTAGAGGAAGGTAGAATTGTACCAGGAAATTTTGTTTATTTAACAGATATAATGTACAATCCACAAATAGTAAGTAAAGCAGGGGTTATATTAGCATCTCATTTTCAAAATATGAATATAGACTATATAGTTACCGTTGAAACAAAGGGAATTCCTTTAGCATATGAAGTTGCTAAAAGTTTGGGTATAGAGTTAGTAATAATAAGAAAAGACAACAAAATTACAGAAGGGCCAACAGTTACAATTAATTATGTATCAGGTACAAGTGGAAGAATACAACAAATGGCATTAGCTAAAAAGTGCATGAAAGCATCAAGTAAGTGTGTATTTATAGATGATTTCTTAAGAGGTGGAGGAACGGCCGAAGGAATTAGAGCTCTTTTAAAAGAATTTGATAGTGAATTAGTTGGAACAGGGGTACTTGTTGATAATGTTGGAATAGAAAATAAAAGAACTAGTGATTATATTTCAATTATTGATTTAGAGTATAATAAGGAAGAGGAAAAGCTTAACGTTAGACCATCATCTTTTATAAAATAGTTATAAATTCAGTTGCTTTAAAATGTATAACAAATAAACAATGGAAAAAATTAAAAAAATTTAAGTAAAAAAAAGGATTTTTAAACTTTTTATAGAAATTATATTATTATAAAGCAACTGGAGGTGTAGTGAAATGACAATCACAGACGTTAGAATTAGAAAAATAGCAGCAGAAGGAAAAATGAAAGCTATAGTTTCTATAACATTTGATAATGAATTCGTTGTTCATGATATTAAGGTTATCGAAGGACAAAATGGTTTATTTATTGCAATGCCAAGTAGAAAAACACCAGATGGAGAATTTAAGGATATTGCCCACCCAATAAATACAGATACTAGGGAAAAAATTCAAACATCTATATTAAAGGCTTACGAGGCTGCAGTAGAAGAAGAAAACGTTGTTATAACTGAATAATAACTTAAAATGAGAGGAATATATTTACGTATATATTCCTCTCATTTTATAATTTTATTGAAGTGTTGAAATACTTTAGTTAATGCAATATAATATATAGGAAATATACACGAACGTTTTAGGAAAAAATTTATGTTTTATCCTTAAATTTTATAGAGAGGTGAGTTTATGTATAAATGTGCTCTGATATTAGCAGCAGGTCAAGGAAAGAGAATTAAATCAGATTTACCTAAGGTTTTACATAAAGTTTGTGGTAAAGAAATGGTTAATCATGTAATTGACACATTAAGAAAAGGGAATGTAGAGGATATAAATGTTATTGTAGGTAAGGGTGCAGAATTAGTTAAAGAAAATACTGCATCAAGAAATGTTAGTTATTCATTACAAGAGGAGCAATTAGGTACAGGTCATGCTGTTAAGTGTGCTATAGATTTCTTAAAAAATAAAAAGGGTACAGTTGCAGTTTTTAACGGAGATGCTCCTTTAATAGAAGAAGGAACTATAGAGAGATTATTTAAGGCTCACAAAGAAAGTGGAAATAGTGCAACTATACTAACTTCTATTTTAGATGATGCTTCAGGGTATGGAAGAATCATAAGAAGTGGAGATGAAGTATTAAAGATAGTTGAGCATAAAGATTGTAATGAGGAAGAACTTAAGGTTAAAGAGATAAACTCAGGAATGTACTGCTTTGAAATTGAAAGTTTAGTTGAATGTCTAGGAAACCTTTCTAATAATAATTCTCAAGGTGAATATTATTTAACAGATGTAATAGGAATGTTAAAAGAAAAGAATGAGAAGGTTGGAGCACTTGTAATAAACTATGAAGAGACATTAGGGGTAAATTCAAGAGTTCAGCTTGCAGAAGTTGAAGCTATTTTAAGAAAGAGAATAAATAATAAGCACTTAGAAAATGGTGTAACTATAATTGATCCAAACTCAACATACATTGGTATTGATGTAGAGATAGGTCAAGATACTATAATATATCCAGGAAATGTTATTGAAGGTAATACGGTAATAGGGAAGAATTGCATTCTATATCCAAATTCAAGAATAAACAATAGTATTATTAGTGAGGGTGTAGACATACAATCATCTGTAATATTAGAAAGTAAGATTGGTAAAAATACTACAGTTGGACCTTTCGCTTATATTCGTCCAGAATCTATTATCGGAAGTAATGTAAGAATTGGTGATTTTGTAGAAATAAAAAAATCTACAATAGGAAATAATACTAAGATATCTCATTTAACATATGTAGGAGATGCTGAGGTAGGAGAAGGCTGTAATTTTGGGTGCGGAACTGTTACTGTTAACTATGATGGTAAAAACAAGAATAAGACAATTATAGGGAATAACAGTTTTATTGGATGTAATACAAATTTAATTTCACCTGTTACAGTTGAAGATAATACTTATATTGCAGCTGGCTCAACTATTACTAATAATGTAAGAAGTGGAGAGTTAGCAGTTGCTAGGGCTAAGCAAAGAAATATCGAAGGCTGGGTAGATAAAAAAGGTCTTATTAATAAAAAATAATATATATTAAACTATAAGATAAATATGGCAAACGTTGTTGCAAATTAAGGAGGGTCTCATAATATGATATTTCATGGGAAAAAAATAAAAATATTTACAGGAAATTCACATCCTGAACTAGCTAAGGAAATTGCTGATTTGCTAGGAATACCACTAGGAAATGCGAAAGTTTCAACTTTCAGTGATGGTGAAATATCAGTAGATATTAATGAAACAGTAAGAGGTGTAGATGTATTTATAGTACAATCAACTAGTTCACCAGTTAATAATAACTTAATGGAGTTATTAATAATGATAGATGCCTTTAAGAGAGCATCAGCTGGTAGAATAACTGCAGTTATTCCGTATTATGGATATGCTAGACAAGATAGAAAGGCAAAATCAAGAGATCCGATTACTGCAAAATTAGTTGCAGACATATTAACAGCAGCAGGAGCAGATAGAGTATTAACAATGGATTTACATGCTTCTCAAATTCAAGGATACTTTAATATACCAGTGGATCATTTATTAGGTTCACCAATATTAGCTAAGAGTTTTGTTGACAAGGGATTTAGTGATCAAGATGATGTAGTTGTTGTATCACCAGACTTAGGAAGTGTTACTAGAGCAAGAAAATTTGCTGATAAATTAAATGCTCCAATTGCAATTATTGATAAGAGAAGACCAAAGGCAAATGTATCTGAGATAATGAATATTATCGGAGATGTTAATGGAAAGAGATGTATATTAATTGATGATATGATTGATACTGCTGGAACTATTGCAAATGCTGCAAATGCATTAAAAGAATTAGGAGCAAAGAATGTTTATGCTTGTTGTACTCACGGAGTATTATCAGGTCCAGCATTTGAAAGAATAAATAATTCTGCTATTGAAGAATTAGTAATGCTGAATACTATTCCACTTCCAGAAAAAGAAGGATTAGATAAATTTAAATCTATTTCTGTTGCACCACTATTTGCAGAAGCAATTAAGAGAATATATGACGATGAGCCAATAAGTAAATTATTTGAAAATTAATAATTTGTGACTGCTACATGGGTAGCAGTCTATTTTTATGTTTTTAAATATTGTGTTACAAATGTAAATTTTATAAAAACTTTATTATTGTTTATTTAAATATAGTATAAAATAGTAAATAAGGAAGGTGAATAAAAGATGGAAGATAAACTGGGAAAAGTTTTAATTGTAGATGATGATGCTCATATTAACGAACTTATAGATATGTATTTAAAAAGTGGTGGATATAGCACAAAAAAATGTTTTAATGGAAATGATGCGTGCAATATAGTATCAACAGAAGATATTGGTTTAGTAATATTAGATGTGATGTTACCAGGAAGAGATGGAATAGAGGTTCTAAAGCATATACGAAAAAGTAGTGATATTCCAGTAATAATGCTAACAGCTAAAGGGGAGGTTTTCGACAAGGTACTTGCATTAGAATTGGGTGCTGATGATTATATGGTTAAACCCTTTGATCCTAAGGAATTATTAGCAAGAGTTAAAGCTGTAACAAGAAGATATGCAGTTGATAATCAATCAAAGGATATAATAAGATATTCAGACTTAACAATTGATATCGGAGCATATGAGGTAACATATAAAGATGGTATTGTGAAATTAGCACCTAAAGAATTAGAATTACTTCATTTTATGGCTAGTAATCCTAATAAGGTTTTTACTAGAGAACAACTTATGTATGAAGTATGGGGCTATGATTATCCAGGAGATTCAAGAACGGTTGATGTTCATATAAAAAGGTTAAGAGAAAAAGTTAAAGGCGGAGAAAAGTGGGAACTTCAAACAGTATGGGGAGTTGGTTATAAGTTTGAGGTGAGATAGGTGAAGAAGAATAGTATAGTAAGAAAGTTAATAATTACTTTTTCTTCAATAACAGGCGGATTATTAATACTTGTTGGATTAGTATTAACTATAGGATTTTATAGAATTAACCATGATGAGCTTATACACACTTTAAATAAGCAATTAGATGTTGTTTCAGAAGCAGTAGGTAGTTATTTAAAATACCAAGAGGATACTTATGATGAAGTTAATAGATTATTAAAGATAGCCTGTTTAACTAATGATATGGATGGAATAGTAGTAGATAGATTAGGGTATGTCTATATGGTATCAAATAGTGAATATAGTGAATTTAAATATACTAACATAGACATAAGTAGCACAAAAATGCCTACTAATGGAGAAATTATTTATAAAAAAATTTCAATAGATAATACAAATAGTTCGAAAGTATCGGCGTTTATTAAGCCTATTTACTCAAATAATCAATTAGATGGCTATATAATAATGATTGAAAATGACCCTGTGAATGAAAAGCGGACAGTAATTATAATATGGATATCTATTGTATTAGCAGTAATAGTAGCAGGAGGAATTGTAAAGTATTTTGCTCAATTATTAGTAGTAGAGCCTATAGAGAAGATTAACAATTCTGCAAAAAGATTAGCAAAGGGTGATGTACAAGAAAGAGTAAAAGTTGTTGGAAAAAATGAGATTGGAGAACTAGCACAATCTTTCAATAGAATGGCACAATCTATTGAGGAGTCTGATAATATTAGAAAAGAGTTTATTTCAAATGTTTCTCATGAGTTACGCTCTCCTATAACTTCAATAAAGGGTTTTATTGGAGGAATATTAGATGGAGTTATTCCTAGAGATAAAGAAAATTATTATTTAAAAATAGCTTATGATGAAATAGATAGATTAGCTAGACTTGTTAATGATTTATTAGATATCTCTGCTATGGAATCAGGAAAGTTTAATTTACATATTTCTGAGTTTGACATTAATCAAACGGTAAGTCTGTGTATATTAAACTTAGAAAATAAGATACAGGCAAAGGGATTAAATGTTAAAGCAATATTTCATGAGAAACGATGTTTTGCAATAGGCGATAGAGATAGAATACTTCAAGTTATTACAAACTTATTTGAAAATGCGATTAAATATAGTGAGGATAACGGACAAATAGAGATAAATATATCAACAAAAGGTGAAAAAATATTTGTAAGTATATTTAATTCAGGGGATATTCTTTCAGAACATGATTTAAATCATATTTGGGATAGGTTTTATAAAAGTGATAAATCAAGAACTAATAAAATTAGTACAGGATTGGGTTTACCTATAGTAAGATTAATACTATCTCAACATAATCAAGACATATGGGTGGAAAATGTAGAAGATAAGGGTGTAAGATTTATATTTACATTACAACGAAATAACTAAAAGAATATACTATAATTTAATATTTAAAGTTAGATTTTACTATGTGATGTAGAAATATTGAGGTTAGTTTAGGGATGCAATATTTCAATAGTCGGAGGTGGATATGAATAATAAAGAATATATAAAGAGAAGAATATCAAATACTCCACAAGATAGGATATCTAATATAATTTTTGAAAAGAAAAACAGTACTAGGACAAGGGTTAAATTGGGCGTTAAGGTGATTTTATATGTGGCCATAGCAGGATTTTTAGGATCAATTATAGCTAATATAAGCATTAAAAATAAGTATGGTGGGGCCATTCAGCAAATTAAGGAAATTAAAGAAAGTGCAGATATGGTGATATTAGATTACACAAAAGTTATAAAAGAAGTATCCCAATCATTAGTTAGTATAAGTGATTCAAAAGAAAAGCTTACTGAAGATGAGTACTTTGAGGGAAATGCAACAGGAGTTATAATAGAGTCTAGTGGAATAATATTAACAAATTATTCTGCAATTAAGGATAAAAGTAATATATATGTAAAGTTATCATCAGCAGCTGCAATGCCAATAGAAGCAAATATATTAGTTGAAAATGAAGATAGAAATTTAGCGATAATAAAAATAGAATTTGATGGAGAATTACAAGCAATAAAAATAGCAGATTCTGATAGTATAAGAGAAGGGCAAGGAATAGTTGTATTAGGAAACGCTATAGGAGATGAATATATAGGAAGTTCAATTCCAGGAATTATAACATCAAGAAACGAAAAGCTAAATATAGGTGAAGGAAAAAGTCAATCACTTTTACAAATAAATGCACTTATAAATGAAAAAAATACAGGGGGTGCAATTTGTAACTCTAAAGGAGAATTAGTTGGAATTGCTGATTTAACTATTACTAATGAACGAAATGAAGATGGACTTTATTATGGAATACAGATGGAAGAGCTTCAGGATATGATTAATTCAACCAATGCATTTAAAAGAATTTTAGGAATAATTGAAGGTGGAGTAGTAACGGATGAAGCAAGGGATTTCGCCGGATTTTATATACAGGAACTCGATAAATATGGGAATGCCTATTTGGCTGGAGTTAAACCAACAGACATTATTATAGACATAGATGGATATGAAGTTGTTAATGCTGATGAGCTAATACAATTGTTACAAGATAAGAAAAAAGATGATATACTACATTGTAAGATTTTAAGTGATGGAGAAATGAAGAGTATAGATATTAAAATGCTAAAATAAATGAGTTTAGACTGATTCTGATTAAGAGTTGGTCTAAATTTTTATTTTAAAATAAGTAATATGTTTTATAAGTGAGAATTTTTTATTTGTTTATTATAGTTTGTAGCTAGGAATGAAAATAAATAATGTGTTTAACAATATATAATAATAAAAAACTTTTATTATTGAAAAAAATGGTATAATATAAAATGGTCACTTTAAAAGTAACGGAGGAATAAAGAATGTTTTTAATAGTTGGATTAGGAAATCCAGGAAAAGAATATGATGGTACAAGACATAATATAGGATTTGCAGCAGTAGATTATATTGCTGATAAGTATAATATAGAATTAAATAGGATAAAATTTAAAGGTGTGTTTGGTGAAGGATTTATAAACGGAAAGAAGGTAATTTTATTAAAGCCAACTACATATATGAACTTAAGTGGAGAAAGTATTAGGGAAGTAATTAACTTCTATAAAATATCTAATGAAGAAGTAATTGTAATTTATGATGATATTAGCTTAGAAGTGGGAAGATTAAGAATAAGAGAAAAGGGTAGCCATGGTGGACATAATGGAATAAAAAGTATCATAGCTAACTTAGGAACTGATGTGTTTCCAAGAGTTAAAATAGGTGTAGGAGCGCCAAAGGGAAATTTAGTTTCACATGTATTGGGGAAATTTAGTGAAGATGAGATTGAAATTTTAAGAGAAACGATAAAAGCTTCTAGTGAGGCAGTAAGTATAATAGTAAATACGGATACTAAAGAGGCGATGAATAAACTAAATGGATTTAATGCATGCAAAGAAATTTAAAGAGAAGTTATGGAGGGTGATAAGATGAGATTACAAGGGCTATTACAACCCTTACAGGAAAATGATAAGTTTATTACAACTATAAATAGTATAAAAAATAAAAGGTTTCCAATAAATATATCTGGTTTATCGGATTCTGGAAAAAGCTATGTAATAGATGGAGTATTTAATGAAATAGATAATTCTTTAGTTGTGGTAACACATAATGAGATTGAGGCTAAAAATCTATATGAGGATCTAAGTCTTTACTCTACTAATGTATATTTTTTACCAATAAGAGAAGTTGTGTTTTACAATGTTGATGCAGTTTCAGGAGATCTTAGATGGGCAAGGTTAAAGGTAATAAAAGAGATACTCAATAATAAAAGTAAAAAGATAATAGTTACATCAATTGATGCACTGACTGCATTATATACACCTAGAGAAAAATACTTAAAGTATAGTATTGGTATAAAAAGTGGGGACGAGGTAGATTTAAAAGACACTTCCAAAAGATTAATTGAGTGTGGCTATGAAAGAGTTGAAGTAGTAGAAGGTAAGGGTGAGTTTTCATTTAGAGGAGGGATACTAGATGTTTTCCCTCCTACAGCTGTTTATCCATATAGAATTGAGCTTTTTGGTGATGAAATAGATTCTATTAGAACTTTTAATATAGAATCTCAAAGAAGTATCGAAAAAGTTGAATTTATGGAGATTTTTCCAGCAAAAGAAGTAATAGTAGATGAAGAAGCCAAAAAAAGTGCAAATGATAAAATAATTGCTGAACTTGATTCAATAATTGAAAAATCAAATAAGAAAAATAATGAACAAATTGACAAGATAAGAGGAATAGTTAATAAAAATTTAGAAATGTTGAATGAAACTTCAACATTTGAAACTGTTGATAGTTATTTACCTTTCTTTTATAAAGAAATGGAATCATTTTTTGATTATTTAGAGGGATATACATTTATAATTGATGACTTAAAGAGATGCCAAGGAAAAGTTGAAAGTATATATTATGAATTTAACGAAAACTATTTAGCATTTCTTCAAAGGGGTGATATATTACCTTCTCAAAATAAATTGTTAATAGACAAAGAAGAGTTATTAATTAAATTAGAAAAAGCTAATGTTATAACATTGAATACATTTGATACAAGAACAGATATACTATTCCCAGTAACTAGTATAGAGCTAAACCAAATTACATCAAATAATTATAATGGACAGTTAGATTTACTTATCGAAGATATAAAATCAAGAAAAGCAAGTGGATTTAGAACTTTAATATTAGCTGGTACTAGAACTAGGGGAGAAAGATTAGTAAAAACACTTAGAGATAGGGAAGTTGAAAGTGTTTATAAGGATGAAGTAGATAGTATTGAGTTAGGTCAAGCGGTAGTTACATTTGGGAATTTAATTAAGGGATTTGAGTATCCTGATTTAAAAGTATGTGTAATATCTGATAAAGAGGTATTTGGTGAGGCTAAAAAATCCCTACCTAAAAAGACAAGTAAGAAAAAAGGTGTAGGAAAGATAACTAGCTTTGCAGAATTAAAGCCGGGCGATTATGTAGTACATGCAAATCATGGTATAGGTGTATTTAAAGGAATTAAGCAAATTGATATAGCTGGTAATACGAGAGATTACTTGGATATCGTATATGATAAGGGAGATAAGCTTTATGTTCCGGTGGATCAGTTAGATTTAGTTCAAAAATATATAGGAAGTGAAGGAAAGACTCCTAAGATTAATAAATTAGGTGGAAATGAATGGCAAAAGGCTAAAGCTAAAGTTAGAAAATCAATAAATGAAATTGCTGAAGATTTAGTGAAATTATATGCGGCAAGGGCTGCATTAAAAGGGTATAAATATTCTAAGGATACAGAGTGGCAAAGGCAATTTGAAGATGAGTTCCCATATGAAGAAACTCCTGACCAATTATCATCATTAGAAGAAATAAAGCATGATATGGAATCAGATAAGCCAATGGACAGATTACTTTGTGGAGATGTTGGTTATGGTAAAACAGAGGTAGCTATAAGAGCTGCTTTTAAAGCTGTTATGGATGGAAAGCAAGTTGCATTTCTTGTTCCAACAACTATATTGGCTGAGCAACATTATAAAAATTTAAAAAAGAGGTTTTCTGATTTCCCAGTTAAGATAGATATGATTAGCAGATTTAGAACTGCTAAGCAACAAAAGGCTACTTTACAGGCTTTAAAAGAAGGAAATGTAGATATATTAATAGGAACTCATAGATTAGTATCAAAGGATATTGCATTTAAGGATTTAGGATTGCTTATAGTAGATGAGGAACAAAGATTTGGAGTTGCTCAAAAGGAAAAAATAAAATCTTTAAAGAAAAATGTAGATGTACTTACATTAAGCGCAACACCAATTCCAAGAACACTTCATATGTCACTTACAGGTGTGAGGGACATATCAGTTATAGAAACCCCACCTGAGGAAAGATATCCTATTCAAACATATGTTGTAGAACAAAATGATCAGCTTGTTAGAGATGCAATTTTAAGAGAAGTTGGAAGAGATGGTCAAGTTTATTTTGTTTATAATAGAGTAGAAAGTATACAAAGTATAGCAAATTATATAAGAGAGTTAGTTCCTGAATGCAAAGTTGGAGTTATTCATGGACAGATGACAGAGAAAGAATTAGAAGCTGAAATGATTAATTTTATGAAAAAGGAATATGACGTTTTAGTATGTACAACTATTATAGAAACAGGTATTGATATACCTAATGTAAATACAATGATAGTAAATAATGCAGATAAAATGGGACTATCTCAATTATACCAATTAAGAGGAAGAGTTGGACGTTCTAATAAAATAGCTTATGCTTACTTTATGTATACTAAAGATAAGGTATTAACTGAAGTTGCTGAAAAGAGATTAAAAGCTTTAAAAGATTTTACAGAGCTTGGTTCTGGATTTAAAATAGCCATGAGAGATTTAGAAATAAGAGGAGCGGGAAATATGATGGGCTCATCTCAACATGGACATATGGCTGCTATAGGATATGATTTATACTGTAGAATGTTAGAAGATACTGTTAAGTTAATCAAAGGTGAAATAGAGCAAGAGCCTATTGAAACTACTGTTGATATAAAAATGGATGCATATATTCCATCTTCATATATTGAAGATGAAATACAAAAAATAGAGGTTTATAAGAAGATAGCAGCAATTGAAAATATGGATGATTATACTGAGATAAAAGAAGAATTAGAGGATAGATACTCTAGTATTCCAGAAGCCGTTTATAATTTAATGGATATAGCATATATTAAGAGTTTAGCTAAGATACTTTTAATTGAAGAGATAAAAGAAAATCAAAAAGAAATAAGATTTAAATTCCAGAAAGGATTTAAAAATGTTAATAAAGTATATAGGGTCCTTTTAAGTAAATATAAAGATAATGTAGTTTTATATTTTGGAGAAACGCCATTTTTTGCTGTAAGAATTAACACTATAAAGAGAGAGGAAATGTTGAATTTTTATAAAGAGCTTCTTAAGGAATTAATTGAAAATTCACGTAAAAAATAGACAGTAAAATTTGAATAAAAAGGGTATTACTGATATACTAATTTATGTAACAAATTATTATTTAAGTAAAGTGAGGGAAATAAATTGAGAAAAATAAAAAATATAGTAATATCTGCAGCTATTACTGCAATGGCTTTTTCAATAACAGGATGTAAAATGATAGAAAAAACTCCAGAGGCTATACAAAAAACAGTTTTGGCAAAAGTTGGAGGAGATAAAATTACTATGGCTGATGTTAATAGTGAATTACAAGCTGATATAGACTATTTAACAGAAACATATGGTGAAGATTATGAAAATAATATTGATGATAGCTTAAAAGAACAATTAAAAAAAGCTAGAAAGCAAGTATTAGAACAATTAGTTAATGATGAAGTATTAATAACTAAGGGTACAGAGCTTGGATATATCCCATCAGATGAAGAATTATCAACTGCTATAGAACAAGAAAAAGCTAAGTTTACAGAGGCATATGGTGGAGAAGAAGGATTAAAACAAGCTCTGGAATATTATAGAATGTCAGATGAAAAATTTAATTCATTTATAGAAAATTTAGTTAAAACTGACAAAGTTAAAGAAGCTATCATAAAGGATGTTACTGTAACTGATGAAGAAGTTGAACAATATTATAATGACAATATTGATAAGTATACAGTTAAAGCTGGGGCAAATGCTAAGCACATCTTATTTAAGACTGAAGAAGAAGCACAATCAGCTAAAAATAAAATTGATTCTGGTGAAGCTACATTTGATGAAATATATGCACAATATGAATCTAACAATAATGGAAGCGGAACACTACCTGTTTCTCAAGATTTAGGATATGTTGAAAATGAAAAAGAAAATTATGATAAAGATTTCTTAGCTGGATTTAAGACTTTAAAAGAAGGAGAAATTTCAGCACCAGTTAAGAGTTCATTTGGTTATCATATAATTAAAGTTGAAGGTGTTCAATCAGAAGATAGTGTAAAATCATTTGATGAAGTTAAAGATAGTATTAAATCTACTTTACTAACTGAAAAGCAAAAAGAAGTATATAATTCAACATTAGAACAATGGAAAAAAGATTTAAATGTTAAGACTTATGAGGATAGATTATAATTTTTAATTAAAAGGTTAAGCAAAATTTTAAATTTTGCTTAACCTTTTTTATATTTAAAAAATTTTCTTGTTTTATTGCCATAGACTTCAAGGAATTCCTCAATAGATAGGAAAGGATAAATATTGGGTATATGTGTATAAAATTTCTAATAGTTCAAATAATAATACTGCAGTTAATTATATAAACTAATCAAGGAGGTAGCTCATAATAATGAAAGCGACAGGAATAGTTAGACGTATTGATGATTTAGGAAGAGTAGTTATACCAAAAGAAATAAGAAGAACTTTAAGAATTAGAGAAGGGGATCCATTAGAAATATTTACAGATAGAGAAGGTGGGGTAATATTAAAAAAATATTCTCCTATTGGGGAATTAACAGATTTCTCCAAGGAGTATGCTGAAAGCTTACAACAATCAATTGGTCATATTGTTTTAATTGCGGACAAAGATGCGTTTATATCTGTAAGTGGAGCAACAAAAAAAGATTATTTTGAGAGAAAAATAAGTTCAGAACTAGAAGAAATTATGGATGGTAGAAAAGCTTCTATAATAACAGAAGAAGGTAAAACAATACCGCTACATAATGACGAGGACCAAGGAGAATATACAAGCCAAGTAATAGCACCAATAATAACAGAAGGAGATGCTATTGGAGCTGTACTTATTGTTTCAAAAGAAACTGGAGAAAAATTTGGCGATTTACAATTAAAATTAGCAGAAACTGCAGCCGCTTTCCTAGGAAAGCAAATGGAACAATAAGTTATTAAATTAGTATTACAATATTTAGAAAATAAACAAAGAATATATGTAATAATACCTCTAAGCTTTAAATAAAAATTAGTAGTAGTTAGTAATTTAAGTTTGGAGGTATTTTATGAAGAAACAATCTCTTATAAAGGGAAGTTTGGTTCTAGGATTAGCAGGAATGGTAGCAAAAGTGTTAGGTTTTTTCTTTAGATGGCCATTAATAATGCTAATAGGTGATGAAGGAATAGGATATTACCAATTGTCTTACCCTTTATATATGTTTTTCGTTGCCATGGCAAGTGGGGTTCCTGTTGCAGTTTCAAAAATGATTTCAGAAAGAAATGCAATGGGAGATGTTGAAGGTGGCTATGAAGTTGTTAAGGAATCATCTTATTTAATGATGACATTAGGTATTGGAACATCATTAATATTATTTTTCTTTGCTAAACCAATAATCAATTTTTTAAAATGGGATATGAAATCATATTACGCATTGATAGGAATCTCTTTCGCGCCTATGATGGTTTCTTTTGTAAATGTATATAGGGGCTTTTTTCAAGGATTACAAAATATGACTCCATCAGGAACATCACAAGTATTAGAACAAATAGGTAGAGTTATAATTGGAGTTGGACTAGCTTATATACTTTTACCTAAGGGTATAGAGTATTCAGCAGGAGGAGCTGCATTTGGAGCTGCGGGAGGTGCAATGATAGCAAGTATATATTTATGGATTAAATATATAAAAGTAAGAAAAGAGATGGGGATTAAGAAGATAAAAACCAATACAGATATATTAAATGAAATATTAAAAATAGCAATTCCTATTTCTTTAGGTGCTACAGTTGGAACTATAATGAATTTAATAGACTCTATTGTAGTTCCTCAAAAGTTAATAGAATCAGGAGTTACTAATGCTACCGCATTATATGGACAACTTACAGGTAAAGCTGCTGTATTAGTAAATATACCATTAACATTATCTGTAGCTATATGTACATCATTAATTCCAATAATTTCAGAGCATTATATACTAAACAGAAAAGAAGAAATGCAAAGTAAAATAAATATAGCAATGAAGTTGTCAGCCGTAATAGCATTGCCATGTAGCCTAGGAATGTTTTGTTTAGCGGGTCCAATAATGAAATTAGTATTTTTTGATAAGTATGAAGGAATAGAAATATTAAGATATTTGTCTATATCAATTCCCTTTGTAATAACAACTCAAACAACTACATCTATATTACAAGCAACCAATCATTATATAAGACCAGTTATTAATTTAATAATAGGATGTATTGTAAAGGTTGTTTTGACAATATTTTTAGTTCCTATTCCAACAATAAATATTTTTGGAGCTGTAATAGCAACTGTTTCTGCATATATTGTAGTTACTATATTAAATCTTATAGCACTTAGAACAAAAACTAAATGTAAAGTAAGTATTTATGATTCTTTTATAAAACCAGCTTATGCTTCTGTTGCAATGATAGTTGTAGTTTTATTTAGTTATAATTTTATTGTGGAAAGGTTAGATAATAATAGTATTTCTTGCTTATTATCAATATTTATGGGTATTATTATATATATGATAGCTATTTTACTCTTTAAAATATTTGAAGTTGATGAAATAAAGAATAGATTAGCAAGAAAATGATGTAAGGAGATTACTATATGATAAAAATAGTTGGATTAGGACCGGGTTCACCAGAGGCATTAACTATAGGAGCTGTTGAGGCTTTACAAGAAAGTAAAAATTTATATTTTAGAACAGAAAAGCATCCTACAGTTGATTATTTAAAGAATAGATTAGAAGATTTTAAAACTTGTGATAATTATTATGAAGAGGGAAGTAGTTTCGATGAGGTGTATTCTAATATTGCTAAAAGTATGATAGAGGAATATAAGATATCTGGAGAGTTAGTATATGCAGTGCCAGGTCATCCTTTAGTTGCAGAAAGATCAGTTTTAAATTTAATTAATTTATGTAACGAAAACAATATTGAATATAAGATATTACCAGCAGTTAGTTTCGTAGATGCTATGATGGATAGATTACAGATAGATCCAATAGAAGGATTAAAAATTATAGATGCTTTCGATATAAAAAATCAAATTTTAGATAAAAGAATTGGAACTATAATAACCCAAGTGTATAATCCATTAATAGCATCAGAAGTTAAACTTGAATTACTAGAGTATTATCATGATGAAACTGAAATTTATTACGTTAGAGCTGCAGGAATAGAAGGAGAAGAATCTATAAGAAAAATTCCAATATATGAACTTGATATGCAAGAAGATATAGATTATTTAACTTCTGTATATATTCCTAAGGATATAAATAACAAAAAGGATTTTTATGATTTAGTTGATACAATAGAAGTTTTAAGAGGTGAAAATGGATGTGCCTGGGATAGAGAACAAACTCATGAAAGTATAAAAAATTCGCTTTTAGAAGAGGCTTATGAAGTAATTGAAGCTATAGAAGATGATAATATAGATGGATTAATTGAAGAGTTAGGAGATGTTCTATTGCAAGTTGTATTCCATTCTGTTATAGGAAAAGAGGATGGATATTTTAATATATCAGATGTAATAGAAGCAATTACTTCTAAGATGATTTATAGGCATCCACATGTCTTTGGAGATGAAATTGCTAATAATTCAGAGGAAGTATTAGAAAACTGGGACGAATTAAAAAAGAAAGAGAAAAGTTATGAAACACTTACTGAAGAAATAAATGGAATAGCAAAAACACTACCAGCTTTAATAAAGGCACATAAGGTGCAAAAAAAGGTTGCTAAAGTGGGATTTGATTTTGAAAGTTTAGATGAAGCAGTTAAAAAGATTCAAGAAGAAATAAATGAAGTATTAGATGTATATAAAACCAATAATATGGAAAAAATAATGAATGAAGTTGGAGATTTATTATTTGCTTGTGTTAATGTATCGAGATTATTAAACGTAGATGAAGAAGAAGCATTAAACAAATCTACTAAAAAGTTCATAAAAAGATTTAGCTTTATTGAAGATAATGTATTAAAACAGGGAAAAGATTTAAAAAGTGTTACATTAGACGAAATGAATAAATTATGGGAAGATTCTAAGAAGTACGATTAGTAAAGAAAAAATTGAATTTTCTGCAGTAACAGGAGGATTTTTTTAGTTTATGCAGAATATTTTTAAGGGAATAACAAATTAATGACTATACTACAAGAAAAAGTTGTAATAAATATATTTTTATAGAAAACCACCCATATTACTATAGACTACTTTATAAAGTGGATATATAATAAGGTAATGTAGTTATAGTACATAATTAAAAATAGTTAACTACAATATTTTTAACTGTTTATTTAAGGAGGATGTAAATCGTGAATAAAGCAGAATTAATTACTAGCATGGCTGAAAAAAGCCAATTAACAAAGAAAGATGCAGAAACAGCTTTAAAGGCATTTATTGATTCAGTTCAAGAAGCTTTAGAAAATGGAGAAAAAGTTCAATTAGTTGGATTTGGTACTTTTGAAACTAGAGAAAGAGCAGCTAGAGAAGGAAGAAACCCAAGAACTAAAGAAACTATAAACATTCCAGCTTCAACTGTTCCAGTATTTAAAGCAGGAAAAGAGTTTAAAGAAAGAGTTAATAAGTAATTATAAATGTAAGCCCGAGTTATCTCGGGTTTTTTGATACACAAAAATAATTTTGAGATAAGGGGAAGTATAAATGAGATTAGATAAATATCTAAAGGTTTCAAGAATAATAAAAAGAAGAACAGTGGCAAAAGAGGCATGTGAAGGTGGAAGAGTAGCTATTAATGATAAAATAGCAAAGCCATCAACAGATGTTAAAGAAGGAGATATAATTGAAATTACATTTGCAAATAGAAAATTAAAAGCAAAAATAATAAATATAGCAGAGCATGTAAGAAAAGAAAATGCTAAGGAAATGTATGAAATCCTAGAAGGTGTAGAGGACCAAGAATAATTTTTTAAAATACTTCATATATTTAATCAAGAAATATATGGAGGAATAGATAATGGAGAAAAAAATAGATAATAAAATTGAGGATAATAGAGGAAACATTATACTAGAAAATAGAAAGAAGATGACATTAACAGGGGTAGAAGAAGTCATTAGTTTTGATGACGAAAAAATATTACTAAACACTAAATTAGGGGCACTAACTATAAAGGGATTAAACTTAAAAATGAATAAATTAGATGTGCAAAATGGCGATGTAATGATAAATGGAGATATATATTATATTGTTTATAGTGGAAAGGAAATAAAGAAAGAGAAGGAAAGTATAATAGGAAGACTTTTCAAGTAGGAGGTTATTATGCCATTAGATACTAATATACAGTTTAGCATTATATTGTATGCATTATTGGCTGGTATATTAACCGGCTTAATGTTTGACTTATATAGAATAATTAGGGGTAGCAAGGTGCCAAAATTTATAATAGCAATAGAAGATACACTATTTTGGATATTAGCTGCTATGATTATTTTTGCATTTCTTCTTTATACGAATTATGCATTTTTAGGAGCATATGTTTATATATTTATGTTAATATCCCTTGGATTATATATGAAATTTATTAGCAATAGGTGTATAAGATTTGAGTTAGAAGTTGTTAATATATTAAGTAAAGTGTTTAGAATTATTTTCAAAAATATTATATATCCATTTAAAATTATATTTTATAATATTACTGGAAAAAATAATTAGTATAAAAAATATCTTGAATTAAATATGTAGAGTGTTTACAATATATTTATAGAATGATATAAAAGAAGGGTACTATATATTTATGAAAAAAAACATAAACCTTAAGGGAATTATTGTTGTTTTAATTATAGGAGTTTTTAGTATATGCTTAGTAAAGCAATTAACTGTACTAAGAAGGATAAAGAACGATATTGCTATTCAAACTCAAGAATTACAAGAGTTGAAGGAAAAAAATATTAAGTTGCAAGCAGAGTTAGATAGAGCTCAGAGTAATAATGAATATTTAGAAAAATTAGCAAGAGAAAGATTAGGTCTGATAAAAGAAGGCGAGCAACAAGTTATTCCAGATAACAGTTCAGAATAGTATTGGTTTAAGTTTAAATTTCTATTAATGTGGTTATTATTATTAGTAACATAGATTATTTAATTTTAAGGAGGATTCTTTGTAAAATGACCTTAATGGCAGGAAACATATTAGAGGGTACAGTGGTAAATATTACGAACTTCGGAGCTTTCGTAGAAATAGAAGGTAAGACAGGATTAGTGCATATTTCAGAAGTTGCAGATTCTTTTGTTAAAGATATCAGACAACATCTTAATGAACAAGATAAGGTTAAGGTAAAAGTTATATCAATAGATGATAATGGAAAGATTAGCTTATCTATAAAGCAAGCTAATGTTAAGAAAAAATCAGTTAAGCCAGCAGAAATTGAATGGAAAACTGAGAAAAAAGCTGCTCCAGCAAATTTTGAAGATATAATGTCTAGATTCTTAAAAGATAGTGAAGAAAGACAACAAGACTTCAAAAAGCATCAAGAATTTAAAGCAAGATCAAGAAAAAGTTTTTAGATTTTAGACATAATATAGTTTTATATATAAGAGAGATGATATATTTAAATTTATCATTCTCTTTTTTTTATTTCTTTTTTTTAATTTTAATGCTTTTAATAATAAAATTAATATGAAAAGCTCAAAATTAATAAGGCTGAAAGTGGCTATTTTACTAGGGTTTATAAAAAGGTATAAAAAAATATAAAAAAAAGCAAAAAAAATGTTGACAGTATTATGTTCATCATATATAATTAATTTTGTCGTCAGATGACGGCGATAAAAAATACGCTGAAGTGGCGGAACAGGCAGACGCACAGGACTTAAAATCCTGCGGTAGCGATACCGTACCGGTTCGATTCCGGTCTTCAGCACCAAACTAAATTCAACTTAATAACGCGGGGTGGAGCAGTTGGCAGCTCGTCGGGCTCATAACCCGAAGGTCGTAGGTTCAAGTCCTGCCCCCGCAACCAACATGGCGGAATAGCTCAGCTGGCTAGAGCACTCGGTTCATACCCGAGGTGTCGTAGGTTCAAGTCCTATTTCCGCTACCATATACGCTGAAGTGGCGGAACAGGCAGACGCACAGGACTTAAAATCCTGCGGTAGCGATACCGTACCGGTTCGATTCCGGTCTTCAGCACCAAAAGAGATACAAAGTAATTTGTATCTCTTTTTTTGCGTAAAAATAAATATATTAAATAAACTTTCGTTTTATTACTAAAGCAATATATAAAATTGTTTTTCTTTTACGACAAAATGTACAAACTAATTATTTAAAATACCTCTAGAAAAACTTATGTTCTTACTTAAAAAGAATAGTTAAAGTTTCTAAAAAGAAAATATTAAAACTTTTGTTGGAAAAAAAAGGAATGATGTCTTACGAAATAAAATGTTAGCAAACATTAATTGACATAAGTTTAATTATAAAAATGATATTATTTTATTAGGAATTTTATGAGGAGAATGATAAGTATGGATTATGGTATTGAGGTGCCTAGTTATAGAAGGGTAGATAGTGAAAAAGAAAAAAAGAAATTAAATTTTGAAAAGGGAATACTTGGGGTGCTATTAACTATAGCTTCAGGAGCTATGCTTAGTAGAGTTGGATTTGGATTTGTAGAAGGATTATACTTAGCACCATTTGGAATAGGATATTTTTTATCTATAGCCAAAAAA
Organism: uncultured Clostridium sp.; assembly: GCF_934754925.1. GTDB lineage: Bacteria > Bacillota > Clostridia > Clostridiales > Clostridiaceae > Clostridium. Next base: position 12,447 of record NZ_CAKVJA010000018.1, on the reverse strand, counting down.
GGTGATATAAAAAAGATAATTTTAATTTTTGCAGCAGTTTTAGTTGGTTATTTAACTGGAGGAAGCAAAAAAATAGATATTATACTATATATTTCTTTAGCAACAGTAATATTATTATGTAAAATTATTTTTAATGCTTTAAATAAAGAGTTTAAGAATGGAATAGCATTTTTAACTATTATTATAACATCTTTGATTTTAGGTTTATTAATTGGAGAGCAAAGTTTTGAAATAAATTTAATTTTTTCTTTGACTAAAGCAATAGTTATAATACCTGTATTTTATATACTTAATTATGCTATTGGATGTATGCAAGAAATAAATACTAATTATTTTTATTCTACAGAAGAATTAATTAGTATAGCTATATTAAGTTGCTTAGTTATAGCAGGAATAGGTGATTTTACCGTATTTGGAGTTGAAATAAGAACTATAGTAGCATTGGCCATGGTTATTACAACAGCATATGCTTCTGGAAGTAACTCAGGTGCAATATTAGGTATAACAATGGGAATAATAATAGGAATTGCTAATAATGATTTATTAATTTCAACTTCAATGTACGCTATATGTGGCTTAATTGTAGGAGTATTTAAGGAAACTGGAAAGGTATTTTCTATTTTAGCTTATTTAATATCATTATTTATGATATTAACGTATACAGGTAATATAACAATTCAATCAATTATAGAAGTTGCAGCAGCAGGTATTATTATGTTATTGATTCCTGAAAAAAATATTAAAGAAATATTAAGAGAACTTAATAATGAAGAAAAGAGTAAGATAATAAGTGATGCTCAGGTTGAAGGAATAAAATTAGAATTTGTAGATAGATTAGAAGCTTTAAGAGGATCATTAACTGCAGTAGCAACATCTATTGAAAGCTTATCAGGTAATGAAAAATTACTTATGAAAAATAAGGGAACGGCAATGATTGAAAGTTTAGCGGATAGAGTATGTCAAGAATGCGAAATGAATAATAAATGTTGGGGAAGAGAACTCCATAGTACTTTTTCTGATTTTGGAGAACTTATGCTAAGTTGTGAAAGTAAAAAGGTATATTTACCTAAAGACTTAAATTTAAAATGTGTGAAAAGAAGTACATTATTAAAAAGTGCAGAAGAGTTATTTTCAACTTATACAGTAAATGAAGCATTAAAATCTAGGCTTATAGAAGGGCGAAGTGCTATTGCAAATCAAATAAATAATATGGCTACTACAGTTTCTAGTATACTTGGAGATTTTAATAATAATGTTGATAGTTGCTTAGAAATAGATAAATTATTAAGAAAAACATTAGTAAAAAATCATATAAGATATGAAAATGTTTATTCATATACAGATAGAAAAGGTCGTTTAAAGATAAAGATAAAAGTAGATAGTCATGATGGTGAAAATTATTGTAGAAAGTCAATTATTCCTGTTATAAGTGAATTAGTAAGAACTCCATTAAGCATAGCTGAAGATGGATGCAAAATTAACCCAGAAACAGGGCAATGTTCAATTACTATAGAGGAATCTTATAAATATAATGTAGTTTCACATGTATCATTTAATGTTAAAGATGGAGAAAAATACTCTGGAGATAGTTATAGTTTTGGACAAAATAAAGTGGGAGAATATGTAACTATAGTTAGTGATGGTATGGGTTCAGGACCAGAAGCAGGTTTAGAAAGTGAAGCAGCAATAGAATTAATAGAGAAGTTTATGGAAGGTGGATTTAGTGAGGTTACTATGCTTAATGCTGTAAATTCTATAATGGGAATGAAGTTTAGTGAAGATGAAAAATTTACTACATTAGATATGAATTCTATAGATTTATATACAGGGGAAATAGAATTTATTAAAGTTGGAGCAAGTATGAGTTTTATTAAAAGAGGAACTGAAGTTGAAGTTATTAATAGTTCATCTTTACCTTTCGGAATAGTAGATGATATAAATATTACACCAATTAAGAAAAAAGTAAAAAATGGTGACATAATAGTAACAATAAGTGATGGAGTGATAGATGTGGATAAAGGAAACATTGGAGATTACTCTTGGATAGTGAATTATTTACAAGGACAGCAAAATAATCCTGAGTTAATTTCTAGAGAGATTTTAGAATTAGCTAAGAAAAAATGTAATGGAAGAGTACTTGATGATATGACTATAGTTGTTTCAAAACTTTATTCTTGTTAAATAAAAATAAATTATACTTGAGTAAATTATATAGGAAATAATTAGTGAAGAAATACTTTGTAAAGGTGCTCCATTGGAGCACTTTTATTTAATATTTAAAAAGGTTTATTTAATTATGAACTTAATACATATTGTGTTTACATTAAAAAAATGTAAATGTATTATAGAGGTATATTAAAAATAATAGGAGAATACAGGTGTTAGATAAAGTAATAGATTATATAAAAGAAAATGAACTTATACAACAAGATGATCAAATATTAGTTGCCTTATCAGGAGGTCCAGATTCTGTCTGTTTATTACATATATTATATGAATTAAAGGATAAATTTAATTTGAGGTTAGGAGCCATTCATATAAATCATATGTTAAGAGGAGAAGAATCTGATAAGGATGAAAAATATATAATTAAGTTATGTGATCAATTAGGAATAAATCATTATGTAAAAAGAATAAATATAGAATATGTTGCAAAAGATTCAAATGTATCTTTAGAAGTGGCTGGAAGAAACGAAAGATACAAAGCTTTTGAAGAAATAAGAAATAAATATGGATATAATAAAATTGCGGTAGCTCATAACGCTAATGATCAAGCGGAAACTGTATTGATGAGAGTTATGAGAGGAACAGGATTAGAAGGATTAACTGGTATAAAGGCAAAGAGAGATGATGGAATTATTAGACCTATATTATGCTTAAGTAGACAAGAGATTGAGAAATATTGTGAAGAAAAAAAACTTAATCCTAGGATAGATGCTAGTAATTATGAAAGAATTTATAGCAGAAATAAAATTAGATTAGATATATTGCCATATATGAAAGAGAATTTTAATAAGGATATAATTGATACCATTAATAGGATGACAATATTATTACAAAAAGATAACGAATTTATAGAAGAATATTCCCAAAAATGTTACAATATATATTGTAAAAATTATGGTAATAAATTGATAATATCACAAAAGTTATTTAAGGAAGAAATGGATTCAATTATAACTAGGGTTATAATAAGAGCGTTTAAGGAAATTTCTAATTCTCATCAAAATTTTGAAATGAAACACATATATGAAATTGTTAATTTAGCAAATAAGGGTACTGGGAAGAAGTTAAATTTAACTAATAAAATAATATGTGAAAATTTATATGGTGATATTATTTTTATTAAAGAGGATACAAATAAAGAAAAGGTATGCGAAGATTATGAAATTAGAATAAAAAAGGAGGAAATTAACAACAAAATTACTTTTGATAATTATGTCATAAATTTTGAAATAATTGAAAATAAAAATAAGGCAGAATTTCCTAAAAATAGCTTAATAAAGTTATTTGATTATGATAATATAGAAAAAGAGATTATAATTAGATACAGAAGAGATGGAGATAAAATTGTACCGTTAGGTATGAATGGAAGTAAAAAGCTTAAGGATATTTTTATTGATTTAAAAATACCAAGGGAAAATAGAAATAATATTCCTATCTTATGTTTTGATGATAAAATCTCATGGATTATTGGATATAAGACATCACAATTATTTAGAATAACAAAAGATACAAAAAAAATATTAAAAATAACAATTGATAGAAAGGAATAAGGATATGTTACAAGACATAAAAGAGATATTATTTAGTGAAGAGGTTATTAATGCTAAGACAAAGGAATTAGCAGGAAGAATTAGTAGTGACTACAAAGGAAAGGACTTATTAGTAGTTGGAGTGTTAAAAGGTTCTGTAATATTTGCTGCAGACTTAATTAAAAATATATCAATACCTTGTGAAATTGACTTTATGGCAGTATCTAGTTATGGTACTTCATCAGAGACTACTGGTATAGTTAGAATACTTAAGGATTTAGATCATGAAGTTTCAGGTAAAGATATTATTATAATAGAAGACATAGTTGATAGTGGAGTTACATTAGACTATTTATTAAATTATCTAAGGGGTAGAAAGGCTAATTCAGTTGAAATAGTATCACTATTAACTAAGCCATCTAGAAGAAAAGTAGATATAGATTGTAAATATATTGGGTTTGAAGCTCCAGATGAATTTTTAGTTGGATATGGACTTGACTATGCCGAAAAGTATAGAAACTTACCTTTTGTAGGAATATTAAAAAGAGAAGTTTATGAAAAATAATTTAAATTAATATTTAAATAATAAATATACAAAGAAAGGGGGGCCTTGAATGAAGAAGTATTCAAGTGCTACTGTATGGATAATAGCTATAATATTATTATTTTTTGCTGCATCATTTCTTTTAAGGGGAGAAAGTAGTTCTGATAGAATAGTATTTAGTGACTTCCAACAAAAATGGATAAACAACGAAATTGAAAGTATAAGAGTAGACCCTGATAAGATGATTGTAACAGGGCAAACAAGAGATGATAAAAACTTTACAGTATATGCACCGGATTCTATGGTGGAAATGCTAAATAGTCAATATGCAAAAAATGATGTTAAGATAGAGTATGTTGCACCATCTAACAACAGTGTATGGCTTAGTGTAATACCTAGTGTTTTAATAATAATACTGTTTTTAGTATTTATTTTCTTCTTTACACAACAATCCCAAGGTGGTAGTAGTGGAAAGGGAGTAATGAATTTTGGAAAAAGTAGAGCAAAAATGATGTCACCAGACGCAAAAAGAGTAACCTTTGATGATGTAGCTGGAGCCGATGAGGAAAAAGCAGAGCTAGAAGAAATTGTTGATTTCTTAAAGGCGCCATCTAGATACACAGAAATGGGTGCTAGAATACCAAAGGGTGTTTTATTAGTAGGTCCTCCTGGAACAGGTAAAACTTTACTTGCAAAAGCTATTGCAGGAGAAGCAGGGGTTCCATTCTTTAGTATTTCGGGTTCTGACTTTGTTGAAATGTTTGTTGGTGTGGGTGCATCAAGAGTTAGGGATTTGTTTGAGCAAGCAAAGAAAAATTCACCTGCTTTAATATTTATAGATGAAATTGATGCTGTAGGTAGACAAAGAGGTGCTGGCCTTGGTGGAGGTCATGATGAAAGAGAGCAAACACTTAATCAATTGTTAGTTGAGATGGATGGGTTTGGAGCAAATGAAGGTATAATAATGATAGCTGCTACCAATAGACCAGACATACTTGATCCAGCTTTATTAAGACCTGGTAGATTTGATAGACAAATAGTTGTTCAAAGACCAGATAGAAAGGGAAGAGAAGCTGTATTACAAGTTCATACACATAAGAAACCTTTAGAAATTGATGTAAGTTTAGAAGTTTTAGCCAAGAGAACTCCAGGATTTAGTGGAGCTGATCTAGAAAACTTAGCAAATGAAGCTGCACTTTTAGCTGTTAGAAAAAATAAGAAAGCTATAGGAATGGAAGAGTTTGAAGAAGCAATAACTAGAGTTATTGCCGGACCAGAAAAGAAGAGTAGAACTATTAGTGAGCATGACAGAAAGCTTACAGCTTATCATGAGGCAGGTCATGCAGTGGTAATGAAGTGTTTAAAACATTCAGATCCAGTTCATGAAATAAGCATTATACCAAGAGGTATGGCTGGTGGTTACACTATGCATTTACCTACAGAAGATAGAGCTTATACTTCTAAAGAAAAGTTACAAGATGAAATGGTAGGTCTTTTAGGTGGAAGAGTTGCTGAAAAATTAATTTTAGGAGATATAAGTACTGGTGCTAAAAATGATATTGATAGAGCAAGTTCAATAGCTAGAGCTATGGTTATGGAGTATGGAATGAGTGATAAAATTGGAACTATTTCATACGGGTCTGATAATAATGAAGTATTTTTAGGTAGAGATCTTGGTAGGGGAAGAAACTTTAGTGAGGAAATTGGTGCTGAAATAGATAAAGAAGTTAAAAAGTTTATTGAAGTAGCCTATGAAAGAGCTGAAGAGCTTTTAAAGACAAATATAAATAAGCTTCATGCAGTAGCAAAAGAATTATTAGATAAAGAAAAAATTGATGGTAAAGAATTCGAAATGATATTTGATGCAAATTAAAAAATAGCCGAAAGGCTATTTTTTTTGTTTTTTTATAAAAAGGGCGAAAATAATAATATTAAACAGAATTATTATACCGCACATAAAACGAAATATATATAATATAAAAATAAAAATATTCGCAATGTGTTTAAAAAAGAAATTTATGGTGATATAATTATATATATTTAAAATTCGAAAATTAAGGAGGTTTATTATATGAAAAGTGATATTCAAATAGCACAAGAGGCAAAAATGGAACCTATAGTTAAAATTGCAGAGAAGTTAAACTTGAGTGAGGATAATATAGAACTTTACGGGAAATATAAGTGTAAAATTTCCTTAGATGTATTAAATAATAATGATGATAAGAAGGATGGAAAATTAGTTCTTGTTACAGCAATAAATCCTACACCAGCTGGAGAAGGAAAATCTACAGTTACAGTAGGGTTAGGGCAAGCTTTATGTAAAACAGGTAAAAAAGCTGTAATAGCTTTAAGAGAACCGTCTTTAGGACCGGTATTTGGTGTAAAAGGAGGAGCAGCAGGAGGAGGTTATGCGCAAGTTGTTCCAATGGAAGATATAAACTTACATTTTACTGGAGATATGCATGCTATTACTACAGCAAATAACTTATTATGTGCTGCTATAGATAATCATATTCATCAGGGAAATGTTCTTAGAATAGATTCGAGAAGAATTATATTTAAAAGAGTCATGGATATGAATGATAGAGCCTTAAGAAACATAGTTGTAGGTATGGGAGGAAAAGTTAATGGATTCTTAAGAGAAGATGGATTCATGATAACTGTTGCTTCTGAAATAATGGCAATTCTTTGCTTAGCTACAAGTCTATCGGATTTAAAAGAAAGAATGGGTAATATATTAATTGCATATGATTTAGATGGAAATCCGGTATATGCAAGGCAATTAGAGATTCAAGGAGCTATGGCATTATTAATGAAAGATGCTATTAAGCCTAATCTAGTTCAAACTTTAGAGAATACACCAGCCATAATACATGGAGGCCCATTTGCAAATATTGCTCATGGGTGTAATTCTATAGTTGCAACGAAGATGGCATTAAAATTAGGAGATATTGTTGTTACTGAAGGAGGATTTGGTGCTGATTTAGGAGCAGAAAAATTCTTAGATATAAAATGTAGATATGGCAATTTAACTCCAAATTGTATAGTTATTGTTGCTACGATGAGAGCATTAAAGCATCATGGAGGGGTTAAAAAGGAAGATTTAAATACTCCAAATGTAGAGGCATTGGCTAAGGGAATAGTTAATTTAGAGAAACAAATAGAAAATATGAAGAAGTATAATGTACCAGTTGTAGTTGCTATTAATAAGTTTGTAACAGATTCAGATGAAGAAATACAATTTATTAAAGATTTCTGTAATAAGTTAGAAGTAAAAGTGGCTTTAAGTGATGTCTGGGCTAAGGGTGGAGAAGGAGGATTAGAATTAGCTAATATAGTAAATGAAGTATTAGATAATGAAGAGTCTAATTTTAAAGTATTATATGATGAGAAGGATACAATTAAGAGTAAAATTTTAACTATTGCCAAGGAAATATACGGAGCAAAAAATGTTTTATATACACCAGCAGCCAATAGACAAATTGCAGAGCTTGAGAAATTTGAATTAGATAAATTACCTATTTGTATGGCTAAAACCCAATATTCGTTATCAGATAATCCAGCATTATTAGGAAGACCAGAGAATTTTGATATAACAGTTAAGGAAGTAAGAGTATCAAATGGTGCAGGATTTATAGTTGTTCTAACTGGAGATATAATGACAATGCCAGGATTACCAAAAGTTCCTGCAGCTAATAGAATGGATATTCTAGAAAATGGAGAGATTGTAGGATTATTTTAATTTTTAAAATTTACAACACTTGACAAATAATATGTAATTGTTAAAATTAAAGTATTAGTTTTAATTACTGTTTAATATTACGATAAAGGCAGCTTTAGGGCTGCTTTAATTATGTTAAGGTGGTGCGTTTATGATTCTACTGGTAGATGTAGGGAATACCAATATAGTTATAGGAGTTTATAAAGATAATGATTATATAGCTGGTTGGAGAATTTCTACAGATTCCAAAAAAACTTCAGATGAATATGGGATACAAATGATACAATTATTTAATCAAAATGATTTAAATCCAAAAGAAGTTAAAGGAATAATAATATCTTCTGTTGTACCTAATATAATGCATTCTTTAGAGAATATGATGAAAAAGAGTTTTAATATAGATCCTATAGTTGTTGGACCAGGAGTAAAAACAGGTATAAATATTAAATATGATAATCCGAAGGAAGTAGGAGCAGATAGAATAGTAAATGCAGTGGCTGCTCATGAAATATATAGAAGAGATGTAATAATTATTGATTTTGGTACAGCGACTACTTATTGTGCAGTTACTGAAGGTGGTAATTATTTAGGTGGATGTATTTGTCCAGGTGTAAGAATATCTTCAGATGCATTATTTGAAAGAGCGGCAAAACTACCTAGGGTAGAATTAGAATTACCAAAAAGTATAATATGTAAAAATACAGTTTCAAGTATGCAAGCTGGTATATTGTATGGATATATAGGGCAAGTAGAATATATAGTTAATAAAATAAAAAGCGAAATGGTTGAAATGGGACTTGAAAACCCATATGTAATTGCAACCGGAGGATTAGCTAACTTAATAGCAAGGTCGACAGATGTAATAGATAAAGTTGATTCTAGCTTAACATTAGAGGGGTTAAGAATAATATATGATAAAAATAAGGAGTAAATAAATGAAAATAGGAAACCTTAATTTTGAAAAAAGTGTTTTCTTAGCACCTATGGCAGGAGTTACTGATATTTCTTTTAGAGGTTTATGTAAGGAAATGGGATGCGGATTAGTGTATACTGAAATGGTAAGTGCAAAAGCATTATATTATGGTAGTGAAAATACGCAAGCACTTCTAAGAATAGCTGATGAAGAAAAACCAGTAGCCGCTCAGATTTTTGGAAATGATCCTAAGATAATGGCTGATGTAGTACAAAATCATTTTAACAAAATAAATGATATATGTATTTTAGACATTAATATGGGATGTCCAGCACCTAAGATAACAAAAAATGGAGAAGGATCGGCATTAATGTTAAATCATAAATTGGCTGGGGAAATAGTAAGCGAAATAAAGAAAGTTTCAAATAAGCCAGTTACAGTTAAATTTAGAAAAGGATATGATGATGATAATATTAATGCAATAGAATTTGCCAAGATTATGGAGTATTCAGGAGCAGATGCAATTGCTATTCATGGAAGAACTAAAAAGCAAATGTATGAAGGTAAGGCTGATTGGGATATAATAGGTAAAGTAAAGAAAGCTGTTTCGATTCCTGTTATAGGCAATGGAGATGTATTTACACCAGAAGATGCTTTGAGAATGAAAGAAGTAACTAATTGTGATGCAATAATGATTGCAAGAGGAAGTATGGGAAATCCATGGATATTTAATCAAATAGAAAGAGTACTAAGTGGTAAAGAAGTATTACCTATTAGTGCAGAAGAAAAGATTAATATGTGCTTAAGGCATTATGAACTGGCAATTAAATATGATGGTGAGTTTAAAGCTGTTAGGGAAATGAGAAAGCATACAGCCTGGTATCTCAAAGGATTGCCTAAAAGTAGCGAAATTAGAAATGTAGTAAATAGTTTATCTACAACACAAGAAGTGATTAATACATTACAAAATTATAAGGCTGAATTAATACATTTATGTTTATAGAATATATTATTTATTATCACTATTTATAATAATATAGAAGTGTTTAAAATAGTTAGTTATTTTATTGACAGATGAAATAGCCTGATTTATAATATTTAAAATGATTTTAAGATTACTAAGCTTTTGTATTTAATATACGAATACGGTTAAGCTTTGAAGGGGAGAAAGATATGAGTCAATCAAAAAAATTTATAATGACTTACGAAGGTGTTAAAAAACTTGAAGAGGAATTAGAATACTTAAAAACTGTAAAAAGAAAAGAAATTACAGAAAAAATAAAAGTAGCTTTAGGATATGGGGATTTAAGTGAAAATTCTGAGTATGATGAAGCTAAAAACGACCAAGCTTTTACTGAAGGAAGAATAATTCAATTAGAGAACATGTTAAAAAATGCTGTAGTTGTTGATGAAAGTGAAATTCCTAAAGATAAGGTTTCAGTGGGGTCAATAGTTAAGGTTATGGATTACGAATTTGATGAAGAAGTTGAATATACAATAGTTGGTTCAGCAGAAGCAGATCCAATGAATTTTAAAATATCAAATGAATCACCAGTAGGTAGTGCGTTAATAGGAAAGAAAGTTGGAGATGTAGTAGAAGTTGCAGTTCCAAGTGGAGTAAGTAAGTTTGAGGTCTTAGAAATAAGAAGAGACTAATTGGAGGTATAGTGAATGTCAACTGAAGAAATGAACATGCAAGAACTAGAATCGCAATTCAATGAACAAGAAAGATTAAGAAGAGAGAAACTAGTTCAATTACAACAAGAGGGAAAAGATCCTTTTGATGTATATAAAGTTAATAGAACACATAGTTCACAACAAGTTAAAGATAACTTTGAAACTTTAGAAGGTAAAGAAGTTACTGTTGCTGGTAGAATTATGTCTAAGAGAGGACAAGGAAAAGTTGTTTTCTCTGATATACATGATAGAGATGGTAAAATTCAATTATTCATAAAGATTGATGAAGTTGGAGAAGAAGCTTTAAAACAATACAAGACTAATGATTTAGGTGATTGGGTTGCTTGTACTGGTGAAGTATTCAAAACTAAAACAGGAGAAATTTCTGTTAAAGCAAAAACTTTAGAGTTAATATGTAAGTCTTTAAAGCCACTTCCAGAAAAGTGGCATGGATTAAAAGATCCTGATTTAAGATACAGACAAAGAGAAGTAGATATAATAACTAACCCAGAAGTTAAAACTACTTTCATGAAGAGAAGTCAAATAATAAAAGGAATAAGAGAATTCTTAGATAATAGAGGATTCTTAGAAGTTGAAACTCCAATGCTTGCTACTATAGCTGGTGGAGCTTCTGCTAGACCGTTTATAACACATCACAATACGTTAGATTTAGATATGTATTTAAGAATAGCTCCAGAATTATACTTAAAGAGATGTATTGTTGCTGGATTTGAAAAAGTTTATGAATTAGGAAGAACTTTCAGAAATGAAGGTATGTCAGTAAGACATAATCCAGAGTTTACTATGATAGAATTATATCAAGCATTTGCTGATTATAATGATATGATGGAATTAACTGAAAATATGGTAGCTGAAGTATGTAAGAAAGTTAATGGAACTACTAAGGTTACTTATCAAGGAACTGAAATTGACTTCATGCCACCATGGAGAAGAATAACTATGGTTGATGCTGTTAAGGAATATGCTGGAGTAGATTTCAAAGAAATTAAATCTAATGAAGAAGCTCAGGCTATTGCTAAGGAAAAACATTTAGAGTTCCCAAAACCATTAAATACAGTAACTAAAGGTGAAGTGTTAAATGCGTTATATGAAGAATTCTGTGAAGAGCATATGATTCAACCAACATTTATTATAGATTACCCAGTAGAAATTTCACCTCTTACAAAGAAAAAGAGAGGCGATGAAATGTTTACTGAAAGATTTGAAGGATTCGTATTTGGTAGAGAATTATGTAATGCATATTCTGAATTAAATGATCCAATCGTTCAAAGAGAAAGATTCGCTCAACAAGAAAAAGAAAGAGAACTTGGAGATGATGAAGCTTACATGATAGATGAAGAGTTCATGAGCGCATTAGAAACAGGTATGCCACCAACAGGTGGATTAGGAATAGGAATAGATAGATTAATAATGTTCTTAACTGATTCAGCATCAATAAGAGACGTTATATTATTCCCAACAATGAAACCACAAAACTAATTTAAAAAACCACCTAAGGGTGGTTTTTTTGTTGTTTAAATAAGTTATTTTTAGGGTTTTACAATGTAATTTTATCTTTAAAAATAAAAAAATTAAAAAAAAAGAAAAAAAGGGTTGCATTTTATATAAAAGCTGATATAATAAATTATGCAATGACATTCCGCGATAGCTCAATGGTGGAGCACTCGGCTGTTAACCGATAGGCTGGAGGTTCGAGTCCTCTTCGCGGAGCCACTTTAAATTTCATTGTTGCAAATAATATTCCGCGATAGCTCAATGGTGGAGCACTCGGCTGTTAACCGATAGGCTGGAGGTTCGAGTCCTCTTCGCGGAGCCA
>NZ_CAKVJA010000017.1 GCF_934754925.1 uncultured Clostridium sp. | reverse complement strand
CATTAATGATTTAATTATATCTCTATAAATAGGTGCAGCTGTATTTCCTCCACCTAAATCATTTCCATTTGCATCTACCCCATTTATATTTGGTGCTACAATTACTAATGTGTACATTTTATTATTTAACTCAAAATATCCAGCAAACCAGCCATGAGTAGTTGCACCACCTTCCCCTGTAGCTGTACCTGTCTTTCCTCCTTGAGTTATCCCTTCTATCTTTGCTGCTGAGCCCGTTCCTTTCCAAATAACATCATGCATACTATTTTTAACTAATTTGGATGTAGTAGAGGTAAATATTCTATTTTCCTCATTTTGAATAGTTTCTATAACATTATTTTCTTCATCAACTATAGCCTCTATAAGATATGGTTTAATATATACTCCATCATTTACTACTGCATTAATAGCTCCTGCAATTTGAAGTGGTGTTACTGTTATACATTGACCTATTGCAAAGTTGCTAATTCCATCACTTGGTTTAGCCATTACCCCTACAGCCTCTTCTCTATTTTCTCCACTTAAACCTAAAACCTTATTATATAATCCTAAATTAGTAGTATATTTTAGCATCCTTTCATACCCTATAGATTCACCTATCTTTGCAAATATATCATTACAGGAAACCTGGAAAGCTTCATTTATTGTTAAACTTCCATGAGCATATGATTTACCTCCATTACTACAAATGTTACCGCTACAATAAATGGTATCATCCATATTAATTAAACCTTCATTTAAAGCAATTGCCTCTGTTATAACTTTAAATATAGAGCCTGGTTCAAATCCTAATTGCCCTATACCTAAATTAATATTTGCTTCAGATTCGTCTTTTTGAACCATTGCTCTTATTTTTCCTGTACTAGCTTCTAAAAGAACTACACCTACATTATCTAAATTACTATAATTATCACTATTTAAGACATCTTTTATTTTATTTGACCACTCTTCATCAATAGTTAACCTTATATTTTTATTGTTTTTCCCATAATTAGTCTCATTACTTCTATATATAGATTTCTCATCTAGATAGAAACCTATGGTTGGCCTTTTGTTATCTTTAATTATATCTACAATACCGCTTTCAAAGGAATCCTTAGATACATTATCTTTATCTATGGATGCAATAATATTTTCTACACTCCATCTTTCTTTTAGGTCTAACTCATTATAAACATAAGTGTATATTCCCTTTATATCATTTAACCTATTTATTTTGTCATAAGTTTCTTTAGTTACAGTGTAATAAAGCTTACCACTTTGATTCATTATATCAGTAAAATTAAAATCTTCATTTTCTGATTTCATTATAAAGTTTAACGCTAATAAATCTTGTAATGTTTCTTCATAATTGTTTAACTTAAAAGGTTTAGTATCAATAACCATGATATACTTATTTTTATAATTTATTAGACTATTTCCATTTGTATCAAACAACTTATAGTTACTATCACTAGTATATTCAACTTGATGATTTTCAAGTTCTCCTTGAACAGAAGTCGTTGGATATATCATTAATATATATAATCTTATAGTTAAAGCAATAAAAATGCTAAAAAATACAATACAAATAATTAGTGATTTTTTATTATCAATTTTATATCTATACAAAAAAACACCTCCTTTAGCTAAATTTTAGACTAAAATGAGGTGTTTTATTCAAATTACTTAAGTATATCTCTAATTTTTGCCATTAATAAATCTATTGCAACATAATTATGTCCACCTTCTGGAATAATTATATCAGCATACTTCTTTGATGGCTCTGTAAATTGAAGATGCATAGGTCTAACAATGCTTAAATATTGGTCAACTACCGATTCAACAGTTCTTCCTCTTTCATTGATATCTCTTACTAATCTTCTTAAAATTCTTATATCAGCATCAGTATCTACATAAACTTTTATATCTAAAAGATCTCTTATTCTTTCATCTTCTAATATTAAGATACCTTCAACTAAAATTATATCTCTTGATTCTACAGTAGTAGTTTCTTTAGCTCTATTATGAACAGTAAAATCATAACTTGGCTTTTCTATAGATTCTCCCTTTATTAATTTCTTTAAATGCTCAACTAATAAATCATTATCGAAAGCCATTGGATGGTCATAATTAGTTTTAACTCTTTCCTCCATTGATAAATGGCTTTGATCTTTATAATACATATCTTGTTGTATCATTGCTATACACTCTTTTGAAAAATTAGAATATAAAGCATCAGCTATTGTACTCTTACCAGATCCTGTTCCTCCAGTAATTCCTATTAAAATAGGTTTATTCATTTGTTAGGCCTCCTTAGTTGTTATTAATATTAATAACATTGTTTGCTTTTACAAGCATATCATTAACTTTTAATGGTGTATCTACCTTAATAGTAAACATCATATGTGCTCTATTTGCAACATCAGTTTTTCTATCTTTATCTAAATCATACATATCTTCGATCTTAATCTTAAAATATGGTACATCTGGTCTTAAAACTTCAACTTCTTCACCTTCAAATATTCTATTCTTTTGAAGTACTGTTGCAGTTTTAGTTTCAGGATCATAAGATTTTACCATACCAACAATTTCATAATCTCTAACATATCCTGCATCATCATAATTTTGTTCTCCATTTATTCCTAAATAGAAACCAGTATGATATGGTCTATGACTTACTTTTCTAAGCATATCCATCCACTCATCTTTAAATTTATAGTTGCTTGGATTTTCCCAATAACTATCTAAAGCTTCTCTATATGCCTTAACAACAGAAGCTACATAGAATTCACTCTTCATTCTTCCCTCAATTTTGAAAGAATAAATACCACTCTTAACAAGTTCAGGTATATGATGAATCATACATAAGTCTTTTGAATTCATTATATATGTTCCATTGTCATCTTCAATAACAGGATAATATTCACCTGGTCTAGTTTCTTCAACTAAATGATATTTATATCTGCATACATTTCCACAGATACCTTTGTTGGCATCTCTTTTAATCATGTAGTTTGATATTAAACATCTTCCAGAATATGCAACACACATTGAACCATGAATAAAGGCTTCTATATCACATCCATTTGGAATATTTTCAGTTATCTCATTTATTTCCTTAAATGTTAATTCTCTAGCTAATACTATTCTCTTAACACCTAAATCATACCAGAATTTAGTTGCCATCCAGTTAACAGTATTTGCTTGAGTACTTAAATGTATTTCTAATTCTGGTGCAACTTCTTTACATATAGCAATTAGTGATGGATCAGCTACTATGACTGCATCTACACCTATATCATAAAGTCCCTTAATATAATCTCCTGCTGAAGGTAAATCATGATTTCTTGCAAAGACATTTAATGTTACATAAATTTTCTTACCTCTATCATGACAATACTTAATTCCCTCAATCATTTCTTCATTTGAAAAATTATTTGAAAAGGCTCTAAGATTTAATTTACCTCCACCGATATATACCGCATCTGCACCGTAATCTATAGCTATTTTTAGCTTTTCTAAATTACCAGCTGGTGCTAATATTTCAGGCTTTCTCATACTTGTTACCTCCTTCTTGTAATAGCAATTCCATCTCCCATAGGAATTACTGATGTTATTAAATCTGGATCTTGTGATACTAGTTCTAAGTAAGTTCTCATTCTTTTAACTATAGTTATCTTTCTTCTCTTAACTAATTCATCACTTGCCACCATGCCTCTAAATAAAACATTATCAGCAATTATTATACCATCATCTTTTAAAAGTCTTAAGCAATGTGGTAAGAAGTGATTATAATGTCCCTTACCTGCATCCATAAATATTAAATCATATGGTTCTTGTAATTTTTCTAGTATTTCAAGACAATCTCCTTCTTCAATAACTATCTTATCTTCAAGTCCAAAAGATTTTATATTTTCTTTTGCATACTTTATCATTTCTTCGCTTCGTTCTATGGTAGTTATATGAGGATTTGTTCCTGCCGCATCATGCATTATAATTGCAGAATAACCAATTGCAGTACCAAGTTCTAATATTCTTAATGGTTTTTTCATACTAACCATAAATTCTAGGAATTTTATTGTTTCTTTTTGAGCTATAGGCACACCATTTTCTTTAGCAAATACCTCTAACTCTTTTAATCTTCCTTCACTTTCTGGTATTAATCCTCTTATATATTCTTCCATATAATCGTAGGTAATTCCACTCATACTAAACCTCCGTATATGTTAATATCCTAATTCTTGTTTCTTTTTTAAAAAGTCATCATAATTATCAGTAAAATAATGTTCATCATCTGATGCTAATAGATAAAATAAATAATTTGTATCAGAGGGATGTAATGCAGCTTTTATAGATGGTGCACCCGGATTACATATTGGACCTACTGGTAATCCCTTATGTAAATATGTATTATACTTTGACTCAATTGCTAAATGTCTATTCCTTACATTCTCTATATAATATCCATGTGCATAAATAACCGTTGCATCAATTTGCAAAGGCATATTTTGTTTTAATCTATTATAAATTACAGAAGCTATTAAAGGTCTATCTTCATCTACCCTTGCTTCCTTTTCAATAATAGATGCTACATTAATTATATTTTCAATATTATCCTCTTTAATATCAAGTCCTTGTGTTATTTCATTCCACACTTCTTCAAATCTCTTTATCATTGTTTTTATTATGTATTGTGGTTCAACTCCAATTTCGAAGTTATATGTATCTGGGAATAAAAAACCTTCTAAATTATATCTTTTATCTGAATTATCCTTTACATAAGATGGCAATGGATAACTTTTTACTGCATTTAAAAACTCATCTTTCGAACAAATGCCCTTTTCTTCTACTCTAGCTGCTATATCTTCTATATTAAAGCCTTCTGGAATAGTTAATGTTATTTCATTTGCATTATTGGTATCCTTTAAAGTTTTAGCTATATCCTTTACAGACATGCCCTTATCTAAGGTATGACTTCCTGGAACCACCTCTAAATCTAGGCCTGTTAGCTTAGCATAAATTTTTATTATAAATGGACTTTTAATTTTATTTTCATTAGAAAGACTATTTATAATGCTATAAAAGCTATCGCCTTCTTTAACATCTACTACTTGTGAATCTGAAATTTTAAGAGGCTTATTAATTGTTGATATAAACATAGAAGTTAAAGCTATTACAATAATTAATAATAAAACAATTAAAGGTCTTCCAGTATTCTTTGATTTTTTCTTTCTTAAAGTTCTACCGGTATTTTTAGCCTTTCTTTTCATAAATACCCCCTGTATTTAAAAGTGAATAGCTAAATTTCTTAGCTATTCACTATTATAATACTTTTATATGCAATTATAAAGAATTTACATAATTATTTTTTACTTCTACTTATCATTCTCTTTCTTTCAGCAGCATCTAAGTATCTCTTTCTAATTCTAATGCTTTCTGGAGTAACTTCAACTAACTCATCATTTCCGATAAATTCAATTGATTGCTCTAATGTTAAAGTAGTAACTGGCACTAATTTAACAGCATCATCAGAACCTGAAGCTCTTGTATTAGTTAATTTTTTACCTTTACAAACATTGATATCTAAATCTTCTGCTCTAGAACATTCTCCAACAACCATACCTTGGTATACTGGTGTACCTGGAGTTATAAATAATCTACCTCTTTCTTGAGCATTAAATAATCCGTAAGCAATTGCTTCACCTTGTTCGAATGATACTATTGAACCTCTGCTTCTTGATTCAATTTCTCCCTTATATGGAGCATATCCTTCAAATACGTGATTCATGATACCATTACCTTTTGTATCTGTCATGAATTCATTTCTGAATCCTATAAGACCTCTTGCAGGAATTACGAATTCTAATCTAGTATATCCGTTTACTGCTGATGTCATATTAACCATTTCAGCTTTTCTTGGTCCCATTTTTTCCATAACAGCACCCATGAATTCTTCTGGTACATCTATAGTTAAGTATTCCATTGGTTCTAATTTTTTACCATTTTCTTCTTTGAAGATAACATTTGGCTTAGAAACTTGTAACTCAAATCCTTCTCTTCTCATAGTTTCAATAAGAACTGATAAGTGAAGTTCCCCTCTTCCTGATACTTCGAAACAATCTGGAGTTATTTCTTTAACTCTTAAACTTACGTTAGTTTCTAATTCTTTCATTAATCTATCTCTTAAGTGTCTTGAAGTAACGAATTCCCCTTCTTTACCTGCAAATGGTGAATCATTAACCATGAAGTTCATGTTAAGTGTTGGTTCATCAATTTCAACGAATGGTAAAGCTTCTGGATTAGAAGAATCAGCTATAGTTTCTCCAATATTAGCATCAATAATACCACTTACTGCAATAATATCTCCAAGTCCAGCTTCTTCAATTTCTTCTCTCTTTAATCCATTATAACCAAATACAGCTGTTATTTTGTAATTTGCTTTACTTCCATCTTGTCTAACTAAAGCAACGCTTTGATTTTTCTTAACTTTTCCTCTATGTACTTTACCTATAGCAATTTTACCAACGAATGCATTACTATCTAAAGTTGTAACTAGCATTTGGAAAGGTCCATCTATATATCCCTTTGGTGGTTCAACATGTTCTATAATTGTCTTAAATAATGGTTCCATACCCATATTTGTATCTTCAACATTATATCTTGCAAAACCTTCTCTAGCAGAAGCATATATAATTGGGAAGTCTAATTGCTCATCATCAGCTCCTAATTCTAGGAATAAGTCAAATACTTCATCAATAACTTCTTCTGGTCTAGCGTTTGGTTTGTCTATCTTATTTATAACAACGATTGGTTTTAACTTTAGCTCTAGAGCTTTCTTTAAAACGAACTTTGTTTGTGGCATTGGTCCTTCATAAGAATCAACAACAAGTAAAACTGAATCAACCATCTTAAGTACACGTTCAACTTCTCCACCGAAATCAGCATGTCCCGGTGTATCAACGATGTTTATTTTTATTCCATCATACATAACTGCAGTATTCTTTGAAAGAATTGTAATTCCTCTTTCTTTTTCTAAATCATTAGAGTCCATTACTCTTTCATCCATTTTTTCATTTGATCTAAATACGTGACTTTCTTTAAACATAGCATCAACTAATGTTGTTTTACCATGGTCAACGTGAGCTATTATTGCTATATTTCTAATATCATCTCTAGTTATTAATTCCATTTAATTTCCTCCATTAACTTTTATTAATAAATTTAAATATTACTATTAAATTCATAATTTTTATTTTAAAGGCTTATCTTACTTTTGAACAAAGCAGGCTAAAGGTAATAAAACCTATGCTACGCTATATCTTTTAAAGTTAAAATTACTAAATTATAAATTTAGATTCTCCTTTTGTAAACCTATAAATATTTTACTTAAAAAGAAAATTGGATACACTCGTATCCAATTTCCAAATCTCTAAATTATTCTACTATTATCTTTGTTACTTGTCAACTAGTACTTATATTTCCATAATAATTGGTAAAATCATTGGTTTTCTCTTAGTTTTTTCGTAAAGGTAAGCTCTAAGCTCATCTCTTACATTTGATTTTAATGTTGCCCAATCAGTAATTTTCTTTTCCTCACAATCAAGTAAAATATTTCTAACAATATCTTTTGCTTCATCCATTAATCCTTCAGATTCCCTTACATAAACAAATCCTCTTGAGATAACATCTGGACCTGCTACTATAGTTTTACTTTCTTTTGATAAAGTCACAACTACTGTTAATATACCATCTTGAGATAGATGTTTTCTATCTCTTAATACTATATTACCAACATCTCCAACACCAAGTCCATCAACAAATATTTGTCCCGAAACAACGCTTCCATTCTTTTTAATGCCACTTCTAGTAACTTCAATTACATCCCCTACTTCAGGAATAATTACATTTTTAGGATCTAATCCTAATTTTATAGCTAGTTCTCCATGTTGTTTTAGATGTCTATATTCACCATGAACTGGAATAAAATTCTTTGGTTTAACTAATGTTTGCATAAGTTTTAGCTCTTCTTGACAGGCATGACCTGAAACATGAATATTTTCTTGAGAGCCATATATAACTTCTGCACCCTTTTTAAATAATTGATTAATAACTTTTGATACAAGCTTTTCATTTCCTGGAATAGGTGTAGCCGAAATAATTATTGTATCACCTTCAACAATATTTACCTTTCTATGCTCTGATGCTGCCATTCTTGACAATGCAGACATTGGCTCACCTTGACTTCCAGTAGTTATAATAACTACCTGATCATTATTATATTTATTAATTTGATCAATAGATACTAAAGTATCCTTATCAACTTCAATATAGCCTAATTCTATAGCTACATTCAATATATTCTCCATACTTCTTCCAGAAACGGCAACTTTTCTACCATATACTGAAGCAGCATCTATTATTTGTTGAATTCTATGAATATTTGAGGCAAATGTTGCAATAATTATTCTTCCTTTAGTTTTTCCGAATATTCTCGTTAAACTTTCTCCAACAATTTTTTCTGAGTTTGTATACCCAGCTCTTTCAACATTTGTAGAGTCTGCCATCATAGCAAGAACTCCCTTTTTTCCTAATTCTGCAAATCTTGCAAAATCCATAGCTTCACCGTCAATAGGTGTATAATCCACCTTAAAATCTCCTGTATGAAGTACAACACCTAATGGCGTGTGTACTGCAATTGCAACTGAGTCAGCAATTGAGTGATTAGTTTTTATAAACTCTACGGATACTGAATTTAATCTAATTACATCTCTTGGTTTTACTCTTATAAGCTCTGTTGAACTTAATAATCCATGTTCCTTAAGCTTAGTTTCTACTATTCCTAACGTTAATTTTGTTCCATATACTGGAACATTTAATTGTTTTAAAACATATGGTAACGCTCCAATATGATCTTCGTGACCATGAGTTAAGAATATTCCCGATACTTTTTCCTTATTTTTTATAAGGTACGTTATATCAGGTATAACTAAATCTATTCCGAACATATCTTCATCTGGGAATTTAAGTCCACAATCTATTACAACTATATCATTTTTATACTCTATTGCTGTTAAATTTTTTCCGATTTCATTTACCCCACCTAAAGGAATAATCTTAACCTTTGCCTTTTCATTCTTCATATGTCCCCTCCTTCTCTTTTCCACTATGTATTTCAAAGTATATACATACTATATTAAAATATCCTTTTATTCACCTTTTTGTTTTTTACAACAGTTAGCACATATTCCAAAGAATTTTACACTATGATCTAAAATCTTAAATCCGTATGTATTTTCAATTCTTTCTTCAAGTTCATCTAAAAGATCATCTTGAACTTCAAATACAGCCTTACACTCATTACATACTAAGTGATGATGTCTATGTTCTTCCTCACTATGAACAAGTTCATATCTACTACATCCATCATTTAAATCTAACTTAAAAATAACGCCTATCTCCTCTAGTAATAATACAGTTCTATATACTGTTGCTAAACCTATATCAGGACATATTTTCTTAACTTCATCATAAATTTCTTCTGCGGTTAAGTGTTCTCCCTCTTTTTCAATGATTACATCTACAATAGCTCTTCTTTGAGGCGTTAACTTATAGCCCTTTTGTTTTAAGTTTTCCTTCAATAATTCAATATCTATATTAACTGTGCTCATATACTTAACACCTCATTTCTTTAAATTATTCTTCGTCCATAAAAATAGTATTATAAGCTTCTTCTATAGCAGCTAATTCTACTTCATTTTCAATTAATTCAAAAATATCATTATCTTCTTCATCTTTTATTACTTTTAAAGCAAAAGGATTTTCATCTTCATATCCTTGTTCTTGAACTATAACATACTCACTTTTTTCTTCCGTCTCAGGGTTTACCATATCAAAGAATGCTATTACATTTAAATTTATCTCATTTCCATCTTCATCAAATAATTGTATTGTTTTTAAATCTTTTTCCATTTTTACAAACTCCTTTTTCATTTGAATTGTTTATTATATTATTACATAAAATATCAAAACTGCAAACAACTTAATTATCTCATATTTTTAATTACTTATTTAGTCTCTTTCCCATTAACTACTTACTTAATCTTAATTTATCAAGATATCCTTGTAATATGTATGTTGCTGCTATTTTATCTACAATTTTCTTTCTTTTATTTCTTGAAAGATCAGCTTCTAACATTGCTCTATGTGCCGCTACTGTTGTTAATCTTTCATCCCACATTTCTATTGGTAAACCTGTCTTTTCTTTTAGTAGCTCCGCAAACTCTAGAGCTTTTTCTCCTGATTCTCCAATAGTTCCATTCATATTTTTAGGTAATCCAACAACTATAGTTTCTACACCATATTCATTGCATATTTTATTCACTTCTTCTAAATCTTGTTCCTTTTTAGTACGTCTTATTGTTGTAATTCCTTGTGCTGTCCATCCTAACGGATCACTTAATGCAACTCCTATAGTCTTTGATCCCATATCAAGTCCTAATATTCTCATAGAAACTCCTTTGTTTAATTAATTTTGAACTAGTAAAACGTGTTCATAATTTTTTAATTTTTGTTTAATTTATTTAAAAAAATAATTTTTAATAAATAAAAGCGCCCGATTAACGGGCACCTTTTATTTTATTTCTAGATAAGATTTTATTACCTCTTCAAGTATTTCATCTCTTTCAAGTTTTCTAAGTAAAGCTCTTGCTCCGTTATAACTAGTAATGTAAGAAGGATCCCCTGAAATTAGATAACCTACCAACTGATTTATTGGGTTATATCCTTTTTCCTTCAATGCTGTATATACATCATTTAAAATTGATTTAGTTAAATCTTCTTTGTTAATGTTTAAGTCAAATTGCATTGTTCTGTCAAGATTATTATCCATATCGTCCGCTGCTTCTTAGCAGCTTCACCCCCTTACGAAAGTTTTTTATTTATTTTTAATCATTGGAAAATCTTTATACAACTTTATTATTTATATTATAACCTAAATTAACATAATTGTATACTCTCAAAAAACTATTTTACTAAATTTTCTATTGTTTGGAATGCAGCTTCTATAGCTTGTGGAATACTTTCTGGCTTCTTACCACCGGCTTGAGCCATGTCTGGTCTTCCACCTCCGCCACCGCCAACAACAGTAGCTACTTCTTTAATAATCTTACCTGCATGTATTCCCTTATCTAATACATCCTTAGTTGCCATAGTAACTAAATTAACCTTATCTCCTAACTTACTTACTAATACTACAACTCCTGAACCCATCTTACTTCTTATTTTATCAGCTAAATCTCTTAAAGCATTTCCATCTACACCTTCAAGTGCATATGCAATTGATTTAACTCCATTAATTTCCTTAGCTGAATTTAATATATCATCTAAAGCTCCACTTGTAAGTTTTGATTTAAGCTCTGCAATTTCTTTATCTTTTTCTTTAATTTCTGCACCTTGAGTTGATATTTTCTTTAAAACATCTTTTTCAGTACACTTAAGTGCTGCACAAGCTTCTTTTAATAATCTTTGCTTTTCTTCCATATATTTTATAGCTGCTCTTCCTGTTAAAGCTTCTATTCTTCTTATACCAGCAGCTACACCAGTTTCAGAAACTATTTTAAATAATCCTATTTCTCCAACATTAGATACGTGAGTACCACCACAAAGTTCTTTAGAGAATTCTCCAGCAGCTACTACTCTTACTTTATCACCATATTTTTCATCAAATAATGCTGTTGCTCCAGATTCCTTAGCCTCTTCAATTGTCATAAGCTTAGTTTCTACAACGTCAACTTCCATTATCTTATCATTAACTAAATCTTCAACCTTTTGAATTTCTTCAGCTGTCATGGCTTGGAAGTGAGTAAAGTCAAATCTTAATCTTTCATTATCAACAAAAGAACCTGCTTGGTGAACATGAGATCCAACAATTTCTTTTAATGCAGCTTGTAACATATGAGTTGCTGTATGGTTTTTACAAACACTAGATCTTCTTGCCTTATCTACAGTTAAAGTAACTTCTTCACCACTCTTTATACTTCCAGTTTTAACTTCAACATAATGAACAGTCTTTCCACCAACATTTTTCTTAGTATTATATACATAAGCTGTTCCGTTAGCTCCAACAATCATACCAGTATCACCAATTTGACCACCCATCTCAGCATAGAAAGGAGTCTTATCAGTTAAGATATAACCTTTGCTTCCTTCAGTTAATTCATCAACAAATTCTTCATCAGTTGCTAAAACTACAACTTTTCCAACACCTTCTGTTGAAGTATATCCAGTAAACTCAGTTTCAATATCAGCTTTTACTTTGTTAATTGGATTTTCATCAGCTCCCATGTAAGAAGTTTCGCCTCTTGCACTTCTAGCTCTTTCTCTTTGTGCTTCCATTTCCTTTTTGAATTCTTCGTGATCAACAGTCATTCCCTTTTCTTCAAGGATTTCTTCTGTTAATTCTAGTGGGAATCCATAAGTATCATATAATTTAAATGCTTTTTCTCCAGAAAGTACTGTAGATTTAGCTTCTTCTAATTCTTTAATATAACCATTTAATATATTCATTCCACCATCAATAGTTTCATTAAATCTTTCTTCTTCTAAAGTTATTATCTTAGTTATATAATCCTTATTTTCAACTAATACTGGATAATTTCCACCATAGTTTTCAACAACAGCATCTACAACATCCTTTAAGAATAATCCCTTAATTCCAAGTAATCTTCCATGTCTTGCAGCTCTTCTTAAAAGTCTTCTTAAAACATATCCTCTACCTTCGTTACTTGGTTGAACACCATCAGATATAAGCATAGTTACAGCTTTAACGTGGTCTGTTACTATTCTTAATGAAATATCGCTATTAGCATCTTTTCCATATTCTACACCTGATAAAGCTGATACCTTATTTAAGATATTCTTTACTGTATCAATTTCAAATATGTTATCAACACCTTGCATTATAGTTGCAATTCTTTCAAGTCCCATACCAGTATCTATATTTTTATTCTTTAATGGAGCATAGCTACCATCTTCTTGTTTATCAAATTGAATAAATACTAAGTTCCAGAACTCAACTATTCTATCAGCATCAGAAGCAGCTACAAAATCATCCACATTTGTAACAGGTTCTACATCTACACCTCTATCAAAGTGAATTTCTGTACAAGGTCCACATGGTCCAACAGTTCCAACTTCCCAGAAGTTATCATCTTTACCTAATCTAAATATTCTGTTTGGATCTATATCTGTTTTAGTAGTCCAAATTTCATATGCCTCATCATCTTCTAAATAAATTGTTACATATAATTTATCCTTAGGTAATTTTAAAACTTCTGTTACATATTCCCATGACCATGGAATAATTTCATTTTTGAAGTAATCTCCAAATGAGAAGTTACCTAACATTTCAAAGAAAGTACCATGTCTTGAAGTCTTTCCTACATTTTCTATATCACCAGTTCTAATACACTTTTGACAAGTCGTAACTCTAGTCTTTGGTGGTTTTTGTATACCTGTGAAATATGGCTTAAGTGGTGCCATACCTGCATTTATTAATAATAAACTATTATCGTTTTTAGGTACTAATGGAAAACTTTCCATTCTTAAATGTTCCTTAGATTCGAAAAAGCTAATAAAACTTTCTCTTAATTCATTTGCTCCCATGAATTTCATGATTTCTTCTACCTCCAATTTCTTCTATTAGTAATTTAATTCTAAATTAAACTAAATCTTAAATTTATTTTTTATGGGTAATTCAACCAATAAAAAAAGTCTCCATCCCTAAAGAAAAAGGGACGAAAACTTATAATCTCCGCGGTACCACCCTAATTATGTATATGAATATACATCACTTAAAGTAAAATAAGCTCCAAGACAGCTTCAATATGCTAAATAAGAAGTTTTCACCATCCACTTCCTCTCTTAATATTTACATCATATTTACTAATTCTCTTCATTGCTTTATGCTATATATTTATGACAAAATTATATTTCATTTAAGTATTTATGTCAACAAACTTTACCAAGTACTAATCCTAGCAATGAAAACTTAGAACTTATTTGAAAGTTCAATAGCCAAAATAGATGTTTAGATTTTATTTAAAACAAATAATAATCTATATCATCATATACAACCTTAATAATCACAGCAATAGGAACAATTAGAACCATCCCTATTACTCCACCCATTTTTTCTCCTAATATCAATAAAATAATAATTATTATAGGATGCATATTAGTACTATCCCCCGTTATTTTAGGCGCTAAAAAGTTACCTTCTACTTGTTGTATTAAAATTACTCCTATAGCTGCTAGTATTCCCTTTGTAATAGAGCCTGTAAGTGCCATAAAAATTATAGGAACACCTCCGATAATAGGTCCAAAGTATGGAATTATATTAGCTATAGCATTTATTATAGATAAAACTAATGGAAACTTCACTCTAAGTACTAATAATAAAACAAAGGATAATAATCCAATTATTAATGATAGTAAAAGCTGACTTAATATATATCTACTTAATATCTTATCGATATTATTATTTATATTTTTTATTAAAACTCTTTTATCTGTTGGAAAAATTAATAATAGTTTTTTGTAAAGCAAATGTCCATCTGCTAGTAAATAATAAGTTGTAATAGGGACAACTGCAAAAGCAATAATATTCTCACCAAGAGAAATCATATTATCTACTAAATTAGTTGATGCACTACTTAAAACCATATTTATTTTTTCGCCAACTTGTATATATATAGTTTCAAAAATCGGTAACCTATCTAATTTAAATCTAACTGCAAGATTTAAAATATATTCTTCTATACTATCTAACATAATTCCAAAATTTCCACTTTCATTTAATATAGATGGAACTATACAGTATAGAAGTCCTACAAAAGATAATAAAAATAATAATATAATTAAAAGAGAACTTGTTTTAGGAGAAATATTTAATCTTTCACTTAGCCAATTTTTTAAAGGTTTCAAAGTATATGCAATTATAAATGAAACCACTAATAAATTAACAACATATCTTATAGGAGTAAAATACTTATATACAATGATACTAAATATTATAAAAACTATTGCTATTATTGTTTTATAAATCAAATTTTTATGCTTTGCTAACATCCTTAGAGCCTCCTAAATTATGAGGTAAAGTTTTTAACTTAATACGCTCATTGCCATTGTATAAAATATAATCATCACATAAAATACAATGTTTTAATGTAATAATTTCTTTTCCCTTAAACATTTTATCAAAAATTCCTGAACTAATAATTAATCCTTTTATATTAAAGCTTTCCTTATCTATTATTAAATCTTCAAGAACACCAATTAATATCTTATTTTCATTTAAGATATCAATAAATTTAATTTCTTTAAATTTAAGGCCCTTAATCTTTGATGTTTCTTTAATTTTCATGGTTTTATCTATAGAGACTATTGCATCACTAGAAACAAAAGTATGCTTTCTCATTATAGAAGCTGGTGAAATTACAAATCCCTCTATAGTTCCTTTATTAAAATCTATAGAAATATCTTCAATAACACCAATATATTTATTTTTAGAATCATAAACCTTCATTAAATAAAAATCTCTCCACTTTAACATTGCTTCCACCTCTAAAAATATAATAACCATAGTATTTACAAATACTATGGTTATTATTAGTAAAATTTGTACATTTTTTATATTTCACTCTAGTTTTTATTAAATATTCATGTAGAAAATTTATTAGTGTATAATATCTGCAAATGTACCATTTACAACTTCTATTAAATCCATTGGAGATAATTTAATCTGAAGTCCCTTTTTTCCTCCACTGACACAAACCTTTTCTAAATTTTCAGCCTCTTCATAAATAAATGTTTTATAAAGTTTCTTCATTCCTACAGGAGAACATCCCCCTCTTATATAACCTGTATATTTAGTTATATCTTTAACATGAATCATTTCAACTTTCTTTTCTCCAGCTACTTTTGCTGCCTTCTTTAAATCTAACTCTTTATCAACTGGTATAACGAAAACATAAAATTCTCTACTTAAACCTTGAGTTACTAAAGTTTTGTAAACCTCTTTCACATCTTGCCCAGTTTTTTCTGCAACAGAAATACCATCTATTTTATCATCTAAAATATCATAAGCAATCATTTCATAATTTACTTTTTTTGAATCTAGTATCCTCATTGCATTTGTTTTTACATTCTTTTCTTTAGCCATACTTATCACACTCCTACTGGAATAATAACATTATTTTATATAAATTAATACAAATATAAAAGAGCCTTTTACGGCTCTTTATTATATATAATTATATTTAATTTAATCAATACCTTACTATCTATTTTCGTTTACTATCCCTAATTTATAATCTTGAGGCGATATTCCAACATATTTTTTAAATACATTAATAAAATAATGTTGTGTACTATATCCAATTAACTCTGCAATTTCAGATAATTTTAATGATGGATCTCTCATTAAAATTATTGCATTTTTTATTCTTACCTTAGTTAAATATTCATGAAAAGTTATTTTAAGCTCTCTCTTAAATAATCTAGTAAGATATGTTTGAGTAACCCCTAAATTATTTGCTATTTCTGATAGTGACAAATCCTCTTTATTATAATTTCTATTTATATATTTTTGAACCTCAATAAGTATAGGTGGTTTTTTACTCTTATCAACTAACCTATTACATAAATATTTATAAACAATATTAACTTGAACTGGATCATTACGTAAAAATGATGCACATATAACTACATTTACCTTAAGAGATTTATTAATAGAATTTTCTAACTCATTAACAATACTATGCCAGTATTTTATTGGATTTATATCACATAAAATAACAATTTGTTTTTTAGAATCAATAAACACATTTAAACACTTAAACTTTTTCATTACATCATTTGCAATATTATATATAGCATAACTTAGTAAGCCTATCTCCCACTCTTCCTCTATTTCTATTTTATTTTTTATTAAAGGTTTAATTACTATAAGTGCCATTGAATTAGTATATTTAATATTAAAATACTCCATATTTCTTTTAATTTCTGTGCTTCTAATTTTTCCGTTCATCCAATTTTTAAGAAAATTTTCTTTTAAATAATGGCCTTTCTCACCATAAAATTCATTTACCTTATCTTTTTTTCTACTTTCTAATTCATCATCAGCTATTAAAACTTTCATCAAGATAATCCCCCCCTAAAACTCCTCTTCATTTTATTTTTTATATTAAATTATATAAATATACTATTTAATTTTTGTAAACATTTTCATACAAGATTCACTCTTTTTCTCATAAGATTCCATTTAGTTATATTGTAATACTTATTACTTTTTATGTAAATATTTACATTTATTATTATTTTCCCCTAATAAACTTTTATAGCTCTATATTAAAAAATATACTAATAAATTAAAATTTAATGCATAAAAATACTCTTTTTTAAATAAATAATTACCAAAAAATTTATTTAATAAAGAGTATTTTAGAAAGGCATAAATATTTTTATATCTATTTTTCAGATTTATCTTCACATTTTTTTAACATAGTTTTCTCATCATTAGTTTCATATTTTTTATAAAAATTAAAGCTTATAAATAGAGCCATTAAATATATCATTCCTTTAAATCCTCCAGCATTTAATCCTACAAAGATAGCAATTAAAACACTTAGCTGAGATAGTTCTAAGGATGATGACAAAAGCTTTGGCTCTAATATATTTCTAGTAATCATAATTCCACAAAATAAAATTATTAAAAATATAACAGTAATATACTTTCCACTAAAAAAATAAATAATTACAAGAGGTAAAAATACCAAAACCATACCTACAATCGGTAATAAATCTAATATCATACAAATTAAACTTAATAATAGGGTATATGGTATTTTTAAAATACTAAATCCTATAAATGTAATTATAAATGTACATAAAATTAATATAGAATATGTACCTATATACTTAAAAACAACATCTTTAATTTCTGTTATAATCTCTAAAAACTTATCAAGTTCATTTTCCTTAATATATTCTATATTTTTTATACGTTCTGAATCCCTTTTAATAAACTTTTTTAGAAAAACAAAAGTAGATAATATAGCAAAAATTATTACTGATACAATATATGGGAAAGCAGAAATTATACCTATTATATAATTTACAATATTCATACTAAAATCTAAAGCATAATTGGATATATCTGATATAAACTTATTTATATTACTTCTTAAACTTTCTAGAATAGATTCATCTATATTTTCAAAAGCTGATAAGGAATCTTGAATAAATACATTTATATTTGATCCATTATCATATAAATACTGATAACCATCTGTTGCTAAATCTTTAATTTCAGAACAAAGATAAACTATACTAAAGCCTAATAAAGTTACTGTAATTACATAAAAAAACAATATGCAGATACTAGAAGCTAAGTTTCCATCTATATTAAATTTTTTAATAATAGCCTCTGTAGGCTTTTTTAAAATTGATGCTGTTATTAATCCAATTATAAATGGAATTGTATACTTTAAAGTTCCAATAACTATTGAAAAAGAAATTGTAAATACTAAGAAAAAAATAATTAAATTTAAAAAAGGTCTTATTTTTTTGGCTACTAAAGATATATACTCCACTTTTACATCATCCACCTTTTATATTAAAATTAAAAGGAGCTAAATTAAGTAGCTCCTTTTTATATACATTATTAAATTATCTTCAAATAAAAATGTTTAAAACTCTATTTTATGAATAACGAACTTCTATCCCCCTTTACTAATGTATTAGATAGATTAGATCATCTCCTTCTTTAAAACATTTATAAAGTTTGATTTTAGCATTATTTAAAAGCCTATTTTTAAACCCTATACACGCCTCCTCTCTATCATATTTGTTCACGAACTGAACATCATCCAATAACGACATTTAGAAGCACCACCCCTTTAGTTTTTATTATTATAAAAACTATATATTTAGTAGCCTTAAGTTTTTTTCCTTTCAACTACTATAAATATATTATACAACTTAAAATACTTTTTGTAAATATTTTCCATTATATTTTTTTAAAATTTTTCCCTTGTAAAAAAGTCATTAAACTAATTATTTTATTAGCTTAATGACTTTTCTTACATACATATATCAGACATTTCTAAATTAACTTTTTGAATAATATTATTTTTCAAGTTATACTCATCAGAGTATTCTTCATATATTTCTTCATCATAATCTACTTTAGGTATAATAAGTGTTACCTTCGTTCCAATACCTTCTTCGCTTTCAAGTCTAACTTCTCCATTAAACTTATTTATTATTTGCTTAACTATATTAAGACCTAAACCAGATCCTTCCTTATATTCACCTTCACTTGACTTAATTCTTTCATATCTATTGAAAATATGCTTTTGTTTTTCCTTAGGTATACCAATACCATTATCCTCAATTTCTATAATAATATTTTCACCTCTTAATCCAATTAAAACATTTATTTTTCCCTTAGTTCCTTTATTATATTTAATTGAATTTGATAGTATATTTAAAATACATCTCTCTATTAAATCCTTATCAGCTAAAACAAATAACTCTTCCTCTTCAGTATCAAAAACGACTTCTATCCCACCTATTTCTGCAAAAGATAATATTGACATTGTAGTATTTTCAACAACTGAAACTATATTTAAGCATTTTAATTCTAAATTATAATCTTTTTGTGTTAACTTACTTGAATCAATAAAATTATCTATTAATCTTATTAATCTGTAACAATTTTGTTTAATTACAGAATTAAACTTTAAAATTGCATTTATATCATTACAATCTTTCTTTAAATCTTGCATTTGTACTGCTGAGTAAATAATATTTATTGGTGTTTTAAATTCGTGGGAAATATTAACAAGCAATTGTTTATTTATCTCATCTATTTCATTTTTTCTTTTTAATTCATCTAGTTTTTTTTCTAACATATTAGACTTAATTATTAATTCATTATATAAATACTCATTAGGTTTTCTAACAACTTCTAATGCAATAATCTTAAATATACAATAGTTGCCTATAAACTTAATAAAATAAGATATTAAAACCATAATAATATTATATTCCTTAGGCATAATAATTATAAATATTATTAACATAATCCTAGAATATACATAAAATTTAAAATCTAAAAATATTTCATTAGAAAAATTTTTTTCTTCTTTTTGAATCACACGTAGCAATAATATATATAACAATACTAATACAATTTCTATTATAAATTTAGTTTTATTAACACCTACTAATGATAATTCCTTAAAAAAATACGATTTACTTCTAAATATTAAATATTGAGATATAAATGTCGCTATAGTAACATGAATACAAATACTTTTAAATTCCCTTTCCTTATTAATATTAATAAATGATATTATAAATATTATCACCTCAAATAAGAAAATTATATAAAACATTCTGTTTAGCGAATTATATATTAATCGCATACTTAAATTTACATTTAATAGAATTACATTAGAAACTGTTAAAAATCCCATACCTAAAGCTCCTAATGATAAATATTTATATAAATTAAAGATTTTTCTCCTTTTATCTAAAAATAATATAAATGCACTAGACGCATATAAGCAACAAGTAACTAATGTTCCTATTTGCAAGAAAATAATAATATTAAAACTATTATCTATTATAAGAGTGTAAAGTCCACACATTATAATAATAGCAAAAACATTTATAATTTCCCTTAGTTTTAAAATTTTTTGCCTCTCCATATAAGCATTAAACCTCTCTTATTAAATTTTACATAAATCCATTAACTTAATATCCTCTTAATTACCATTTTACATAATTTTATGTCATTTGAAAACCTTTTTATGTGTATTTTTGTAGTTTTTTTGTATTTTTGTTTCTTTATAAATATTTTTTTATTTTTTCTATTTTTATATCTCTATTCTTTTTAATTATTTATATTTATTGATAATATTAACTTACTGGTATAAAATATTATTTATATATAAATTTAAGAAAAGCTTTTTCTGGAGGATCTTTTATGAATAATTTTGTTCTTATATTATTTTTAATAATTTTCGCTGTAATACCAGCCTATTATTTAACAGTTTTGTATTCTATTTATTATAAAAAAATGCTAAAAAACAAATCTAATTTAAAATTTGAATATACTACTAACTCTTTAAACACCTATATTCCATCTATTATTCTATTAGTAGTTAGTATACTATTTGCTATTTATATATTTATCAATAATATAACACCTTATTACTTAATAGCAATTGTACTTATAAATATATTAGTTTTCTTCTGCATAAAATTGTCTTGTACTAAATTTGCAATATATGATAATTATGTAGTAGTAAAAAATAATTATGGTGAATTCAATGAAATTCAAAGCTTATTACTTGAAAAGAAAGATAAGAGAAATACTTATGAACTAAAACTTACAACTAAGTATGATTTACTTATTTGTTCAATAATAACTGAAGATCCAAAAGGTATACTTAAATCATTAAAAGCAAGTTTACCTAAAAATATAAAAATAAAAGAATTAGCCGCTAAATAGTTGCTAATTCTTTTATTTTTTCTAATTATTCTATGTAATTAAATAATTAATTTATTAAAAATCCCATTACCAAGTAATCATTGTCTTATTCCTAGAGTTTTTACAAGGTAATTTGAACTCAAAGAATTTTAAATTCTTGCCTCTTGGTGAAAATCTATCGCAAACAATATGTAAAATATATCCCATAGAAAAGCCTAATGCTAAATATATATTTCCTGTTAAATATACACTTCCACAAAACATTAATGTACCTAACCATTTATGAGTAAACATTCGATGTGGAGATAATTTTCCTAATACAGTTGTTATACAAAACATAACTGTTGCAAAACAATTTTTAATATTACTCTCTAAAAAATTTAATACATCACTTACACTTAATGCTATTCCTAACATATATCCTAGTACTATTGCTATTATAGAAAATGTTAATAGCTTATTAAAAACTTGTCTTGCTTTAGAATTATGTGAATCAATATCAGGCATATATGATCCAATAAATCCACCAATAATTAAAGGAGCTAAATATACAGCACTATCAAAAGTCTTAGTAATTAAAAAACCAATTCCCATAGTTGCCGTTGCAGTAGTTCCTACAATCATATGCTCTTTTCCCTTCCTATACTTTCTCTCTCCTATCGCTGTCAAAGAAATGTTAAAAACTCTATTTTCACAATTGAAATAAACTGCGAACTACAGTGAGAACGAAAAATGGAATATTACTTTTCCGGGAAGCGGTGAAATTTTCACTTTGAATTTATATAATTGATTCCGTAAAACTTGCTAAAGATTCTAAACTAGCTAGCGCGTCAAACAGTAAAATCTTCTTAACGCAAATTTTACTACATCAATTATTAAATTCTACAGCTTAATTTCAATGCTTCCCTCCAAATTAATATTTCATTTTTTCTCTTCACTGTTTTTCTTAGTTCTTCGACTTATAGTTAACGATTCCTGCTACAAATTTGTATGACAAGTCGTTAACTTTAGGGGGATTCTGCTTAACTCTTTAACGTTTGCTTTAGCAAACCCTTACCTGAGTTTAATTAGCGAAAGCTAAATTAAACTCTTTAACTGAACAAATCCCCTTAACTATAAATTAGTTCGCAATTTTATATTAAGTGAATTGTAGTTTTAATACATCCTTTTTATAATTGTCTTAAAATATAATTTTATATTACTATATTACTATATCTTTCTTAAAAGTGAAAGTATGTTCTTTTTTGTATTGTTTGGCTAATTTCCTTTGAAGCAATTTTATCTATTTTATTACTGACATACTTTACCTGGATTTAAAATATTTTTAGGATCAAAAGCAAGTTTTATTCCCTTCATAATCTCTATAGATTGCTTTGGTAAGGATTCATTTAAATATGATTTTTTAGCAAAGCCTATACCATGTTCTCCTGAAACCTGGCCACTTAGTTCTCTTGATTTCTTATATAAAATTTCCATAACATTATTAAGCTTATTATTCCATTCATCAGAATTTAAATCATCTCTTAATATATAAATATGAAGATTACCATCACCAGCATGACCAAAACTCTTTATTCTTATATCTTGTGATTCTTCAACTTCATGAGTAAACTTAACAAATTCAGCAACCTTATTTCTTGGTACAACAACATCAACCTCATCCATTTCAGTTGTTAATGCTTTTATAGCTTCTAAGAAAGCACCTCTAGCACTCCAAATAGCTTCTTGTCTTTCTTCAGTATCAGAAATAAATACATCTAACGCACCATTTTCTAAACAAATATTAGCAACACCTTCATAAGCCCTTTCTATTTCTTCTTTTGAGTTTCCATCAAAGGTTAATAATAAATATGCATCTGATGATTTATCAGGAAATGGCTTCTTTAAAAACTCCTCTGCAGCTATAATTGCAGCTCTTTGCATAAACTCTATTGCTGTTGGTATAGATTTAGATTTAATTATCTTAGGTACAGTTTCTATTGCATTATCTAAAGTATCAAAAGGAATTAAAAGACTAATTGCCTTTTTAGGTAAGGGTAATAATCTTAATATAGCTTTTGTAACAATTCCTAAAGTTCCCTCAGAACCTACTATTAAATCCTTTAATGCATATCCAGAACTATTTTTAACTACCTTTCCTCCAACATTAATAATTTCTCCATTAGGTAAAACTACTTCAAGACCTCTTACATAATCTCTAGTAACACCATATTTTACAGCTCTCATTCCACCAGCATTAGTACTTATATTCCCTCCTATAGTGGCAGTTTTTTCTCCTGGGTCTGGTGGATAAAACAAATCAAACTCTTCTACATATTTTCCTATTTCCATAAGTAATACCCCTGGTTCAACTGTTAATGTTAAATTTTCTTCATCTAACTCTAAAATATTGTTCATTTTACTTAAATCAATAACAATTCCAGCCTTAATAGGTACAGCGGATCCAACAAGACCTGTTCCTGAACCTCTTGGAGTTACTGGAATATTATTATCGTAAGCATATTTCATTACCTTAGAAACCTCTTCACTACTTAACGCTTGTACTACAACATTAGGCATAACTCTTACAGAGCCTAGCTCATCTCTACTATAATCTTCACTTATATTTTCACCATATAAAACTCTATCTCTATCATTAATTAAACTTAATATATTATTATAATCCTCTACAGAAAATCTCTTATAATCCATCATAAATTCCTCCCCTTTCATCTTTGCCTCAAAGTTAAATAAAACTTGGCTAAATACTATTTACAGCAACTTCTTCTATTGCTCCAGAAACATTACTTTTAATCTTTTCAATTAACATAGGTATAACATCATAAATATCTCCAACTATTCCATAATGAGCAACCTTAAATATTGGAGCTTTCTCATCACAATTTATAGCAAATATATAATCAGAATTATTCATTCCTGCAGTGAATTGAACTGCACCAGATACACCACAAGTAATAATAAGCTTTGGTCTAACAGTTCTACCACTTAAACCAACTTGTCTTTTTGCATCAACCCACCCTGCTTCAATTAAAGGTCTAGTAGTTGCAAGCTCTCCACCTAAAAGTTCTGCTAATTCTTTAATCATTGCTAAATCCTTTTCACTCTTTACACCTCTTCCTGCAACAACTAAAACATCAGCCTCACTTATTTCCTTTTCCTTAGATTTTGGAACTACTTCTAATACATTAATATTAGACTTTAATTTTTCCTTTCCTATAAATAATTTAACTATTTCTCCACTTTCACTTTCACTTCTTTCTGGAGCTGACATAACCTTATATCTAACTGTTGCAAGTTGTGGTCTAGAGTTTGGTGTAACAATTTGAGCCATAATATTTCCACCAAAGGCTGGTCTTATTTGAACTAAATCTGTGTTTTCTTTTATATCTAATATAGTACAATCTGCTGTAAGACCTGTTCTAAATCTAGTTGCAACTCTTGGGGCTAATGACCTACCAACAGTTGTTGCTCCAACTAATAACACTGCTGGTTTTACATTATTTATAAAGTCTTCAATTACTGAAGTATAAGGTTCAATTCTAAAAAATTTCAATTCCTCATCATCATATAAAAACACCTTATCAACACCATAATGTAAAAGTTCATGAACTCTATTTTCAATATTATCCCCCATAGCTATACAATAAACTTTTTGATGTACCTTATCTGCAAGCTCTCTTGCCTTTCCTATAAGCTCAAGTGTTACAGGATGAATTTCTCCATCTACATGATCTACATAAACAGCAATTCCATTCCAGAGACTTTTATCTATTTCTTTCTTTTCATCTTCAATAAATACTACTGCACCTTCTGGACCTTTTCTTACACATAATTTACACATTTTACAGCCACTATTTATATCTAACTTATCGTCTTTAATT
Organism: uncultured Clostridium sp.; assembly: GCF_934754925.1. GTDB lineage: Bacteria > Bacillota > Clostridia > Clostridiales > Clostridiaceae > Clostridium. The sequence continues at coordinate 28,293 of NZ_CAKVJA010000017.1, read as the reverse complement.
TCAAGAGCACCAAAAGGACATATCTTAACTAATTCATCTTTATTACCTACTTTATCTTGATTAATTATTAATCTTCCCATAATAATTACCCCCTTAAATAAATTTTAATTCCTTCAATGTATTCTCAATTTTATTAACTATTTCTTCGCTACTACCTTTCCACATTTCTCTCTTATCATTAACCTTAGGAGGGAAAATTCTTTCAACTTGAGTTGGGGAACCATTTAACCCATAATGCTTTTCATCTTGATCTTTAAAATCACATAAACTCTTAATATCTATATCTCTATCCTTTGTTGCTACTTTTTTCTTATAAGAAGGTAATCTAGGTTCAAAGATTCCTTTTTCTACTGTAATTAAAGCTGGTAATTTAATATCTACTATCTCTAATGTATTTGGCATATCCATTTCAACTACAATAGATTCATCTTTAACTTCTATTATTCTTCTAACATTAGCAACATGAGGTATATTTAAATACTCCGCCATTTCAGGACCAACTTGGGCAGTATCACCATCAGTAGTTTGCTTTCCACAAACTATTAAATCAAATTCTCCCATACTTTTAACACCTTGAGACAAAGTATAAGAGGTTGCTAAAACATCTGCACCTGCAAATTTTCTATCAGATAAAAGTACACCATGATCAACACCCATTGAATAAGCTTCTTTAATAATTTCTTTAGCTTGAGGTGGTCCCATAGTTAAAACATTTATTTTACCACCCTTATTTTCTGAAATTTTAAAAGCTGTTTCTAATGCATATAAATCATATGGATTCATTTTAGAATCAACACCATCTCTTTTTAAAACTCCAGTAACTGGGTCAACCTCAACCTTAGATGTTCCTGGAACTTGTTTAATACAAACTAAAATATTCATAATTTCTCCTCCCTTATATACCTAATTAAGATACCTTGTACAATTTTCAATTTTAAAAGTTATATTTTAAAATTGGTAATACCAATTTTCTTTGCAAATAACTTTATAACTAAATTATTAATTAAAACAATTTACTTACAATACTAAAACATAAAGGTGCAATTACAACTGTAATAAGACCTGCAATTCCTATTGATAATGAACTCATAGCACCTTCTGTTTCTCCTATTTCCAAGGCTTTAGAAGTTCCTACAGCATGAGAAGCAGTTCCTATGCCAATTCCTCTTGCAACTGGATCAGTTATTCTACATATCTTACATACTATTGGTGCAATAATTGCTCCTGTTATTCCCGTAATAACAACAGCTAACACAGTTACTCCCGTTATCCCTCCAAGGCTATTTGAAATTTCAATACCTATAGGTGTAGTTACTGACTTTGGTAATAAAGAAATAATAAGATCATTATTTAAATTAAATATTTTTGCTAATAAAATTATAGATAAAACACTTACAAAACATCCTATTGTTATGCCAATAATAATAGGTATGAAATTCTTCTTAAGTAATGATAATTGTTTATAAAGTGGAACTGCTAATATTACTGTTGCTGGGCCTAAAAACATATTTATAAATTGTCCACCCTTATTATATATTTCAAAATCTACTTTAAATATTTTTAAAAATGCAATTACTAAAATTATTCCTATTAAAAGCGGATTAAATATTGGTAGTTTTGTTTTTTTATAAAGAATTTGTCCAATTTCATATGCAACTAGTGATATAAAAATTCCAAAAAACATATTAGAAGTGAAAATATCCATACTATTCAACCCTTTCTAAAGAAACTGTAGCTTCTTTATTTTTATTCTTCTTAGCTGAAGTAGCTTCCATTCTTTTTGAAACGAACTGAACTGTTAAGCCTGTAAATGACATGACGATAAAAGTAGTTAATACAACTATAAATAGTATTTGAGCAACATAATTACTTATTATTCCAAAGTAATTCATAAGCCCTACACCTGCCGGAATAAATAGAAATGCTAAATTATCTAATATAGATTTTGCTGCATTTTCTATTTTTTCTAATTTAATAATACCTGTAACTAAGAAAAGAAATAGAAATATCATTCCCATAATATTGCCTGGTATAGGTAATGATAAGCCTTTTGAAACAATTTCCCCTAAGAAATAAACCATTAAAACTAAAATCCATTGCTTAAGAATATTCATCTTATCCTCCCATTCATTTTCCTTAAATTGGTATTACCAATTATCTATATTATAAATCTACACTTTTCATTTGTAAATAATTGTTATTTAATTAACGTAAACGTTTTTATGCGTAAAAAAGCTTTTATAAAAAAATGAAAAGTTATTAAGTGAAGAATGAAAAAGTAAGAGTGAAAAGTTAAGGAAATAATTCAGCCTAGCTGAATTAAAAAATATATATCCCCAGAAACTGCCTTAGCAGCTTCACCCTTAACTCTTCACTCTTCACTTTTCACTATTAATTCTTACCTTAAATTTCATAAGCTCTTTTAATTATATCAAAATGATTTTTCATTGAAATTATAGCTCTACTTTCATTTCTTTCTTCAAGTGATAATACTATTTCCTTATGACTATTTAACAAAATTTTTCTGTTATTCTCTTCACAAAGTATAATCTTTCTAGACTCTTTAATAAACTTGTCCATAAGTTGAGATATAGCCTTAAGAACATTGATTATTAAAGGATTATTAGAAGATTTAACAATTATATTATGAAATCTAATATCTAGTAATAAACTTTTATCCTCATCATAAGTTTTATCCATATCATCAATAATTTCTTTTAACAACTTAATATCTTTATAAGAAATTAATCTGCTTGCCATTCTACAGCATTCAATTTCAAGAGTTTCTCTTAATTCATGAATATCACCTGTTGAATACTCTTGCAGCATAAACATTATTGATAATGGCTCAAAAAGTGAATTTCCAAAGCTATTAGTTATATAATTACCAGAACCTCTTTTACTTTCAATTAACCCCATAATTTCAAGAGTTCTAATTGCTTCTCGTATTGATGTTCTCGAAACATCTAACCTTTCTGCCATTTCTCTTTCTGATGGTAATCTATCTCCATTTTTTAATTCACCACTTAATATTTTTTCCTTAATATCATTTATTACTTTTGTATAAACTTTTGTCTCTTTAAATTCCTCACTCATCTTACCCTCATTAATTATATTTTTTATTATATATTTTACTACGTTTCCAATTTAAGTTAAAGGTTTGCAAATAAAAAACTTCTTCACAGGTATACTAAAACATACTACCCTTGAAGAAGTCTTATTATTTACATGTTCTATGAGACAATTTCATTTAGAAAAATTTTTTAATGATTATGGTGTGAACATCCGTCATGATTACATGTATGATTACTATCAAATTCCTTTAATTCACCCTTATTTAAAGAATCAATATTATCACCTATAGATCCTTCAACTGCTTGATAAACCTTAATCCCCATTGAATTTAATTTTACAATAGCACCTTGACCTATTCCTCCAACAACTACTGCATCAACTACTTCACCTGATAAAGCTTTAATAGGCTGACATTTTCCATGTTCATGGCCTAAATCACCATTTCCTATTGATTTAACATCATTAGACTCTAAATCACAAATTACAAACTCTGGTGCACTACCAAAGTGATTATACGGAACACTATTTAACCCTTCGTTTGATTTAACTGGAAAACATACTTTCATTTTTTACTCCTCCTTAAACTTTTTTCTGCAACAACCCTTCATTGTTTTGCAGCCCTGCTTACATCTAGCAGTACTAAAATCACTAATTTTAATATTATATTTTTTACTAATTAAATCTACATCCTTATGAATAAGAATATCTATGAAATTTTTAGATTCCTCTAAAACCTCATTATTTAACTCGTACATAACATAATATCCATTTTTATAAGCTATTATAAGATTAGCTTCTTTAAGAACTTTTATATGCTGTGAAACTGCTGCTTCTGAAATCTCAAGATGCTTTGCAATTCCTTTTGCACATATATTCTTAGTAGATAATAAAATTAATATTTTTAATCTTGTTTCATCTCCAATAGCTTTAAAAACTTTAACTTTCTCCTTCATAAGTACCTCTTAATTTAATTATGAAACAACTCCTCTCTAAACTGTCCGAGTTGTAAATTCATCTTAGCCAAATCGAAGATTTGGAGATTTATTTAAGTAATTACTTAATTAAATTGTATTCCTCTTAAGTAAATTTCTCAAAGTCATTTTAAAGCCAATTAACCTCATAATTAATTAAATAACTCTAAATTCATTATTTAAATCCACCTTTCTTCCAAATTCAGTAAATATATTATTTTTAATATTGTCCCATCACTTTTTCAATTATTCTTTATCTAAAACCATAAAAATTAACTTTAATAAAAAAAGTTCCTTAAGGAATTGTTTAACTCCTTAAGGAACTTCTAAATTTAAAATATTAACTCTTATTAAATTTCTACGGCTATTGGTTTTCTATTTTCAAACTTATAAATTTCTTTAAATCCAATTGATTTTAAAACTTCAATACTTTCTCTAATTCCTGCACCAACATCTTCTGCCTTATGAGCATCAGATCCTACAGTTATTATTCTTCCACCTAAATCATAATACATTTTTAAAATATCTATAGATGGCATAGTTTCATTAACTACTCCTCTTAATGTAGACGTATTAACTTCAATCCCTTTACCAGCCTTGATTATATTATTTAATACTTCCTCTATAGTTTCCTTATACTCATTAAAATCATAATTACCATGAGTATTAAAAGCATATCTCTTCATTAAATCTAAATGAGCTACAACATCAATGTGAGGAGACATACAAACTTTATTTACTTCTTCAAAATATCTACTGTAACTTTCTTCTTTAGAGTGGCAACTCATATATGTTACAAGTCCAATATTATAATCAAAATTATGTACTGACCCTAAAATAAAATCAAAAGGTATATTTTCAAGTATTTCTCTTAATTCCTCTTCATTTTCATGTGGTTCACAAATTTCAATTCCAGCTCTTATTATAAGTTTATCTTTAAAAATCTCTCTGCACTCTTTTATTTCATCACTAAATTTCTTTAAATTAAAAAATCCATAACTTTTTATTCCTTCTTTAACTGAAAAATGTTCAGTAAAACATATTTCATTTATTCCCTTTTCAATTGCAGCTTCACAAACTGATAATACAGTTTCCTTACTATCAAAAGAATTATTTGAGTGAATGTGATAATCAATTAAATACATATTATTCTCCTTATATGATGCAAATTTTAGTATATGGATAGTATAACATAAATTTTAATCTTATCTTAAATAACATATTGAAATAATAATAATAATAATAATAATAACTAATAGCTCCATATTCATATAATAGTAAAAATGAAATTTATTTTTAAGGAGTAATCAATGAAAAAGTATCTCTTAACCCTTTTTGCTTTATTATCATTAACTTTCTTTCTTTTTAGCTGTACAAATGTAAATGATAAAACAACAACTCAAGAAAATAATTCTAATATTACTAATAATAATTCAACAAACTCAGACAAGGAAATAAATACTTCTTCATCCGAAGAATATATTGAAGAGGATATTGATAATAAAACTTCTGAGTGTACTATTGTTAATAAAAACTGTAGGATTTTTTACTATCACTGTTCAGATAATTGTTATTATTATAAAGATACTGTAATTCCAGTAAAGGATAATGCATTAATTTCTGCACTTACAGAAGAACTAAAAAAAGAAGTAAAATCTGGCGTTTCAACCTTACCAGAAAGTCTTTATGTTAAAAGTGCAAAAATAGATAGAGATAATGATTCATTAACTGTAGACTTATCTAAAGATTATTATGATAATATAAAAAATCTTGGTAGTGGTCCTGAATGTGGAATTTTAGATAGTATAATGTATACTTATTGCTATAATTATAATGTTAATAATTTTATTCTCTTAATAGATGGTAAACCTTATAGTGGAAATCATATAATTCTTGAAGATGGAGAAGCTTTTACTTTAAATTATGATAATATTAAAGAGTATCTAAACCCCTTAGAATAATCCTTAATAAAAAAAGCTGGTACATCCCTTTCTGAATAAAATACCTCTAAGCCGTTAGTATTCCATTCATGTACCAGCCTAATAATTATATAATTTTAAAATTAAGTTAAAGCATTTAGCTTTTTTCTATAAAAGTTCAGTTTGTGATTGAATTTTTTTTAGTTTAATATAAAATTCTCTAAATCTATTTATTGAAAAAATCTCAAACCCCTCTAAACCATCTTCAAAAATATAGCATAACTCACTTAAACTGTATTCAACAATTCTATTATCCTCAAATTTAAAATTTATGGTATCTCCACTTTCGTTATAATCTACATTAACTAATTGACTTTCTTCTTCTGTCCTATCCATTACTTCCTTAATTATTTCTACTGCTTCTTCTGATAACTCAATTAACTTATCTTTAGTACTCATAGCCGTCCCCCTAATAAAAATCTAGTTTTATCTCTTTACAAGCTAATTATACAAAACATACAAGAAATAACTTGTCGAATCTTGTTATGATCTTATTGGTAATATAAACCTATATATCCAATGAGATATAAACTTTAACTTTATAGGGTTTAATTTTTATAATAAAAATTAATGAGACTATTAAAACAATTTAAAGTATAATATTGCCTTCTATTTTTCATATAATTCAAGAGGTAATTTATCTGGATCTTCAAAAAAAGTAAATCTTTTTAATGTAAATTCATCTATTCTTATTGGCTCACATTTTACTCCATTACTCTCTAAATAACTAATAGTTTCTTCTATATTATCAACTTCAAAAGAAAGATGTCTAAGTCCCCTTGCCTCAGGATAACTTACTCTTTCAGGAGAATTTTTAAAGGAAAATAACTCTATTTGACTATCTCCAAGCTCCAAATCTAATTTATAAGATTCCCTTTCTTCTCTATATACTTCTCTAATAATCTTAAGTCCTAATATTTCAGTATAAAATTTCTTTGATATTTCATAATTTGAGCAAATTATTGCCACATGATGTATTTTATTTATCCTCATAATTTCTCCTTTTTAAAGTTATTCATCAATATTTTTTAAATTAAATTCTCTAACTACTATTTCTGCTACTTTCCCAGCAACTAATCCTGTAAAATGAATACACTGCTCTTTGTGTTCACCTTGTCCCATATCAAATTCTTTTGTTAATATGCGACAACATAAAGCATTCTTTCCATTAGCTACTTTAAAATAATCATGTAATTCTTTTGCCACTTCTAGATTCTTTTCAACTTTAGGATCATTTTGCACTGTTCTTCCAAAGAATAATCCTAATGCCATTACTCCTCCAGAAACAGCTCCACATAAACATTTTGATCTACCTATTCCTACAGGAAATCCAGATGCCATTGCAATCACAACTTCAGGTATATCTAACTCAAAATTACTTCTAATACTACTCATTACTGCTTCAGAACAAAAAAATCCGCCTCTAAATAAATCTTCAGCATCCTTTTTTACCTTATTAATACTAATTTCTTTTTTCATTTGCATTTTTAATTCCTCCTAAAGTAAATACCTAAATAAAATATTTCTAAAATTATAAATTTAGTTAACACTTCTAATTGGTATTTTACGGAATAATGCTATTTTTTTCAATATAAAAATAAGATGTTAGATAGCTTATCCTATCCAACATCTTATTTTATACCCCTTTTATACCATAATTGTTTTACCCTAAATACCATAAATAACTTATAATTAACCTTACCCATCAGTTTTTATAAGCTTATAATTTAAAATTTCTTAATATCCTAATGTATCTTCATATTCTTTAAGTATAGCTTCTTTTTCAGATGATTTTACTTTATCATTTTTTTCCTTTAATTCCTCATTTATTTCTACAACTTTTGATTCCTCAACCATATTAAATCCTCCCACCCTATATTTGTATACGTTTTCTTATTATGTATTTATTATATCATATTATTTTTATATTACCATATATTTTTAAAAATTTTTTCTATTTATTAGATTTAAAATTAGTAATGTTCATTTACCTCTAGTTTATATGTATTTTTTTAAAACTAGAGGTAATCTCTCTATGGAGTTAAAATTGGCAATGATTCATCTTCTAATATACAGTATCTTATATTATCATTTGTTAAATTATATACATTATTCTCTAGAATAAAACTAAAAGCTATCCTAACCCTTACATTGTTAATTACAAAAGTCTGTCCATTCTCCACATATCCTAACATATTAAAAATATTTAATGCTAAGTTTTGATATTGCTGCCCAATAACAATAGTAATAGCTTCTGGACACTCACATTCCTTTCTACACTCCAAATATTCCTTATGCAATGCCCATATTATATTATTTCTATCTAAAATACTCTTTATTAAAGATATAACTTCAAAAGTTCTACTTCTTTTCTTTTCAGAAATATAATCTCTCATTTGCCCTTCTATACTTCCCATAGAATCATTTACTATATTATTAATAACATTATAAAGATTACTAAAATATCTTTTTCTAAATTCTACAAAACTACTCTTAATTAAAAATTCATAATCACCCTCATTGCTTTTTAATATCTTTTTACAAACCCTATTTTCAGCCTTATAATATTTTTTCCTTATTGCAGAGACTTTTTTCCTACATAAAATCTCTTTCAAATTGCTTATTTCCTGAATATCTGATGACATATAGTTCCTCCAAATATATCACTCTTACTATAATTTTACATAGGAATATTGTTTTTTATTCTAAAAATATTCCTCCGGGGTTAATCCAAATATTGGATTGGCCCCGGAGACTCATACATTTTATGGTAATTTTTTTATTTTTAACTGATTATATAGGCTATTTTAAAATAAATTGACCTTTAAGCCCAAATTATGTTAAACTTAACTTAATATTACATGTGTATATACACTTGTTAATTGAAGGGAGCTTATTAATTATGAAAAATTTAAAACAATATCTAAATCATATATTTATTGATGGATTAAGTGGCATGTCCTTAGGACTATTTTCCACATTAATAATAGGTACTATATTACAGCAAATAGGTACTCTTATAGATGGGAATGTAGGCACTACCATATTTCTTATAGGTAAACTTGCAGCTGCAGCAACTTGTGCTGGAATAGGTGTTGGAGTTGCTTATAAATTTAAAGAAACTCCACTTGTAGTAATTTCTGCAGCAGTATCTGGTATGGTTGGTGGCTTTGCTACTAAGATACTTGCTGGAAGTATTATTTCTGACACTGGAGTTATTACACTTGCTGGTCCTGGTGAACCTTTAGGTGCCTTTATTGCTGCTATAGTAGGAATTGAAATTGGACATCTTATTGCTGGTAAAACCAAAATTGATATTATAATAACTCCACTTATTAGTATCGGAGTTGGTTCCATTGTTGGATTACTATTAAGTCCCCCAATATCACAATTTATGACTTGGCTAGGAACAATAATAATGTTTGCTATGGAACAACAACCTTTTATTATGGGTATTTTAGTTTCAGTAATTATGGGTATTTTATTAACACTTCCTATTAGTTCTGCTGCTATTGGAGTTATATTAAATCTTGATGGAATAACTGCTGGTGCTGCCGTTGTGGGATGTTGTTGCCAAATGGTTGGTTTTGCTGTTGCAAGTTATAGAGAAAATAGATTAGGCGGACTTCTTGCTCAAGGTGTTGGGACATCAATGCTTCAAATACCTAATATAATTAAAAAGCCTGTAATATGGTTACCTGCAATTATATCTAGTGCAATATTAGGTCCTATTTCTTCAACATTCTTAAAGATGACTAATAATGCAACTGGATCTGGTATGGGATCTGCAGGATTTGTAGGACAAATTATGGCTTATCAGACAATGACACAAATAGCTTCATCTAAAATAGTTGTTTTACAAATAATAGTAATGCATTTTGTACTTCCAGCCCTTCTTACATTTATAATTTCAGAATTTATGCGTAAGAAAGAATGGATTAAAGAAGGAGACATGGCTTTAGAATTGTAAAAAAAAGGGTGTTCCTCCGGGGTCAATCCAAATATTGGATTGACCCCGGAGGAACACCCATTATTTTACTTCTCTTTTTATAAGATGATATACTTCTTGATATGACAAACCACTATTTTTACATAGCTCTTTAACACTACTATACTCTGGATAATATCTCTTTCCAGAAGGTAGTTGGCAAACCTTTATTTGTGCTTCACCTAAAGTTGTTTGAACTTTTATTAACTCTCGTTTTAACACACTTCTTTCCATAGACTGTCTTCTGATTCCAATAGTAGTAGTTTCCTTAAATATAATTTCTTCAAGTTTCTCAATATCCTCTCTTTTACAAATTACATTTAGTTGATATGCAGGACGATTTTTCTTCATATAAACAGGAGTATAATAAACGTCTCTTGCTCCAGCTTCAAATAGTCTTTCCATTACAAATCCAAGGGCTTCTCCAGTACAATCATCAATATTACTTTCAAGTTTATATATATAATCACCATCTATTGAATTTTCTTCAATTATCATAGCTCTTAATATACTTGGCCTGTCATAATTCCTTTTTCCAGCGCCAATTCCTATCTTTTTAATAGAAAAGTTTTCTGGCAAATTACTAGAAGTAATTATAGATGCAACAATTGCAGCACCTGTAGGTGTAACAAACTCTCCTTCTGAAGTTGTTAAATGTAAATTCAATCCATTATCAGAAACAATATTTGAAACAGCTGGAACAGGAATTGGAATAACTCCATGCTGACATCTAATAAACCCTCTACCCTCGTATAAAACAGGAACTATCACTTCTGTAATATTAAGATTATCTAAGCAAACTGCAGTTGCCACAATATCTACTATAGAATCAACTGCTCCTATCTCATGAAAATGTACATCCTCAACATCTACACCATGAGCTTTTGCTTCAGCCTTCGCTAATATAGTAAAAATATCTTTAGCAATTCTTTTTGCATTGCTTGTAATATTAGAGTTATTTATAATTGTATTAATTTCTTTAATACTTCTATATTCATGGTTAGAAACATGTCCACATTGTTTATATCCATATCCGTACTGTTTACCTTTATCTATAATCTCTTCATCTAAACTCTCTTTCTCTCCATGTTCATAATGACCATCCTTACATCTATATTTTTCCTCTTTATAAGTATACCCATTAATATATCCATGCAAATATCTAATATCATGATCATGATTTTCATGGTTAAAATCAAGTATTACATTGAAATCACAAGCATCAATTCCACTTTTCAGTACTCTGCTTATTTCAATTTGAAATCCTGTTATATCAAGACTTTTTAAAGCTTCATCTAAAATATTCTTATCAGCTCCTAAATCTAAAAGAGCTGCAACCATCATATCCCCACTTATCCCAGAATAACATTCTAAATATAATTTGTTACTCACTATTTTACCCCCAATCTGTTAATCTGCGTTGCCATATACCCAGCACCATATCCATTATCAATATTAACAACAGCAATTCCATTTGCACATGAATTAATCATAGTTAAAAGAGCTGATAATCCTTTCATATTAGCACCATATCCAACAGATGTGGGAACAGCAATAACAGGCTTATCTACAAGCCCTCCTAAAACACTAGCAAGAGCCCCCTCCATACCAGCAACAGCTACTACACAATTTGCACTTTGAATTACATCTAACCTAGAAAACAATCTATGAATTCCACTAACTCCCACATCATAAATTCTCTCTACATTTGTTCCAAAATACTCAGCAGTTTGAGCTGCCTCTTCTGCCACTGGTATATCTGCTGTTCCTGCTGTACAGACTGCAATTTTTCCTACTCTCTTTTTATCCTTTTTCTCTATTTTCAAAATACGAGAAATAGTATCATATTTTACTTCTGGATATCTTTCTTTAATAAACTTATACTGTTCCTCTGATGCTCTAGTTCCAAAAACTTCTCCATTTTCTTTATACAATCTTTCAAATATATTTAATAAATGTTCATTAGTTTTTCCACTACAAAAAATAACTTCAGCAAAACCTGACCTCAACTTACGATGAGTATCAATCTTTGCATAACCCATTTCTTCAAAAGGCTGTCTTCTAAAATACCCTTCTGCCTCTTCTACAGAAATCTCTCCAGCCTTAACCTTCTCTAATATCTCACGTGCTTCCATAATTCCACCCATACTGCTTCCCTCCATAAAATCTATGCATAAAATCTATGCATAAAATTACCTTTCAAAAAATTACCCTTCAAACATCCTTGCAACATCCTTTAATTTTGAAGTTATCTTTATATGCTGAGGACAACTCTTTTCACACTTCTTACAACTTATACAATCTGATGCCTTACCAAAAAGCTTAGCATAATTATCATAATAAACCTTTTGAGTTGAAAAACCTGTTTTTAAAGATTGATTTTCTGCATTAAACAAAGCAAAATACTTTGGAATAGGAATATTCTTAGGACATCCATCTACACAATACTCACAAGCTGTACAAGGAATTGAAGTTGACCCATTAATAATTTCAACAACTTTATTTACTATATTATACTCTTCAGTAGAATAGGGTTTAAAATCTTGCATATATCCTGTATTATCTAATAATTGCTCCATATTAGACATACCACTCAAAACCATAATTACACCATCTTGGCTAGCCACAAATCTAATTGCCCAAGATGGAATTGACATATTAGGACTATACTCTTTAAATAACTTCTCTGCATCTTCAGGTACTTTTGCTAAAGTTCCTCCCTTAACAGGTTCCATAACAATTATGTCTTTCTTATGCTTTCTTGCTACTTCATAACATTTTCTAGATTGAATGCCCTCATCTTCCCAATCAATATAGTTAATTTGTAATTGAACAAAGTCTACCTCTGGATGATCATTTAATATTTCTTCTAAAACATCAGCTGTTGAATGAAATGAAAAACCTATCTTCTTGACTTTTCCTTCAGCTTTCTTTTGATTTATAAATTCAAAACAACCTAACTTTTTAGCAATAGCATAATGTTCAACTCCAAGATTATGAAGTAAATAATAATCAAAATACTCTACACCACATTTTTCTAACTGTTCATTAAAAATTCTTTCCATATCCTCTTCTTTTTTTAAAAACATTGTTGGCATTTTAGTTGCTACTGTAAAAGTATCTCTTTTATGACGTTTTACTAAAGCTTCTCTAAGTGCAATTTCACTTTTAAAGGAATGATACATATAAGCAGTATCAAAATATGTGAATCCTCTTTCTATAAAAGTGTCAACCATTTTATTTAGCTGTTCCATATCAATACTTTCTTGATTGTTAGCATCCTTTAATGGTAATCTCATAAGTCCAAAACCTAATTTTTTTTGTTCCACTTTATATTCACCTCATTTTTATGATATAAAAGTAAACTAAATAAATATAAACTACAACCTGCCCACTTCATACCTTAGATTTTGTGTTAGTATTTAAATTTCATAAATTTTCCATATACCCCACATATATTATTTTACTACCTAAAGTTAACTACAAGTCAATATATTTTCTAAATATATTATCTATATTTAAAATAATTAAATTTAATATGAATATAAACATTAATAATCCAGTTTAATGCTTATATTCATATTAAATAAAACTCATAAAAAAACAGTAATTATACATATATAATAATTACTGTTTTTAAAATAACTATTTAATTTTTAATTCCTTTATACATCTTCCCTTTTTAGTCCAAATAGGTACATTAACAACATATTTCTCAATTATATCTACACCTATTTCCTTTGCTTCTTCCTCTTGAATCATTCCTCTTATTTCATTTAAAATTTCATCTAAACTTTTCTCCTGAGCTATGGCATATAAAAACTTTAAAAACTCATCTATTTCCTCTTCTGACATAATAAAATAATTTAAGAATCTTCGTTTAAAATCCCTTGCATAGTTATTATCAACTTCCCAATTACTCTTAGATAAAGATAATAATTCACCTTCAGAGAACTTCCTGTAATCACTATTTTTCATTTTCCTATTAATATCATTATAAAGACTAACATAATTATCTATATTAGAATTGAATACAAATGCACCTTCAACAATATATTCATCACTATATTTAGAACTTTCCTCTAAAATATCAACTAACTCCTGATAATCATATTCTTCTACTAAATATTGCTTTATAAATTCAATAATTTTATATACTTCCAATAAACCATAAGCCCTAATCATACCTCTATACAAGTTTATTATCTTAGTATTATTTTTAATTTTAAGTCTTATTTGAAAATCTTCTAATAATTTAACAAGTTCTTGAGTTACTGTTGGCATTAAAAACATTTTATTGCCTTCCTTATTTTCAAATGGAAATATGGCTCCAAGTTCAACAAAATAATCTACATAAATTGCTTCATTACTAGGTATATTATCTATAACTCTTTCTCCATTGTTTTTACAATATTTTCTTAAGGATTTAAATGCTTTTTCATCTAAAAGCTTAAACTTTTCTAATATAAGATCTTTATAAGATGATAATAACATCTCCTTTAATTCTTGTTTTTTATATTTATAAACTTTTCTAATACCTAAAGTTTCAGCAATCTTACCCAATCTCTCTTTTGTCATAGCAGATAGTAACTTATCTAAATCTTTTGAGTATGGTTTATTTTTAAATTGCCTTTCAATTCTTCTATTATTTGATTCACTTATAGAGTTACATAATTTCTCCATAGCAATTAATATATTATTAAGTTCTTCACTATATCTATCTTTATCATTTTTCTCTATAAACTCCTCTAAATCAAAGGTTTTGTACTCCCTCTTAACGCAATCCTCACACAACCATAATTGTAAATTAGCATCAAAAAAGATAGCATCTTTACCACATTTCTCACACTTCTCACACTTTTGTTTCATTACCACGACCTCCATTCTCTACCCTTTCTGCTTTTATCAGTATTTCCAAATAAAATAAAATTTAGTCGTACTTTATGTAAGTTTTGTGTTTTAAAAGTACAAAAGTAGTACTCTAGCTACACTTAGCTTAAGTACTACTTTATAATATTTATTTATATATTAATATTCTTAAAGGTTACAAATTGTTACTACTTTCAAGTTAATAATTAATTATAATTTAAATAATTTATTCCCTTTTATAGCTCATTATAACTAATGATAATACTAGTGGAATACATGAAATTAATATAGCCTTTCTTCCTATATTTCTTGAAAAAATCCCGCCTATAAAAGCTCCAAAGCAAAAAATAAATATTATAAAATAATATTGAAGGGCTATTTTCAAATGCTTTCTATCTTTATTTTTTATAAAAATAACTAATTTTTCTGTTCCACTTCTTAAATTACCTGTACACATTGTAGTGGCATAAGCATTCCCATGAAATTTTCTAAAACTTTCTACCTGCATTGCACAAATTAACGAAATTAAAGTATTTGCAATATAATCATATGGTATAAATGCTACAAATATAAGCAAAACTATCTCTATTGCTAATACTGCTTGTCTCCAATGAATTTTTTCATGTTCTAATAACCTATGCCTTATAATTTCAGCTAATAAAACACCAATTGCAAAAGCAATAATAGGTATTATATATTTTATTACATTAGTAGTATTACCTTCTAAAAAACTAATGCCTAGCATAACCATATTTCCTGTTTGAGCATTGGCAAATACCTTTCCCCTGCATAAATAAGTATATGCATCTAAAAAACCACCTGCTAATGCTAATAAAATTCCAATTCTTAATGACTCTGAATATTGCTTACTCATATCTAACTACCATATTCCATTCTTCTATACTGTTCAATAATAAATTTTATATTTAAATATAAATATCTGAAAACTCTATATTCATTCTTGTTACCATACTATCAGATAAATCTCTATAATTTGATTCTTTACTCTCTCCATTATCACTTACAACTTTAACTGGTAACCTTATAGTAAATTCACTTCCAACACCAACTTCACTTTTAACTTCTATTATACCACCTTGTATTTTAATTAGATCTTTTACAAGAGATAAACCTATGCCACTTCCCTCACTTCTTTTTCTAAGCCTATTTTCTACCTGCTTAAATCTTTCAAAAATAACTTTCAACTTATCATTTGGAATTCCAATTCCACTATCCTTTACAGTTATATTAAACGTTTCATTACAATCTTTTAATATAACATCTATCTTTCCTGGTGAATTATTATACTTAATACTATTAGAAAGTAAGTTAAGCATTGTTCTCTCTAACTTCTCCAAATCAAAGGCCATAACTTTTTCTTCAACATTTGTATCGAAAGTTAAAGTGATATCATTTTGTTTAGCAAATTCAGCAACAGACATAGCTATATTTTCTATAAAATGTACTATATCATAATTTTTAGGCTCATATTCATAATATTCACAATCAAATTTAGTTGAGTCTATTAGATTATTAACTAATTTTAATAGACGTTTGGAATTTTGACTTATTATTTCAATATACTTTTTTAATCTACTATTATTATTTAATAAATCTTTCTCTAGTAAGTCTATAGTTTGTAATGAACCAAAAATTAGATTTAAAGGAGTTCTTAACTCATGTGATAAATTTGCAAAAAACTCTAGCCTTAATCTTTCAATTTCACTCCTATGAGAAATATCTCTTACTGTATCAATAACGCCAACTAAATTACCATAACTATCCATAAACGGTTCTTTAATTATTTCAAACTCTACATGTTTTCCATTAATTAAAACTTTCTCATTGTATATTTTTTTACGCCCTGTATTAACAACCTCTAAATCTGTGCTAGTAGTATTTTTAGCCACATTATTTAATTTAGGAATATCCCTAATTTTTTTACCTATAACTTCTTCTCTATTAAGACTTAAATCTTTTAAAAAACTATTGTTGCAATCTAAATAAACTCCATGACTATCCTTGAGAATTATATACTCAGATATATTATTAGTTATATAAGATAACGTATTGCCATCATTTATTTTTTCCATTTTCCCAATTATATCTTCAAGAATTCCTATAACTCCAATTACTTCATTATTATTATATAATGCATATCTATGAAGTGAATAAAGCTTATCTTTTAATTTACAAATTTCTCTGCGATAAAATTTTTTTGATTCTATAAATGTTTCACAACATTTTGCATATTTTCTCCCTTTATCTTGTCCAAATATTTTAATATCGTCTAATCCATAAATATCTTCATTATCACATCCAGACAGCACTTTAAAATTTTCACTGGCATAAACATATCTATTTTTTATATCCTTAATAAAGAAAATTTGATCTTTTCTCTGAATATCTTCTAAGAAACGTTTATCAATACAATTTTCAAAGTATAATGAAAAATGATTATCATCTTCTTTTTGTATAATTATATTAATAAAATCCTTTAATTGTTTAATGTACTTAGTATAATTTGAATTCTTACCACTAGGATTCTTTAATATTTTAATAAAATCTTTATCTTCCTTATACTCTGATAAAACATCAAAAAAATCTTTATATATCACTTCTTTGTAATCCATACCCAATAATAGAAGCATTTTATCATTAACATATTCAATTTCCATATTTAAATCTTCATTTTTCCCAAAACTACATTTTACATATAACATAGCTATAGGCATTTTATCCAAAATTTCTTTACACACTCTCATTTCTACATCCTCTGATACTAAAATTCTGTCTTTATATATAAATAATTACAATTATATTACATTTTTATTTATATTTGCAATATAAAAATAGCGATTATTTATTTCACTATATAATCACTATTTCACTATATAATCACTATTTCAAAAAGTACTATCTATTAAATTAAATAACTTTAATCATTCTATATAAAGTATGAGAATAATACGGTTCTTCTTCTTCAAATACAAAGTTTAACTTTTCATAAAAACTTTTAACACCAGCATCTTTTGCTAACAAAGAGCAACTTTTATATCCTGCTTTTTTAGCACTTTCTTCAGCTAATTTTATAAGAGCTTTTCCAATTCCCTTACCTCTATACTCTTCTAAAGTAGCTAAATTAGCAATATAAAACTCATTTTTCTCACACTCATTAAGCCCTAATTCTAAAATAACATCTTTTAAAAATCTAATTTTATTTTTTATTCCTTTAATATACTTAATTAACTTTATAATTGTTATTAAATCTAGCTTTGATAAATCTTTTCCTTTTATTAATATTATAGCTCCACAAATCTTACCCTCTAGTTCTGCAACTTCAACATTCTTATATGAATACCTAGAATCTTCACTTTCTACTAGCCATTTTATTCTATGAATTATTTCATCCTTACTGCCATAACCCCAGACGTGCTCAGGATCATCTTCTGTTTTATATACCAGTTCTGCAATAATTGTCGAGTCTCCTTTTGTTGCTTCTCTTAACGTGAAACTTTCCATAAAAATTCCTCTCTTCTTTAAAAAATATAATAAAAACTTTATATATTTATTATATTTTTAAGTAATTATATATTTAAGGCTTTGTGGATGTTAAAATATGTACTTATATGTTCATAATTATTAATAAACTTAATTGTAAATTAATACAAATGTACTTCTTTTAACCGGAAATTAATGTACTCTTATTTTAGTAATGAAAAGATATCTTTTCATTTATTAAAAAAGAAGCCAAAATTAATTTGACTTCTTTTTTAATTTATTTTTATTTATGTTTACACTTATGCTTAACAACTAATTCATATAAAGTTGCAACTGGCGCTCCTGTTCCTCCCTTTGGTGTAGTATCATTTCCACCATCAGTCCAAGAAGTTCCTGCAATATCTAAATGTAACCAAGGCTTATCTTGTACAAACTCCTCAATAAACATACCTGCAGTAATTGTTCCACCATAACGTCCACCAGTATTTTTAAGATCTGCAAAATCACCCTTATATAACTTTTTAAAGCACTTATCATTAGGTAATCTCCAGAATTTTTCTCCTGTTCTATTTGCTGCAACTAATAACTCTTCATAAAAAGCATCATCATTACTTAATACTCCTGTTATTTCAGATCCAAGGGCTACTAATACTGCTCCTGTAAGAGTTGCTACATCTACTACCTTATCTACTTTTTCCTTTTCAATAATATAAGTTATAGCATCAACTAAAGTTAATCTACCCTCTGCATCTGTATTTAAAACTTCAATAGTTTTACCTGCCATAGAACCAATAATATCTCCTGGCTTATAGCTTCCACCTGAAATAGCATTTTCACAAGCTGCTACTACTGCAACTACATTTTTTTCTACCTTATTTTTAGCAAGAGCTTTCATTGTTCCGATAACAGCTGCAGCTCCACCCATATCACTTTTCATAGTATCCATAGAAGTTGATGGCTTAAGAGAATATCCACCAGTATCAAAAGTAAGACCCTTACCTACAAGTCCCACTCTTTCATCACTATTAGCATTACCCATATACCTCATAACAATTAATCTTGGCTTATGCACTGATCCTTTTCCAACTTCTAAGAATGCTTTCATTCCTAACTCTTCTATTTGCTTTTCATCAAAAACTTCTACTTCAAATCCGCTTTCTTTTCCTACTTCTACAGCTCTCTCTGCTAAAGTTTCTGGATATAATACATTAGCAGGTTCATTTACAAGATCACGAGCTAAAATAATACCATCAGCAACATTGCTTGCCTCTTTTATTTTCTCTCTCATCTTTGCAAACTTTTCTTTTGGTCCACCTACTATAGTTACCTTTGGTTCATAAGATTCTTTACCTTGCTTATATTTATCAAACTTATAACTTGCTAACTTTACCCCTTGTACTATAGACTTAGTAACTCCACCAGTACATAAACCATTAGCTTTTATAAAATTAATACTTAAATCTTCTATTTTTAATTTTTCTGCTTGTTTAATTCCCCTAGCTACTGCATTTACTAAATCTGTTCTTTCTAACTCATCAAATTTTCCAAGCCCTACAAAAATTTCATAATTTAGTTCTTCAGTAGTTCTATAAAATATTTGTCCGCTTTTTCCTTCAAATACTTTTTTAGCTTTCAAACCTTCAACTATTTTATTATTTGAAGATTTATCTTCATATATAAGATTAATAGCACCTTCAAAACTTCCTACAGTTAAATCTTTTACTTCTATCATCCTTTGCTTCTCCTTTACTTAATAATTTTCCTTTATTATACTATAAATTTCTAAAAAATGTAACCACCTCCGGGGAGCTTACATTTAATGCCACTTTAACGATATTTATATTTTTTTTAACTATATTTGTTTAATTGAGAATAATTATTGATTTCATTTTTTCTTTTATATATACTTTTTTATGTTATAAGTTGATATTTAAAAAATTTAGGAGGTAATTATGAACTTTTTAATTTCTATTATAATAACAATATTTATTATTTTTATAGGCCGTAATTTTATAAAAAAGCACTCAAAACTTTGTTATGTAATATCTGCACTTATATCAATAGCTTTAGTTATAGCTTCATATAGCGGGGTTCTTTCAAATTTATCACATTTTGCTAATACTTATATACTTCCTCTATTTACAAAAAGCGCCTTTGCTACTTCAATTTTTGTAATAGTTATGTATACAGGCGCATTAAAAAATGGTAGTAAATTAATGAAAATTTTAATGCCAATTAGGGCAGAGTTATCTATTATAGCAAGTATTCTTACCCTTGCTCATAATATTGTTTTTGGTAGATATCATTTTGTAACATTATTTACAAACCCAAAATCAATGTCAATAAATATGCTTTTAGCAGCAATTATAAGTGTAATTTTAATAGTTATTATGCTTCCACTTATGATTACATCTTTCCCAAGTATAAGAAAGAAAATGAAGTACAAATCTTGGAAGAAACTTCAAAGACTTGCTTATATTTTTTATGGATTAATTTATGTACATGTAATGCTTATAATGACTCCATTAGCCAAAGCTGGTAACTCACAGTATATATTAAACGTTTTAATATATAGTTTAGTGTTTTTAACATACGCTGCAATGCGTATTGCTAAAGCAATAAATAAAAAATCTTTAAATAAATCTAAAACTACAGTAAATTATGCACTAAAAGACGCTCAAAATTAAATAAAAAGCGTTCCAACTCTCTAATTTAAAGTAGTATCTACCACTTAGGTCATAGATACTACTTTTAAATTTTTCTATGAAGATTCTTAATTATACTATTTTCCTTTCAAATCCCATATTACTACCTATATTTTTAAATTCAATATATATCATTACCATAGATACAACGCCTGCTATAAAGTCAGCAATAGGACCTGAATACATTATTCCATCAATACCAATAACCATTGGTAAAATAACTATTAAAGGAAGTAAAAATAATATTTGCCTTGTTAATGATAGAAATATCCCCTTCTTTGGCTTCCCTATAGCAGTAAAAAAGTTTGATGATATAGGTTGGAAACAATTTAAAAATGTGAAAAATAAAAATATCCTAAAATATTTTACTGCAAAAGTATAATAAGTCTCTGACCCTGAACCAAAAATGGATACTATCTGTCTTGGCAAAAATTGAAATACAAGAAATGCTATTACTGATACTATTACACCATAACTTATAGCTGTAGAATATGCTTTCTTTACTCTATCATATTTCCCTGCTCCATAATTGAAACTTACTATAGGTTGAAGGCCTTGTGAAAGACCAATGACTATTGACATATAAATCTGATTTACCTTAGCAATAATTCCTGCACATGCTAATGGTATTGATTCTCCATAGACAGATAATGCACCATAATATGTTAAAGACTTATTCATTACAATTTGTACAATCATCATAGCAAGCTGATTAAAACATGGTGCTGCTCCTAAAGAAATTATTTTACTAGCAAAATTCCATTTTGGTATTAAATGCTTCTTTTCTATCTTTCCTGTTTTATATTTAAAAATATATCTTAAAGCTAATGCTGCACCAAAAATTTGTCCTATAATTGTAGCTAAACCTGCTCCCACCATTCCCATATTTAAGCCAAATATAAATATAGGATCTAAGATAATATTAATTATAGCCCCTGATAAATTACAGAGCATACTATATTTAGGGCTTCCATCAGCTCTTATCAAATGTCCTCCACCTGTAGAAAATATTAAAAATGGAAAACCAATTGCAGTTACCCTTGTATAGTTTTTAGCATAACCTAAAACATTAGCGGGAGAACCAAAAAATATAAGCATAGGTTCTAAAAAAATCTCAATTATGACACATAATACTACTCCAGAAGCAAATAATAAAAAAGCTGAATTTCCTATATAATATAATGCCTTTTCCCTATTCCCCTCTCCTAATGTTAAATTAAAAGCTGACGCTGCTCCGATTCCTAATAATAACGCTATAGCGATACATGATGTAGTTAAAGGAAATGTTATATTAGTTGCAGCATTTCCAAGCTCACCGACACTTCTTCCAATAAAAAACTGATCCACAATATTGTATAATGCACTAACAAGCATTGCTATTATACTTGGAATTGCAAAATTATTTAATAATTTGCTTATTGGCTCTGTTCCTAAATTATTTTTCCTTTTATTTTCCATTTATCTCCCCTCTTCCTTAGTCTTCTTTATATATTATTTCTAAAAATTTAGTTTTAATAATAAAAAATCTATAGTGAAAAATATTTAATGCACCAAATGTTAAATTAGATTTTCAAATAGATAAAGAACTTACATCTCAAATTATAAAAAATGCATCTATGGAAGACATTCCTACTGCATCATTAGATGAAAATACTGAAAATTTATATAATATAGATTTAGAACTTGACCATGGTGCCATGGTTCCTTTATATTTTGTAGACAATAACAAGAACTACAAACTAGTTCATATCACCTATGGAATGCTTTCTCCTTTAGAGCTTATGAACTTTGGTAAATGTATAAATAAAGCTGTTCTTGATACTAATAAAAAAGCTGTTTTCATAGCCTCTGGAGACTTATCTCATAGATTAACAAAAGATGGCCCTTATCCTTATACACCACTTGGTGCAGAATTTGACAAAGAGTTAATTAGTACTTTAGAAAAAGGTGATTTAAAAAGCTTATTTACTTTAGATAAACATTTAATATGCGAAGCTGGTGAATGTGGCTTAAGATCACTTTATATATTAGCTGGTGCTATAAATGACAATACTATATCATCTAAATTATTAAGTTATGAAGGTCCTTTTGGAGTTGGTTATGGAATTATGGAATTTACTCCATCTTCTAATAAAAATGCTGATTTATATAGTGAACTTCTAAAAGATAAAAATAAGGAAAATGAAAGAAGGATAAAAGAAGGTAATGTTTATACTCGTCTTGCAAGATTAAATCTTAATTACTACTTTAATAATGGTAGGCTATTAACTGTAGATGAGCTAATTAATAGCAATTATGATGATATATCTAAATTGTTAAATGATAAAAAAGGCGTATTTGTTTCCCTTAAAATTAATGGTGATTTAAGAGGATGTATTGGAACAACTGAACCTACTACAAATTCTATTGCTGAAGAAATAATAAATAATTCTATTAGTGCAGCTTTAAATGATCCAAGATTTTCACCCCTTAGAAAAGAAGAACTTATGGATATAGATATATCTGTTGACCTTTTATATCCACCAGAAAAAACTACCTTTGAAGAATTAGATTCTAAAAAATATGGTGTTATAGTATCTTGTGGACATAGAAGAGGTTTGTTATTACCTAATCTAGAAGGAATAGATACTGCTGATAAACAAGTTGCAATTGCTATGGAAAAAGGCGGTATTATGCCAAATGAAAATTATTCTTTAGAGAGATTTAAAGTTGAGCGCTTTAAAGAAATTGATGATGGTGATTAATAATAATTTAGGTCTTGCTTTTACTTATAATGAGCCTAGTATTTGGTATGAATATGTTTATGATGTTTGTAAAGCAATTAAGGAAATAAATAAAGACCATAAAACTGTTCTTGTTACTAATGGATTTATTTCTGAAGAACCATTAATAAAGCTATTACCTTATGTTGATGCATTAAATATTGATCTTAAAGGTAATGATAAATATTATAAAAAGCTTTGTTTTGGAGCATTAAAAGATGTTGAAAATACTATTAAAATTGCATCTGAAATGGGCTGCCATGTTGAGGTAACTACTCTTTTAATTCCTAATGAAAATACAGATGATATAACATTAAGGGAATTAGGTGAGTTTTTAGGGTCTGTTGATAAGAATATAACTTTACACTTATCTAGATATTTTCCTAGATATAAGATGGATACACCTGAAACTTCTCTTTATGATATGAAAAATGCCTATGAATTTTTGAGTAAATATTTAAATAATATTTATCTTGGAAATTTAACTGCAGAAGAACTTAAATTTTGTTTAAATATATAAGTATTTTAAATTAAATTTTAATAAAAACTAAAAATAAAATTATAATACAATAAGAGGTAAAACAATGTTTATTCCTAAAAGAGTTATATTTGAAAAAGGTTCCTTAGATACTGAAGTTGGTGAAAATATTTATAATAAAATAAAAGATAATCCTAATATTGAAATTATAAATGCTACTTCTAACAAAATTAAAACTCATATACCTGGTGATAATTTATTTGATCAATATAGATCTGGAAAACAAACATTAGTTGTAGGTGAACGTAAAACTTTAAAGTTCCAAACTTGTAAACCTTCTGCTAATTATCAATTACCATTAGTTAGTGGATGTATGGGTAGATGTGAATATTGTTATTTAAATACACAATTAGGCGATAAACCATTTGTAAGAGTTTTTACTAATATTGATGATATATTAAATAAAGCAAAACAATATATAGAAGAAAGATTGCCAGCAATAACTATATTTGAAGGCGCAGCAACTTCTGACCCAATTCCCCTTGAACCATATACTAATGCTTTAAGAAAAACAATAGAATTTATGGGAAAAGAAGAACATGGGAGATTTAGATTTGTAACTAAATATAATGATGTAGATACTCTATTAGATGCAAAGCATAATAATCATACTGAAATTAGATTTAGTATAAATACCCCTAAAGTAATAGATACTTATGAGCACTATACTGCATCTAGCAATGCACGAATTGAAGCTGCTGTAAAGGTTGCTAAAGCTGGATACAAAATTGGATTTATAATTGCCCCAGTTTTTCTTTATGATAATTGGCAAAATGAATATAGATCTTTAATTGAAAGTATAAAAAATAAATTACCTAGTGATTTTAATGATCCTATTATATTTGAAGTTATATCTCATAGATATACAACTAAAGCTAAAAATAGAATACTTGAAATATTTCCTGAAACAACTTTGCCTATGAATGATGAAGATAGAAAATTTAAATATGGCCAATTTGGATATGGTAAATATGTATATTCTAAAGAAGAACTATCTGAAATGAAAGAATTTTTTATTTCAAACATAAGAGAGGTATTTCCAGATAGTATAATAAAATATGTAATTTAATTATAATAATATCTATTGTAGTAAAAGCTAACTTTGATAAAAGATTAATTAAGAAAATCAATAATTCATTTAAACCTAAAAGTAGTTCTCAAAACCTTATTCTTTATGAGCACTACTTTTCCAACAATTATATAATTAAAATTTTATTCTATTCCATGGCTGTTTCTTTATTAATAATATTCCAAAACTCTTCTTCGTTAATTATTTCTATTCCAAGTTGCTTAGCCTTTTCTAATTTACTCTTACCTGCCTCTTCACCTATAACAAGGATATTTGTTTTCCCACTTATACTTGTTGGAGATTCTGCTCCATATCTTATAGCCGTAGCTCTCATTTCTGCTCTACTTTTAGACATGTCACCAGTAAAAACTATTTTCTTTTTATTAAATATATCCTTTATTAAATTATTTTTAGCAAACTCAATCATTTCCTTTTCTTCTGCAACCTTGTTCTTATCCTTTGCAAACTTTCTAAAATTATTAGACTTTGCTGTGCTTTTACTGTCACCCTTATCTTCTTTATTATCCTTCTTTGGAAGTGATCTTGATGTACTTAAAGCTGACCATCTTTCTGGCTTTACAACTTTTAATAACTCTAATAAATCCAAAACATCCTGTAATGCATTATGAGCTTGTCCTTTTTTAATGTTATAATGCTCTAATAATAAATCTTTCTTTTTTCTGCATATCTAATAAATAATCTGGATGTATGCTATGTAACTCACCATTTATATCTAATATTATTTCATTATTATCAACTATTCCAACAACATCACATTCTACAGCATCTTTTGTATATGCTCCCTTATAATATAACTCTTTAATTTCACTAGCCTTTGGACTTATTATTTTTAGTTCGAATAGTTTATAGATAATTAGCATTGTATATGTTTTAGTAATTGATGCCATATCAAATAGTGTGTTTTCTAAAATTGGTTTATCTTGGAGGTTTCTTCGTCCGCCATACAATTTTATGTCTATATTATTTGTTTTAAAATTAAATTAAATATATAAATTTATTTTTTTATAAAAAAAATATAATTTATTGGTAGACAATTGAAGGTAAAAGGGACTACCATTACAGTGAAAGGGAAAAAATATTTTAAGAATAAACAACGAATAGGGGGAATAACATTGGAATCAACAATTTTAATTAGGGAAGAAAATGATATGGGGTCAGCATCACTATTAAATTCCATGGAGCTAGAAAAGGAGTTCTTAAAATCAAATGAAAGTAATTTTGATGTGTTATTACAAAAAATTTCAGCAATACATGAACATTTAAATAACAAAGATTTAAATCCTAAATTTAAAGTTAATACATTTTCATATAACGAAATATTAGATGAAGTAGCTATACCTGAGAAAGGAGCATCTTCAGAAGAAGTATTTGAAAATTTAGCAGAGTTATTTGAAGGTAGTATTAGAACTCAATCACCATATTCTTTATTTAATATGGTGCCATCGCCATTAATAGATACTGTGGCAGCATCTACAATTACTCAATTATATAATACAAATAGTTTAATGGATTCATTTGGGGGAAAAGTATTATTATTTGAACAAAAAATTGCTAGGATGTTAGGTAAATTAGCTGGATGGAACGATGCTCATGGAGTAGCTTGTAACGGTGGAAAATTAACACTTTTATATGCTGTAAAGTCTGCAATATCAAAAATAGATCCAGATTCTAGAAATAAGGGAATAGATAAAAATCTAGTAGTATTAACTAATGAATCTTCACATTATTGTGTTGAACATGTATGCTCAATATTAGGATTAGGATCAGACAATTGTATAAGGATAAAATCAGAAGATGGTTGGAAGATGAATATTAAAAATTTATTAGAAACCATAGAAGAACAACATAAAAATGGGAAAAAGGTAGCTGCAATTATATGTGCAGGAGGAACTACTATTAACTTTGCCTGTGATGATACAGTGAGTGTATATAAAAATGTAAAAGAGCTGTTTGAAAATAGTAATCAAGACTATTTCCCATATTTTCATTTAGATAGTGTTATAGGATGGCTATGGATGAATTTTATAGGAGTTAGTGAATCTGAACTAAATGAAAAAATTCCAAATGAAAAAATTAGGAATAAAATTATGGAAGTAGTTAAACGAATAGAAGGGGTTTCTAACTTCGATTCTTTCGGAGTTGATATGCATAAAAACGGTTTATGCCCTTATTCAACAAGTATGTTTATATCAAAGACAGATGATAATTTTGACTATCTAAATGATGGGAAGTACTCATATGGAGAAGATGACTATGAATTTGGTAACTTTAGAGCATATAGATATACTTTTGAAAATTCAAGACCTGCAACAGGTATAGTAAACTCTTGGATAGCTATGAATAGATTGGGAAGAACAGGCTTTCAAGATTACTTAATTAAATTAAAAGATATAAGTGAAGAATTAAAAACTAAATTAGAAGAAAGTGAAAAAATATCCATATTAAATAAGTCTTTAGGATGGGAAATTGTATTTGATATTGATTTTAATAGAATAGAGAAAAAATATAATGGAAGCTATGAAAGTATAGCAAAAGCATTTATGCAGTATTGTTGGGATGAAGTTAATGCTGGAAAAGTAGTTCCTTTGATAAGTATAGTACCTGAGTATAAAATTTATCCTGGGGATATAAATCATACAGCGTTTTTAATATTCCCAATGTCTATGTACCTAGATAGCGAGATTATTTCAGACATAGTAATTAAGTTAAATGAAACTATAGATGAGTTTGAGACAAAAGTGTTATCTGGAGATATTTCTATTGGGCAAGTTGATTTCGAAAAACCAATAAGATAGTACAGGGAGATGAGGGGATA
>NZ_CAKVJA010000016.1 GCF_934754925.1 uncultured Clostridium sp. | reverse complement strand
GTGTAAGTGCGGTAACGTATGTAGCTGACTGATACTAATAGGTCGAGGGCTTGACCAATAAATATAAAATAATTCATATGCAATTTTCAGAGAATAAATTCTCTTACAATAATCCGCGATAGCTCAATGGTGGAGCACTCGGCTGTTAACCGATAGGCTGGAGGTTCGAGTCCTCTTCGCGGAGCCAATTAAAGCTAGAATTGAATTCTAGCTTTATTTTTTTACAATAAATTGCGTTTATTGTATACTTAGGATTAACACACAATAAAAATAATATTATTACTAATAAGGGGTAAAAGACATGGAAGTTATAATTATTGGAGCTGGTAAAGTAGGATATACCTTAGCTAAATTTCTTTCTAATGAAGGAGATGATATAACTGTAATTGATAATAATATGGAAGCTTTAAACTCAATTATAGAAAAATTAGATGTAATGGGTGTTAAGGGAAATGGAACTAGTTTAAAAGTACTTCATGAGGCTGGAATAAGTAAATCTGATTTAGTAATATCAGTTACTGGAAGCGATGAAGTAAATATGTTATGTTCACTAGCAGCAAAAAAATTAGGAGCAAAGTATACAATTGCTAGAGTAAGAGGACCACAGTATTCTGAAGAGATATTAATGTTAAAGGATGAATTAGGTATAGATTTAGTGATAAATCCTGAAAAGGAAGCAGCATTAGAAATAGCTAAATTAATAAAGTTCCCATCTGTAAGAAGTGTAGATACATTTGCTCATGGAAAAGTTGATTTAGTTGGATTTACTATAGTTGATAATGATGGATTAGATGGATATGCAATTTGTGATATTAAATATATTAAAGATTCAATATTAATTACTGGAGTTGAGAGAGATGGAAATATACATATACCAACTGGTGATTTTATATTACGTAAGGATGATAAGGTATATGTAATAGGAGAACATAAAAAGATAGAAACTTTCTTTAAAAAACTAGGAAAGTTCCAAGATAAAATAAGAAATCCATTAATAATAGGTGGAGGAAGAATTACACATTATTTAGTTAATATAATAAATAAAATAGGAGTTACATCTAAAATAGTAGAATTTGATATAGATAAATGTATTGAGTTAAATGAAACATTACCAGAGGCAATTGTAATTAATGGTGATGGAACAGATCACGAACTACTTTTATCAGAAAATCTTCAAGATGCTGATGCATTTATAGCATTAACTGGAAGAGATGAAGAAAATATAATTACGTCTTTATTTGCAATGAATAATAATGTGAAAAATGTAATAACTAAGATTACTAGATTTAATTATAATGTTATAGCAAAAAATGTAGGAATAGATACAATAATTAGTCCTAAGGCTATAACAGCAAATAAGATATTAAGATATATACGTTTCTTGAAGAATAAAAATAAATGCTGTATAGAAAGAATCTATAAAATCTTTGATGAACAAGCTGAAGCGGTTGAATTTTTAATTAAGGAAGATATTAAATTCCTAAATAAGAAATTAAAAGATGTTAATATTAAGAGTGATGTAATAGTGGCTACAATAGTTAGAGATGACAAAATAATAATTCCATCTGGAGATGATAAAATAGAACTTGGAGATAGAGTTATTATAATAACTAAAAGAGATAAGATAGTAGATATAAATCATATAGTTTCTGGAGGAAGTAAATAATGAATTTTCCAGCTGTATTAAATATAATAGGTCATGTTATAAAATATGAGCTATTACTATTAATAATTCCATTTTTAGTAGCACTTTATTACGGTCAAGGAGATGCCAGTGCATTCTTATATACTATATTAATAATGATTCCTATATATATAGTACTTACAAGAATTAAGGGGAAGAATAAAGCTATATATACGAAAGAAGGTTTTGTTACAGTAGGATTAGCATGGATAGCAATTTCTTTCTTTGGGGCATTACCTTTTATATTTAGTGGTACTATACCATCTATAATAGATGCATTTTTTGAGACTTCATCTGGATTTACTACTACTGGGGCATCTATATTAACTGAAGTTCAAAGCTTACCTAAGGGTATATTATTCTGGAGAAGTTTTACTCATTGGGTAGGAGGAATGGGATTCCTTATATTTATTTTAGCTTTAATGCCATCATTTAATGGTAACACTATACATCTTTTAAAGGCAGAGAGCCCAGGACCAACTCCAGGCAAAATAGTTCCTAAGATAAAGCAAACAGCAAAGATATTATATGCAATTTATTTTGTATTAACAGTTATTCAAACAATATTATTAAAAATTGCAGGTATGTCTTGGTATGACTCCATTTTACACGCATTAGGAACTGCTGGAACTGGTGGATTTTCAAATATGAATGCTAGCGTAGCTGCATTTAATAATCCTGCAGTAGAATGGATTATTACTATATTTATGCTTTTATTTGGGGTAAATTTTGTGTTATACTTCCAACTTATAAGAGGAAATATAAAAGCATTCTTTAAGAGTGAGGAGTTAAAATGGTATCTGATAGCTGTATTGGGATCAATTGTTATTATAGCAGTTAATATAATACCTTTTAATTCAGGAAATATAGGGCAATCTGTAAGAGATTCTGCATTTCAAGTAGCATCAGTTGTAACAACTACAGGATATGCAACGACTGATTTTAATTTATGGCCAACTCTTAGTAAGATGATTTTAGTTATGCTTATGTTTATGGGAGCAATGGCAGGATCAACAGGCGGTGGAATCAAAACTATAAGAATAGTAATAATTTTCAAAGCTATAAGAAGAGAAATAGATAAGATATTACATCCTAGAAGAATTAAAAGTGTAAAAATCGATGGAAATGTTGTTAATGAGGAAACTATATCAGGAGTATTTTTATTTATATTTGCATATATAATTATATCATTAATTGCAATATTTATAATATCATTTGATAACTTTGATGTTACTACTACTGTTACATCAGTAATAGCTACCTTAAGTAATATTGGACCAGGATTAGAATTAGTGGGTCCTACAGGAAATTATGCTGCATTTTCAGATTTAAGCAAAATAGTTTTATCATTCTGTATGTTAGCAGGTAGACTTGAAATATATCCAATGTTAATATTATTTAGTCCATCACTTTGGAAAAAAAAATATTAATATTTAAAAATTAATTATAAAATTTAATAGAAGTTATTTTAAGTACAAAAAATGAAGTCAGCTTATGCTGGCTTTATTTTTTTTATAATAAGATAAGTGAAATATAAATTTATAGTAAATAATAGAAGATATGATATATAATTAAATATAGTTAAAGGTAGTCTAGAATAAATTTATAGTCTAGATAAAAAAGGAGGAATTATTTATGTTATCTCGTGAAGTAGCAGAGAGGGTACTTGGCAGATGTTTAATAACTGGTGGGGATTTTGCAGAAATATTTGAGGAAGATACTTTAAATAACTCTATTAGTATATTAAATGGAAAGGTTGAGAATTCTGTAGGTGGAAGAACTTATGGAATAGGAATTAGAATATTTAAGGGATTAAAAAGTGTATATGCTTATACAAATAATAATAGCTTAACTTCACTTCTAAATGTTGCACAAAAGGCAGCACTTGCATTAGGTGAATTAAAAGAAGATAAGATGATAGTCTTAAATGCAACAAACACTGTTAATTTTAATCCAATACTACTTGCACCATCATCAATTGAAATTAATAAAAAAATTGGTGTTATGAAAGTTGCTTATAATGCTGCAAAGGATTATCATGATGAAATAGTCCAAGTTGGAGTTGGATATGTTGATAAAGAGCAAAATGTTTTAATTGCAAATACAGAGGGATTATATACAGAAGATAAGAGAGTAAGAACAAGACTTACTATAAATGCTATAGCTTCTGCTAATGGAGAAAATCAAACAGGCTTTGAAGGTCCTGGTAGGCATATGGGATTTGAAATGTTTAAAGAAATTGATCCGGAGTATTACGGAAAAGAAGCGGCAAAGCAAGCATATACAATGTTACATGCTAAAAATTGTCCAGCTGGTAGAATGACAGTTGCTATTGATAATGGATTTGGTGGGGTTATATTCCATGAAGCATGTGGACATTCATTAGAAGCAACTGCTGTAGCTAAAGGTAACTCTGTATTTACTGGAAAATTGGGTCAACAAATAGCATCTACTAAAGTAACAGCTATTGATGATGGAACTATTCCTAATGCTTGGGGATCATTAAATATAGATGACGAAGGAAATAAAACACAGAAAAATATTCTTATAGAAAATGGAGTATTAAAATCTTATATGATTGATAAATTAAATGGTCGTAGAATGGGTATGGCTTCTACTGGTAGTGGAAGAAGACAAAGTTATAAATTTGCACCTACATCTAGAATGACTAATACCTATATAGCTAATGGAGATGATAATCCAGAAGATATAATTAAATCTATTAGTGATGGTTTATATGCTAAAAAAATGGGTGGAGGATCTGTTAATCCTGTTACTGGGGAGTTTAACTTTGCTGTATCAGAAGGATATTTAGTTAAGAATGGTGTTATCCAAGAGCCAGTTAGAGGTGCTAGCTTAATAGGAAAAGGTAGCGAAATATTAATGGATATAGACATGGTTGGAAATAATATGACACAAGGACAAGGAATGTGTGGGTCATCATCAGGAAGTATTGCAACTAATGTAGGGCAACCTATGATTAGAGTAAAAGAAATAACTGTAGGTGGAAGATAGGAGGGGAGAATATGGAATTAGATTTATTTGTAAAAGAGTTATTTAAAAAAGCTAGTGAATCTGGATTTTCAGAGTATGAGGTTTATTACGTAGATAGAGAAAGTTTAAGTATAAGTGTATATAAAAGTGAGGTTGAGAAATATAATCTTAATAATTCAGCTGGATTATCCTTTAGAGGAAAATTTGGTGATAGAATAGGTTATTCTTATACAGAAATATTAGATGAAGATGCTATAGAAATGCTTGTAAATAAGGCAAAGGAAAATGTTTTAGCAATTGAAAATGAAGATGTTCAATTTATTTATGATGGAGATAAGGAATATAAGGAAGTTAGTACTTATTATCAAGCATTAGAAAATGTTCCAGCAGATAAATTAATAAAAATTGCATTAGATATGGAAGGTGAAGCTAAAAGATATTCAGATAAGGTGGAAAGTTTTAGTGGATGTGCAGTATCTTATAGTTCAGGAAAATATGGAATTATAAATTCGAAGGGATTAAATTTACACAACAAATCTAATATATTAACAGCATATGTTGTTCCAATTATTAAAGATGGAGATAATATGTATGATGGCTTTGGATATGTAGTTGCAAAATCATTAGATGAAGTTAATGCGTTTGAAATTGCTAAAATGGGAGTAGATGAAGCATTAAGTAAAATTGGAGGAACTTCAGTACCATCAGGAAATTATAAAGTCATTATAAATAGTGATGCTATGGTATCTCTTATTTCCACATTTGCAGGAGTATTTAGTGGGGATGCAGTTCAAAAGGGGTTAAGCCTTTTAAAGGGAAAAGAGGGAGAAAGTATTGCTTCAAATATAGTAAATTTAGTTGATGATCCACATTTGGAGAATGGATTAGCATCAGTTGGATTTGATGATGAAGGAGTAGCAACAACAAAAACTTATTTAATAAAGGATGGTAAATTAGAAAATTTACTTCATAATTTAAAGACTGCTAATAAAGCAGGAGTTAAATCTACGGGAAATGGATTTAAATCTTCATATGCTTCACCTATTTCAGTATCACCAACCAATATGTATATAGAGCCAGGGGTTAACTCATTAGAGGAAATGACTAAAAGGATAGATAAAGGATTAATAATTACAGATTTTGCAGGTTTACATTCGGGAGCAAACTCTATAACAGGAGATTTTTCATTAGCAGCAAAGGGCTTTTATATAGAAAACGGAGTTAAAACTAAGCCGGTAGAGCAAATAACAGTAGCAGGAAACTTCTTTACTTTATTAAATGATATTGAAGAAATAGGAAGGGACTTAAAGTTCCCTATGAGTAGTGTAGGTAGTCCAAGTATTTTAGTAAAGGAACTTTCCATTGCCGGAGAGGGGTCAAAAAATGAATAAATATGACTTGATTATAGTTGGTTCAGGCGCTTCAGGGCTTTCTGCTGGAATTTCAGCTTTAAAATCTGGAATTAAAAATGTTTTAATTTTAGAAAAAGAAGATGTATTGGGTGGAAATTTAAATTTATTTATTAATAATGGATTTGGAGAATATTACTTAAATGATATTGTTACTGGGCCAGAGCTTGGCAGTATTTTGATAAGGGATTATATAGAATTAGGTGGACAATATAAGGTTAATACTAGAGTTCTTGAAATAAATAGGGATAAGGTTATAACATATGTTAATCCTAATGAAGGTATACAAGAAGTTGAGTCAAAGGCAATAATTTTAGCTGCTGGATGTAGAGAAAAATATACAGGTAATATTATGATACCTATTCATAAGTTTACAGGAATTTTTACTACTGGTTCTGCACATAGATTAGTTAACTATAGCGGATATCTTCCGGGTAAAGAAGTTATAATTATAGGAGATGATATTTGGACCCTTGTTTTGGCAAGAAGATTAGTAGTTGAAGGTGCTACTTTAAAAGGTATAGTTACAGAAAGAAAATGCTTTAATAGAGATGAATTAGATATTGTTAATGGATTTAATATTCCAATAATATATACAAGTGAAGTAATTGAAATTGAAGGTGAAGAAAGAGTAAATTTAGCTAAGGTTAGAAATATTGAAACAGAAGAAGTTACTTCCATTGAATGTGATTCTTTAATTTTATCTGTAGGATATTTACCAGATAATGATTTTATAAGAAAAATGAGTCTTATGACTGATGGAGACAGAGTTTATAGTGAAAATAATCAAACCTCTGTTGAAGGTATTTTTATAACAGGAACTATGGAGAAAGGAATAAAAGATTTATTCAAAAGTGGAGAAAATGGATTCAAGGTAGGAAAACAAGTAGCTGAGTATTTAAAGTAAAACAACTAATATCTTAACTAAATTGCTAGGCAATTTAGTTAAGATATTTTTTAGCTGTTTCAAACAATAAATTTTGACCTTCAGGATTAAAATGAATTCCATCAAGATATAAATTAGATAATTGATTTGTGTTTTCTGTTACTGAATAAAAATCTATGTAATTTAAAGAGTAAGAATCGCAAATATTCAATAATTCATTACGTAATAAAGGTAAACTTTTTTTACAATAATCATAAGCATCACATTTCATGAAAAGCTTGTTAGCCATTTCAGAAATAATATTAGGTGGAATTCCTATGTATATCTCTATATTGTTTAATAAGGCTTCTTTAACCATTATTTCAATATTGTCAACAATAGAAGTTACAGGCCTATTAGAAAGTAAATCATTTGTTCCAGCCATTAAAAATAGAATATTAGGGGAATTATCAATAACATCTCTTTGAAATCTAAGAAGCATGTCTGTAGATGTACTTCCATTTACGCCTTTATTATATATATCTAAGTCATAAGTATTTTTAAGTTTATTAACCCAATTATCTTTAGGATTAACACCATATCCGAATATTAAACTATCCCCAAAAAATATATATTTATTTTTCATAATTACTACCTCCTTAAAATAATTTATTAAAACAATTTTTACAAATAAGAGTTTTTCCTTTATCAGCTTTTATATAATTATTATCTTTTAAAATACTACTGCAAATAGAACATTTATTTATTAATTTATTAGAATTATCAATGCTTTCTATTGATTTTTGTGGTTTTGAGGATTTTGCGGTAGAATTTATTGATTTCTTTAATGAAGAATATAGTCTTTTTTCATCTGGAGATTCCTTTGGAGTAATGGAATATGAAACAGAAAATTCACTTTCACCGAATAGCTCTAATTCAAATCGAGGATTTTCTTTATCATAGAATTCTTCTACTATTATTCTTCGAATTTGAGCATCATTAACTATTAATCCGCTTTTTTCAATACCATCAAATATACTTTTAGTTATATTAGCGGTATCAGGATGTCTTTTTTCACTCTTATAATAAACTTTTAATACTGCAATAAGAGATTCATAAAATACTATATCAGGATTTTGACTTCTTGCATGATAGGCTATTTCTTCTTCATATAATGCATACTTATCATGAGATTTTCCTGTATTATAGGGTAATATTGCTCTTCCATCTTTATTATGTAATTTAAAATTCGATTTAGTTATAGGCGATCCTAAAACTATTATTTTTGCATAAGCTTTCATATATTGTCTCTCCCAATAATATTAAGAATAAAATAATATAAGATAAAATGATAATGGTAATAATTATCATAGTAAGGGTTAAAATAATAAGAAATTATTAAGAAATCTTTAAAAATTGATAAAATGAAATAAAAAATAGTGAATAAAAATTTTTAAAAGTATATAATACTCATAAGTATATAATATAAATTATAATATTATATTTAAACTATACATGAGCAAATTTATATTAACAAGTAATAGTTTGATTATGTTTTATGATTACGTTATAATACATTTTGGTGTTATATAGTAAAAAGAAGAGGTAAAAATAGATGGAAAATAAATATATTTTAGCTATAGAATCAAGCTGTGATGAAACTTCAGCAGCAGTTGTTGTTAATGGAAGAGAAGTATTATCTAATGTAATTGCTTCTCAAATAGATACTCATAAAAAATACGGGGGTGTAGTACCTGAAGTAGCTTCAAGAATGCATATTGAAGCTATTAGTGGAGTAGTTGAAGAAGCTCTTGAAGAGGCTAATATTACTTTAGATAAAATTGATGCAATAGGTGTTACATATGGTCCAGGATTAGTAGGAGCATTACTAGTTGGGCTACAATTTGCAAAAGGATTATCATTTGCTACTAAAAAACCTTTAATAGGGGTTAACCATATTGAGGGACATATTTGTGCTAATTACATACAACATAAAGAATTAAAACCACCATTTGTATCTTTAGTAGTATCAGGAGGTCATACATTTATAGTACATGTTAAAAATTATGGAGAGTATGAAGTAATAGGTCAAACTAGAGATGACGCAGCTGGAGAAGCTTATGATAAGGTTGCAAGAGCGTTAGGGTTAGGATATCCAGGAGGACCTAAAATAGATAAGTTAGCAAAGGAAGGAAATCCAAGGGCTATAGTATTCCCAAAAGCTAACTTCCATGAAGAAACTTTAGACTTTTCATTTAGTGGAGTGAAGTCAGCTGTCCTTAATTATTTAAATAAATGTAAAATGCAAAATATTGAGGTAAATAAAGCTGATGTTGCAGCATCATTCCAATATGCAGTTATAGATGTGTTAAAAGAAAATGTATTATCAACTTGTAAGAAGAGAAATGTAAAAACAATTGCTATTGCAGGAGGTGTTGCATCTAATTCAAGTTTAAGAGAGACCCTTATTAAAGAGGCTTCAAAAAGGGGAATAGAAGTATTATTCCCAGCACCAATTTTATGTACAGATAATGCTGCTATGATTGGAAGTGCGGCTTATTTTAATTTTATTAATGGGAAGATTAGTGATTTAAACTTAAATGCAAAACCTAATTTAAAATTAAATAGTTAATATTATAATTTAGATTTGCATAAAATAAATTTATGTAATTTCAAAATCTTAATTATAAATTATAGTAATATTTATTGTATATAAGAAAGTATGGGGAGAGAAATAAAATGAAATTTTTGCCGTATTCAAATGGGGTACGATCAGTAAATATGAAGAGGCAAAGAAGTCCCAAAGATAAATTTAAAATAATTTCTGGGATAATTGTCATAATAATAATTATTGGAATTGTTACTCAAAATGTAGTTGACTTTATTGATGGGGAAAGATTAAAAAAAAGAGTTAATTATA
This sequence comes from uncultured Clostridium sp., assembly GCF_934754925.1. Lineage (GTDB taxonomy): Bacteria > Bacillota > Clostridia > Clostridiales > Clostridiaceae > Clostridium. The sequence continues at coordinate 45,759 of NZ_CAKVJA010000016.1, read as the reverse complement.
CTACTGTAGATGATTTAAGATTAGATTATAGAATTGAAGGGGAAGGTAGTTATACAATTATCTTTGATGGAGATATTGGTGCTACTTTAGAGGAATGGACTCCTATAGTAGAAGAGTTAAAGAAAAATGATAATGTTAAAACTTTCGTTTACAATAGACAGGGGTACGGATATAGTGATGGATCATCAGGAAGAACACCTGAAGAACAAGCTAGAGACTTGAAAATTTTATTAAGAAAGGCCGGATTATCAGGACCATATATAATAGTTGGAGAGGGATATGGTTCGCTTGTTCTAACAAGTTTTGCAAAACAGTTTAAGGATTCAGTAGCTGCTGCAATAATGATAGATCCTATTAATGAACAGGAAGTACAAACTAAAGAATATAAAAGAAGTCAAAGTATCACTAAGCTTAGAAGAAACATTGAAAGAATTGGATCAAAATGTGGTTTAACAATGCTTCTGGACAAGCTGAATTTAGATGTTAATTTGAAGGATTATGAATCTGGGCTTTTAGAGAGTAATTTAGATGAGTTCTTAACATTGAGAACTAAATCGAACTATACAAGTGCGGTATATCATGAGTTAAATAATGTTCTTAAGGGAGAAAGCAATAGTCAAGTTGATGGGGTATTTAGTGATATTCCATATTATTTACTTACTAAAAATGAAGATGATCCATTAAGAAGTTTAGGAAGTGATGATTTAACTACGGTATATACAACTAGCTGTGATAAAGGTTTCTTAGCATTAAATGATAAAGAAAATGTTTTAAATGCTATAAGGCAAACAGTTAAGAAGTTGAAAGCTATAGATGAACAGAAAAAATAGTTAAAAGCAGACATCAATTTATTGATGTCTGTTTTTTACATTGTCATATATTTGACACAATGACTGGTTATATTATAAATATAGAATAAATGAAAAAAGGAGTCGGTTATATATGGATAATGAGAATATTTATGATGCAGCTTATAGCGAAACACAAGTAATTGAGGAAAATGAGACAAAACATAATTTTAATCAAGAGCAAAAAAAGGAAAAAAGGAAAAAAAGAAAAAATGGAAATGGAATGGCTAAATATATAGCGTTAGCACTTATATGCTCTCTATGCGGCGGAGTTGTTGGCTCTGGAATTACTTATTTTGTAGCAGATAAGAACGGAGGAGGAAATAATAGTTCTAGTAATACTGTAATTACAGATCCAGTTTCATTTGCAACAGATAACACGGCATTATCTGCAGCTGATATATATAAGAAAGTAGCTCCTGCAGTAGTTATGGTATCTACAAAATCAATTCAAAGTGTAAATGGATGGTTCCAACAAGAAACAGAAGGAATGGGATCAGGGTTTATAATAAATACAGATGGATATATTTTAACAAATTATCATGTTATAGATGGTGCAAAGGAAGTTACTGTAACATTAAGCGATGGACGAGAAGTGACAGCTTCAGTAGTAAACTATGATGCAGATCAAGACGTAGCTATGATAAAATTAAATGAAAATGTAGAGGTTCCTGGTGTTGTAGAATTAGGTAATTCTGATGCATTACAACCAGGTGAAGAAGTATTAGCAATCGGAAATCCATTATCTAAGGAATTATCATCTACATTAACAAAAGGTATAGTAAGTGCATTAAATAGAAGTGTTGAGACAGGCTCAGGAGTTAGCACAAATTTAATACAAACAGATACAGCTATTAATTCAGGTAACAGTGGTGGTCCATTAATAAATACTAAAGGTGAAGTTATTGGTATAAATACATTAAAAGCAAGTGATGGAGCTGAAGGTATTGGATTTGCAATTCCTATTAATGATGTAAAAGATAAGATTGATTCATTATCAAAACCAATATTAAATTTAGGTGTATCAATAAGAGTTATAGATGAAAGTATGGCTAAGCAATTAAACATGGAACAAGGACTTTATATTGTTGAAGTTAACGAATTCTCCCCAGCAGAAAAAGCAGGATTAAAAGGCGGAGATTTAATAGTTAAGGCAGATGGAACAAGAATTAAGACATTTGAAGAATTACAAGAAATTAAGAATTCTAAGGAAGAGGGAGACAGTATAAATATTGAATTTATAAGAGATGGAAAAACTCAAAATACTACTATAACATTAACTTCCACTTCGACTACAATGAATTAGGTATAAAGGTTATGAAATTTTTCATAACCTTTATTTTTTACTTATTTATATTTTGAAATACATATTCATAGGCTTTTAAGGTATTAATAGCAGTATTTTGCCAGGTAAAATTTAAGCTATTATTATATCCTTTTTCAGCATATTCTTGTAATAGAGATTTTGAATTTAATAGATTAAGAATTGAAGAAGCTAATTCATCGTTGTCAAATGGATTTATCAATATAGCACAATCATTAGTTACCTCTGGAATAGAGGTTAAATTAGAAGTAATTACGGGAGTAGCACAACTCATAGCTTCAAGTGGGGGAAGTCCAAATCCTTCATATAAAGATGGATAAACAAAAACTTCAGCAGCATTATAAAATAAAGGTAGTTCATCATCGGGAACAAAGCCTGTAAATATAATTTTATCATCTATTAAAAGTTCTTTACATAAATTTTGAAGTTTAACACCTTCATCCCTTATTGAACCACATAGAACTAATTTATAATCCTTTTTTAATGATTTTTGAATTTTATTAAAAGCTATGATAAGTTCTTTTACATTTTTCCTTGTACTAAATCCTCCTATATATAATATAAATGGAGAATCAATACTATATTTATTTTTTATATATTCAATGCAATTAATTTTATTTAGCGGTTTATAACTTTTATTAGCAGCTAAAGGAGTAACAAAAATTTTTTCTTCATTAACGAAAGGAAAAAATTTAATTATATCTCTTTTAGAATATTCAGAAACAGTTAAGATTACTTTAGAATTACGTACTATTAAAGGCATATCTCTTAAAAATCTTTCAAGGTAGCCTCGTCCTACTGTTTCAGGTAGAATATAGGGAATTAGATCATGAATAGTTACTACTATGGGTGATGTATATAATTCATTTAATCCAATACCATTTTGAGGTATATGATGCATATCTATGTTATTTTCTTTTATATAGTTTGGATAGTAATAATTTTCATAAAAGGTACCGTGTTTTTTTGAAGTAAAAATAATTTTTGAATTGTCTTTTTTATAATTTTCATAATTTTCTCCAGTCCAGAAGATAGAATAATTATTTTTAGTATCTATATTAAGAAGTTCTCTAAGAAGATTTTCAGTATAAGTACCTATACCAGATCCTTTATATAAATTAATCCCCCTAGCATCTATTGAAAATTTCAAAGCGTAACGCCTCCTAAAAAACCTATAATATTATAAATATTATAAATAAGTAATTTATGTGATAGTAAACACAATGAAATATGTAATTTCATATAATGAATAGAATAAAACTTTAGGAGTTAGTTATGGATATAGAAAGTCTAAAAAACTCTATAGAATCTAATTATGAAATAAAAATAAAATCACTTGAAAAAGTTAAAAATAGTTATAAAGTGGAAACTGAAAATAAAGATTATGCAATAAAAATAATTAAATATGATTTTGCACATTTCTATTTTATTTTGTCTGCAATAAAACATCTACAAAGAAAAAATTTTAATAAAGTTCCTAATATATTAAAAAATAATAATGGTAAAGACTATGTACAATTAGGAAATAGCTATGCGTATCTAACAGAATGGGTACCATCTAGGGTAAGTAATTATAATAATCCAATCGAATTAGCAGCTATATCAAAAAAGCTTGGTGAGCTTCATGAATGTAGTTATGGGTTTACATTAAATAGAAATATGAATCCTAGGATAGGATGGTATTCTTGGATAAATGTTTTTGAAACACGATGTAATGAGATATTAGATTTTAGAAATAGAATATCTCAAAAAGCATATAAATCTAAATTTGATTATATTTACTTAGACAATATAGAAGCAGAAATAGAGAGAGGAAAAATTGCAATTAAGGGTCTTAAGGAAAGTAATTATATAAAAATAATGGATAAGGAAGTAATGAAAAGAGGATTTTGTCATCATGATTTTGCCCATCATAATATTTTAGTTGATGAAAATGGTGAATTTAATGTAATAGACTTTGATTACTGTATTTTAGATACTCATTTGCATGATGTATCTTCTTTACTAATTAGGGCGATGAAAGATGGCAAATGGAGTAAAGAAAAAGCAAATTTAATTTTAAATAATTATTGCAAAAGTAACAGTATATATGATGAAGAATTAAAATTAATACGAGATTTTATTAGATTTCCACAAGTGTTTTGGCAAGTTGGAATTCAGTATTATTGGGAACAACAACCTTGGGGAGAAGAATTTTTTATTGAGAAAATTAACAAATATCTAGAGGATATTGATTATAGAGAAGAGTTTTTAGAAGAGTATTTCAATTAAGGAGAGTGAATGCTGTTTGGATATACTAGAATTTTTAAATGGTAATGGAATTATTGTAGGGGAAGAAAATTTTTCCAAGGAAAATAAGAAGAAGTATATTTGGGATACAGAAAATCAAATATCTTTAATAATTGAAGTACAAAGAATTTTAAAAGGGAAAAAAACAAATATGATTCCTAGAATTGAAAGTTCTATAGGAAAAGAAGTAGAATCATTTATTGTTCAAACCAAAAGAATATTAAGAATGATAAGATCATTTGAAGAAAAATATAATAAATGTGACTTTGATTTATTTATTATAGAAGAAGGAAATAAGATACTAAATAGAGCTAATAAATCATTAAGTTCTTTAGATGAAGATGAGTACTTAAAAATAATAATAAGGAGTATGAATAATTATGATATATGCTTAGGACGAGTCGATGAAGGAAATTTAAAAAAAGAGGGATTAACAATTAATATAAGAACTATAAGATATATATCCTATAATATGATTGAACACGATTGTTATAACTATATAAAAAGGTTAAAAAAGAGAGGATATAAAGGAGATATTACTAAATTGATAAATGATTTTGCATATAAATCAAATTTAAATAGAGAAAGTATAGATTATATGACTGTATTATCTAATTATCCAATTGAATCAATTAAGACTTTATTAAAATTAAAAGAAGATAGAGACAGATTTAGTGATGAAGAATGGATAAATGAAATTCGTATTGCTCAAAAGATAGATGGTATTGAACTTTTATGAATGGAGGAGTGAAATGAATAAGTTTAGATATATAGATAAGAGAATATTGTGTAGCTATGATTTAAGCGAAGAGTTTTTTAATAAGCTTGGAATTAAGGTTTATGATATTATTCCATTAAGAAAAGTATTTGTTTTGTTTACGGACAATGGGAAAAAAATATTAAAAATTACTAAGTCATCATTAGATAGAATAAATTTCATAAATAAAATTTTAAATATAATCAAAGAAAAGGATAAGTATATACTTCAATATTGTGTAAATTCTACTGGAGATATAATTACAGAGTGGAAGGGGAAGTCATATATATTACTGGATATGATTGATGGCAGAGAAGCAACCTTTACAAATCCAATTGAGGTAGAATGGTGTACAAGGGCCTTAGCCAATTTTCATAATGCATCAACAAATATAACAGAAAAGTTAACGAAAGAGGATATAATATTAAACAAATCTAAAAATTTAATATATGAATTTTTAAATGATTTATGTTTTATTACAGAAGCAGAGAGAGTTATAGGTAGATTTAGTTATAAAAATGAATTTGATTCATTATTTTTAGGTAATGTTTCTAAGGCAAAAAATGATTTAAATAGAAGTATAAATTTATTAACGGAAAGTTCTTATAATGAACTTTATTCTGATATTAAAAATATGGTTATATGCCATTTAGATTTAGCACATCATAATTTTATAATAGATGAAGATAAGGTTAACATGATAGATTTCGATTACTGTAAGATAGATATTAAGGCAATGGATATATACAATTTTATTACAAAAGTAATAAAAAATTATGCTTATGATAAAGAAGTAATTAGTAAGATAATAAATGATTATAGTAGTATTTCGAATATATCAGATAATGAAAAGAGAGTAATATATGCAATGTTAAATTATCCAAGAGACTTTATTAATATTTCTAAGGATTATTATCTAAAACAAAAGGCGTGGGACTATGAAGTATTTTTGAGTAGATTTAAAGATAAGCTTGAAAATGATGCTTTTAGAAGTGATTTATTAAGAAATATAAATGAAAATTTAGAATAAATAAATACAATAAGAGTTATGCATTAGCATAACTCTTATTAAATATAAATAATAAAATATAATAGTAATAAATTAAAAATCAAGTATATTTCTGTATGCTTCTATAGTATTTAAAGCGGTATTTTTCCAAGAGTATTTATTACTAGTTAGTAATCCTCGCTCAATCATTGTTAGTTTTAAAAAGCTATCTGTTAATACACGTTCCATTGAATAAGATAATTCATTAACATCATTAGGATTGACTAATATTGCAGAGTTTTTACATACTTCTGGAACTGATGTAACATTAGAAGCGATTACAGGAGTACCACAAGCCATGGCTTCTAATGGAGGAAGTCCAAATCCTTCATAAAATGATGGATAAATTAGAAACTCACAGGCGTTATAAAATATAGGCAAATCTTCAAGTGGAATAAAATCTGTAAAAATTACAGAGTTACTGATTCCTAACTCTATAGCACGATTTTTATAACGTTCATAGGAAAGTCCCTTTTTACCTGTGATAACAATCTTTAAATCTTTTTTTAGATTATAGTTTAATAGAGAAAATGCTTCCATAATTCCAATAATATTTTTTCTAGGACTATATCCTCCAACGTATAATATAAAATTATTATTGATACGATATTTATCTTTTATTACACTTTTGCAATAAGATCTATCTATTGGCTTATAAATATCTTCAGCAGCTAAAGGGGTAACAAATATTTTTTCGAGTGGAAAATTAAATTCATTAGCGATATCTAATTTAGAAAACTCAGAAACTGTTATTATTCCATCGCAATTATTTAGTATTTTTGGCATTTCATCATTAAATATTCTTAGATAACGATCACTTACAGTTTCAGGCATTCTTAGTGGAATTATATCATGTAATGTAATAGTCTTAGGACAATTAATATTGTCTGAAAGGCCTACACCATTTTGAGGAACGTGATATAGTTCCATATTAAAGCTATCTAATAAATTAGGAACTTTTACATTATCCCAAAAGTTATTGTTAGATGAGTCTTGTGTGTATTCTATAGAAAAATTATTTCCAAGCTTTAAATCAGAACCTTTAGGAATGAAAGTAAGATACTGATTTGAATCATCATATTTGCTTAGATTAGTTATAAGCTGATAGGTATAGGTCCCTATACCAGTTCCCCTATACCATTTTGCGGCTCTTCCATCAATACCAATTTTCATGATTTAATCCTTTCAAAATAGTTATAATTTATTATATTATAATAAATAAAAAATGTTAATAAAACAGCGTATATATACATATAAATATAGAGGGGGTGAAGAATATGATGAGAGAATTTGAAATAGAGAGACAATTTCAAATAAAAATAGATATAATAAAAGCTAATAAGGGTATCTATTATTTAAAAACTAATAAAGGTGAGAGATGTCTTAAAAAAATAAATTATGGGCCACAAAAACTTTTATTTGTTTATGGAGCTAAAGAACATTTAATAAATAATGGATTTAACAATGTAGACAGATATTTTTTAAACATAGATGGCGAACCATATGCATTAGTAAATGAGGATTTATATACTCTGTCTGAATGGTTAGAAGGAAGAGAGTGTGATTTTCATAACATAGATGAAGTAAAAATAGCAGCAGCAACATTAGCAAAGCTACATGAAGCATCTAAGGGATACGACCCACCTGAAAATTCTAAACTAAAGAGTGATTTAGGAAGATGGCCAAGTCTTATGGAAAAGAGAATAAAATCACTAGATAAGATGAGAGATATGATTAGAAAAAAGAATAGGAAAAGTGATTTTGATTTATTGTATTTAAAATCAATGGATTTTTATAAAGAAATGGGAAAAAAGGCCCTAAATACATTAAAGTCATCAGAATACGATAAGTTATGTGAAAAAGCTGAAATTGAAAAGGGATTCTGCCATCATGATTATACTTATCATAATATTATACTTGGAAAAGATAATTCTGTTAGTGTAATAGATTTTGATTATTGTAAGAGAGAAATAAGAACTTTCGATATTTCAAACTTTATGATAAAAGTATTGAAGAGAAATAAATGGGATATGGAATTTGCAAAAGCTATAATAGATTCTTATAATGAGGTTTCTAAGCTAGAAGAGTGTGAATATAATGTATTATATGCTTATTTACAGTTTCCACAAAGATATTGGAGGTTAGCTAATAGATACTATTATAATGAGGTTAACTGGGGACAAAATACTTTTGATAGTAAATTAGAAAGTATAATAAATGAAAAAGATGAGTATCTTAAATTTTTAGATGATTTTAAAAATGAATATAATACGATTTAAAAGCCGGTCTTAAAAGCCGGCTTTTAAATTTTTAAAATATTTTAGATATATGGTGATTTAGGATATCCTTCTCTATATTTACCTCGAGTTTGCAAACCACCAATACCCTTTATTCCTGTAATAGTATTTTCAACTATATTCGTTATTGAAACAACAGAATCAATAGTTGTATAAGCAATCTTTTCACATACAAATACGGGGTCTAGGCAATGAATTAATACCCGGCTTGGAGAACTAGCAAAATTAGCTCCAGCATCTAATAAACATTCATAGCATGATTGACAGGCCCCTGCAAATATAACTAATTCATCATAGCTAGAATTATAATTTCTAAGAGCTTTAACAGCATCAATATAGTATTTCGAGTTTCTATAATTATCTAAATCTAAGTAATCATTACTTTCTTTTAGGACGCTATCATGTCCTGTTAATACAACTATATCAGGTTTAATTTCCTTGACTAAATTTACAACTTGATTAGCCTGATCCTTTTCTGAAATGGCACGGCCTACTGCATCTAATGAAAGTTGTTTATATACTTTTAAACATGTTTCTAGATAATCTTTATCTCCATCAATATGAAGTATTTTTCCAGGGCGACCAAACATTAAATCCTTATTGGGGTTATTTTTTTGACTTTTGCTGCTTCTAGACAATAAGCTAGAATTATTTTTACCAGATGATTTGGAACGAGTATTAACAGCTTTTTTAATAGCTTCGTTAACACGACTGTTTAATATTTTTTCCTTTTCTCCAATAAAGTCAACATCAACAGGCTCTAAGTCAGTCTCAGGTGAATCAGCAATTATTCTTATACTAATTCCTTTAAGGATATATATAGTTTTACCATCTACTTCTTTTATATCTATTATTTTAAAAGTTATATCTTTATCATAAGATTTTCTAACTACGGTATCACCTATTACCATTTTATTCTCCTAATAAATACATTACTACAATCTATAGTATGTTTGTTTATAAGTCTTTGCCCCAATATATATTAATAAATGAATAAAAAATAAGAAAAGATGCAATAATAATTAATAGATGCGATAAATGACATAAAAAAAGAAAAAGTTTACATTGACAATATTACTGGAAAATGTTAAAATATTTGAATTTATTTGACAAAACAGCTAAAAAGCTTTATAATAAAATTAGAAAGATGGTGGTCATATGGAAAATAATAGAACCTTAGCCAACATACGAAAAGATATTGAAAATCATGTAGGCGAAAAGGTAACACTAAAAGCTAATGGTGGAAGAAAGAAGATACTTGTAAATGATGGAGTAATTGAAAGTGTTCATCCTAGTATTTTTGTTGTAAGATTGGAAAGTGACACCCAAAGAACAGTAACTTATAGTTATTCAGACGTTTTGACTAAGACTGTATCGTTATATTATGCAGTATAAATAAGAGCTTCGAAAGATTTCGAAGCTCTTATTTATTTTATTAAAAATATTTTGAATTTATTTCTAAAAATTAACTTTTTATAATATATTTATAAAGAAATAAAAAAGAAAGATGGCGGGTATCCATCTTTCAACTATGGTATAAAAGGGTATTGAGAATTTATGAGAGGTTATATGGTCAATAACCATCTTTATAATATGACATATTTATAATAAAGTCAACAATTTATTTAAAAAAAAATAAAATTTTTTTTAAAATAGGCTAAAATTCGACAAAAATTGTATTGAAATGGAATAAAATAAAATAATTGTAAAATTGTTAGTAAATTTATTTTATAAAAATTAGTAAACAGTTAATACATATTAGAATAAATATATATTTAGAGAATATAAATTATAGTAGTTATACTATAGGGGGGGATATGATGTCTCAGATAGATATTGTTAAGGAAAGTATTCAAAACGAACAATTACTAAGAGAAAATGCCACAAATAATGTACTAAAGGGTGAATATTTAATAAAAGATTCTCATCCAGATGTATATCAAATATTAGGAATAGAAGCTAAAGCTACTATTACCAATAAAGAAACATTAGCAGATAAAATAATGATAGAAGGTCAAATAAATTATTCTGTTATCTATTTATCAGAGGATGAAAGTAAAGTAACAAGTATAAACTCAGTTAGTTTATCAGAAAAATTTGCAGACTATCTTGATCTTAATAATGAAGAACATAAAGTGATTTGTGAAGTCGAGTGCATAATAGAACATATTCAAGCTAGTATTATGAACGAACGTAAGATTGCTATTGATGGAATAAGAACAACTAAGTGGCAGCTTTATAAAGTAGAAGAATTTGAATTTGTTAAGGAAATTGAAGGTAGAGATGATATACAGGTTAAGAGAAAAAGTGAAGAAATAAATCAAATAAAATGTGAAAAAGACATAGAATTAATGGGAAAATCTATGCTTAAGGTAACAATGGATAAACCAGAAATCAATGAAATCTTAAAATGTTGTATGAATCTACACAAAAAAGAAGTTAAACTCGGGGATGGAAAAATATATTTTGGATGCTATTGTAAGATAGAGGTATTATGCAAAGGAAAAGATGAAAATGATATATTCTTATTACAAGATGATATTTACTTATCTAAGGAAGAGGAAGCTATTGGAGTAAATAGTGAAATGATGACATCTCATCAAATAGATATAGTAAATGTTGATAGTATTATAAATGCTGATGATTTAGGTGAAAATAGAGTTGTAAATGTTGAATTTATGATTAAAGGAACTATTAAAGTAATATCTAAAGACAGTATTGATGTAATTAAAGATGCTTATTCGCCAACTAAATCAATAGAGTTAACTAAGAAGAATTATGAAATAGGATTAGTTCACGGAATAATTACATCAGAATTAATAATAAAAGATAATCTATATCCTAAGGATGAAAATGATAAAATTGGATGTATAATATCTGCTACAGGATTTCCTGTTATAACAGATAAAACTGTAGAAGAAGATAAAATAAAAATTGAGGGTATTATAAAAACATCAGTTCTTTATAAAACAACAGATGATGATTGCAGAATAGACATGTGTAATGGAGAAATTCCATTTACATCAGTAATCGATTTAAAAGGTACAAAACCAGATATGGTTGCCTTATGTAAAGTTCATTTAGAAAACTTAGATGCCACTATTGAAGCTAATACAGTTGGCGTAAGAGCTACATTATCTGTATCAGTTAAGGTGTGTTATAAGGTTAATAAAGAGTTAATTGTTGATATTGTTGAAAGTGATGAAGAAAAGCAATGTAAAAAGGCTTCAGTAACAATATATGTAGTTAATATAGGTGATACACTTTGGGACTTAGCTAAGAAATATAATACTACAATGGATTCATTAATAGAAATTAATGAATTAGAAGGTCCAGAGGCATTAATTGAAGGTAAAAAGATAATAATACCAGGAAAATGTAAATTTTAATAACATTTAAAAACATAAAGGGCTATTGCAAAGTATATGCAATAGCCCTTTATGTTTTTTGAATATATTTTATATGATTGGATAAAATAAAAAATATGTGATTTGAGGTGATAAATTGAGCGAAAAAGTAAGTGGTAATTTAATAATAATTGGAGGAGCTGAAGATAAGAAAGGTGATAAAGATATACTAAAAAGAGTAGCAAAGTATATAGATCCAGAAAGAGAAAAGTTAATAATAGCAACTATAGCAACAGAATACCCAGAAAAAAGTTATCAAAATTATAAAAGTGTATTTTCTAATTTGGGAATTAAAAATATAGATAAACTCGACATTAGTACTAGAGAAGATGCATTTAATCAAGAAAATGTAGAATTAATAAATACTGCAAATTTACTATTCTTTACTGGTGGAGATCAATTAAGAATAACTAGCATGATAGGGGGAACTCCTGTATATGATGCTATAAGGGTACTTTGTAATAGCGGAGGGTTAATTGCTGGAACATCAGCAGGAGCATCTGTTATGAGTGATACAATGATAGTCCAAGGGGAAGATGATGAATCACCACATAAATGTACCTTAAAGATGTCTCCAGGTTTAGGATTAGTAAATAATATAATAATTGATCAACACTTTGCTCAAAGAGGAAGAATAGGAAGATTATTAACTGCTATAGCTCAAAATCCTGAGGTGTTGGGAATTGGAATAGATGAAGACACGGCAATAGTAGTAAGTGATAAAGGAACTGCAGAAGTTATTGGATCTGGTGCTGTATATTTTATAGATGGAAGTTCGATTAATTATAGTAATGTGTCAGAGCAATACAGTGATGAGGTGCTTAGCATATTTAATGTAAAGCTCCATGTATTAAAAGAAGGTAATAGATTTAATTTGCTAGATAAGGTACCGTTTGAGGAGGATAAGGATTTTTATGAAAATCATAAATAGTACTGTTTATTCTGGAAGAAATATACACTCCCATAAAAAGTGCATACAACTAGATGTAGATTTAGAAGGATATTCGGAGATACCTAGTAAGAATATTAAAGATTTTAACAAAAACTTAGTAGAAATGCTTCCAATTCTTAATACTCATAGATGTGGAATAGATGAAGAGGGCGGATTTGTAAAGAGGTTAAAGGAAGGAACATACTTAGCACATATTTGTGAGCATATTATTATTGCTATACAAAATATTCTGGGAATAGATGTGGCATATGGAAAAGCTAGAGAAATTGAAGGAGATAGATATATAGTTGTATATCAATATGAGTATCCTAAGGTAGGAATTGAAGTTGCAAGGTTAGCTGTGGATATTATTAATTTACTTATAGACAATAAAAAAGTTAGATTTAATGATAGGATAAATATAATAAAATCTATAATGAAAGAGGAACTTATAGGACCTAGTGCTTTAGAAATTTGTAATGCTGCTAAAAGCTTTGGATTGCCAATAATAAAAATGGGTAATAGTGGATTTTATCAAATTGGATATGGTAAACAAGGCAAGATAATAGAATCTGCAATTACTAATACTACAAGTTGTGTATCTGCTGATATTTCATGCGATAAGTTGTTAACAAAAGAATTATTACGTATACAGAACCTGCCTGTTTCAAAGGGAGAAAAAGTAAGTAATGTTATTGATTTATTGAAAACTGCAGAAGAAATAGGATATCCTGTTGTTTTAAAGCCGGAATTTGGTAGTAAGGGAAGAGGCGTTATATTAAAGATAACTAATGAAAAAGAACTATTAAAATACTATCAAAAGTTAACTGAGGAATTTAAAGATATAATAATTGAGAGATATTATGAAGGAGATGACTATAGAGTTTGTGTAGTTGGATATAATGTTGTAGCAGTTTCAAAAAGAGTTCCGCCATTTGTAATTGGAGATGGAGAAAAAAATATAAAAGAACTTATTGATGAATTAAATAATGATGAGCTTAGAGGAGAAGATCATGAAAAGCCTTTAACTAAGGTTAACATTGATGATGAATTAGAGCGCAATTTAAGTAAGTATAAGTATAATTTAAATTCTGTATTGAAAGATGGAGAAAAATTATTTTTAAGAAAAAATTCAAATCTATCTACAGGTGGAATAGCTATAGACTATACAGATGTTATTTCAGAAGAAAATAAGGAAATATGCGTGAGAGCAGCAAAAGCTATAGGGTTGGATATATGTGGTGTGGATGTTTGTACAACAGATATTAGTAAATCATTGATGGATAATGGTGCTATAATTGAGGTTAATGCAGCACCAGGTTTAAGAATGCATTCATATCCAGCCGAAGGCATTAGTAGAAGTATCGGAAATGATATCATTAATATGATGTATAATAATAATCCAAGAAATATACCAGTAGTAGCTATTACCGGAACTAATGGAAAGACAACAACTACTAGAATAATAAGTAGCACATTATCTAGGATGGGATATTGTGTGGGAATGACAAGTACTGATGGAATATATATTAATGGAAAATGTATAGATGTTGGTGATGATACAGGTTTTGAAAGTGCTAAATGTATATTATGTAATAGAGATGTAGATGTTGCGGTTTTAGAAACTGCAAGAGGTGGAATTATAAGAAAGGGATTAGCATATGATTTAGCAGATGTTGCAGTAATAACTAATATTACTGATGATCATTTAGGTATAGATAATATAAATTCTATGGAAGATCTTTGTAAAGTAAAATCACTAGTAGCAGAAGCTGTTAAAGAAAGTGGAAATGTAGTAATTAATGCTGATGATGAATGGAGTAGAAAAATTATAAATAGAATAAATGCAAATATAATTTATTACTCTTCTGATTTTAATAATGAATTAATAAGAAAAAATATAAATAAAAAGCAGGCTGCTATATATAGAAAAGATGATTATATATATGTTAATAATAGAGGAATAGAATATAAAATAATTAATATTAAAGATATTCCTATAACATTAAATGGAACATTAGAATTTAATATTGAAAATGCAATGGCAGCTTGTGCCGCATTAGTGGCTATGGAAGTTGATTATAGCATGATAAAAATAGGATTAGAAAATTTTAAGTCAAGAGATAACTCAGGAAGATTTAATATTTATAATTATAAAGGTATAAATGTTATATTAGACTATGGTCATAACATAGAAGGATATAAAAGGGTCTTGCCAACGTTAGAGACTATAGGCACTGGGAAAATTACTGGAATAATAGGAGTTCCTGGTGATAGAAGTGATTATGTTGCGAAAGAAATAGGAAATATAAGCGCTAAGTATCTTGATAAAATAATAATTAAAGAAGATAAGGATAGAAGAGGTAGGAAAAGTGGAGAAATTCCTAATTTAATTAAAGAAGGAATATTAGAAATAAAAGAAAATGCTAATATAGAAATTATATTAGATGAGGTTGAAGCTTTACAAATGGCGTTAAGTGAGTCCTTAGAAGGTGATATTGTAATTGTATTTTTTGAAAAGTTAAATCCATTAGTAGATTTTATCAAATCTAATCAAGAAGATAATGTAAATTTAGGGAATGTTATTAATTCAAATTAAAGAATACAACAATGACATATTTACTATAAGAAAAATAATATATATAATATTATTTATAAAGTTCAGGGTTCATACTCTGAACTTTAATTTAAAAGTATGCATTTTCCATTGAAAGGATTTGAATATATGAAAATAAAGGCCTATGCAAAAATTAATATTTCGCTAGACATAGTAGGAAAAAGAGAAAGTGATGGATATCATTTATTGAAGATGATAATGCAAAATATAGATTTATATGATGAAATATCAATAGAAAAACAAAAGGAAGGCATAACAATAAGTTGTAATAAGAATTATGTTCCTACAGATTCAAGAAACTTAGCATATAAAGCAGCAAGTTTATTTAAAGAAACGTATAATATTGATGATGGAGTTCATATTGATATTGTAAAAAATATTCCAGTATCAGCAGGATTAGCTGGGGGAAGTACAGATGCAGCAGCGGTTTTAAAACTTATGAATAAAATTTTTGAAGTGAATGCGTCTGATGAAGAGTTAATGAATATAGGATTAAAACTAGGAGCAGATATTCCATATTGTATTAATGGAGGAACAGCTCTTTGTGAAGGAATTGGAGAAAAGATAACAACTTTACAACCTTTTAAGGATAAAATATTAGTTTTAGTAAAGCCTAGTTTTGGAGTTTCAACTAAAGAAGTATATAAATCTTTTAATTTAGATAGGGTTAGGGTACATCCTAAAACTGATAGTTTAATAGAAGCTATGGAAAATGATGATTTGTATTATGTAGCGAATAATATGAAAAATTTATTAGAAAATGTGACTTTAAGAAAGCATAATATATTAATCAAAATAAAAGAAGAGATGAATAGATACGGTGCAGTTGGAAGTATGATGAGTGGAAGTGGACCAAGTGTATTCGCGTTCTTTGATGATATGTTAAAGGCTCAAAGATGTTATGAAAAGATGAAAGAAAGTTACAAAGAAGTATTTTTAACTAGAACTATTTAAAAAAAATTAAATATAAATGAATAAACCCCTTTATAATGTCAATAATTAAAGCTAGAAAGGGGTTATGTTTATGAAAAAGTATATTTATTTTATAATACCTATGGTTGTATTAGCTTTAGTTTTAAGTGGATGTGAAACTACCGGAAATAATACTAATGGAAGTAGTTTAGAGTTAACGGAATTAAATTATGATGATATCAAGGACAAGCTTATAAGATTTCATGTTATAGCAAATAGTGATACAGATGAAGATCAAAATCTTAAGCTAAAAGTTAGAGATAGAGTAGTTGAAGAATTAAGTGGAAAATTAAGCAATGTAACTTCACTAGAAGAAGCAGAAAATATATTGGAACAAAATATTGATTATGTTAATGAGATTGCAAAAGAAGTTATTGAAGAAAATAACTATACTTATACAGTGAATACAATGTTGTCTTATGAGAATTTTCCTGATAAGGTATATGGAGATTGTGTTTTTCCACAAGGAAATTATGAAGCTTTTAGAGTTATAATTGGAGAAGGAAAGGGGCAAAATTGGTGGTGTGTTATGTTTCCATCACTATGTTTTGTTGATGAAAGTAAAAATTCAGTTGATTCTAGCAGTTTAGAACATGAAATTGAAAATATAGAACCTAAAAATGATAATATAACAAATGAAGATAAAGAAAAAAATAATGAATCAAATAATGTTAATGGTGGAGTTAAAGTTAGGTTTAAGATAGTAGAAACTATAGAAAACATTTTTGATTAATAGGAGGAAAAGTATGGCAAAAGCATTAGCTATGATTTCAGGAGGGCTAGATAGTATTTTAGCAGCAAAATTAATAAAGGAACAAGGTATAGATGTATTAGGTATTTGCTTTAGATCTTATTTCTTTAGTGAAGAAAGTGCAATAAAAATGGCAAAGCAGATAGATATACCACTATTAGTAGTAGATTTTTCACCAGAGCACTTAGAATTAGTTAAAAATCCTAAGCATGGTAGAGGTAAAAATATGAATCCATGTATAGATTGTCATGCTATGATGATGAATTATGCAGGAAAATTATTAGAAGAACATAATGCAGATTTTATTATTACAGGTGAAGTGTTAAATCAACGTCCTATGTCCCAAAATAGACAAGCTTTAAATATCGTAAAAAAGGAATCAGGATTTGCTGATAAAATTTTAAGACCATTATGTGCAAAAAATATGGATCCTACAGAAATGGAATTAAATGGATTAGTTGATAGAGAAAAATTATTAAATATTACTGGAAGAAGTAGAAAACCACAAATGGAATTAGCAGCAAAATGGGGAATAACTGAATATCCATCACCAGCAGGGGGATGTAAGTTAACAGAGCCAAATTATGCATTAAGATTAAAGGACCTTTTAACTTTTAAAACAGAAGTAGAAGAAGATGAATTAAGCCTTTTAAGATATGGAAGACATTTTAGAACTGAAGATAATAATAAAATAATAGTTGCAAGAACAAAAGATGAGGGAGAGGCAATTAAATCATTTATACATAAAGAATATTATTCTTTCCATGCAACTGATTTCTCTGGAGCACTTGTATTATTAGAGGGAAATGGAACTGAAAATGACATACATTTAGCAGCTAGAATGGCAGCTAGATATAGCAAGGGAAGAGAAGAAGCTGAGATAAAAGTTAAATATGGTATATATGGACAAAAACTAGAAAATATTATAGTTGTAGAACCTATAAGTGATAAACAATTAGAAAAATATATGATTTCTATAAAATAGGGGGATAAAATGGAAAAGAGAGCAATTATATCTGTAAAGAGTACATCAAATTTAGATCCTAATGAAGTAATTGAAGTAGTGACTCCAGGAACATTCATAATTGATGAGGAAGGATTTAAGGCAATATATGAAGAATCAGAAATATCAGGAATGGATGGAACAACAACTACTTTAAATATACAAGATAATATAATGGTATTAGAAAGAGTTGGATCAACTACTACAAATATGGAGTTTAAGGAAGGGTCAATGGCTGTTTCTTTATATAACACTCCATATGGTGTATTAAATTTAAATGTTGATACTGAAAAATTAAATATAAATATTAATGAAAATGGTGGAGAAATCTATTCTAAGTATACTTTAGGACTTGATGGTCAAGAAGGAATAGTTACTGAGTTAGATATAAAAATTAAAGTAAGTTAAATTTTAGACTTCTATGAAATTAATAATTCATAGGAGTCTTTTTTTTGAATAAAAAGAATCATAGGGGAAATAATTAAAGAAAAGCACCGTAAAAAGAGGAGTGATTAATATAAATAAGTATGAAGTTATAATGTTAATTTTATGTAGTTATTATGGAATGAGCTATGAAGAATTTAAAAAGAGATTAAAAAAGAAAGATAATTTATATTTGACACTTTTACTTATGAAAAAATTTAAATGTTTAAATTCAGAAATTATTGAAAAAAATTTAGGGATTTTAAACAATAGAATGTTGTGCTATAGGATAAGAAAAGCAGAAGAAAAGATATTGATAAATAAGAGATTTAGAGATGAATATTTTGAATTAGAAGATAAAATAAAAGAAAATTTAAAAAAAGCATAAAAAACACTAGCCTAATTTTTGCTAATGTGTTACTATAATGTTTATGATTACTCATCTTTTGGCAATAAGAGAGGTAATTTAAATTATAACACTGTTAAAATCAATAGTCAATAGTGAAATAAATTAAATTTTTTAATATATGGGGGTAAACATGAATACTAAATATGTTTTTGTAACAGGTGGAGTAGTATCAGGATTAGGAAAAGGAATAACAGCGGCTTCCTTAGGAAGGTTATTAAAGAATAGGGGATTAAAGGTATCTATACAGAAATTTGACCCTTATCTAAATGTGGATCCGGGAACAATGAGTCCATATCAACATGGTGAGGTTTTTGTAACTGATGATGGGGCAGAAACAGACTTAGATTTAGGGCATTATGAAAGATTTATAGATGAAAATTTAACTAAAAATAGTAATATTACTTCTGGTAAGGTATATTGGTCAGTTATCTCTAAGGAGAGAAGGGGAGAATACCTTGGAGGAACTGTACAAGTTATACCTCATATTACAAATGCTATAAAGGAAAGAGTTTATAGAGTTGCAAAGGAGACAGATGTTGATGTTGTAATAACTGAAATAGGTGGAACAGTTGGTGATATTGAGTCATTACCATTTCTTGAAGCTATAAGACAAATCAAATATGATGTTGGTAGAGAAAATGTATGTTTTATACATGTTACTTTAGTGCCTTTCTTAGGAAAGTCAGGGGAATTAAAAACTAAACCAACACAACATTCTGTTAAAGAATTAAGAAGTATTGGTATTCAACCAGATATTATAGTTTGTAGATCTGAAAAAGAAATATCAGATGATTTAAAATCTAAAATAGGGTTATTTTGTAATATAGAAGGCAAGTGTGTAATACAAAATTTAGATGCTGATCATTTATATGAAGTCCCATTAATGCTTCATAAGGAGGGCTTAGATAGATTAGTAGTTGAAAAGTTAGAATTAGGATGCAGAGATATAGATAATACAGAATGGATTGACATGGTTTCTAGATTAAAGAATTTAGAGGGTAATGTTAAAATTGCATTAGTAGGAAAGTATGTTGAACTACATGATGCTTATTTATCTGTAGTAGAAGCATTAAGTCATGGTGGATTAGCCAATGGAACAAATGTAGAAATTAAATGGGTAAATGCAGTAGATGTAACAGTAGAGAACTCTAATGAGTTATTAGGCGATGTTGATGGAATTTTAGTACCTGGTGGATTTGGAGATAGAGGAATAGAAGGTAAAATCGAGGCTATTAAATATGCAAGAGAAAATAAAATACCTTTCTTAGGAATATGTTTAGGAATGCAAACTGCCGTAATTGAATTTGCTAGAAATGTATTGGGTTATGATGATGCTAATAGTTCTGAAATTAATCCTGAAACAGCATATCCTGTAATAGATCTTATGCCTGAACAAAGGGATATTGAAGATTTAGGAGGAACTATGAGATTAGGATTATATCCATGTAAGTTAGATAATACATCAAAAGCCTATGAATGTTATTTAGATTCATTAGTTTATGAGAGACATAGACATAGATATGAGTTTAATAATGAGTATAGAAAACAAATAAATGAAGCTGGAATGAAAATTACAGGTACAAGCCCAGATGGAAGATTAGTTGAAATTGTAGAGGTTGAAGATCATCCATGGTTTGTAGCGGCGCAATTCCATCCAGAGTTGAAATCAAGACCAAATAATCCACATCCATTATTTAAGAATTTTATAAAAGCAGCAATAGAAAAGAAATAAAAAATGAAGGCGTAAGTCTTCATTTTTTTTATTGTTATAAAAATATAAAAAGTGGATAAGCGTATTAATGTAACTTTCTATTGAATTTTAAGGTTTATTAGTTCATAATTATATATAAATTTAAGTATATACTATTAAAGTATATTTTATTTTAGTAAGATTGTAGTTCATTTCAAATATATCAAACCTGAGGTTTAGTCTATTATTATCCCCAAAAAACATATAACTATTGGAGGTGTCAGTTTGACCAGAGAGACATATGCTGAGATGACTTTAGTTGATTTAAAAAATAAGGCTAAAGAACTTGGAATAAAAAACATAAGTAAATTAAAGAAAAGTGAAATAATTGATGAGTTAGTAAAGGTTACACCTAATGCTATAGAAAAAAATGGAGTAATTTTAACAGAAAAAATAGCTCCTAAGGTAAGGCAACATGAAAATACTAATAATGGTGTTTCAAATAATAATGAGAATAGAGAAAACTATTCTATGACTAGCGAAGAAAAAGAAGAAAAAAAAGAAAGACTAAAAGTTATGATAAATGAATCAGGTTCTTCTAAGGGGGTATTAGAAGTTCAAGAGAATAATAACTTTGGATTCTTAAGATGTAATAATTACTTAACCGGGGAAAATGATATATATGTATCACCATCACAAATAAGAAGATTTAACTTAAGAACTGGTGATGAGGTTCAAGGAAAGGTAAGAGAAGCTAAAGAGGGAGAAAAGTTTAAAGCTTTATTATTTGTTGAAAAGGTAAATGGTGATAATCCAGAAAAGGCTATAGGAAGAAAGAATTTTGAAACATTAACTCCTATATATCCTAATGAGAGATTACATTTAGAAACTGATAATGAAAAAGATTTATCTTCTAGATTAATGGATATTATTTGTCCTATAGGTAAGGGACAAAGAGGAATTATTGTTGCTCCACCAAAGGCTGGTAAAACTACATTACTAAAAAAAATTGCTCAAAATATTAGCAAAAACCATCCAGATATTAAACTTATAGTTTTATTAATAGATGAAAGACCGGAAGAAGTTACTGATATGAAAAGATCTATAAATGGAGATGTTATTTATTCAACATTTGATGAAGAACCACAAAATCATGCAAAAGTAGCTCAAATGGTATTAGAGAGGGCTAAAAGAATGGTAGAGCAAGGCAAGGATGTTGTTATATTATTAGATAGTATAACTAGATTATCTAGAGCATATAACTTAACAATAACTCCAACAGGTAGAACTTTATCAGGAGGTTTAGATCCAGGTGCATTAATAATGCCTAAAAAATTCTTCGGAGCAGCAAGAAATATAGAAGAGGGTGGAAGCTTAACTATTTTAGCAACTGCCTTAGTTGAAACTGGTTCAAGAATGGATGATATGATATTTGAAGAATTTAAGGGAACTGGTAATATGGAAGTTCATTTAGATAGAAGACTTCAAGAAAGAAGAATATTCCCTGCAATTGACATTTATAAATCTGGAACTAGAAAAGAAGACTTATTATTATCAGAGGAAGAGAAGGAAGTAGCATTTGCTATTAGGAAGGTTATGTATAAGGATGGCAATATTGAAAATGTTACAGAAAACCTAATTAATATGCTATCTAAAACAAAAAATAATAAAGAGTTTATTCAAGTTTTTCCTAAAAATGATATATTTAAAAAATAATAAATAATATATAAAAGAGGCTAGTTTTTATATAGATAAACGCAAATTTTATAATTAGTAAATTTGTGGATTTAACATCTATTAAATAAAAAAGCCTCTTTTTGTTAAAGTTTTTATAGAAAGAAAAAATGAGAAAGAACATAATTCTTTCTCATAAATTCTAATTTAATCCTATTTGTTAAGACCGAACTTCTTATTGAACTTGTCAACTCTACCGCCGATATCAACGATTTTTTGCTTACCAGTGAAGAATGGGTGGCATTTAGCACATATATCAACTTTTAATTCTTCTTTAACTGAACCAGTTGTGAAAGTGTTTCCACATGCGCACTTAACCACAGCATCGTGATGGTATTCTGGATGTATGCCTTGTTTCATTTGATTCACCTCTTTCAAAATTACATTCATTGAACTTAATTCAATGACCTAATGAATTATAACATAAGGGAAAATTTCAGTCAATATAACAAGGAAATAAAAACATCTTTTTAAGTATATATTAAAATGCTATAATCGAAATAGACAAGAATCAGAAGGAGAGACGTTATGAGTAAATTATATTTTAGATATGGTGCTATGAATTCAGGAAAATCTACAAATCTTATGCAGGTTGCACATAATTATGAAGAGCGTGGAATGAGGGTTGTTCTAATTAAGCCTTCAACTGACACAAAAGGTGGAGATAAACTAGTGTCTAGATTAGGTGTTGAGCGTAGGGTTGATTTATTGATTAGCGATGACCAAAATATATATGAAGAGGTTAAAAAGTGGGAAGATAATAAATATAAAATAGATTGTATCTTAGTAGATGAAGTTCAATTTTTAAAATCTCATCAAATAGATGAACTTTTTGAAGTTGCTGTTTGTTTAGATATACCAGTTATTTGCTATGGACTTAGAACTGACTTTAAAATGCAAGGCTTTGAGGGAAGTACAAGATTATTATTATTAGCACATAGCATAGAAGAGTTAAAAACTATATGTAAATGTGGAAGAAAAGCTGTTTTAAATGGTAGAAAAATAAATGGAAAATTTGTTTTTGAGGGTGAGCAGGTTGCTATAGATAATGTAGACAATGTTGAATATGAATCTTTATGTGGACATTGTTATTTTAAATTTAAAAGTGAAAAATAAAATGAAAGAGTGATGTTATGAGAAAGTGTGATGTTGGGGGTCAAGCTATAATTGAAGGAGTTATGATGCGAGGTTCTAAGGGATTAGCAACTGCAGTAAGAACTCCAAGTGGAAAAATAGAAGTTAAATTAAAAAAAACAAAACCAATAACAAAAAGATATAGAATTTTAAACATTCCTGTAATTAGAGGAGCTGCTATATTAATAGATTCATTAATAGTTGGTATTAATACATTAAATTATTCAGCTAGTTTCTTTGAAGAGGATGAAGAGGAATCAAAGTTTGATATTTGGCTTAAAAGTAAATTAGGAGATAAGGGTGCTAATGATTTACTAGTTACAATAACTATGATGATATCTCTTTTAGTTGTAGCAGGATTATTCCTAGGTATACCTACTGCAGTAGCATCAATATTTAAAAGTATAGGATTATCTCCTATATTATTAAATTTAATTGAATCAGCTATAAGAATTGCTATTTTAGTCACTTACATGTACTTAATAAGTAAATTAGATGATATATATAGGGTGTTTCAATATCATGGTGCAGAACATAAAACTATATTTTGTTATGAAGCTGAAGAAAAACTAACTATAGAAAATGTAAAAAAATTTGGAAGATTACATCCTAGGTGTGGAACTAACTTTTTATTTTTAACTATGATAGTTAGTATTGTTTTATTTTCTTTAACTGGTTGGGGTGGATTTTGGCAAAGGCTTATATTAAGAATAGTTCTTATGCCTATAGTTGCTGGAATTACTTATGAATTAATAAAATGGCTTGGAAGGACTGAAAGTAAATTGGGAAAAATTATTGCATATCCAGGTTTAAAATTACAAGAACTTACCACTAAGGAACCTGATGATGAACAATTAGAAGTTGCTATAAGATCCTTAATGGCAGCAGAAGGAATTGAATATAACAAGACAATTGGGGAATTATTAATAGATGGAAACAAAATACTAAAAGAAGCAGGTGTAGAAACATATATATTGGATACTCAATTGTTATTAGGAAAAGTTTTAGAAAAGGATAAGCTTTACTTAATTACTAACAAAGAAGAAGAGGTTAGTAAATTTAAAGTAAGGGAATTTTATAGATTAATAAATAAAAGAAAAGATAAGATGCCTATTAAGTATATATTAAAAAGTACTGAATTTATGGGATTAGATTTTCAAGTTGAAGAAGGTGTACTTATTCCAAGAGGAGATACTGAAATATTAGTAGAGGAAACCTTAAAAATTATTGATGATGAAAAAGAGTATGATGTTTGTGATTTATGTTGTGGGAGTGGTGCAATAGGTATATCTATTGCTTATTTAAGAGAAAATACTAAGGTAGATTTAATTGATTACTATGATGTTCCAGAAAAGGTAACTAAGAGAAATATAATAAAGCATAACTTAAATTCAAGAGCAACATTTATAAAAAGCGATTTGCTAGAAGAACCTATAAATCAACAAAAGAAATATGATATATTAGTTTCTAATCCACCATATATAAGGGAAGAAGTTATAGAAACGCTAATGGATGATGTTAAGAAGTATGAACCTCATACAGCTTTAAGTGGTGGAGAAGATGGGCTATATTTCTATAAGAAAATAGTTAATGATAGTGATAAAATTTTAAAAAATAAAGGAATATTAGCCTTTGAAATAGGTCATGATCAAGGTAAAGAGGTTAGTGATCTAATGATTGAAAAGGGATATAAAAATGTAAGAGTAGTTAAGGATTTAGCAGGGCATGATAGAGTAGTTATTGGTGAAATTTAGAAAAATATTGTGGCCTTGTTAGAACTTGATAAAAGCATAATTATTATGTTATAATGTTTCAATATGAAAAAATACAGTACGGAGTGATACTATGTTATTAGATAAATTAGCATTTACGGAAAATAAATACGAAGAACTATCAGTTAAAATATCAGATCCTTCAATAATGGCTAACCAAAAAGAGTGGAGAAAGCTATGTAAGGAACATGCTGACTTAGAAATAATAGTAACAGCATACAGAGAATATAAAAAGGTAGTTGAAGACTTAGAGGCTAACAAAGAAATGTTAGAAGAAGAAACAGATAAAGAAATGAAAGAAATGTTATCTGAAGAAATTTCAAGCCTTAAAGAGCAAGAAGAAGAATTAGAAAAGAAAATCCAAATTTTATTATTACCTAAAGATCCTAATGATGACAAAAACGTATTTGTTGAGATCAGAGGTGGAGCTGGTGGAGATGAAGCAGCACTATTTGCAGCAAATCTTTTCAGAATGTATACAAGATATGCAGAGTCTCAAAGATGGTCAGTTGAAATGATCAGTTCAAATGAAAATGATCTTGGTGGATTTAAGGAAGTTGTATTCATGATTAAAGGTAATGGAGCTTATTCAAAGCTTAAGTATGAAAGTGGTGTACATAGAGTACAAAGGGTACCAGATACAGAAAGCTCAGGTAGAATACATACTTCTACAGCTACAGTTGCAGTTTTACCAGAAGTTGATGATGTTGAAATAGAAATCAATGATAAAGATTTAAGAATTGATGTTTATAGATCTTCAGGTAATGGAGGTCAATGTGTTAATACAACAGATTCAGCTGTTAGAATAACACATATACCAACAGGTACAGTTGTTGCATGTCAAGATGAAAAGTCACAACTTAAGAATAAAGAGAAGGCTATGAAAGTATTAAGAGCTAGACTTTATGAAGTTGCAGAAGCTGAAAGACTTGCAGGAATTGCAGAAGATAGAAAGAGCCAAGTTGGTACAGGGGATAGAAGTGAAAGAATAAGAACTTATAACTATCCTCAAGGAAGAGTTACTGATCATAGAATTGGATTAACATTATATAAATTAGATAGTTTCATGAATGGAGATATTGAAGAAGTTATAAATGCATTAATTACTGCAGACCAAGCAGAAAAAATGCAAGCTATGGGTAATACCGATTCAATATAGTAAGTTTAAAAGCCTTGCATTATTTAATGTAAGGCTTTTAAAATAGGTGATAATATGAAGATTGAAAAAGCATTAAAGAAACAAAAAAAATATAATATATTATTTATTGCCTTTATGTTTTTTTTAGCAACATTCCTTCCAATTATAACTTACTTATCATATGTTAACAGTTTTATTGTAGTAGTGTTTCTAATATTAATAGAACTTCTTATTTTTATTGCAATTATAAGAAAAATGAATAGTTGCACATTAAAATTTAGTTGTGCTAATAATAAATTAAAGTTTAGCTCTGGATTATTTTCAAATTATGCATATATTCAATGTGATAGAGTAGCAATTGTACATACTAATAAGAAACATGAAGAAATGGAAATTATAATTGTTACAAAAGGGAAAATTAAAAATCAAAAAATGAAGTTAATAAATAAAGAGTTTATAAAAAAATATGAAGAAGCAGCAGTAGAGTATAGACGTTTAAAAAGAATAAATAAAGATGTAGTTTGTTATTTTAAGATTATTAGGAATGGTGAATTTAAAAAATATATATTGTTAGATAATATATATAGAAATTGTGTTAATGCTACATATACGACAGCAGCTATAGAAAATATAAAAATAGCAAGAGGTCAAAAAGAAATTTAGAGAAAGAAGGTAATTCCTTATGGAAACTAAGGTTGCCATAATTAAAGATATAAAAAAAGATATTAGATTTATAGAGGAAGCAGCTCAAGTTATAAGAGATGGCGGAACAGTAGCCTTTCCTACAGAGACAGTATATGGATTAGGTGCAAATGCATTAAATGAAGATTCAGTAAAAAAAATATTTATTGCTAAAGGAAGACCACAAGATAATCCACTAATTGTTCATGTTAGCTCTAAGGATGTATCTGGTTTAGTTAAAAAAGTTCCACCTGTAGCTCAAGAGCTAATTAATAAATTTTGGCCAGGTCCATTAACTATAATTTTAGAAAAAAAGGATATTATACCTAATATGACAAGTGCAAATCTTGATACTATTGGTATAAGAATGCCTAACTCTGAAATAGCTCTTAAGCTTATAGAACTTTCAGAAAGACCAATCGCAGCTCCATCAGCTAATATATCTGGAAGACCAAGTCCAACTGAAGTAGAAAGATGTGTAGAGGATTTAGATGGTAGAGTAGATTATATAATTGGTGGAGAAAGTAGTGATATTGGAGTTGAATCTACTATTATTGATTGTACAGTTACTCCACCAATGATATTAAGGCCGGGCGGAATAACTTTAGAGATGCTCAAGGAAGTAGATTCTAGTATCGTCATAGATAAAGCATTAAAATCAAAACCAAGTGCCGATTTAAAACCAAAGGCACCAGGAATGAAGTATAGGCACTATGCTCCCAAAGCACATTTAAAAATAATTAGAGGCAAAAACGAAAAAACTATTGAAATTATTAAAGAAATGTTAGAAAATTATATAGAAAAAAATAATAATGTAGCTGTATTGACTACTGATGAAAACTTAAATAAATTTGATAAAGGCAATGTTATATCTTTAGGTAGTGAGAAAGATTTAAGTCAAATTGCAAAACACCTTTTTGAAGCTTTAAGAAAGTGTGATGACCTAGGTGTACAATATATTTTATGTCAGGGGTTTGAAGAAAAAGGTGTTGGGGTAGCAATAATGAATAGATTAAGTAAGGCTGCTGGATATGATATTATAGATGTATAAATAAGGAGGATGGGGGAACCTATTCTTCTTTTTTTATAAATATGAAATATAATAACATAATTATTGTATGTTAAATAAAAGAAAGGTTGGTTTTTTATGAAAATTGCGTTAGGTTGTGACCATGGTGGATTAAATTTAAAGTCAGAAATAGCTAAATATCTGGAAAGTCAAAATGTTGAATTTAAGGACTTTGGAACATATACAGAAGAATCATGCGATTATGCTGATATAGCATTACCAGTTGCAGAGGCTGTAGTAGCTAAAGAATTTGATTTTGGTATATTAATTTGTGGTACAGGAATAGGAATAGGAATTGCTGCAAATAAGGTTCCAGGAATAAGGGCAGCACTTTGTTCAGATACATTTAGTGCACATGCAACTAGAGAACATAATGATGCAAATATATTAACTATGGGAGAAAGAGTTGTTGGAAAAGGATTAGCAATAGACATAGTTAAAGCATTCTTAGGCGCTGAGTTTGAAGGCGATAGACACGCAAGAAGAATTAATAAAATCACTGAAATTGAAAAAAAATATTCTAAATAATAAATAGTAACTTAGGAGTAATAAGAAAATGAGTAAAGTAACAGAAATGAAGCACCCTTTAATATCACATAAATTAGCATACATAAGAAGTAAGGATACTGGATCAAAATATTTTAGAGAATTAGTGGAAGAAGTATCTATGTTAATGGCATATGAAGTAACTAGAGATTTAGAAACTGAAGAAGTTGAGATAGAAACACCAATATGTAAAACAAAGTGCCAAATGTTAGCTGGTAAGAAAATGGCTATAGTTCCAATATTAAGAGCTGGACTTGGAATGGTAGATGGAATATTAAACTTAATTCCGGCAGCAAAAGTTGGACATATAGGATTATATAGAGATGAAGAAACTCTTCAACCAGTAGAATATTTCTGTAAACTACCACAAGATATAGCTGAAAGAGATGTAATTGTAGTTGATCCAATGTTAGCTACAGGTGGATCAGCAGCTGATGCCATAACTTTATTAAAGAAAAGAGGAGCTAAGAAAATAAGATTAATGTGCTTAATTTCTTCGCCAGAAGGAATTGAATTAGTTCAATCTCAACATCCAGATGTTAACATATATGTTGCTTCTATAGATGAAAAATTAAATGAAAAAGGATATATTGTGCCAGGTCTTGGAGATGCTGGAGATAGACTTTTCGGAACAAAATAATAAAAAGCGAAGACAATGTCTTCGCTTTTTAACTAACTTAAGAAGTAATTTACGTAGTAGTTTTTAATTAATATTATTAATATGAAAATCTTATAGAAGTTTATTTATTAACTACTAACTTATAATTGATACAATAGTAGGTTAAAATTAATTTAAATAAAAATAAAAAGGAGGATAAATGTTATGGGAAAAAGAGAAGGATATTTATCATGGGATGATTATTTTATGTCCGTAGCACTATTATCAGGCAAGAGAAGTAAGGATCCTAGTACACAAGTTGGAGCTTGTATAGTAAATAAAAATAATATAATTGAAAGTATAGGATATAATGGTTTACCTAAGGGTTGTTCAGATGATGAATTTCCATGGGATAAGGAAGGAGAGACTTTAAATACTAAATATCCATTTGTAGTTCACGGTGAATTAAATGCAATTTTAAATGCTAAAGGAAAAGATTTATCAGGGTGTAGAATATACGTTGCACTATTCCCTTGCAATGAATGTGCTAAAGCAATAATACAATCAGGAATAAGTGAAGTTATATATTTGAGTGATAAATATGCAAATACAGATTCAGTAAAAGCATCAAAGCTTATGTTTAAATGTGCAGGAGTGAAAATAACTCAATTAAAGGCAACACATGAAAAAATAGAGTTATCATTTGATATAAATGATATTTAATAGATAATATTTTTAGATACATATAAATTAGAAGAGTAAATAAAATTAATAATACATAAAAAGAAAAAATACAGCATATAGTAAAATATTTTTAAAATTGGTTGATATTGGTAAAAGTGCAGTGGTATAATAATAGTGTTAATTGTTTAACAATTTAAACAATTAACACTATTATGAGTTTATGGGTATATTAATGGGAGGAAATTTTATGAGAGAAGTAGTAATAGTTAGTGCAGTAAGAACTGCAATTGGTTCTTTTGGAGGATCATTAAAGGATGTTCCAGCAGCTGAATTAGGGGCAATAGTAATTAAGGAAGCTGTAAATAGAGCTGGAATTAAGCCAGGATCAGTAGAAGAAGTAGTTATGGGAAATGTTATTCAAGCAGGACAAGGACAAAATGTAGCTAGACAAGCTGCTGTAAAAGCTGGATTACCAGTAGATGTACCTGCAATGACAATAAATAAGGTTTGTGGATCAGGTTTAAGATGTGTTGCATTAGCAGCACAAATGATTAAGGCTGGAGACTGTGATGTAGTAGTTGCTGGGGGTATGGAAAATATGTCAGCAGCACCATATGCTATTCCAGGGGCTAGATGGGGTCAAAGAATGGGTGACGCAAAAATGGTTGATACTATGATTAAAGATGCTTTATGGGATGCATTTAATGATTATCATATGGGTGTTACAGCTGAAAATATAGCTAAGGAATGGGGACTAACAAGAGAAATGCAAGATGAATTTGCATTAAATTCTCAATTAAAGGCCGAAAAGGCAATTAAAGAGGGTAGATTTGTAGATGAAATAGTACCAGTAGTTATTCCACAAAGAAAAGGTGAACCAAAAGTATTTGCACAAGATGAATTTCCAAGATTTGGATCTACTTTAGAGAAAATGTCTAAATTAAGACCATCATTTATTAAGGATGGAACAGTAACAGCTGCTAATGCATCAGGAATTAATGATGGTGCTGCTGCATTTGTAGTTATGAGTGCTGAAAAAGCTGAAGAATTAGGATTAAAGCCGATGGCTAAGATACTTTCTTATGGAAGTAGGGGATTAGATCCTTCTATAATGGGATATGGGCCATTTCATGCAACTAAGAAAGCACTAGAAGTAGCTGGATTAACTGTAGAGGATATGGATTTAATTGAAGCAAATGAAGCATTTGCAGCTCAAAGTTTAGCAGTAGCTAAGGATTTAAATTTTAATATGGAAAAGGTTAATGTAAATGGTGGAGCTATTGCACTTGGACATCCAGTAGGAGCTTCAGGGGCTAGAATATTAGTTACATTACTACATGAAATGGAAAAAAGAGATTCTAAAAAGGGATTAGCTACTTTATGCATAGGCGGTGGAATGGGAACAGCACTAGTAGTTGAAAGAGTTTAGTTCTTTATTAGTAAAATAGTAGAATTTACAGATAAAAGGAGCTTTTTAGAGGCTCCTTTTACAATTTAATCAATTATAAGTGAATCTAACAATAATTATTTGAATAAACAATAATAAAATTGAAAAAAATAATGAATAAATTAGATTTTAATTATTCAAAATTAATAAAAGTGTTGAAGAATATAGTATAACAGGAGTTTTAAACTGATAAAAAAGAAGTGAAAAATCTAAAAAATAATAAAATTATTGAAAAAAAATAACACAATAAAATTATGAAACGTTATCAACGAAAAGTTACAAAAAGTGAAAATATTAAGAAAATTTAAATAAATGCAAGGGAAATTAGTAACTTGCAAAAAAAAATTAAAACTTGCAAAAAAAAGATTTTAGGTAAGAATTTACGGATTAATATGTAATAATGAGCAATTTTAGCGATAAATTATAAAAAATAAGTAAAAATGAGGTTTTTATTAATTTTCAAGTAGGTATATAATCCTACTGTCAATAGGGATGAGAAAGCGCTCATAAATTAATATTATTCCTAGATAAGAGCTATTTTATAAATAATAACCATATATCAAACTAGAAATATAGTTAGTTTTTATATAGGAATAATGTAAAATCACTATGTCCCAAATAAGTTATTTACTAGGAGACGAAAATGACTAAAGAATTAAATATAATAGTCAAATCTGTAGCAAAAAATGATTTAATAAGTGGGATTATTTTATTTTTAATATTAGTATTATTAGGGCAATATAAGATTGGAGCCATATTATTAGTTGGAGCAATAGTTTCAATGATAAATTTTATTGTTTCAGCAATAGTTACTAATGGATTTTTAAATAAGCCTCAAAAAAATAAAACAATTTTATTTCCCATGAGTTATTTAATAAGAATAGTAAGCATAGTTGCTATAGCGGTAGTTTTTTCTAACAAGATAAGCTATTTATTAGCTTTTCTAATAGGATTTTTTATACATTATATAATACTAGTAATAACTACTATAAAAAATGCAGAAGGGAAGTGAATAGATGGAATCATCAAAAGCTATATTTTCTTTTTACTTAGGTAAAATAGCAATTGATATAAAGCCAGAAGCAATAGTTGAATTAGTAATTGTTTTATTAATTTTAGCACTGGCATGGTGGTCTACACGAAATATGCAGATAAGACCAACTAAAAAACAAACTATTGTTGAATGGATTTATAATATGCTAAACAATGCCGTAGTAAGTAATGTTGGAGAAAGTTTTATAAGTATAGTTCCTTTTGTAGGAGCCTTAGGCATATTTGTCCTAGTAATGAATTTTACAGGATTAGTGGGAATATCCCCTCCAACAAAAAACTTTAGCGTTACATTAACATTAGCTTTAATATCATTTGTAATGGTACAAGGATATGCTATTAAAAAGAATGGCATTGGAGGATATTTTAAAGGATATTTAGAGCCAGTATCTTTTATATTGCCTATTACAATATTAGAGAGGGTAATGCTTCCAATATCATTGTCATTAAGACTTTTTGGTAATATGTTAGCAGCTACTTTTATAATTGAACTTGTTTATGAGAGCTTAGAGAAAGTAGCATGGTTTGCACAACTTGTTATACCTATTCCATTACATTTATATTTCGATATATTTGATGGCGGTATTCAAGCAGTAATTTTTGTAATGTTAACAATGATAAATATTAAAATAGTATCTGAACATAATTAAGAGGAGGAATTTAAAAAATGAGTGAAATAGGAATGAGAGCATTAGGAGCAGGTATTGCAGTATTAGTAGGTTTAGGAGCAGGTATTGGTATAGGAAATGCTACAGGAAAGGCTGTTGAAGGTGTTGCAAGAAATCCAGAAGCAACAGGAAAAATTACTACAACATTAGTTATAGGTTCTGCTTTTGCTGAAGCAACTGCTATTTATGGATTATTAGTATCAATCTTATTAATATTTGTTGGAGTAGCATAATATTTTAATGACTCCAGAAGGGGGTAGAATAAGTAATGGAATTTAATCTAGGTGTTATGTTAGCCACAGTAGTAAATTTTTTAATTCTATTCTTTGGATTAAAATATTTCTTCTTTGAAAAAGTCAAATTAATAGTTGAGGCTAGGGAAAATGAGATATCTGAAAAATTAGATAGCGCAGAGGAAGAGCTTGAAAAAGCAAGAACTCTAGCAATCAATAATGAAAGAGAACTACAAAGAGCCAGAGAAGAAGGTAAAGCTATTACAGAAAGACATAAGAAAAAAGCTGAAAAAGTATATGATGAAATTGTTGAAGAAGCAAAATCAGAAGCAAATTTAATTATAGAAAGAGCAAAAGTAGAAATAGAAAGAGAAAAAGAAAAAGCAGAATATGCATTAAAGAAAGAAGCTATAGATTTAGCTTTAGATCTTTCTAGAAAAGTAATAGAAAAAAATATTGATGAAGAAAAAAATAGACAATTAATTGATGAATTTATTTCTGAGGTAGGTAATTAAAAATGTATGAATACTTAGACCGAAGATATGCACTGGCACTATATGAAGTGGCAGAACAAAAAGGAAAAGTTGATGAATATCTAGGGGATCTAAGAGAAATTTGTGAACTTATTGAAAATAATAAAGATTTCTTTGAAGTAATAAAACATCCCCAAATAGGTACAAAGCAAAAGAAAAAAACTTTTATTAATATATTTAAAGGTAAAATAGATGAAGAACTTTTATCGTTTTTACTAATATTAATAGAGAAAGATAGAATTTTATTTTTAAAAGAAAAGTTAAAGGAAATGGAAAAAATACATTTAGAAAAATTAAATGTATTACAGGGAATTGTGAAAACTACTGTACCATTAGAAGAAAATGAGTATAATTCTTTAGTAGATAAGCTTGAAAAAAAATATAATAAAGAAGTTATATTAAAAAAAGAAATTGATCCAGAAATTCTAGGCGGAATTTATGTAAGAATAGGTAATGACGTTATAGATGGGACTGTAAAAACAAGATTAGATGATTTAGAGAAGCTAATGCTTTCTACAGAATAGAGGTGATTGCATGAATATAAAACCAGAAGAAATAACATCTATCATAAAGAAAGAGATACAAAGATATGAAAATCAAATCCAAACTTCAGATTCTGGAACAATAATTCAAATTGGTGATGGTATTGCTAGAGTATATGGATTAGATGATTGTATGCAAGGTGAACTTTTAGAGTTCCCAAATGGCGTATTTGGAATGGCTTTAAATTTAGAGCAAGATAATGTTGGATGTGTTTTATTAGGTTCTGAAGAAGGAATAAAAGAAGGGGATATAGTTAAGAGAACTAATAGAATAGTTGAAGTCCCAGTAGGAGAAGGCCTTTTAGGAAGAGTTGTAAACTCTTTAGGGGAAGAAATTGATGGTAAGGGACCTATAAGTTATTCTGGTACTAGACCTATAGAGGTGCCAGCACCAAGTATAATTGATAGATCTTCAGTTAATGAACCATTACAAACAGGGATTAAAGCAATAGATTCAATGGTTCCAATAGGAAAGGGGCAAAGAGAGCTTATTATCGGTGATAGACAGACTGGTAAAACTGCTATTGCAATAGATACTATATTGAACCAAAAAGGTAAAGATGTTATATGTGTATATGTAGCGATTGGACAAAAACAATCAACAGTTGCGCATATAGTTAATACTTTAGAGGAGATGGGAGCTTTAGATTATTCAATAGTTGTTGCAGGAACAGCATCAGAAAGTGCTCCACTTCAATATTTAGCACCATATGCAGGATGTAGTATGGGTGAATACTTTATGCATAAGGGAAAAGACGTTCTTATAATATATGATGATTTATCTAAACATGCAGTAGCATATAGAACAATGTCATTATTACTTAGAAGACCACCAGGAAGAGAAGCGTATCCAGGAGATGTATTCTATATACATTCAAGACTTTTAGAAAGAGCTGCAAAGCTATCTAAAGAAAATGGAGGAGGTTCATTAACAGCACTTCCAATTATAGAAACACTGGCTGGAGACGTAACAGCATATATTCCAACTAATGTAATATCAATTACGGATGGTCAAATATTCTTAGAAAGTGAACTATTTAATTCAGGTCAAAGACCAGCGGTAAATGCAGGTATTTCAGTATCAAGAGTTGGTGGTAATGCTCAAATAAAAGCAATGAAGCAAGTTTCAGGAACATTAAGATTAGAGCTTGCACAATATACAGAACTTGCAGCATTCTCTCAATTTGGATCTGACTTAGATTCTGACTCTAAGAGAAGATTAGAAAAAGGTAAGAGAATAATAGAAGTATTAAAGCAAGATCAATATAAGCCAATGGATGTTGAAAAGCAAATAGTTATATTATATGCAACTGTAAATGACTTTTTATCAGACATAAAGGTTCAAGATATTAGAAAATTTGAGGAAGAATTCTTAGAATATATGGATACTCATCATAGAGATGTGTTAAAAGAAATAATTGATAAAAAACAATTAAGTGATGAATTAAAAGAAAATATTGAAAAATCTATAATTGAATTTAAAAAAGAATTTTTAAAAGATGCATAGCTTAAATAGCTATGCAATTCTTTAGGAGGTAAAACAGTGGGCGCAGCGGGACTTATAGAAATAAAAAGAAGAATAAAGTCAGTTGAAAGTACTAGAAAAATAACTAAAGCTATGGGACTTGTCGCCACTTCTAAACTCAGAAAAGCAAGAAAAGAACTTGTAGCTAACGAGCAATATAATAATTTGTGTAAAGAAGTTATTAATGAGGTTGTCTCTAGTATGCCAGAAGATTTTGATTCAATTTATTATAATAGCTTTGAAGGAGATAAACTCTATATTGTATTAACTTCAGACACTGGATTATGTGCAGGTTACAATAATAATGTGGTTATGTATTTAAATAATTTAGTTAAAAAGAGTGGCGGAGCAAAAGTTATAGTTGTAGGTAGTAAAGGAATTTCATATGTCTCTAGATATGGAATAAGTACATATACTGAATATGTAGATTTACCAGATATGCCTGCTACCAAAGATGTTAATAAAATATATAATGATGCGATATATTTATATGAAAAGAAAGAAGTTTCTGAAGTAAATATAGTATATACAGAGTTCATTTCCCCAGTTAAGCAAGAGGTAAAGAGTGTTAAAATATTACCAGTAGAGAAGAAAGCTAGTCATGCAGGGCAATATATAATTGAGCCAAATGAAGAAGCTGTATTTAAAAATGCAATGGATATGTATTTAAAAAGTCAGCTTAAAACATGTATGCTTAGTGCAAAAGCAAGTGAGCACAGTGCCAGAATGACGGCAATGGATGGAGCTACTGAAAATGCAGATGACATACTACAAACTCTTAATCTTAAATTCAATAGAATTAGACAAGGTATTATAACACAAGAAATTTCAGAAATTGTTGGGGGAGCCGAAGCTCAAAAGTAGCAAGGAGGAAGAAGTATGGCTGAAAGTAAAATTGGAAAAGTAGTTCAAGTAATTGGACCTGTAGTTGATATAAAGTTCGATTCAGATTCTTTACCAAACATATATAATGAAATAAAAATTGATATGGGAGATAGAGAATTAGTTGTAGAAGTAGAGCAACATGTTGGAGATGATATTGTTAGAGCTATAGCAATGGAATCTACTGATGGATTAAAAAGAGGTATGAAGGCTTTAGATACAGGAAAGCCAATATCAGTACCAGTAGGAAAAAATGTATTAGGAAGACTATTTAATGTATTAGGTGCTCCTATAGATAATAGAGGAGAAATAGAAGCTGAAGAGTCATATCCTATACATAGACCAGCGCCAAGTTTTAAAGAACAATCTTTAGAACCAGAAATGTTTGAAACAGGAATTAAAGTTATTGACTTAATTGCTCCATATCAAAAAGGTGGTAAGATTGGTTTATTTGGAGGAGCTGGAGTAGGAAAAACAGTTTTAATTCAAGAATTAATCAATAATATTGCAAAAGAGCATGGTGGACTTTCTGTATTTACAGGAGTAGGAGAAAGATCAAGAGAAGGTAATGACCTTTATCATGAAATGATGGATTCAGGAGTTATTAATAAAACTGCATTAGTATTTGGTCAAATGAATGAATCACCAGGTGCTAGAATGAGAGTTTCATTAACTGGATTAACTATGGCTGAATACTTTAGAGATCAAGGGCAAGATGTATTATTATTTATAGATAATATATTTAGATTTACACAAGCTGGTTCAGAAGTATCAGCATTATTAGGAAGAATACCATCAGCAGTTGGTTACCAACCAACACTTGCAACTGAAATGGGTGCACTTCAAGAAAGAATTACTTCAACAAAAAATGGATCTATAACATCAGTTCAAGCTGTTTATGTTCCAGCCGATGACTTAACAGACCCAGCACCAGCAACTACATTTACACACTTAGATGCTACTACTGTATTGTCTAGATCTATTTCAGCATTAGGTATATATCCAGCTGTTGATCCTCTAGAATCTTCTTCTAGAATACTTGATCCAAGAATAGTAGGAAAAGAACATTATGAAGTTGCAACAGAAGTAAAAAATATACTTGAAAGATATAAAGAGTTACAAGATATCATTGCAATTTTAGGTGTTGATGAATTATCAGATGAAGATAAAGCTGTAGTTGCTAGAGCAAGAAGAATTCAAAGATTCTTATCTCAACCATTTACAGTTGCTGAACAATTTACAGGAATGCAAGGAAGATATGTTCCAGTAAAAGAAACAGTAAGAGGATTTAAGGAAATATTACAAGGAAAATACGATCACTTACCTGAATCAGCATTCTTATTTGCAGGTACAATTGAAGAAGTTGTAGAAAAAGCAAATAGCATGAAATAGGAGATATAATTTATGGGAAAATTAATAAAGCTTAATATTGTAGCTCCTGGGCGTGAAGTACTAACTGAGGAAGTAGTTAGTTTAGCAACAACTGAAGGTGATGGTAAAATAGAAATTTTAGCAAATTATGCACCAACTATAATAGCAACTATACCAACTACAACTACGTATACTACTATAGATGGAAATAAGAAAAAATTATTTACATCATCAGGAATTGTTTATATTAAAGAGAATATAATTAATTTTTGTTGTGATTCTTTTAATTTCCCAGAAGAGATTGATATAGATCGCGCTGAGCAGTCTCTTAAGAGAGCTCAAGAGAGATTAAATAATAAAGAAAATAATAATATTGATATTGAAAGAGCTAAGAGAGCAGAAGCAAGAGCTAAAGCTAGATTAGAGCTGAAATAAAGAAGTCACAAATAAGTGGCTTCTTTATTTTTTTATTATATAGATGTATAAAATTTAAAATACACTGTTATATATGGACGAATATAGTAGATATTTATAAAAATTTATGATGAAAGCGAACTATTCTAGGGTATTTATAATATATATATACTATATTAAAGATTTAGAATTTCACTTATAAGAAGTGGAATACTAAATTTATAAGTTTTATTGTATAAAAATATATAGTTTGGACAATAATTTTAGAGGAAGGGCAGGGGATTACAATATGAAAAGGATATTTTTTGTATTTCTTTTAATCTTTTCTCTATTAATTATTAATGGAAAAGAATATGAATGCGAAGCAAAGGGTGATTTATTTAATGAAGTTGAAAGATATATATTAAATGAATATCAATTCGTAAACAATGGAATAAAACTAGAATATACAATAAAAGATGACATTAAGAATGAATTAAGAAGAATTGATAAAATTTTTGAATCAAAAAGCAATTTAACTGTAACAAAAGATGAAAATGAGATATGTGCAGAGGACGATAATATTAATTATAGTGTTAATATATATAATTATAATGAATTAACAAAGGTTGAAGTAATAGTTATTAATAAAAATAAAACCTTATCTGAGAGTTATTTAAAGTTATTAGTTCAAGAAATTAGAAATAGTAATTTTATAAATGAGAGGTATTTTTCATTTATAAAGGGCAAGATAAAAGTGAAAGATGAAAATGTATTTGAAGATATAGAAAATAAATTAAAAATAAATATCAGTGAAAGCCTAGATATAAGCAATGGTAGCATAGCAAAAGCAACAATGATGGATGGAACAGATATAAACATTGGACAAATTACTTACGATACAGGTTCATATTTAATTATAGGGACGCCGATAATTTTCGTAACATACTAAAAATAAATGTGGAGGATAATATGGAAAAAATTATAG
Source organism: uncultured Clostridium sp. (assembly GCF_934754925.1). GTDB lineage: Bacteria > Bacillota > Clostridia > Clostridiales > Clostridiaceae > Clostridium. The sequence continues at coordinate 6,005 of NZ_CAKVJA010000016.1, read as the reverse complement.
TTAGAGGTGGAAAAAAACTTCAAGGAGAAGTTGATATAAGTGTTGCAAAAAATTCAGTATTACCTATAATAGTTGCAACTATTTTAAATCCAACAGAAATAATTTTAAGAAAAGTACCTATGTTAGAAGATGTAACAGTTTTGATAAATTTATTAAGAGAATTAAATTGTGAAGTGAAGTTTTCACCTATAACAGGCGATTTAAAAATAAATACTTTAAATTTAAAAGAAATAGAATCTAATAATGAATTAATACGTAAGATGAGAGCATCATTTCTAGTTATGGGACCTATGTTAGCTAGATTTGGAAGGTGTAAAATATCAATGCCAGGAGGATGTAATATAGGGAGTAGACCTGTAGATCTTCATTTAAAGGGATTTAAGGCATTAGGAATAGATTCTGAAATAGGATATGGATATGTTGATGCTAAAATAAAAGATTTACATGGAAATAGAATATATTTAGATTTTCCATCTGTAGGAGCTACTGAAAATATCATGATGACTTCCGTTTTTGCTCCTGGAACAACAATTATAGAAAATGCAGCTGAAGAACCAGAAATATGGGATTTAGCAAGATTCTTAAATAGTATGGGTGCTAAAATAGAAGGGGCTGGATATGGAAGAATAACTATACATGGTGTCTCAGAATTAAAACAACCAGAACCATTTACACCTATTTTTGATAGAATTGAGGCTGGAACATTTATGGTTGCAGCAGGAATAACAAATAGTAAAATAACTATTAATGGAGTTAATGAAGAACATTTGATGCCAACTATTGAAAAATTAAAAGAATGTGGTGTTTATTGCAAAATTAATGGAGATAAAATGATAGTAGACGGAACTGGAGAAAAAAGACCTGTAGACATAAAAACAATGCCTTATCCAGGATTTCCAACTGATATGCAAGCTCAAATGATGGCATTATTGTCAGTTACAAAGGGAGCAAGCGTAATAACTGAAACTGTATTTGAAAATAGATTTATGCATGTTGGAGAACTTGGTAGAATGGGGGCAAATATTAAAATTGATGGAAGAATTGCCATTGTTGATGGTGTAGATAATCTTACTGGATGTCCAGTAAAGGCTACAGATTTAAGAGCTGGAGCAGCTATGATTCTAGCAGGATTAGTTGCAAATGGACAAACAGAAATAGGAGAAATATATCATATAGATAGAGGGTATACTAATATAGAAGATAAATTTAGAAAACTTGGAGCAGAAATATATAGAACCTATAAATAATACTTAGGAGCCATTTTTAGGCTCCTAAATTCTTGCCTAAAATAAAGCCAAAGACTTTGTAATAGAATAATTATTTTAAATAAGGGGTATTGTTTTACAGATTAAAACATATATATATATGTAACCTATTCATAGGAGGTATTATGAAAAAAATAAGTTATGATAGTATAAAAGCAATAAAACCACTGTTATATACAACTATATTAGTAATTTTATTTATGATAATTATTCCACTAGTTTCTATAAAGAGTGAAATTATAGTAGAACAAAATAAATATGTAGAGGATGAAGTTATAGCTAAAGAGGCATCAACAGAAGTAAGTGATGATGTATATATTAATGGGAATGAAAAAATAAAGGTTTATAGAACATTACAGAATAAAATAGATGAACTGGATTTGGAAGATTATATATGTGGCGTAGTTGCTAACGAAATGCAAGTAGACTTTGAAGATGAAGCATTAAAAGCACAAGCCATAGCCAGTAGAACTTATTTAGCAAGTAAAAGAATGAATAGATGTCCTGTTGCGAATGATAGTGATATATGTGACTCTGCACATTGTCAGGTATATTCATCTAAGGAAGAATTAATTAGCAAATGGGGAGAAGAAAATGGTGAAAGGTATTGGAATAAAATAAAATCAGCAGTAGATGCTACTAAGGGAATGGTTTTGACATATAAAGGAGAATTAGTTATGTATCCATTATTCTTTTCTACAAGTTCTGGAATAACTGAATCAGCTATTGATGCATCATTAGGAGATATACCATATCTTGTATCAGTTGAAAGTTTAGGTGAAGAGGAATCCCCTAAATATACTAGTAAAAAAGAAATAGCTTTAAGTGATTTAGTTATAGCTATAAATTCTAAGTATCCTAAATCAGGAGTAAATACATCTAATTTGAGTTCAAAGTTACAAGTAGTTAAGAGAAGTGAGGCAGGGGGAGTTATTACATTAGCTATTGGTAATGATGAGATAAATGGTAGTGATTTTATGAGAATAGCAGGGCTAAACTCAAGTAATTTTACATATTCAATAAATGAAAATACCATTGTATTTGAATGTAAGGGATATGGATATGGTGTAGGAATGAGTCAATGGGGCGCTAATATTATGGCTAAAGAAGGTAAGTCCTATGATGAAATATTAAAGCATTATTATACTGGAGTTAATATAGGATATTTAAAATTTAATTAATATATAAGTATAAAGACTTAAAAACAAAAAGAGATTTGATAAAAGCAATTTCTTTTTGTTTTTTTTTGTATAAATTTGACGTATAAAATTTGAAATTTAAGTGAATTAATTTACTTTTACGGGCAAGAATACAAGACAGGAGGTGTTGAAATGGACCAAAATAAAAAAAATAAAGTAAAGGACTTTTTCAGAAAGGAGGGCTTTTACTTAGTATTATTTGTTTGTCTATGTGTAGTTGCAACTGTAGCAGCATTTACAATTAGAAAAAATTCTATTGCTAAGGAGCAAAATAAGGCAAATAACGAAATATCTTTAAATGAGGTGGAGGATAATAATTCTTCAGAAACAGATTCTAACTTTAATAAGCAAAATGCTGAAAGAGTAGAAAATAATGATGAATTAGCTAATAGTAATGAGGAAAGTTTATCTGAACCAGAAGTTGCAAGTGTAGATGATGAGGTAGCAACTAGTGATCAAGAGGAAGTTGCTGAAAATCAAACTACAGAAGCTACAGAAGAGAAAGTGGCAGATGTTTCTGCAGGAACAGATACAGAAGTAGTTCTATCATTACCTATAGATGGTAATGTAGCTGTTTCAAGAGAGTTTGGAAAAATGATTAGAACTTATGTAGATGAAACTAGGAGTGAAGATACATCTAGAAGAGGTATTGATATTAATGCTTCAGTTGGAACTGTAGTTAAAGCTGCAGCTGAAGGAAAGGTTGAAGAAGTATCAAGTAATACTACTGATGGTACTTATGTTGTTATTGCACATGCAAATGGATTAAAGACAAAGTATACAAACTTAAGCGAAGAGGTTAAAGTTGCAGTTGGAGATATTGTTAGCACTGGAACTGAAATAGGTACAGTTGGTAATACTTCAGGCATATTTACATCAAAGGTTTGCGGGGATGTACTAAATATTCAAGTACAAGATGCAAATGGAAATGATGTTGATCCTGGTGCATACTTTGATTTTAAGTAATTATTTTAAGTATCAACCATTTTTATGGTTGGTACTTAAAAAATATTTAGTTCTATTTTTATGTAAATTTATGAATTTTTTTTGATATTAAGTAAATAATAAATAGAGGTTAAGGAGGTAGAATTTTGAAAGATTATATTGAAGAGAGAGTTTTAGAAGTTGCACAATATATAATTGACTCAAAGGCTACAATAAGAAAAACAGCAAAAGTATTTGGTGTAAGTAAAAGTACTATTCATAAGGATATGACTGAAAGATTACCTAAAATTAATCCAGCTATAGCAGAACAAACACATTTAATACTAGAATTAAATAAGTCTGAAAGACATATAAGGGGCGGAGAAGCCACAAAAATGAAATACAAGGAAAATGAAGTATAAAAGCATTGAATGATAAATTCATTACATATATAATTGTAGTAGGGATAAATTTGTAGAAAAAACAATTATTTTGAAATTATTATATATTTAGGAGTGAATTAAATGTGGTTTTGGAGAAATGGTAGCGATTTGGGAATAGATTTAGGAACAGCTACTGTACTTGTATATGTTAAAGGTAAGGGCATTCTATTAAAAGAGCCATCAGTTGTAGCAATTAATAAAAATAACAATAAAGTTCTAGCTGTTGGAGAAGAGGCTAGAAAAATGATTGGTAGAACACCTGGAAATATAGTTGCAGTCCGTCCATTAAGAGATGGTGTTATTTCAGATTATGATATAACAGAAAAAATGCTTAAGGCTTTCATAAAAAAAGCTTGTGGAAAGGGAAGAGTCATAGCACCAAAAGTAATGGTTTGTATTCCTTCACAAGCAACTGAAGTAGAAAAAAGAGCTGTTGTAGATGCAACAATGAATTCAGGAGCTAAGCAAGTGCATCTTATAGAAGAACCATTAGCAGCAGCAATTGGTGCTGGATTAGATATAACGAAGCCAGATGGACATATGATAGTTGATATTGGTGGAGGAACAACTGATATAGCTATAATTTCATTAGGAGGAATAGTTATAAGAGAATCAATTAAGATAGCTGGCGATAAATTTGATGAGGCAATTATAAGATTTGTTAGAAATAAATATAAAATTTTAATTGGTGAAAAAACATCAGAAGATTTAAAGGTAACAATAGGATCGGTATTTAAAGGATCTAGAAATTTAACAACTACAATGAAGGGAAGAAACTTAATTACTGGTTTACCTGATGAAATTGTTATTTCTACTGAAGAATTAAGAGATGCATTAATGGAACCTGTGTCACTAATAGTTGAGACTGTAAAGTCAGTATTAGAAAAAACTCCACCAGAATTATCTGCAGACATAATAGAAAAAGGAATATTAATGACTGGTGGTGGTGCGTTAATAGATGGATTAGACAGGCTTATTGAGAAAAATACTGGTATAAAGGTTAGAATAGCAGAAAACACAGTTGAAGCTGTTGCAATAGGGACTGGCGAGGTTTTAAATTATGTCGGCAAATTGGACAACGATTTTTCGGGTAGAGAGATAGAGTTAATAAATTAGTTATTATGATATTTTTTAAATAGTAAGGCTAGAAGTGATTAACTTCTAGCTCTATTTATTTTATTAGAGTATTTAGATAATATGCATGAATAAGACCATGAGAAATAACTTTTGCCATTTCAAATACCAAGTGAAGCCTTATGCTCCTAGATGTGAAAAATTCAGCAGTATCACTAGAATCAATTATGCCTATTATTGAAGCAGAACCAACATCAGGAAGTGATTTTCCTACACCTTTTCCAGGGTGTATAGGATAATCACGAGTATGAATTTCACCTATTGATGTTGTATCTCCTAAACATGCATCGATACCTATTATAGAGGCGTTGGGATGTGATTTGTTTATTTCAATTAATTTTTTATCAAGATTTAGTGCATGAATTGGTTCTTTTAATGTTCCATATACAGGTAAGGGAAAATTATGTTCTTCAAGAAATGTTCCAACTAACGGTCCTAAACAATCGCCAACACACTTATCTGTGCCAATACAAACTATTATAGTATTAGAATTAATGTATTTTTTCATGAATTCAGCAATTTCGTAATATGCTAAATTAGATTTATAGTTAAATTTTCGTTTTATCAAATAATTCACCCCTATCATGATAATAGATGAAAGAATATCATATATAAAAATATATGATTGAAAATTTGATAATATAATTTTTTATGGAAATTATATTAAAATAAATTTTTATAATTAAAGTATTTTCGCAATTATAATATATTTGAATAAGCCTATATATGTTACTAAAACATATAAAAATGTTAGATTTATTGAAATGTATATATAGATTATTTATTTAAATAAAAAAATGAAAAATGTATTAAAAAAGAGAAAAAATAAGAAAAATAGAGATAGCTTAGAATAATTAGCTCAAAAGGGTTTAAATGGGTGTTGATTTATATTAGCATTAATTATATACTAGTCCTTGTCAGTTCGGTAGTAACATAACGAACGGCGGTAAAGTTGTTAATAAGAAATATGGGGGAGTTCCCGAGTGGCCAAAGGGGGCAGACTGTAAATCTGTTGCGATTCGCTTCGATGGTTCGAATCC
>NZ_CAKVJA010000015.1 GCF_934754925.1 uncultured Clostridium sp. | reverse complement strand
CAAGTAATTAAATTTATTATCTTTTCATTTTATAACTTAGTTAATTTTATAAGTTAAAATTTATGCCCTTAATTAATAGTTATGTTATAATCGTATAAGATTTAAAATAAGGAGATGTAAATAAATGAATAGTAAATTTTTCTTACATAAGGGAAAGAACAAAAGAGCTGAACAAGGTCGTCCTTGGATATACATAGATGAAATAAATGAATATGATGGTGAATATGAAAATGGAGATATAGTTGAAGTATATAATCACAAAAATCACTTCATTGGTAAAGGTTATATTAACGATAGAAGTAAAATAACAATTAGAATAATGACAAGAGATATTAATGAAGAAATAGATGAAGAATTCTTTAAGAAAAGATTTGCCGCAGCTTGGGATTATAGAAAAACTGTTATTGATACATCATCATGCAGATTTATATTTGGAGAAGCTGACTTCTTACCTGGATTAACTGTTGATAAATTCGAAGATTATTATGTAATTCAAATTTCTACATTAGGAATGGATAAATATAGAGATTTAATAGTTAAAATATTAGTTGAAGAGTATGGCGCTAAAGGAGTTTATGAAAGAAGCGATATAAAAACTAGAGAAATAGAGGGATTAGAACAAACTAAAGGTTTCTTAACTGAACCATTTGATACTGATGTTGAAATTATTGAAAATGGTGTTAAATACATAGTTGATTTAGAAAACGGACAAAAAACTGGGTTCTTCTTAGATCAAAAAGAAAATAGAGCTGCCATGCATAGAATTTGTAAAGGTAAAGATGTTTTAGACTGCTTCACTCATACTGGTTCATTTGCCTTAAATGCAGGTATAGCTGGCGCAAAATCAGTTCTTGGAATTGATGTATCTCAACATGCCGTAGATTGTGCTACAAGAAATGCTAAATTAAATAATTTACAAGATGTTGTTAAATTTGAATGTCATAATGCATTTGATGTTCTTGGAGATTGGTCAAGAGAGGGTAAACAATATGATGTTGTTATTCTAGACCCACCAGCATTCACTAAGTCTAGAAATACTGTTAATGCTGCAATTAGAGGATATAAAGAAATTAACCTTAGAGGTTTAAAAATGGTTAAACCAGGTGGTTACTTTGCTACATGCTCATGCTCTCATTATATGAGTGAAGAACAATTAAAGAAAACTGTTCTTGAAGCTGCTCATGATGCTAGAAGAACCTTAAGACAAATTGAAGTTAGAACTCAAAGCTCAGATCATCCAATTCTTTGGAATTCAGATGAATCCTACTACTTAAAATTCTTTATATTCCAAGTGGTATAAAAGCTTTTACAAATAACTAAAACATAAAAAGTCGGCTTATGCCGACTTTTTAATATATAAATTAATAAAAATAAATTAGTTTACTATTATCTTTTATATCTTATTTATTATTATTTCTTATTCTCAATAATCTGATTAAGTATTGATTTTTCATTATATTTCATAGGTTCTATATCTGGAAAAAACATTATCATTCTCAAAATATACACAATTATTATTAAAATAACTGAACTTATTAATATCTGCTTAAAAAACCTTCTTTTAAAGACTATAAGTACTAATAATATAAATGGTAGCCAAAATAATGGATGAAATTTAAAGGCATTTATAATATCACCATTAATAACTGCTATAATAGCTCTACTCATTCCGCATGATGGACATGGAATTCCTGTTAAACCTCTTATTAAGCAAATACTTCCTGTTATTTTCCCAAATCTTTTTATAAAGAGAAATATAATAGATAGTCCTAATAAAGCTAATATTAATATATTTCTAAGTTTAATATTTTTATTGCTAAATTTAAAATATTTATTCATACCATAAACTCAATACACTTGTAAATTAATAATTACAATATGGTATATTATTCTCATCATAATTTAAATCATTATACATAGATTTAAAGTTGCTTACCTCTTCAGAATTTATTTTATACCACTTATTATCTATATTTAGAATATCATTTTTAATAATTATTGTGTGATTACCTTCTACTCCATTAGTCTGTATTAGAAAATCCCATTCCCCTAAAGTTTGTTTTTGAATTTCTTCCTTTGAAATATCATTTATAAAACTAATGATTTTTTCTATATCTACTTTATTATCTACAGATTTATAAGTATTTCCATCCACTATATTTTTAACTATTATCTTGTTAATGTTATTAGAATCTATAATTTCATCATCAAATCTATCTTCTAAACTAAACTTTTCTACTTCTTGTTTAGTTGCTTCATCATTCCCAATATCCCTAGTTGAAGTTTCATTGTGCCTAGCAACCTCTGGAATACTCTCACTATATTCTGTAACCTGATTTTTTAAACCTCTCTCTATAGAATTTGACCTATTTGAATCAACTCCATACCTTATTGATGTTGCTGCTAAAAATACAAACACAAAACATGCGGCTGTAGTCAATAAATTCTTATTGATATACCATACATTAGCTTTATTTTTATTTTCTTTATCTAAATTTTTTAGAGTATCTTCAAGTTTATATTCAAAAGACTTTGGTAAAACAAAATCTTCATTTTCGCTTTTACTTTTATTTTTTAAGTATTCATCAAATTTATCCATGAATCTCCTCCTTTAAAATATTATATAGCTTTTCTTTTGCCCTAGATAATCTTGATTTTATAGTTCCTTCTTTAACATTAAGAGTTTTTGCTATATCTTTATATTTCATATCTTCAAAATAAAATAATATAGTCGTCATTCTTAAATCTTCTTCTAAGGAATTAATTGCATCATATAATGACAAATCCTTATACTGATCATTAACTTTTATGTTTTTAAAATGCTCCCTATCTACAGCTATTTCCTTGGCTCTTTTTTTATATAAATTATTACTTTCATTTATTACTATTCTTATTAACCACGTTTTAAAAAACTCTTCATTTTTCAACTTTGGTATATTTTTATAAGCTTTTAATATTGCTTCACTAACTGCATCTTCTATATCCTCTTCCTTATTTAATATAGATTTTGCAACTCTATATATTGCAACTTTATTTACTCTAACTAAATTACAAAAAGCTTCTTTATCTCCACGTTTTGCTCTTTTTACTTGTATTATCAATTCATCTTTACTAAGATTATCTACTGAAGCCTCCAAATCCTTCGCTCCCTTCATCTATTAGACTTAATGTTAACCCCATTTGTTCCATAAGTTTCAAACCATTGTTTTAATTAGTATGTGATTCTTATATAATTATAAATAGAAAAGCGACTGTTGCAAAAATTATTACACAGTCGCTTAAATATGTCTATTTAAAATCTTTTCCTTGCCAAATATTATTATCTACAAGTGCTTTATCAATATCATTTAACACTTCCCACTTTTTCAAACTCCACATAGGTCCAATTAAACTTTGTCTTGGTGCATCCCCTGTTAGTCTATGAACTACCATTTCTTCTGGTATCATGGCTATTCCCTTACATATTAAATCAATATAATCCTCTTTACTTAACAGCTTTAATTCTCCATTTTCATATTGCTCTACCATCTTTGTTCCTTCCATTAGATGCAATAAATGAAACTTAACTCCTTGTGCCCCTGAATGTGCAACATAATCTACAGTCTTTAGCATATCTTCTTTAGTTTCCCCAGGAAGTCCAAATATAGTATGTACAACAACCTCAATTCCTCTTTCTTGTAATTTCTTTAAACTTCTATCAAAAGTTTCAAAATCATAGCCTCTATTAAAATTGCGAGCTGTCTTATCATTTATAGTTTGTAATCCTAATTCAACCCAAAGATAAGTCTTTTTATTTAACTCTTCAAGATAATCTAAAACATCATCGTCTAAACAATCTGGTCTTGTTGCTATAGATAAAGCAATAACATTTTTTTGGGCTAATGCTTCTTCATATTTTTTTCTTAATTGTTCTACAGGTGCATAAGTATTAGTGTAAGCCTGAAAATATGCAATATACTTACCATCTTTCCACTTCTTTTCCATCATTTCTTTTCTATCTGCAAACTGTTCTGTAATAGATAATATTCTACTTCCAGCAAAATCCCCAGAACCTCTTGCACTACAGAAAGTACATCCACCCTTTGCAACTTTTCCATCTCTATTAGGGCAAGTAAATCCTCCATCTAATGATATTTTATATATCTTTTCCCCAAATTTATTTCTTAGGAAATAATTTAAACTATGATACCTTTTTCCATTCCATTCCTTTATCATTTTTTTCTCCTTATTATTAACCTGCATATTTAATAAATAATTATATTAATACTCTATTAGATTTAAAGTTAGCTTATATAATTAAAATAGAGGTTATGTATAATACATTAACCTCTTTTATTTTTTACTATATTATAAATTACTTATCTCTTAATTACAATTTAATCATTTCCTCATTCTTCATATTAAAACTATACTCACCAGTAGTATTATCAATAGTGCCATCTGATTTATAAACATTAATAATTAATTTCTGACCATCAAAATACTCAGCTTTAACATTATATATATTAACATTAAAAATATCTTCTAATTTAGCATCTATCTTAGAGCCATCATCGGCCTTATATATATTTAATCGTTCTATGCCTGATTGATTTTTGTAATTAACAGCTATATCATTATCTTCCTTAGAAAATATAAAGTTTTCTATTTGAACATTGTTTAATAAATCCACAGGTACAACCTTACTTGTAATAGGCTTTTCTAAAGCTTCTTGTAATTCACTAATTTGATTTCCTTGAGAAGCCGTACTACTACTTATATCATCAGTACCATTTTGCATCAATGTATTATCAATATAAGCAATACAAATAAATGCATTTTTATCATCAATAGTAGAAATAGCTATCTTTTGTCCTGTAAATCCTAAAACTACTTTTCCAAAGTTATTATTAGGTACCTTTTCTTTATATAACATAATCTTATTTTCTCTTAAATATGTATCCTTAGGAATATTGTTTAAACTTATTACTAAACTACTTTTTCCACCCTTTTCTCCTATTATTCTTAATGAATTATTTTTTATATATAATTCTCTTTGTGACTTTGCCTTAATTTCACTTATTCTATAATTATCTCCATTTCTATTTACCTTTATAGTATAACTTTCTAAATCGCTTTTAGGCTCTATATTGGAATCCCTAATAACATTAAAAATATAGTATGCAAACTCACTACTTGCTATGGTTTTATCCAATTGAAAACCTACTAAATCTGAAATACCTTCAGATAAATTAATATTATTATTAACCAACTCTTCTAGACATGATTCATTAGCCTTTTCTATATCACCATTTCTGATATTTATTAAGTAATTTGTTGCTAAATCCCTTCCTTTAAATACATCAAATAAATCTATTGCTACTTCATTATCCTTATTTATCTTGCTACACCCAATTAATATACTAACTGTTAAAAGCAATATAATACTTAAAATTCTTTTAATGCTACCCATATCAATTAATCTCCTCACATATTTTATTCCACTTAAAAACAATCTCTTAAATTTATTTTACCTAATAAAATATAGCTTATTCACAAAAAAAGAATAATTGTACTGTAACCTTTATATATTAGATATTAGAAATATATTGGGGGGATATGCGTGAAAAAAGATTTCACTAAGATTTTTCAAATTGCTGCTGTATTTATTGGAACAGTTGTTGGTGCTGGGCTTGCTTCTGGTAAAGAAATTACTCAATTTTTTACTTCCTTTGGTGTAACTAGCTTTTTGGGAATACTCTTTTGTGGAGTATTTTATATATTGATGGGATCAGTAATAGCTAAAATAGGTATCAAATATAATCTTAACTCCTATAGCGATGTTTTAAAAATAATAAGTCCTAATTTACTTGGTAAAATAACAGGAGTAATAACAACATTCTATTTAATTTCTAGTGCATCAATCATTCTTGCCGGAAGTGGTGCTTTAATTAATCAGTTTTTTGGAATACCCAAAATTATTGGTTCATTAATCATGCTTTGCCTTGCGTGTATCTTTTTACTAAGAGATACAGAAGGACTTATTGAAGTAAATTCATTTATAGTACCTGCTTTACTATGTACAATTACTCTCATTCTAGTTTTATATTTTTTATTTTGTAAAGATTCGATTTCATTACAATATATCTCTAGCTTTGAACCTCCTAAAGATGGTGTTGTTATTTCTACTATACTTTATGCTGGATATAATATACTTTGTTGTTCAGGTGTACTTGTACCGTTAAGTAATGAAACTAAAAACTCTAAAGCAATGGTTTATGGTGTTGCATTAGGAGCTTTAGGCTTAACTTTATTATCTAGTGCCATTAATCTATTATTATTGGCTAACCAACCATATATATTTGAACTTGAAATACCCTTACTTTTAGTTGCCCAAAGATTCGGTAATGTTATACAAGCTTTACTCTTAGTAATAATTTGGCTTGAAATGTTCTCTACAGAAGTTTCAGATGTTTACTCAATTAGTAAAACATTAGAGCAAAGCTTTAATATTAAATTTAAAAAAGGAATTTTTATAGTTTTAGCAGTAGCCTTACCAATATCTCAAATTGGATTCTCAAATTTAATTTCAACATTATATCCTCTCTTTGGTCTACTAAGCTTAATATTCATAACACAATGTATTTATTTCTATTACAAACATAAATCAGAACTTAATTAAATTGCGCACTACATGGAGGGAAAAAATAAAATATTTATTTTTCCTTTCTCCATGTGCGCAATATATTTCACTAATCATCAAAATAGTTTATTTTTGGTACTTGTTCTGAGTTTAAAATATCAAATGATAATGGTGGAATGAATGTTCTTTGCTTAATAGATGATCTTAATTCTGCAATTCTTGTTACTCCAACATAAACATCTGATATTTTATACCAAGTTGCATAATCTACAACACCTGTTTGTGGTAAGTTAAATATACTTTGAAATACCTTAACTGCTTCTTGCGTTTTTGATCCATAAACTCCATCAACTGCTAACTTAGGTATTAGTGGATAATTTTGAGCTATTCTATTTAATTGCTCTTGAATTGTCTCAACCTCAGCTCCACTAGAGCCTATAGTTAAATCATATCCTGGATAAGAACTAGGACTTCCTTTTACAATTTCTGCTGTAACTAATTCAATATCATTTCCATAGTAATTAGTTAATATTTCATATGGAGTTTTTCCTTGATCTCCAAGATATTTACTTCCCCATTGAGTCATCCAACCTGGACATTGAACATTCTTTCCATCGCAATACTGTGTTAATAAGGGTTGCTTTCTACCTACTCTTCTTATATAACTTGAAAAAATATCATCAACAACTGCGCTTATACTATCATATATATTTCTTCCATAAGTAAAAGCATGATCATATGCTGTAGAATTAGTTATATCATAATTCTTTCCTTTTCCCCTATACCATTCCGTATATATTCTATTTAATGTAAATGATATTATTGCATAAACATTAGCCCTTATAGTATTTTCTGGCCAAGTTGAATATATTTCACATGAAGCTACATTTTTAATATACTCCTTATACAAAACAGTATAATTAGGTGCTGAAGTATTGCTTGGCGTTCCAGTATGAACAGTTATAAACTCTGGAACTACTGGCTTTGGAAGTACAACTCCACTAGTTGGAGGTGGTAAAGGCTTATCAACTTCTTCTGGAATTTTGGCTGGATAATTTCCATTTAATGTATTAGGGCCTATATTTATTACATCTGCTCTGCTGTTCCTACTATCAGATTTTATTAATTGACATTGTTGAATTGCTGTTTGGCCTGGAAATATTTGAACACCATTAATAACTAATGTTTGAAACCCCTCCCTATCTATTCTTAAATCATACAAACTGTAGGGTGTTGGTTGTGATGGTTCTTGTGAATATTCTAGTGGTGGTGCATTTAATTCAATAACTTGCGATTCTCCTGATGAATTAGTAACTAAGTTAACTTCTTTATTATCACTCGTTTTATCTGAAGATGATACTATGGTTATCTTACCACCCTCTACAGGTATATAAGTATCACCTACAAAACATTGTATTTTTAACCTACCTTTATCAGCCATAATAACTCCTTAATATATTAATCCATTAATTATTAATATGCTTTTTTATTATATTTAGTGATTATTATAAATCTCTAGGCTTTCTAATAAATAAGTTTTTAACTCTATACTCCTCAAAATCTGTATTTATTCTAGGTGTATATGTTTGTTGTATCCAATCAAATACACCTTGTAAATCAAACATTCCATATCCCCATCGCTTATTAGGATAAATATCACCAGGTCTTGTCTTTGCTCCACTTATAATATATGTTTTTATTTGTGATGAATATATATCTGGATAATTTCCATCAGTAACTGCCCACTGAAGAATAAGAGCACAACATCCTGCCACAACAGCACCTGCAACTGAAGATCCACTCATCACTGAAGTTGCTCCTCCTGGAATAGTAACTAAAGCATTACTTCCTCCAGCTACTATATCCGGTTTTATATTTCCATACCTTGTATAACCATTACTGGATTCTGATACAATGGAATTATTATTTTGATTATAATATCCTACTGAAATTGCATTATTAGAAGTACTTGGTAATGTAATAGTTGTATATTCAACTGGATTTAAAAACTTAGTTTCATCATCTATAAGTTCCCTTTGAGGTATCCATGCATAATAATTACCCTCTACTATATATTCTCCAGTTAACCTAAATTTCCAAATTCCTGGTCTTAAATTATATGCTCTTATAAAAATAAGTGAATCACCTGTTGATAATTCTGGTGAAGTAAAATTAACTATCATTTCAGTTTTTTCATATAAAAATTTTATTCTTCTATTATTTGTATTTTTAGCCTCCATGTTATCAATTATTTCTCCTGTAGGGGATATTATTGATAACATAACTCTATTAGGTTTGTTTATCCATATTATTATTGGTAATTTTTTTTGCTTTTCACCAATTCTTATCTCTATATCTTTTATATCTCCAACCTTTTCAATTATTCCTTCAGTATGAGTATCTGTATTTCCTTGATTTCCAACTGGCACTACAGCGACAGTTGCTGCTTCAGTTGAATAGTTATCAATAATACCTTCATTAATTCCATTTCCAGTATGAGAGCCCATATTACCTCCAAGTGGTATAAATATAACTAATGGCTTATTTAATTCTCTTGCAACGGAAACTACATACCTTATTCCTAATAATACACTCCACGGACTATATGATGGCACATCTGTTTTATCGATAAGTGATGCATCAAGTTCTGCTTTTGTTGCTCTAGTTAGCTTAACAATAACAAACTTACAGTCTGGAGCAGCTCCTTTTAAATCTGGATTTATACCCCTTCCACCAATAATTCCACTTACCTTAGTGCCATGTCCAATTTCATCCTTAGATGGAACTATACTATATGGATCCCCACCTGAAGTTTGTAAACTTATTGCTTGGTTTATTTGCTCTTCTGTATATTCAGTACCATATTTTAATCCATATATATTTGTATCTCCTTGAATAGTTTGATCCCATAACCGTACTATTCTTGTTGTATCATCTTCCATTTGAAATTCTTTGTTAAGATAATCTATTCCCGTATCAATTACTCCAACCAATACACCTCTTCCATTAAGCCTTAAATATGGATTATTATTAAATACAGGTGCTCCACTTGCTTCTACTGGTGAAATATCATTTAATGTCAATATAGTATAAAATTCTTCAATATTAACTATTCTAATTACCAATTTTTTTATTTCATCAACCTTATTAACTGGTGTAATTATTAATGCAAAATTTGATAATATCATTAAACCCTCAACCTCTTGTATCTTTAATAAATTTTTTAATACTTCTTCATTTGCAATTTCAACTAAAAGAAAAACTCTATCATTACTCTTTGAATTATAGTCTACATTTATTTCATCTACTCTTTTAAGGTAATCATTTATAATTATATTTTTAATATCATTATTTCTAAGACCTAACCCTAATGTTTGAGATACTAAATTAATACTTTCTCTTAAACAAAGTTCACCATATCCCCAGCCTGCATCTGGATACTCTATATCTTGCCTAGTCTTTTTTGAACCTAGAATTAAAAAATATTTTACTCTTTCCCCATATAAATAAGGATCATTTCCATTTACTATTCCCCATTGCATCATAAGAGCTGCGGCACCTGTAACTTGTGGTGCTGCCATAGAGGTTCCTGTTTTTTTATCAAATCCCCTATTAGGTATAGCAGAATAAATTCCTTCTCCTGGTGCAACTATATCAGGCTTTATATATTGTCCATTATATTTTTCTCCTCTTCCACTAAATGGTGAAATAATACCAACTAAATAATTATAACTTCCAACTGATATTACATTTTTAACTGTGGCAGGTATTCCTAATGTGTTATAAACAACAGGTTCTAAAAACTTAGTATTAACATTTAATCCTTCTGAAATAGGTAACCACATATCAAAGTTTCCGTTATATTTATTTAATTTTCTTAATGTTATTTTCCATTGTCCTGAAGATACAAAGCCATTAATTCCAGTTAATATAATTCCAATTTCTCCACTTACATCAAATGGCTTAGGTCCAGTTAAATATATGGAATATCTAGAATTTCCTATTGTTCCTTCATTAACTCCTTCTTTTACTAATATTTCACCAGTACCAATTCCATATGGAGAAATTAACTCTATACTTAATTGTGGCAATATCGATTTATATAAATTTATTACAACTATAGATTCATCTGATGAAATATTAAAATACACATCATTTACTTCTTCTAATGTTCCTCCTACATGATGTGCTGCTTCACCTTCATTTCCTGCTGCTATAACAATTGTTACTCTTTCAGTAGCAGAAACTGTTGAAATATATTGTTCAAGCAAACTACTACCATTATGTGCTCCATCATTAGTACTTAAACTCATATTTATAGCTAATGGCATATTTAGCTCTTTTCCCTTATCAATAAGAAACTTTATTCCCTTCATTATTTGAGTACTTAATGCAAATCTACTTCTAGCCACCTTGACCATTGCTATTGAACTTTCAGGTGCTACACCATAATATTGCTTATCTATTTTTCCTCCAGCACAAGCTATTCCTACAACATGTGTTCCATGTCCAGTAATATCAGTTGAATTAACTATTGAATATGGATCAGATGATTTAAGTGCTTCATTAATTTGCTCCTTAGTATATACCTTTCCACCTTCATCTAAATCATATATATATTCTATTCTAGTTGTTCCATCAGGATTTCTAAATGCAGGATGAGTATAATCTATTCCAGTATCAATAAATCCAATTAAAACTCCCTTTCCATTAAATTCACTTGAATTTAACTGTGTAATACAAGAAGCCCTATTACTTTCATAATCATCTGCATATAAACTTTTAGGTAGTTCTATATATTGAATTTCTGGGCTAGTTGCTAAAGCAACAAGATTTTCTATTGGAATTTCTGCTATTCCATATCCATATCCCAAATCAACATACTTTCCATTTAAGTTTTCCACTATTTTAGAAATTTCACTTGGAGAAGCTCCTGAAATTATACTTACTTCAATTTCAGAATCATTATTAGTTGCTAAAAAGCTATGTGATATATTAAGCTTTGATAATATTGATGTTGGCATATTCTTTAATATACCTAAATTATTTAAATTACCTTCTATGTTTACCACCTCGTAATAATTTCTCTTATCAATATATGTTTAATTTAAAATATCTGAACTATTAAATTTATTATTAATATCAAAGTTATCCACATGTTTTATTAAGTTATCCACACTATCCACATATTAATATATTGTTTTTTATTTTATTATTTATATAATAAAAAAGGTGCCCTTTGGCACCTTTTTATAATCTAATTTCTATTCTTTCTAACTTTGCAATTACCGATATTTCTCTAGATTCTACAGTTTCAGTCATAAGAGCTCCCCCGTTACTTACAAGAAGTAGCTTTGAATTTCCTAAGCTCTTTATTTGTCTTATTTTTCTATTTCCTTTATAATCAACCAAGAATATTCCATTATTGCTTATTTCTTTTACTAAATGTGCAAAAGCTAAATCTCCTTGCATCATTCTAAAGCCAGACATCTCATTATCCTGAATTTCTAAATACATAACTTTATCTTGAGGAAAACCTTCCACTTTATTTGAATGAATAGGTAATTCTATTTTTCCTTTAACATTCTTTAAACTATAATCATAAATTGGAACATTCTTTAAGACAGATGAAAATGCATTATCCCATACTTCTTCAGTTTCTATCTTTGATGGCTTCTTATTAATTGTATTATATGCTTTTCTTTCTTCCATTAATACTTCGTCTGTTACAACCATACTCACATCATTTAAGTCTGCTTTTAAAATTTTAGCTGCTTTATCTATAAATGATTCTTGTACAATTCTTCTACCCGTTTCAACTTCATTTATAAATTTCTCTGCAACACCTAACTTCTTTGCAAGTACTTTTTGTGTCATACCAGATTTTAATCTGGCTTCCTTTATCTTTTCACCAACTCTACTCATTGCTCTTTTCCTTTCTAACTTTTGAATACCATTCTTTCTCATATATTAAATGCTTAATAAGATAACTTATTTTCCAATTGATAGATTGTTCTGTTACTACAGCTAATATCCCATCTTTGATATTTCTTCTAGTATCTGCTATCGCTTTTCTAATCTCATTTTCCGATAAATTATTATATAGTATTACCTTTTCTTTAATTGGATTGCTATTAAATATGTCGAATCTCATACCAAGTAGTACATCCATTAATGTCATCTCACACATTTCAGGAGTTATTTCTATAATTTTATATCCTAATTCCCTTAAACTCACCAATTCTATATTAGATAATCCATATACTAAAATACACTTATTATTATCAAGCATTATACACACCCCAGTATACACATATAAATTTAATTTAAGGCTGCATTAAAATTTAATGTGAAACCCTTACTTAATTATCACATATGTATTTTAATACAGCCCTTAAAAGCTTAAACCTTACTTTAAATATTAGTCTTCTATTATTTCAGGCTCATCAAACTTTTCACCAAAAGTTTCTACAGTTACCTTTTTCATCACTTGATCTTCATATGGTTTATCACTGTAATCTCTCTTAGTATTAACTATTTTTGTAGCAACATCTAATCCTTCTATTAATTTACCAAATGAAGCATATTGTCCATCTAAATGTGGTGCATCTTCAACCATTATGAAGAATTGGCTACCTGCTGAATCTGGATGCATTGCTCTAGCCATAGATAAAACACCTTTTGTATGTTTTAAATTATTGGCAAATCCATTTCTTGAAAATTCACCTTTTATACTATATCCAGGTCCACCAATTCCCATTCCTTCTGGGCATCCACCTTGAATCATAAATCCAGGTATTACTCTGTGGAATATTAATCCATCATAAAATCCTCTATTTATTAAATCAACAAAATTCTTAACTGTATTTGGAGCTATTTCTGGATATAACTCCGCTTTCATTATATCTCCATTTTCCATTTCTATAGTTACTATAGGATTTTTCATATAATTACCTCACTTTCATTTTTTGGTATAACTTATTATTATCATATTTCTATATAGTAATTCAATGTTTTAATAAAATTTTTTATTTTTTAAGATTATTTTAAGCCTAAAGAAAAAAGCCTCGAAAATCGAAGCTAAGAAAATTATAATTACGAAGGAAGTATCTTTTAAAATATATTATGCTGAATAGAAAAGTTTAATTTATTGTTGAAATGCAGTACCTAAAACTACTCTTGAATAATCTCTATAGTTTGATAAATTTTTAACATCAATTTGTTTAAAAATATAGTCTCGTCCAAATTTATTTATTAAATCGTTAAATAAACATATTAAAAAAGTTGATGGAATTCTTTCTAAACCGTCAAAATCTAAAGTTACACCTGTATCTAAATTATTTTTAACTATTTCTCGTAACAAAATAGCATCTTCTATTGAATAATTCTCCCCTAAAAACTCTTTTATTTTTATATTCATGTTCATACCCCAATCTCCTTTTTTAAATATTCTGAAAATTCTTTCTATACTAATAATATATACAATTTTCAGAATATTGTCAACTATTTAACAATATTTTTTTTTTTAATATTTTCCTATTTATATATAAATAAAAAAAACGCTCCTTGGCGCTTTTCTTATTTAAGGTTGCTGAATTAACTTTAAACTTAAATCAATAACACTTTGTTCATCTAATGAGTTATATATAGTGATACTTCCTACTTCTTCTCTGTCAGTTAATAAATCTTTTTCCTTTAACCTTCTTTTAATTTCTCTTGCAGTTCCTTCTCCACCATCTATTATAGCAACATTATCTCCCACAATCTTTGCTATTGTATCCTTAACAAATGGA
Organism: uncultured Clostridium sp.; assembly: GCF_934754925.1. Classification (GTDB taxonomy): domain Bacteria; phylum Bacillota; class Clostridia; order Clostridiales; family Clostridiaceae; genus Clostridium. Next base: position 43,404 of record NZ_CAKVJA010000015.1, on the reverse strand, counting down.
TAATGCGTGCAACCAAGAACTACAGAACTGATTTCTTCTTTCTTATATAAACATAATTTTTCTTCTAAATATTCTTCTAATTCTTTTCCACTTAATACTCCATTCTCAATAAACTCCATAAGTCCAGCACATGGTATTGGAATTATTTCAGCCTTTTCTTTATATTTATTAAGTAATAAATTAAACTTCTGTTGCTTTATAGTCATTGGGGTTGCCATTATTAATATCTTACCACTTTTATTTAACTCTACCGCAGGCTTTATTGCAGGTTCTATTCCAACTAACGGCATGTCTGGATATACTCTTCTTAGTTCGCTTACTGCTGCACTAGTAGCTGTATTACACGCAACAACAAGTCCCTTTATTCCCTTTTCCATTAAAAATTCAACTACATTAAATGTTAAATCTCTAATCTCTTTTGTTGGCTTTACACCATATGGTGCATTTTTTGAATCTCCAAAATATATATAATTTTCATTAGGCATTATCTTTATGGCTTCTCTCATCACACTTAAGCCACCTACTCCCGAATCTAAAAAACCTATTGGCAAATTTTTCTTATCCAAGCTATCTCACTCCAATTTATATATTGATTAATTTTATTTTATACCTTAATTAATTGTAAATCTACTTTCATTTACTATAATATATAAATTATTGTGCATTTTCTTTAAACAAAAAGTTTTTAATTATTACACATCCAAGATGGTATTGATACTCTATCACTTTCAATTAATTGTGAACGTAATAACTCATTCTTCCTTGCTAATTCTCTTCTAGCAGAATTTATACTTAGTAGCTCTTCTGCCTCTCTTATGCTTTTAGCTTTAAAAACCATTGTCCATCCATCTTTATTATATTTTCCTGCACACATAACATATTTATCTTTATTTTTATTTATTCCATTCATACTATCATAAATAAAACTATTAAGCTCTCCAATATTTTTATAATTAACTTTTACAAATATTCCTCTATTCTCTTTCATACCGCACCTCCGAACAAGCGTTCACTTATTAACTAAAGAATATCAGAACATTCGTTCGAAGTCAACATTTTTTTGGTTTATTTTACATAATAATTGGTTTTTATTCATGTTAAATTATAATTATAAAAAAAAGAGGATGCTTTTACATCCTCTATTCAATGCCTAAATCATAATTAACTATTAATTAAATTTCAGCTATATTGAAAACTTCTAAATCTCTCTTATCAATTTCAGATACCTTAACATCAGCAATTGCTCTTAAAGTATCTAATGCCGTTATAACTCCTATATTTCTCTCAATAGCAGCTCTTCTAATTAAGAATCCATCTCTCTTAGAGTCGTTACCCTTAGTTGGTGTATTAACAACTAAATCAACTTCCTTATTTTTAACAATATCCAATATATTTGGTTCATTTTCGTTAAGTCTTCTTACTTCTTCTGCATCAATACCAGCTTCTCTTAATAATTTACAAGTGCCTTCTGTTGCTATAAATTTGTAGCCGACTTTAGCTAAATCTTTAGCTATTGGTAAGAATTCAGCTTTATCATGTTTATTTATTGTTGCTAATATTTTTCCCTTTTCCATTGATGGATACATTCCGCCACCAACAAATCCTTTATATAAAGCTTCCTTAACATCTCTACCTACTCCTAAAACTTCTCCAGTAGATTTCATTTCAGGACCCAATGATACTTCAACCTTTGGTAGTTTTTGAGTTGAGAATACTGGAACCTTAACTGATACTAGCTTTGGTTCTGGGTAAACATCTATTCCATATCCTAAGTCAGCTAATTTTTCTCCAAGCATAACCTTAGTAGCTAAATCTACTATCGGAACTCCACTTACCTTACTGATATAAGGAACTGTTCTTGAAGCTCTTGGATTAACTTCTATTACATAAAGATTTCCTTCAAATTCTATGAATTGAATATTTATCATACCCTTTATTCCTATAGCTAAAGCTAACTTTTTAGTATAATCTAAAACTTTTGTCTTTATTTCATCACTAATATTTTGGCTTGGATACATTGTTACAGAGTCCCCTGAGTGAACTCCAGCTCTTTCTAAATGCTCCATTATACCAGGTATTAATATATTTTCTCCATCAGATATAGCATCTACTTCAATTTCTCTACCCATTAAGTACTTATCTATAAGAATTGGATTTTTCTTATCTTTCATAAATGCATTCTTTAAGTAGTATGTTAACTCTTCTTCATCGTGAGTTATTTCCATACCTTGACCACCTAAAACATATGAAGGTCTAACAAGTACTGGGAACTTTAATCTTCTTGCTTCCTCTATACCTTCTTCTAAAGTCCAAACACCTTTTCCTTTAGGTCTTGCTATATCAAATCTTTCAAGTAATTCTTCAAATTTTTCTCTATCTTCAGCCATATCAATTTGATCGGCTGTAGTTCCTAAAGTTTTAATTCCCTTTTCTTTTAAGAAATTTGCAAGCTTAATGGCTGTTTGTCCACCGAACTGAAGAATAACTCCATATGGGTCTTCTTTTTCAATTATATTTAACACATCTTCTTCTGTTAATGGTTCGAAGTAAAGTTTATCTGAAATATTGAAATCAGTACTTACTGTTTCTGGGTTGTTGTTAACTATTATAGTTTCAATTCCCATCTTCTTTAATGCTATTACACAGTGAACTGAAGCATAGTCAAATTCTATACCTTGTCCTATTCTTATTGGTCCTGAACCTATTACTATAACTTTTTTCTTATCCGATACTTCAACTTCATCATATTGTTCATAAGTTGAGTAGTAGTATGGTGATAATGCTTCAAATTCTCCTCCACAAGTATCAACCATCTTATATGCAGGCTTTATATTCCATATATTTCTTAATCTATAGATATCATCAGGGCTAACTTTTAGCATATCTGCTATAGCCTTATCAGAGAACCCCTTTCTCTTAAGGCTTAATAACCATTCTTTATCTAAATCATCTATTTTGCTTAATTTTAACCTAGTTTCTTCATGTACTATCCACTTGAATTTTTCTAAGAAGAATATATCTATTCCAGTAATCTTAGCTATGCTTTCAATTCTATAATCTCTTCTTATCATTTCTGTAAGAGCAAATAACCTTTCATCATCTGGTTTCATTACAGCTTCCTTTAATTCCTGGATACTCATTTCCTTAAACTTAGGATGATCTAAAGAATATTTTCCTATTTCTAAACTTCTGATTCCCTTTAATAATGCTGACTCTAAATTAGCACCTATAGCCATTATCTCTCCAGTTGCCATCATCTTTGTTCCTAAAGCTCTATCAGCTGTAAAGAATTTATCAAAAGGCCATTTTGGAATTTTAACTACCACATAATCTAATGTTGGTTCAAAGCATGCATAAGTCTTTTGCGTTACTGCATTTTTAATTTCATCTAATCCATATCCTAAAGCTATCTTAGCTGCAAGCTTTGCTATTGGATATCCAGTAGCTTTTGATGCAAGGGCTGAAGATCTTGAAACTCTAGGGTTAATTTCAATAACTGCATATTCAAATGAGTTTGGATTTAAAGCAAATTGTACGTTACACCCACCTTCAATTCCTACTGCATTAATAATATTAATTGATGCAGTTCTAAGCATTTGATATTCTTTATCTGATAAAGTTTGAGATGGTGCTACAACTATGCTATCCCCTGTATGGATTCCTACTGGGTCAATATTTTCCATGTTACATACAGTTATACAGTTTCCATAAGAGTCTCTCATTACTTCATACTCTACTTCTTTCCAGCCCTTAACTGATTTTTCTAATAAAACTTGGCCTATTGTACTTAATTGTAATCCTGATGCAAGAATAGTTCTTAACTCTTCTTCATTTTCAGCTATTCCCCCACCAGTTCCTCCTAATGTATACGCTGGTCTTACTATAACTGGATAACCAATTTTATTTGCAAAAGCCATTCCTGCTTCCATGTCAGTTACTATTTCAGATGTAATAACAGGCTCATTAATTCTGTTCATCATATCTCTAAATAACTCTCTATCTTCACCTTCTTTTATAGAAGATATTGATGTTCCTATAACTTTAACATTATATTTTTCTAATATTCCTGCATCATGCAAATCAACTGCTAGATTTAGTCCTGTTTGTCCTCCCATACCTGCAAGTAAGCTATCTGGTCTTTCTTTTGCTATTACTTTTTCAACAAATTCTAATGTTAACGGTTCTATATAAATCTTATCTGCAACTTCTCTATCAGTCATAATAGTAGCTGGATTAGAGTTAACTAATACAACTTCTATTCCTTCTTCTTTTAATGCTTGGCATGCTTGAGTTCCTGAATAATCAAACTCTGCAGCTTGCCCGATAACTATTGGTCCTGATCCTATAACTAAAACTTTTTTAATATTTTTATTTAATGGCATTTTCTAAACCCTCCTATAGTGCATATTCCATAAATCTGTCAAATATATATTCACTATCCTTTGGACCTGCTGCAGCCTCTGGATGGAATTGAACTGAGTATATTGGTAAAGTAGTATGTTTCATACCTTCTATTGTTCCGTCATTGATATTTACATGTGTTGCTACAACTCCTTCTGGTAATTCATCAACTACATATCCATGATTTTGAGAAGTAATATGAACTCTGTTTCTCTCCAAATCTTTTACTGGATGATTACATCCTCTATGTCCAAATTTCAACTTAGTAGTTTTTCCACCTAAAGTTAATGCTAATAATTGATGGCCTAAGCAAATACCAACTATAGGTTTAACTTCAACAATTTTCTTAATATTTTCTATTACAGTTCCTAAATCTTCTGGATCCCCAGGGCCATTTGATAAAAATACTAAATCAGGATTTACTGACAATACTTCTTCTGCAGTAGCTGTCATTGGAAAAACTGTTATTTTACAATTTCTCTTTTTGAAATTTCTTATTATATTAGATTTTATTCCAAAATCCATTATTGCAACATATTTACCATTTCCCTCAATTGTATAAGTTTGCTTTGTTGAAACTATACTAACTGCTTCTTTATTTGAAAAAGCCTTAATTTTCTCTTCTACTTCTTCTAAGTTTTCATGTTCTAATGAAATAATTCCTTTCATAGTTCCATTATTTCTTAAAACCTTAGTTAAAGCTCTTGTATCTATTCCTTCTAATCCAATTATTTTATTTTGTTTTAAATAATCTTCTAATCCAATTTCACATCTAAAGTTATTTGGGAAGCTACATTTTTCTCTTACTATAAATCCTCTTACTTTTGGTGCCTCAGATTCATTATCCTCTAAATTTATTCCGTAGTTTCCTATTAGTGGATATGTCATAGTTACAATTTGCCCATAGTATGATGGATCTGTTAATACCTCTTGATAACCAGTCATTCCAGTTGTAAATACAACTTCTCCTACGCTATCTTTTAAATATCCAAATGCTTTACCTTCAAAAGTCATACCATTTTCTAATATAAGCCTTGCTTTCATTCCTAGCCCTCCTAAAATTTATGTATATAACAGCTAAAAATACACTTTCTAAAAGCTCTTTAATTTTAAATATAGTTTATATTAAATTTACTATATATTGGTTAAAATAACAGAAAAGGATAGTAGGGAGACATTTAACTATGTAATCTCTCCATACTATCCTTATAATATTTAAAATTAACTTTAGAAAATTTCTTTGATAAATCGATGTAACTATTGCTATTTACGTATAACATACCTACATACTCCTTTCTGGCCTCTCTGGACCAATTTAAAGTGTACTTTTTAACTAATTAACTTATTCTATATCTTTGTATATTATTCTATATGGCACACTAATTAATGTCAAGATAAAATAGTAATATTCGTCACTTACTGTATAATTAGTTAATTTAACGCTTTTATTTGAAATTTTTAACTTTTTTATTTTATAATTTATGCACCCTCTTGAATGTTTATGCAATAACTGTGCATTTTTATTCTTATTTAATTATATAAAAAAGTAGTTATATTAAAAGAAAATTTAATATAACTACTTTTTTTATTTTAATTTCTTGATCCAATCTACTATAAATTCTATTGGATTATCATCATTACTAGGAGCTATATATTTTGACTTTTTCTTTAATTCCTCACTTCCATTACTTATACAAAATCCATAATCAGCCACTTCTAAAAGCTCAACATCATTCATATTATCTCCAACTGAAACTACCTTAATTTCTTTAAATTCTCTATCTCTTATTAACTCTTTTAAAGCTTGTCCTTTAGATACTTCCTTCGGTATAACTTCTAAATACACATCTGAACTTCTTACAATATCTTTATCTCCATATGTTTCTCTTAAGTATTCTTCAACAAAGTCTAACTCCTCTTTTTCTCCCACAATTAAAGCTTTAGTCCATTTTTTACTCCAGATACTATCATCAATATTATAAATTACATCATAACCTAGTTTACTAAATCTTTCTGTTCTTTTGCATGACTGATAAATATATACAATCTCATCACTATATATTTCTATTCCTACCTTTAGGCTAACCTCTTTAACTACCTTAACTATTTCTTTTCGTTCTTCTTCTAAAAACTTTTCCCATATTACCTTATTAGTATTAAAATCAAATACTTTTGTTCCATTATACATAATAACAGGAAGTGTAACTTTCATTTTATGAATGTGTCTTTTTATGGATGGTAGCATACGTCCAGTAGCCAATGTAAATTGACCTCCATTATCTACAAAATACTCTATAGCCTTTTTATTTTCTTCTGATAGTTTCCCCTTACTATTTAAAAGTGTTCCATCCATATCCGAAACTAATAAATATCCATTAAAAATTCCCATATTTTTCTCCTTTATTTTCTATTAGTTTTTAGTATTATCTTTCTTGAAATACTTCTAGGTAAAAGTTTGTTGCCCATAACTAGTAATTTATTCTTCATTCCCGGAATTATAATAAGCCTTCCCCTATTAAAATCTTTATAACAAATTTTAGCTACCTCTTCTGCATCCATTAAATATCTTTTAGCTGCTTTACTTTTCTTAATACCAGCTTTTCCTTGGAAGCTAGTATTAACTGGTCCTGGACAAAGACACGATATCTTTATTCCAGTGTCTTTATATTCTTCATATATAGCCTCTGTTAAATTAAGAACATATGCTTTTGATGCATAATATGCAGCCATTCTTGGTCCTGAACAAAAAGCTGCAGTAGAAGCAACATTTAAAATTCCTCCATTTTTACTATCTACTATTTTAGGTAGGAAATATTTTATTAAGTGAGTTAATGCTTTTATATTTATATCTATTAATGCTTCTTCCATCTTCCATTCAATATCATTAAAGTCCCCAAAACTTCCTATACCTGCATTATTAATTAAAATATTTACCACTAGTTTATTTATTTCTATATAGTTAAATAAACTTTGAATATCTTCATCATTTCCTAAATCTAATGCTAATATTTTTATATCTATATTATATTTTAACAATTCATCCTTTACAGCTTGCAATTTAGTTTTATTTCTAGAAACTAAAATTAAATTATGTTTATCTTTTGCAAATACCTTTGATAACTCATAACCTATCCCTGTAGATGCACCTGTTATTAATGTATATCTTATATTACTCATAATCTACCCCAGCCTCTCTTCAATATATAATTTTATTATAAAAGCCTTCCAAAATAAAATTATATATTTTATTTTATAAAGTCAAAAGTAATTAAGTTAATAGAATTTAAAAATAGCCTTATAAAGCTACATTTTAATGTAACCTTATAAGGCATAAAAAGAAATCTTTAATTTGTGCTAATAATTCTCTTTTTTTATATTTTTTCATCCTATCATATTCCCTCATATCAGAAGCAATACCATAAGCGTCAATTCCTAATTTTCTTGCAATATATATAGCTCTTGGTAAATGATATCTATTTGTTGATATTATTGCACTTTTTATATTAAATATAGTTTTTGCTCTATACATACTATCAAATGTACAAAATCCACAGTTATCTATAAGCAAGTCCTCTTCTCTAATATTTGCTCTTGTATAATTATTCATAATCCAATTTTTCATAACCTTAAGTTCATTATAACTTTCTCCGCTATTATCCCCGGTTAATAAAATTGTTTTACTTATTCGTCTCACATATACTTTAGCTCCAGTATCTAATCTATCAGCTAATATATCGCAAGGATTTCCATCTGGCCTTACTCCAGCACCTAAAACAATTACTGTATCACAATTTATCGGAAGGTCTTTCATGTCTAAAATGTACCTTTGTCCATATCTATCCATTAATACTAAAATCTCTAGAATAATTAGCACTATCATTAAACAAAAAATCAATACATAAGCCATATATTATTCCTTCTCGACCATTTATACTACTATATGATATGTATTGACTCTTGTATTTGTACACCATTTTTTATAATTCTATCTTCATTTTAACATGTGGAATATTTACTTCATCATAGACATCTGATATAACTTTAAATCCTACACTTGAATACATTTCTTTTACATATTCTTGTGCAGATAATACCACTATATTTTCATTTAAATTATTTTTTATAAACTCTAGTGCTACTTTCATCATTTTTTGAGCTATTCCTCTTCTTCTATGACTATTAAGAACTAAAACTCTGCCTATTGAAATATTTTCATATCCAATTCCCTTAGGCACAATTCTACTATAAGCAACAATTCTTCCATCTTCTTTTAACATTACATGATGACATAATTTATCTTTATCATCAAAATCTTGCTCTTCTATAATTTCTTGCTCACAAACAAAAACTTCAAATCTTGATTTTGCAATCTCATACATATCATCAACTGTTAATTCACTAAACTTCTTTATTTCAAAGTTCATAATTTTACCCCCGTCTTATAGCATAATTTTTTATCCGAAACTCACTATTTGCTTCGCTCATAGGAGTAGGTTCAATCAACCAAATTACCTTTGCACTTTCACTTATCTTATTTGGCCATTTCCATAAATAATATATTTAATAGTAGTAAGTTCTTTAAGTCCCATTGGGCCTCTTGCATGAAGTTTTTGAGTACTTATGCCTATTTCTGCTCCAAACCCAAATTCTTCACCATCTGTAAATCGAGTTGATGCATTTACATAAACGGCTGCTGCATCTACTTTTTGTAAGAACTTTTGTGAATTTGCATAATCCTTTGTAACTATAGCTTCAGAATGTCCTGAACCAAAATGATTAATAAGATTAATAGCTTCATCTATACTCTTAACTACCTTAACGCCAATTATATAATCTAAATATTCATTATACCATTCTTCATCATTTGCCTTTATTATCGAAGAATCATAAGCAATTGAAGATTCATCTCCTCTAATTTCTACTTCTTTCTCTTTTAATGCATTTAAAATTATTGGCATAAAGTCCTTAGCTATCTTTTCATGAATTAGTAACTTTTCAGCTGCATTACATACTGATGGTCTTGAAGTTTTTGCATTTAAAACTATATTTTTTGCCATTTCAAAATCTGCGTATTCATCAACATATATATGACAATTACCTGTTCCAGTTTCAATTACAGGTACAGTTGCATTCTTAACTACCGCTTGAATAAGTCCTGCTCCACCTCTTGGAATTAGAACATCTATATAATCTTTTAACTTCATCATTTCAGTAGCAACTTCTCTACTAGTATCTTCTATTAATTGAATTGCATCTTCTGGAAGGTTTACAGATTTAAGTCCATATCTTAAAACCTTAACTATAGATTTATTAGAATTAATAGCTTCACTTCCACCTCTTAAAATAACTGCATTACCAGCTTTAAAACAAAGGCCTGCAGCATCACTTGTTACATTTGGTCTTGCTTCATATATTATTCCTATAACTCCTAAAGGAACTCTCTTTTGTCCTATTTGTAATCCATTAGGTCTAGTCCACATTCCTAAAACTTCTCCAACTGGATCCTGAAGTGCCGCTACTTGTCTTAGGCCATTAGCCATACCTTCTATTCTTTCTTCATTTAAAGTTAATCTATCAAGCATAGATTTAGATGTACCTTTTTCTACTGCTGCTTGTAAATCTATTTTATTTGCATTAATAATTTCTTCCTTATTATTAACTAAAAAATCAGCCATGGCATTTAGGCCCTTATTCTTTTCTCCCGTACTCAAATTTCCTAATATAAAAGAAACATCTTTAGATTTTTTACCTTTTATAATCAATTCACTCATTTTTTATTTAACTCCTCTTTATAATTATTTTCTTATAAATAATGTTCCAATTTCTTTTCCTTCAGTAATATCTAATAATATTGAAGGATTATCACCATTTGCTAATATCATATTACATCCTGAACTTATAGCTCTCTTTGCTGCAGTTAATTTTGTAGCCATTCCTCCAGTTCCAAGTGAACTTCCTGCACCACCTGCACATGCTTCTAATTCTGGTGTAATTTCCTCTACAGTTTTTATAAGTTTAGAATTTGGATTCTTTCTTGGATCTGAATCATAGAATCCATCTATATCAGATAATATAATTAATAAATCTGCCGATACTAATTGTGCAACTATTGCAGATAAATTATCATTATCTCCAAATCTAACTATATTTTCTATCTCATCTATAGCAACAGTATCATTTTCATTAACTATTGGTATTATTCCATTTTCTAATAAAGTTTCAAATGTATTAACAACATTTTCTCTTATATGGTCATCCTCAACAACATCTCTTGTTAAGAGAACTTGACCAACAACATGACTATATTCTCCAAAAAACTTACTATATATATGCATAAGTTCACATTGACCTACTGCGGCTACCGCTTGTTTTTCCTTTATACTTGTTGGCTTTTCTTTTAACTTTAGCTTATTAACCCCAACACCAACAGCTCCTGATGTAACAAGTACAATTTCTTTTCCAGAATTCATTAAGTCTGATAACACACGTGTTAATTTTTCAATTCTTGTTAAATTTATATTTCCGTTGGCATAAGTAAGAGTGGATGTTCCTACCTTGACTACTATCCTACTGCATTCCCTTATCTGATCTCTATAATTCACTTTACTCATCTCCCAAATCTTACATCGTTATTTCTATATTATAATTATCTTTATTCCTATTTGCTATAAAAATTTCCTTTACATTTATAGCCTAATATTCCTTTTAAAATGCTTTCTAGTTATAAAATTGAATAAAAAACTTATAAACTTTAATATTTTTGCATAAAAATTAAAATCTGTAAAAATTTTTTAGTTTTTTATGCATAAAAACTATTGATTTTTAATATTCTTGCATTTAAAATGAACATGTATGAATAATTATAAAATTTTACATGTATAAATATAAAGGAGATAAAATGGAAATTTCAAATTTAAAACCATCTGATGATAATAATAAAGTTACCTTAAAAGATAACTTTAAGTTTATAATACCTTCTATAATTGGTATCCTATTATTTATGATTCCAATAAAGCACAAAGGTGATATAACAATTCCAATAGCTATTTTTTCTGGAATGCTAGTAGATTTTCTTGGTGAGTACTTAGTATATTTAATCACTGGAACATTAGCAATATCTGCAGTTTTTAGTTTAATAGCTACATTATTTAAACCTAAGTTCATTACTAATAATAAATTATTAAATTCACTATTTAGCACTACACCTTTATGGTTAACAGCTAGAGTTCTTGGCGGAATTTTTGGAGTTCTTGCAGCATTTCAAATAGGTCCTGAAATGATAATAAGTGCAGATACTGGTTCATTTGTATTACATGATCTTTTAACTGTATTATTCTCTATATTTTTATTTGCAGGACTATTTTTACCACTATTACTTAACTTTGGGCTACTAGAATTCTTTGGTTCTTTATTAACAAAAGTAATGAGACCTGTGTTTAAATTACCTGGTCGCTCATCAATTGATTGTATTACTTCTTGGTTAGGTGATGGTACTTTAGGTATAATATTAACTAGCAAACAATATGAAGATGGATTTTATACTGAAAGAGAAGCTGCTACTATAAGTACTACATTCTCCGCAGTTTCAATTACATTTAGTTTAGTTGTAATAAATACTGTAGGACTTGGAAATATGTTTGTACCTTTCTATTTAACTGTTACATTTGCTGGTATAGTTACAGCAATAATACTTCCAAGAATTTATCCATTATCAAAAAAGAAAGATATTTATTATAATGGTGAAACTAAAAAAATAGACGAATCTATTCCCGAAGGATATACTTCTTTCTCATGGGGATATACGCAAGCTATAACAAAAGCAAGAAAGAATTCTAGTATAAAAGAATTCTTTACTGATGGTTCTAAAAATGTTTTAGAGATGTGGATTGGAGTTCTTCCTGTTGTTATGTGTATGGCAACAATAGCTCTTATAATAGCTACTTATACTCCACTATTTAAAATTTTAGGATTACCATTTGTTCCAATACTTCAATTGTTACAAGTTCCTGAAGCACTTCAAGCTTCTCAAACATTAGTTGTTGGTTTTGCTGATATGTTATTACCTTCAGTTGTTGCTTCAACAACAATAACTAATGAGATGACACGATTTATAGTTGCTGCAGTATCTGTAACTCAGCTTATATATATGTCTGAAGTTGGAGGAGTATTACTTGGATCAAAGATTCCAGTAAATATAAAAGAATTAATTATAATATTTATAGAAAGAACATTAATAACATTACCTGTTATAGTTCTAATTGCAAATTTAATTTATTAATATGTTAAGCTGTCCTTTTTAGGGCAGCTTATTTTATTTTAAAATAAAAAGGAGCAAACATAATGTTTAACTCCTAAATCCTTGATATGGTGACCTGTAGGGGAATCGAACCCCTGATTTCACCGTGAGAGGGTGACGTCTTGACCTCTTGACCAACAAGCCATTGTAAATTATTTACTTTACAATATTAATATTACCATATCTCACGAAAATATTCTAGATATTTTTTCCATTTTTTTAAAATTATTTATTTTTTAACTTTTAGTTTTCTAAATCTATTGTAAGCACTTATTATTTCTTGTTTTCTTACAGTAGCAAGACTTCCATATCCACCTTTTGTTCCATCAATTTTAATAAGATTATCATTTATTTCATTAATAACCTTATCTGTAATTTCAATTAAGGTTAAATCTTTTCCCATTAATTTATTTTCAACATATTTCATTATTGCACCTATAGTATTTAACTGTTCACTATCTACAATCTGCTCAACAGCCCTTAAATCTATGTTATCTCTATTAATAGAAATTCCATCTTTACCTAAAGTTTTTATCTTAATACCTTTTGTTCCAGACTCTATAGTTCCCTTAAGTATTACTCTATTAAAATCAATATTAATATCTAACTCTTTAATATAATCTTTATTTCCCTTACTCAAAGCTTTAGCCATTTCTGTCACTTCAAAGGGTTCATAATTATCCATTTGAATAACTAAATCTGCAATATCAAAAAAATCTCCTGAACTACCTGCAACTAATATAGTTGATATTCCCTTTTGAGTGTAAAGACTTTTTGCAACATCGATAAATGGAGTTATTGGCTCTTTATATTTTGCTACAAGTTGTTGCATAATAGCATCTCTAATCATAAAATTAGTTGCTGAGGTATCTTCATCAATTAAGAATACTCTAGTTCCACTTTCAATTCCTTCAATAATATTTGCTGCTTGAGATGTACTTCCACTTGCATTTTCTGTATAAAATTTTACTGTATCTTTTCCATTAGGTAGATTATTTATAAACAATGATATATCAGTTCTAGTTATTGCTCTTCCATCTTCGGCTCTAACCTTTAAAGCACTTTCATCAGTAATAACAAACTCTCTACCGTCACCTTCAATATGATTATATATACCTAATTCTAATGCTCTAAGAAGTGTAGACTTACCATGATATCCACCACCAACTATAAGAGTTATTCCTTCAGGTATTCCCATTCCTTTTATAACTCCTCTATTAGGTGTATTAAAATCTATCTCTAACGCCTTAGGTGATATGAACCTCTTCCCATCTTTTAATGGTTTTTGAGAAATGCCACTTTCACGCGGCAAAATTGAATTATTAGCTACGAATGCAATTAACTTTCTCTTTTTAAGCTCACCTCTAATAAACTCTTGATCTTCAACTAACTTTATTCTTTCATCTAAAGCTTTAGTGTTTATATTAGTATATACTAAAGTATTCTCTACTATATTAGGTAAAATATTAAATAATATTTTTTCTAATTCAGCCGATAATACGCTTCTTCCTCTTGCTGGAAACCCCACATAAAATCTTGCTTCAACTTTATCATTATCTATTATTATTGAAGTCCTTTCTAATATTTGTTGAGGACATCTACTTATTTCTAAAAGACCACTCTTACCTGAACCAAATATCTTCTCACCATATTTATATATATTTTTACTAAATAACCTAGTTAAAAAATCACATAATGCAATTTTCTTATACTTCTCATTAAATAATTGTTCTGGAAATTTATTAATCTTATTATCTACTATTACTCTAACCCTAGATGGTGATGCAAATGGATCTCCTTGAACATGATCTATACTTAATATATAGTTATTAAATTTATATTGTCCTTCTAAATCTTTATATGATTTATATCCTCGGCCATTAATTCTATCTAGTTCTCTTTTTAAATCACTTGCATTTCTCATATACTACTCCTGTTCAGAAAAAAATTCATCGATTAATTTTTCACTCATTCTTCTATACATATTGCTCATATTTACTAAAGAACATAACAATAAAAATCTTTTTTCAAATTCATTATTTAATACTTTATTTTCATCAACTTTATTGTCTATATTTTCAATTTTACTAATAACATCTTCCTTAAAGTTCTTTTCATCATTTATGCAATCTTCTAAAAAGCAAGAGTATAATTCTCTTAATGGATACTTTTCACCTTCAGACTTATTTATAATTTCTTCTAAAGAAAGCTTTATATCATTAATAGATAATGCTCCCTTTAAATTATAAATTAAAGACATTAATATTATATGCTCTTTTGAATATTTCTTATTTTTTATTGGCAATAATAACTTACCTTTAGCATAATTATTAATCATAGTTTTTGTTAGTATCTTTTCATCTTCTTTTCTTTTTTGTTCACTTAATTTTGATTCAAATAATTGTATTACTTGATCCATATATAAATCAATCTCTGGTATTTCATCTAACTTTATATTACTTTCTAATTGTAAATTGTTTAATATTTCAAATATATCCATAGCACCCTCCACATAGTTTTAAAAACTATATCATATCATTCCTATATTTAATAATAATAGCATTTACTAATATTTGCAAGAAAATTTGATGTAATTAATGATAACTTCCTTAAATCTCCTATTATAAACTTTGACTCTTTTGCACATATAATAAATAATATTAATATAATATCATATAGTTTTAAAAACTATATCATGAATTGAGAGGTGTTTATTTATATGTATAAAAAGTTAAGAGAACCTATTAACTCTATTACTCATCTTGCTGGAGCTGGATTATCTTTAATTGCTTTAATAGCAATGTTAAATAAAGCTATATCATCAAATGCTTCTAATATTTCAATATTATCAGTTACTATTTTTGGAATTAGTTTAATTCTTTTATATATAACTTCAGGAACTTATCATGGAATAATATCTAGTGAAAAAGTAATTTCTACATTTAAGAAACTTGATCATTCAATGATTTTTGTTTTAATTGCTGGGTCTTATGCACCATTTTGCTTACTTTCTATTGGTGGTAAATTTGGTATCACAATGTTTATAATTATGGTTACTCTTGCTATTGCAGGTATAATATTTAAACTTTGTTGGTTTAATTGTCCTTGTTGGGTTGATAGTGCAATGTATATTGGAATGGGATGGGCTGCTTTGTTTATGATTAAACCTTTAGCTTCTATTTTACCTGGAATAAGTTTATTTTGGCTAGTTCTTGGTGGAGTCCTTTATACAATTGGAGGAATTATTTATGCCACTAAGTCTAAAAAATTAACTATAGGTAATTGGGGCTTCCATGAAATATTTCATATCTTCATATTACTTGGTAGTTTAAGTCATTTCATCTGCGTATATACTTATGTAATTTAATTTTTTATTAAATAAGGAGTTGTATTAAATTGAATTAATAAATTCAGTTTAATACAACTCCTTTTCATTTATCTGACTTCTTTCTTTTTTATTACAAATTTAAATATTAATTCTTTTTTTTCGATATTAAATCATTTTATGTATATAAAAATTTTACAATGATTTTTTTTGCAGAATTCTCACTAATTCACTATCCTAATATTGCATATTTTCATGAAAAGATAAAAACTTTGTGTTATAATATCGGAAGAATAAGAAATGAAATGAGGTATGTTGAGTGATAAATGTTTTAAATGTAAGTTTAAGATACGGGTCTCGTAAATTATTTGAAGATGTTAATATCAAGTTTACTCCTGGAAACTGTTATGGTGTTATTGGTGCTAACGGAGCTGGAAAATCTACATTCTTAAAAATATTATCTGGAGAAGTTGAACCAAATACTGGTGAAGTTATAATTGCTCCAAATACAAGAATGTCTGTTTTAAGTCAGGACCATTATAAATATGATGAATTTCCTGTTTTAGAAACAGTTATAATGGGTAATGAAAGATTACATACTATAATGAAAGAAAAAGATGCTTTATATGCTAAACCTGATTTTTCAGATGAAGACGGAATTAAAGCTGCTGAATTAGAAGGTGAGTTTGCTGAATTAAATGGTTGGGAAGCTGAATCTGAAGCATCATCTTTATTACAAGGTTTAGGAATTGGAACTGATGCACACTATAAATTAATGTCAGAATTAACTGGGGCTGAAAAAGTTAAAGTATTACTTGCTCAAGCTTTATTTGGTAACCCAGGGATATTAATCCTGGACGAGCCTACTAACCACTTAGATATTAAATCAATTAAATGGCTTCAAAGTTTCTTAGGTGACTTTGAAGGTACAGTTATAGTTGTATCACACGATAGACATTTCTTAAATGAAGTTTGTACTCACATGGCTGATGTTGACTTCGGTAAGATTAAACTATATGTTGGTAACTATGATTTCTGGTATGAATCAAGCCAATTAGCTACTCAAATGGCTAAAGATCAAAATAAGAAAAAAGAAGAAAAAATTAAAGAATTACAAGACTTCATCGCTAGATTTAGTGCCAATGCTTCTAAATCTAAACAAGCAACATCTCGTAAAAAGTTATTAGAAAAAATTACTTTAGACGATATTCAACCATCAAGCAGAAGATATCCATTCGTTGGATTCAAACCTGAAAGAGAAGTTGGTAATGATATATTAGTAGTTGAAGGATTATCTAAAACTGTTGATGGAGTTAAGGTTCTAGATAATGTAAGCTTCAGAGTAAATAAAGATGAAAAAATTGCTTTCGTAGGAAATGAAATTGCAATTACAACTTTATTTAAAATAATTAACGGAGAAATGGAACCAGATGCTGGTGAATTCAAATGGGGTATTACTATAACTAAAGCATATTTCCCTAAAGATAACTCTGAATTCTTTAATGATTGTACATTAAGCTTAGTTGACTGGCTAAGACAATTCTCTGAAGAAAAATCTGAAAGTTATATCAGAGGATTCTTAGGAAGAATGCTATTCTCTGGAGAAGAAGCCTTAAAAGAAGCTAATGTACTATCTGGAGGAGAAAAGGTTAGATGTATGCTTTCTAGAATGATGCTTTCTAGTGCAAATGTATTAATTTTAGATGGTCCTACTAACCACCTAGACCTTGAATCAATTACATCTGTAAATAATGGATTAAAGGATTATAACAGTAACGTATTATTTGCTTCTCATGACCACCAATTCGTTCAAACAGTTGCAAATAGAATTATAAGAGTAAATGATGATGGATCTATCTTTGATAGAACTATGACATATGACGAATTCTTAGAAAAATTCGGTGAATAGTAAAAGAGCCAGTATTACTGGCTCTTTTACTTAATTACTAAACCATCAAACATTATATCTACAATCTTTTTCATAGTATTTTTATAATCTAGGTTTTCTTTATGTAAATTATTATCTTCAATTAAAATTATAATACTACCAATTAAAACACTCTTCATAAGGGATAAATTTACTTTTTTAATTAGTCCATCTTTAATACATTTATTTATTAATAGTTGTGTTGGTTGCCATCCTATATCTAATCTATTTATTATTTTTTCATATACATTAGGATAAAATTTCTTTATCTCATGTATCCTTGTATAATCAATAGTATTATATGAAGTTGGAATTATTGTTAATAGTAGCTTTAACTTTTCTAAATCCCCTATACTATCGTCTTCAATTATTTCTTGACCTTGATGTTTAATTGAATCAAACACTTCATCAACTAATAAGCTTAATAGTGTTTCTTTACTATCTATATTTTCATAAAGTGTTCTTTTACTAACTCCTAACTTATTAGCAATGTCATCCATTGTAAATTTAACACCCTTTTCCCTAAAAATATCTATAGTCGCATTTATTATTTTTATTTCTAAACTCATATTAACCTCCACAATTTACAAACTAATTCCTATGATTTATTCTATAGTTTTATATTTATACTTTCAAATAAATTTTCTATTCTATAATGTTAATAAACTATTAAAAGAAAATATGTTAATATATTATAAGAATATTATTGTAGCTTTGCTTATAATAAATAATGATATTTTTTAATTACAATAATTGATATGAGGTAAATTATGATACAAGTTTATAATAGAAAAACAAATAAATACGATACTGAAGATGTTGCTGGAGGAAAGTACATAAAATGGACTTATGAATCACCAATAGGTAAAAGTTTTTTAGAATTATTTATAAAAAGAAAACTTTTTTCTAAATTATATGGTAATTATTGCGATAGTAAATTAAGTACTAAAAAAATTAATTCATTTATTAGAAATTTTAATATTGATACTGATATATTTATTAATGATCCTTCTGATTTCAAAAGCTTTAATGATTTTTTCATCAGAAAACTTATTCCAGAAGCTAGACCTATTAATAAAGAGAAAAATATATTAATATCTCCTGGTGATGGTCGTTTGTTAGCTTATACTAATATCGATATAAATTCCTTAATTCAAGTAAAAGGAATTACTTATAGCTTGTCTGAATTATTAGAAGATAATCCTATTGCAAATGAATATGCTGGTGGAACTTGTTTAGTTTTAAGATTATGTCCAATAGATTATCACAGATTGCATTTTATAGATAATGGTATTCCTGAAAAATCAAATATAATTAAAGGAAATTATTATTCAGTTAATCCTACTGCCTTAGAAAGAATTCCTAAATTATACTGTCAAAATAAACGTGAATGGTCTATTTTCCACTCTGAAAATTTTGATGATGTAATTATTATGGAAGTAGGTGCAACTTGTGTTGGATCTATAGTTCAAAGTTATGAGCCAAATAAAAAAGTTTCTAAGGGTGATGAAAAAGGATATTTTAAATTTGGTGGATCTACAACTATTCTTTTCTTTAAACCAAATACAGTAAATATAGATGATGATATACTTATTCAATCATCCTTTGGCTTTGAAACACAAGTTATCATGGGCGAAAAGATAGGAGAAAAATTTAACTAAAGTGCTTTGCACTTTAGTTATTTATTATACTCTTAATTTCTTTAATTAATTTTTCTTCGTTCCCATCAAAAATAATTAAATGAATTCCCATCTCTTTTGCTCTTACTCTTACTGGAGATTTTATTGGTTCCTTTGTTGCCACTAATATTTTATAAGAATTTTCTCCTCCAAATTTAGTAGCATATACATTTAATTCATTTAATGCCATTTCATTATATTTATCACTATCTTTACAGGAAATAAAAATTGGAACTGAATCTTTTACTGCAACAACATCAAGTTCATTTCTAACAGATTGATTTTCATCATTCCATAAAAACATTACACCATTTTTAGCTTCATCTATCTCTTCAATACTATTAATTAATTTATTTGTTTCTATTTCTAACCATGTTCCACTTTTAAATATAAAGGCTTTTAAGTACTCATTATTAAAGTTAACAACTACTCTATTTTTTTCTTTCTTATAACTAATCTCATTCATCTCTTTAAATTTAGATAATATTTTATCTAATAAATTAATTTCTTCATCTTCTAAGGTTTGAGTATGAATATATATTCTTTGTGTTTCATTGCTATCATGTTCAAATATACTTGATTCGTATAATTGTTGCTTATACTTATGCCATAATTCTAAATTGCTAGATATTTTTTCTGCAAAGTAAATTAAATCTTTTTTATTACATAACTCTGAAGAATCTTCAATAATTTTTCCTCCTGAGGCTTTAACAATATCATCAATCTCTAGATCTTCAAAAGTTTTTTCATATATTTTTATATTATCCTTAAATTCATATATAATTTTCTTCTTAATATTTATATATAACGCTATAAGTTTTTCTTTTATACACAAATCTAATAAAATTAAAGAATTTATTCTTTTTCCCCCAGTTAAGTTAATTAAGATATTTCTATTCTTTTCTTTTAATCTACTTATTATCTCTTCTAACCTTTCTTTATCTCCTTCTTCAACAAGTAATTCTTCAATTTTAATTTTTTTAAAATTTTTTTCATAATATAATCTAAGTGTTTTCATTTTTTCTTCTGAGTCTTTATCTTTTATGAAATAAACTAAATTTGGCTTAAATTCTTGAGTTGCTAGGATATTACTTTCATTATGCTCATCTACTTGATTTATCAATATATCAATCATATATATCTACCTCTTTATTCTAACTCTAAAAATAGTTTTCCTAGTAACATAAAATTTTATAATAAAAAAAGAACTGTTGAAATTCAACAGTTCTTTTTTGGCAGAGCGTAAAGGAATCGAACCCTTAATGCGCCGTCCGTAGCGGCGTGTTATATCCGTTTAACTAACGCTCCATAGTGTTAACAACTCTATGTTAACACAAAAATTATAATTTATCAACAATTAAAATTTTTTACATTTAATTAATTACTTTCTATGTTTTGCTTTTCATTATTTAAAAATATATAGCTTAACCCAAACATTAATATAATTCCACCAACTAAAATAAAATATCCACCAATTGGATATATTAAATTAATTATTGCTGGTAATGTAACAGCATATAATGAAAGATTAAATAACTCTCTATAAGATATCTTTCTATTTCCAATTAGATTGCTTAATAAACCTACTAATGAAATTAATAATGAATATATTATTAATTGTACAAAATTAATAATTATCATAATAGGAATAATTATATATTTAACTATACCTACCTTTTCTAAGGCTGCAATTACGAAAGCATTATCAAAATCTATTTTATCTAATCCTAAATCAGAGTATTTATGTATAATATTTTCTGATCCGCCTTTAATCATAAATCCATCTTTAAGTAATACAGTTACCATATCTTTATGAACAGTAATGCTTCTTAAAGATTCTAAATCTTCTATTCCCTTATTTGTATCTATATATAATAATGCTTGACCTTCTTCCTCTTTTATAGGCGATTCCTTAAAATCTAATATACCATTCTTCATTTCAAATTGAACTTCATCTTGATTTAAAATCATTTCTGTAGTTTTTTCTAAGCTAGAAATAACTATAGCACTCATAGCCCCTTGAATTATTCCAGTAATCAAAGCAAGAACTAAAACATATAAAAAGGCCTTACTTAATTTTTCCTTATATAAATAAACATATTTTTTAGGATTAATACTAAAAATAAATTTACTTTTCATTTTTATTTTATTGCCCATTACTCCTCCATAAGACATAATTATTCACAAAAAAATTAATACTATATTAGTATTTTTATATTTTGATTATAACATATTCTTCTAAATTTTCTTGTGTACTTTTTGTAAATTCACTTGAAATAGGTTTAAAAATTAAAGAAATAGTCAATTATTAATAATAAAGCATAAGGAGGTATTTAATTGAGAAGTTTATTTCGAAAACCTAAAAAAAGTGTTTTTAAAATTATTACAATTATTTTTACTGGACTGTTACTGGTATTTGCTGCTAATTACTATATAAATTATAAATATTCTTTAATTACAGATGACTTTTTCTCTAAATTTAATAGTTGTGATTTCACTGCTGCTAAAAAAGTTATCACAGATGATAATATTTATTTAAAATTAAAAAAGAAAACTTTAAATAAAGATTTAAATATTTATTTCTCTTCTGTAGTAAAAAACATATGTGATTCTGTTTTAGATAATGAAGAAAATAAATCAAAAGCCTTAATAGTTTTAAATGAAATTAAGGGATATAATATATTAAATTCATCATTAAATAAAGTAATAATTTCATTAGATGATAATTATATTCCTGAAGACGATTCTGACTATAAAGCAATTTTAGACTTAGGTTTAGATAATTGTAATAATGGTGATTTTGCTATTGCTATTAACTTACTAAAAAAAATACCTGATTCTTCGAAATATTATAGTGATGCAACTAAGTACATAGAAAAATGTATAAGTGATTATAAAGATAGCTTATTTAAGGAAGCTGATAAGTTAGTTAAAGATGATTATTATACTAAAGCTATAAATTTATTATCTAATGCTGATACTTCTATAATATCAGAATCAGATGATGATATTAATAACAAAATTGACTCTATCGCTGAAGCTAAGGAAAAATATTTAGCTTCTATAGATTCTAATGATAATCAAAATTCAACATTAACATCTAGTCAATTGCTTCAATCAATTACTAGTACTAATATTAATACTTTAAATATAGAAAGCTTAACTCCATATTTAATATATGTAAACTTATCTGATCAAATGACATATGTTTATAAAGGAACTATGAATAAATGGAATACTGCTAAATCATTTATTTGTTCTACTGGTATAGATGATGAGAAAACACCAACTGGAATTTTTGATGTTCGTGAACGTGGAGATTGGTTCTTTTCAGATAAGTATGAGCAAGGCGGAAAGTATTGGGTTCAATTCTATGGAGATTACTTGTTCCATTCAGTTCCCTATAATAAGGACCAAAGCGAAGTTGTAGATAATACTTTAGGAACTCCAGCTTCTCATGGTTGTATTAGATTAAAAACCGAAGATGCTAAATGGATTTATGATAATATAGAGTCTGGTACAAAAGTTATAATTAACTAAATTTAGAAGCTATATATCAAATTTATTTAAATATAGATTTGATATATAGCCTTATTTTTTTACTATTAACGTTTTATATAATCTTTATGCTAAAATATATTAATAATACTTATTTTTAAAGGATG
This sequence comes from uncultured Clostridium sp., assembly GCF_934754925.1. GTDB lineage: Bacteria > Bacillota > Clostridia > Clostridiales > Clostridiaceae > Clostridium. The sequence goes on along the minus strand of NZ_CAKVJA010000015.1, from coordinate 20,111 downwards.
ATTTTTATGTTTATTAATATACCTAATAATGTTCAATTTATTATAGATACATTTTATAACAATAATTATGAAGCTTTTATGGTTGGTGGTTGTGTTAGAGATTGCTTACTTGGTTTAACACCTAAGGATTACGATATAACAACGTCTGCCTTACCTAATATAACAGAATCATTATTTGAAAGAACAATCCCAACAGGAATAAAACATGGAACGGTTACGGTTATATTAAATAATGAAAATTTAGAAGTTACTACTTATAGAACAGAAGGAAATTATTTAGATAATCGTCATCCGGAATCTGTTGAGTTTGTTTCAAATATAAAAGAAGACTTATCAAGACGTGATTTTACAGTTAATGCTTTAGCTTATAATACTAAAGAAGGACTTATAGATTATTTTAATGGAATAGATGATCTAAAAAATAAAATAATTAAAGCTGTTGGAAATCCAACTAAACGCTTTCAAGAAGATGCTTTAAGAATGTTACGTGCAATTAGATTTAGCTGCCAATTAGGCTTTAAAATTGATGTTTTAACATATTTAGCTATTAAAGAAAATTATAAGCTAATCAAAAACATTAGTATTGAACGTATTAGAGATGAATTATGCAAAATCTTAACTTCTACTAATCCTTGTGATGGTCTAAACTTACTTAAAGATACAGGAATATTAGAAATAATTCTTCCTGAAATTCATAGTTTAATTGGATATACACCTCTTTGTAATAATCATAATAGAGATGTATTTGCTCATACTTTAAATGTAATAAACAATACCTCAAGTAATGATTTAATTTTACGATTATCTGCCCTTTTTCACGATATTGGTAAACTTAATACATTAAAACAATTGCCTAACGGCCATTGCTACTTTCCTGGCCATGCTCCAGAAGGTGCAATAATATGTAAACCAATATTATCAAGACTTAAATTTGATAATGCTACTATAGATAAGGTTTCTAAAATTATTTATGATCATTTAGTCTTAGATGTAAATTATATGCCTACAGATGGTGAGATTAAAAGATTATTGAGACGTGTTGGAAGTGAAAATATATTTACACTTTTTGAACTTCAAAAAGCGGACATCAATTCATTATGGGATCCAGTTCCCTTTTTAAAGAAAGTTGATTATATTTCTAATAGAGTACAATTAATACTAAAAAATAATGAACCACTTTATATAAAAGATTTAGCTGTTACTGGTTCTGATTTAATGACACATTTAAATATTAAACCTGGAAAAATTATTGGCGAAATACTAACCTTTTTATTAGAAAGTGTTTTAGATGATAAAAATTTAAATAATAAAGAAAGCCTTTTAGAAATAGCTCAAAACTTTATTTAATTAAGCTACTGATATAACTAAAGACCAGCAAATTTTTTTGCTGGTCTTTTTACTATTATGAAAGGCTTACTTCATCTTAACAATTAAACTTCTACTAGAATTTCTTTATCTATATTAAACAAATATAAATAACTTTCTTTTACTCTTTTCCCTATTATCTTCTCTAAAGCATCCTTATAATACTTAATTTGAGACTTATATCTTTCAATTATTTCATCAACTTTTCCTTCTTCAACATAATCAGTCTTATAGTCTAAAAGAACTATTCCATCCTCTTCCTCAAAGAAACAATCTATTATCCCTTGAAGTCTAATCTTTTCATCCATATAGATTTCTTTATTTAATTCTGGATCATATTCTACACTACTTAATTCTGTAAAGAAAGGTAACTCTCTACTTACTAGCCGATCTTCTTTATACGCTTTCAATACTCTTTCACCTAATTTGCTATTAAAGAAATTATATATTTTCTTATACCATACAGCTGAAGCTTCCTTTTCTGTTAATGAATTATCTAATATCATTTCTTCTATTTGTGATTTAATTTCACTAATTGTGCTTACTCTGTCATAATTTAATCTTTGCATAACATAATGAATTACAGTTCCTCTTTCAGCTGCAGATAATCCCTTTTCTTCTTTTAAAAATTTAGGCTTTAAAACTTCCTTTTCTTTAAATACTTCTACAGTGTCATGCACCTCATCACCATAAGTAAATTCTTTTTTCTTTAAATCAGAAACAGAAATATTACTTGGTAGCATTGCTCCCTCTATAAATTTATATTTATAATCAAGTCTTCTGCCTATTTCTTTATCCACAACAACATTTTTAGAAGTTATAAACAGGTTCTCATCTTCAATTTTATCCACAGGCTCTAAATTTTTATCCACTGTTAATAAGTCTTTTGTCCAGAATTTTATATTCCATGTGGAAAAGTCACTTGTAATTAAGTCTCTAGTAGCACCGGTAACCCCTCTTAACTTTTCTCCACAGGTATGTTTACACATAGCCATAGCAATCCAATCTAAATAAGATTTTCCTTTTAAAACTTCAGAAGGTAAAACTATATTCTTATCTAATGAAGCTGATGATATCCAGCCATTAATTGATTTTTCTAAATTACTAGTTGCTCCAGTAATAATTAACTTTTCCTTTGCTCTAGTAAATGCAACATAAAGTATTCTCATTTCTTCAGATAAAGTTTCTAATCTTATTCTTTTCTTTATAGCCTCTTTTGCTAAAGTTGAATATGAATTTCTAGTTTCAAGGTTAACGTAACTAGGTCCAAAACCTAGCTCTTCATGATATAAGATAGAATTTGATAAATCCATTAAATTAAACTGTTTACCCATTCCACTAGTAAACACTACTGGAAACTCAAGCCCTTTACTTTTATGAATACTCATAATTCTTACTACATCTTCATTTTCTCCAAGTACTTTTGCACTTCCCATATCTCCTGAAGACTTTCTTAATTTATTAATAAAGTTTATAAAATTAAATAATCCCTTAAAGCTAGTGCTTTCATATTGCTTTGCCCTTTGGAAAAGAATTTTTAAATTTGCCTGTCTAAGCTTTCCATTAGGCATTGCTCCAACATACCCATAAAATGCAGTATCCATATAAAGGTACCATATGAATTCATCTATTGGAGTATATATCGCTCTTTCTCTCCACTTAGATAAGTCTTCAATAAAATTATTACATTTAAACTTTAACACCTCATTGACTTGATAATTCCCTTCAGAAACTTCTTTTATTATTTCATAAAAATATAAATCCTTATTTAATAATCTTAAATCACTTAATTCTTCAGCAGTAAATCCACATATAGGTGATCTTAAAGTTGCTATCATAGGTACATCTTGAAGTGGATTATCTATTATCTTAAGTAAAGACATTATAGTTCTAATTTCAATAGATTCAAAATATCCACTACCAGTATCAGCATATACAGGAATACCTTCAGATCCTAATTCATCTAAAAATATTTCTGCCCAATTTTTTGTTGCTCTTAACAGAATAACTATATCCTTATATCTAACGTCTCTATATTCATTAGTATCTTTATCAAATACCTTAAACTTTTTTCCATCTTTAGTTTCAAATAACTCATGTATCCTCTTTGCTACTATTTTAGCTTCAAGAGTAATAGCATCTATATCTTCTTCCTCTTCTTTACTTCCATCTTCACTATCTTCATCTATAAATTCTTCTTCCTTAACTATACCTGACTTATCTAATATATGAAGCTCAATTTCGCCTCCTACAATTGATTCTTCATTATTAGCTTCCTTAAAGCTTGCGCCTAAGTTCAATGCTTCTTCATCAGTATATTCAAGTTCACCTACTGTATTAGACATAACCATCTTAAATATATAATTTACGCCTTCGATAACTTCTTGCCTACTTCTAAAATTTTTATATAATTGAATCTTCCTATCTTTACTTCCATCCTCTAAAGAATATCTATTATATTTATCTAAAAATAACTCTGGCTTTGCCTGTCTAAATCTATATATACTTTGCTTAACATCTCCAACCATAAATACATTAGCTTCTTCATATCTTCTTCTTGAAACTAAATCTATTATAGTTTCTTGAACATTATTAGAATCTTGATATTCATCCACTAATACTTCATCAAAGAACTCCATAAAATGTTCTGCAACTTTAGATGGTACAATATTATTATTTTCATCCTTATCAATTAATATTTTTAAACAAAGATGCTCTAAGTCATTAAAATCTAGTATATTTTTTTCTCTTTTCTTCTCATCAAATCTCTTTGAAAATTCAAGAGTTATAGTTGCTAAAGTCTTCATAAAAGGATATACACCTATTATTCCATCTAAAGCCTCTTGTGGAGTAAATTCAAATGTACTTTCAATTAATGACTTTATTTTTTTCTTAACTGAATCTCTTATACTCTTAACTGAATTTTGAGCATTTTCATCAGAAACTTGATTCTTCTTAACTGTTTTTAGCTTAATAAATGAAATAGAATTTAAAGCAATATAAATATCATTTAAACCACTATCTAAACTTTCATAAGCTCTTAATAAATTATCATAATCACTATTAAAGGCATCTAAATATGGTTCTAAACCATCAGTATCATTAATTATTTCAATAGCCTTTTTATACATATTTAAGAATCCATTTAATTCAACTCTTAAACTTTCCTTTAATACCTTTACCCATTCACTCTTATCAAGTTCTTCTAAAGTGCTAATATTAAAGGCTTCAGCCTTCTCCATCAACCATTGTTCTGGCCAGGGTCCACTCATAGAAAATCTATATAAAGAAAGTATCATTTCTTTTAACTTTTCATCATCCTTAGAACCACTATATGCTTCTATTAGTTCTTTAAATTCTTCATTATCTTCTTCATAATACTCTTCAAAAAGCTCCTCAATTATTTCATTCTTCATTAAAGTTGCTTCTGTTTCATCACCTATTCTAAAACTAGGGTCTAAATCAATAGTATAAAAATAATTCTTAATTACATCTAAACAAAAGGAATGCATAGTAGTAATATTGGCTCTACCTAATAAGGTAAGTTGTCTTTGAAGATTTTTAGAGTTAGGATTTTTCTCTAAAGCTTTTGATATAGCTGCTGCTATTCTTTCTCTCATCTCTGATGCTGCTGCACTAGTAAAGGTAACAACTAAAAGCTTATCAATGTCTACTGGATTTTCTTCATCTGTTATTATCCTTATAATTCTCTCAACTAAAACAGCTGTTTTTCCTGAACCTGCAGCCGCTGCTACAAGCAAATTACATCTTCTTGTTTCTATAGCTTGAAGCTGTTCATTTGTCCATTTAGTAGCTCCCATATCTATTCACCTTCCTCCACTTTTACTTTGTTACTCATTGCATCCCATAAATCATCTTTTTTCTTTTTTAATATTATTTTGTATTTATTATCTTTTATTGAAGTATCAAATTGACATATTGATGAATAATCACAGTAATCACAATATGTTACTTTTGATGATTTACAAGGTTCTATTTTAACCTCACCACTAAGCATTTCTTCACATATTTCAATCATTTTATCATTAACATATTTTCTTAATAATTCAAACTGTGATTCTGTTACTACAGAACTAGTACTTGTAAAATCTCCATCCTTTTTAAAAGCAGCTGGAATAATAAGTGAGTATGTTTCCATATCTCTATCCATTGATTTAACAAGCTCCACATTCCTTAATAACAATCCATCCATTTTTAACTTCTTTAATACCTCAACTTGAATTTCTTCCTCTGTTAAGGCTTTCTTTGACTTAATTATTGGATTATCAATTTTAAAATATAATATACCACCTGGCATACATTGTGTTTTTAAAATTTGCTCTGAGTTCTTTAGTATGGCATCTAAGTAAACTAATAATTGTATTTGAAGACCATAATATAACTCGTTTAAATCGAAACTCTTAGAGCCGGATTTATAGTCAACAATTCTAATATATGTTTCTCCATTTAAATCAACTTTATCAATTCTATCAACTCTACCCTTTAAATATACTGTTTCTTTTGAAGGTAATTCTAATTTTATTGGATTTGAATCTTTAAAATCTCCAAAATCAAATTCACTTTTGAATATGTCAAACTCACCTTTTCTCATTTGTTCTGATATTACTGTTACAGATTTAGTAATAGTCTTTTTAAATCTTTCTGAGAAATATTGATACTTTTTATTACTATTTAATATAGAATTACTTTCATTTTTAAGCTTACTATTAACAAGCTCATTAACTATTTCAGCACATTTATCTTTTGTTAAATCACCCCATAATATATTTTCTTTTCTTATCTTATTTGTAAATTGATCTAATATATCATGCATAAATGAACCTAAATCTGGTGCAGTGAATTCATATACCTTTCTATCCTTAGCTTTTAATCCATATTGAACATAATAACTAAAAGGACACTGCGCATATTTTTCTATTCTAGAAACACTAAACATTAATCTTCCATTATCATTGCTATAAAGTCTTTTTATCTTTTCTCTTGGTATCTTTTCAACTAAGTTAGTATAATTTAATCCATTAAAAATAATTTTAGTTCTATCTTTAAATTCCTCATTTTCTTCAAACCACTTAAATGTTTCTACCCAATATGGTTCAATTTCTTCCTTCTCATATTCTCTTCTTAATGCTTCTATGAGCTCATTAAATGTTGGTACTGGTGCAGTTATATTATGATATTTATCATTAAATAAATCATTATTAAATATTTCACTTTCTTCCTTTAACCTAGGCAAAATCTTTTTTAATCTAGGTATTATTATTGAAGGTCTTAATGATTTTCCCTCGAAATCTGCCATTGGATAAGTAATCATTAAATAATTTGAAGGTATTGTTAATGCCGTATAAACCATGAACTGCTCTTCAAATACTCTACTTCTTGTATCACTAGCAAGTTCAATTCCCATACCTTTAAGTTCAATTCTATCTTCATCAGATAATATACCCTCATCTTTATTAGCTGATGGTAAAACACCATCATTAGCTCCTACTATATAAAGTGCCTTTACATCTCTACCTTTTATTCTAGCTATATCGCCTATATTTACTTGATCTAAAGCCATAGGAATTACACCAATTTCTTTTTCTTCAAATCCTGATATTAATATCTTAGAAAAAGTCTTTAAATCAACTACTTCATCTCCTAATACTTCTACAGCTTGATCTAACATATCCATTACTATAGATGGAACTTGAGTATATTCCTTAATTTTATCTTGCATTCCTTTATTATTAAAATCATCAAGCCATTTATCCATAGTTTCAAAAGCATTTATTTCTAATAAAAACTCATATAAAGCCGTGCAATACTTTCTTACTGTAACATCACCTTTTATCTTATTATATAAATTAATTATTGGTCTTCTGATTTCTTCCATATACTCAAAGATTTCAATTTCTTCTTGTGTTAGCTCCTGATCTTGAGATGTTAATAAATCTCTAGTCCATTTATATCCCTTTATCCCATTAGCTAAAATATAATTTTCTAATTTATCAATAAAGTTAGTTTCTAATGTTATAAGTCCGCTTTTTACATATTTAAATACACTTTCATAAGACCAATTTGTAACTAATATTTCTAATGCTGATATTATTAATACTACTAATGGATTGCTTAATATTTCTCTTTTCTTATCTAGGAAATATGGAATATTATACTCATTAAATATAACTGAAGTTATTTTATCGTAACTATCAATTTCCCTACAAACAACAGCAATATCCTTATATCTATATCCTTTATCCCTAACAAGTTTTAATATATCTTGTGCTACCCATTCTATTTCAGAATAATTATTATTTGCTTTATATAATCTTATATCTTTACAATCATCCTTATATATTTTAAAAGGATAATTGAAGAAATATTTTTCTATATGACCTAACTCTCTACTCTCTTTAAATCTATAAATATTTTTCTTATTTAAATTTACAGGCTCTTTATAGGAAATATTATTTTCTTGCATCATTTTTAAAATTCTATTTTCAGTATTTTTTATTACGTCAAATATATCAGTTTCACCTTCAGTAAACTGAATTTCTCCATCACTACATAAAGTAATATTCACATTCTTACATTGTTTAGCTAATACCTTTAGTACCTCTAACTGCTGTGGCGTAAATGTTGTAAATTCATCTACCCAAATTTCAGCATTTTTATATAAATCGCATTCCTTTAACTTTTTAGCTAAAATAGATAATATATCTTCAGAATCTATATATCCTTTATGCAAATTTTTATTAAATGTTTCATAAATAGAAGCTAAATCACTTATCTTTTCCTTTAAGTCCTTATTTTCTATTTCTAATTCTTTTTCTTTTAATATTTCCTCGGAAATATTATATTTTTTAAATTCAGTTATTGATTTTGATACTATTCCAACAAATCCTTGTTGCTTACTTATTCTATTAAAGTATTTAAGTTCTTCTCCCTTATCCTTTAATAGTTTATAAATAAGCATATTCTTTCCTGAATCTTCTATTACATTAATTGCTCTTCCACCACATTTATCAAAAACCCTTGTGGCCATTCTCTTAAAACTTAAAACTTCAGCTCTAAGTAATGCCTTTTCTCCTACATATTCTAATAATTTTTTTTCAGTTTGAAATGTATATTGATCTGGTACTAACATTATTAACTTATTGTTTTTATCATTACTTAACTTTTTCTTTATTTGATTTAAGCAATAATAGCTTTTTCCTGCACCAGCTCTTCCAAAAACAAATCTAATTCCCATATTCAACTCCTTAAGCCTTAAATTCTTCTTTTAATAATCCCATTAAAATAGTATCTAAATATTCTCCCTTATAATAATATTTTTTTCTTCGTATACCCTCTTCAATAAATCCACATTTTTTATAGAATAATACTGCAGCTTCATTTTCCCTAACTACCTCAAGTTCAACCTTATGAACTTTTCTTTTTAAAAATAAATATTTTAAAATTGTCTTTATTGAATCTGTTCCATATCCCTTACGCCAATACTTTTTACCTATAGTTAAACTAATGTTATAAACATTTCTTGAATATTTATCTTCTGAATAAATAATTACTCCAACAATAGCTCCCTGTTTATTAATTATTACGTAATTTCTTTTAGAAGGTATATTTAAATATTTTAAATGTTCGATTATATATTTCTTTGATAACATCCCATATTCATTACCATTATATTTTAATACTTCACTATCTGAACATAAATTATAAGCTTCATCAATATCTTCCTTTAATATTTCTCTCAAATATATTTTATCTCCATAAATCACATTAATCCCTCCATAATTAATGATACTATCATTTTGAAAGTTTTACCAACAACTAACTATTAATTACTATAAGTCCCGTTAAATAAAAAACTACAATATATAAAGAGTCTCTCTTTATATATTGTAGTTTTTTTAATAATCTATATTATCTTTCAGTAATAGCTAAAGCTGCAGCACCTAATACTCCTGCTTTTCCACCTAGTACAGCCTTTTCAATTGTACAATTTTCAACGAATGCAGCCATACATCTTTCTTCAACAACATTTCTTATAGTGTCAATAACTATATCTCCGCCATTAACTACACCACCACCAACAACAACTTTTTCTGGATCAAAATTTGTTATTGTGTTAGCTACAGCAATTCCAAGATAAGTTAATGAAGTATTTAATATATTTTTAGCAACTCTATCTCCATTTGCAGCTTCTTTAAATACCTCTTTAGCTGTAACATTATCATAATTCTTTAATGAAGTTGTAACATTAGTTGATACAGCTTCTTTAGCTCTTTTACCAATTGCTGTACCAGATCCTAAAGCTTCTACACATCCTAAGTTTCCACATCCACATCTTGGACCTTCTGTTGAAACAGTCATATGTCCAACTTCTAATGCATTTCCTGTAGCTCCTCTAAATAATTTACCATTTAAAACAGCTCCACCACCGATTCCTGTGCTTGCTGTAATAAACACCATATTTTCAGTACCTTTTCCTGCACCAAACATAAACTCTCCTAATGTTGCTACGTTAGCATCATTATCTAGATAAGTTGGTAAATCGTATTTTTCTTTTATAGTTTTAACTATTGCAAAATTCTTAAAAGGTAAATTTGAATTTTCAATTATAATACCATTCTTAACATCTAATGGACCAGGCGAACCGATTCCAATTGATTTTATTAAATTTTTATCTGTTCCCTCTGTAACATAATCTATAGTATCTATTATTCTTCCCATAACAGCTTGTTCACCTTCGTGAGCTAATGTTTCAACTGTTTTTTCTTTTATAATATTTCCATCTAAATCTACTAAAGCTGTGTAAATTTTAGTTCCACCTAAATCGACACCTACAACATACTTCTTTTCCATTTATTACCCTCCCACTAATAAGTTATACTACTTTAACTATTAAAAGTATACCATTTAAAAATTACGTTTACAATTATTAATTATGGAAAATTTAGAATTAATTCATCTATTTTTAAATTATTTCACTAAACTTAATTTATTTCTTTATACACCAAAAAAGCATCTAACATTTGTTAGATGCTTTTGGCGGAGAACAAGGGATTCGAACCCTCGCACCAGTTTTATCCAGCCTACTCCCTTAGCAGGGGAGCCTCTTTAGCCACTTGAGTAATTCTCCACTTATGGCGGAGAGACAGGGATTCGAACCCTGGGTACGCTCACACGCACGCCGGTTTTCAAGACCGGTGCCTTAAACCAACTCGACCATCTCTCCAAGACAAGATTAATTATATCAACCATAGTTAATTATGTCAACACATTTTATTAAATTTTTTTTATTTTTATTTATCTTTAATTACTACTTCTAAATTTCCCGTTTCAGTATCCATTATTAACCCATGTACTTTTATTTTCTTTGGAACTAATGGATGCTTCTTTATTAATTCTACACTTTCTTTTATAGAATCTTCTACAGAATCAAATCCATGTAACCACTTCTTTATATTTATTCCTGAATTATTTAATGTCTCTATTGTTTCCTCTGGAATTCCTCTATTAATTATCTTATTAATAGTTTCCTCTCCATCAATATTACTCATCCCACAATTTTTATGACCAATTACTAATACTTCATCTGTATCGAATTCATAAATAGCAACTATAATACTTCTTATAATACTACCAAATGGATGAATTATAGTAGCTCCTGCATTTTTTACTTTTATCTTACCATAAACTTAAAATATATATACAAAAAAAGCTTCTAGAATTTGCTAGAAGCTTTTGGCGGAGAGACAGGGATTCGAACCCTGGGTACGCTCACACGCACGCCGGTTTTCAAGACCGGTGCCTTAAACCAACTCGACCATCTCTCCAAGACAAGATTAATTATATCAACCACTATTAATTATGTCAACATATTTTATTAATTTTATTATTTTTTATTTATCTATAATTATTCCTTCTAACTTTTGCCTTCATACTTCATTATTATTTTATACTTTTAGGTTTTTGTAACTTTAAATATATATACAAAAAAGCTTCTAGCATTTACTAGAAGCTTTTGGCGGAGAGACAGGGATTCGAACCCTGGGTACGCTCACACGCACGCCGGTTTTCAAGACCGGTGCCTTAAACCAACTCGACCATCTCTCCTCGGACAATTGTTATTATATCAGTGTACAAATATTATATCAACACTTTTTACAAAAATTTTTCAATTAATTTTATGTCCACTTGCTCCTGCTTTATAACTACCTAAAAATGACTCAAAACCTCTATTTATTTCTTCACCTATATCATTTTCCTCATTTATTTTAAGTAATTCTATAGCTGCTTCTATTGTACATAAGTTTCCTTCTTCTTGTCCCCTTCTTAATGTAAACTTAGAAGTTTTCTTCACTTCCAAAGGAAGTATAGGTACTTCTTTTAAATAATCACTTTTTCTTATTATCTTCCAAGCTTCCTTCCATGTTCCATCTACAATAATAAATACTGGTATGTGTCCATCTTTAACATATTTAATTCTTCTTTTCTCCATTTCTTCATTCACAATAGGAAATATTAAATATACCTTATAGATATCATTATTCATGTAATTTAAAATTTCTTGAGATTTTTCTCCTCTTCTCCAAATAATTATTTCTGTTGATTCTGAATTAATTAATTTTAATAAACTAGCTGTATTAGTATTTCTATATATCTCTCGTTCACTAGATAAAATTATAAATTTAGATTTTGTCTTAACTTTCTTTATACTATTGCATATACAAGTTATAACAGGTAAACCACATATATTACAATTATCACATATACTCGTTATTCTTTTTCTATTTATCATATAAAACCTCTGTTAATATTTTTATAATTACATAATACTATATATCACTATTAATAAAAAATGATGAATTTAGAATAAAAATATTATTCTAAATTCATCGTATTTATCTAAAACTATTTTTATATTTTATTATTCAGAAAGTTCACCATGTTTTTCATAATTAGTAATTCTACTAATTTTATTTTCTTCATTTACAAAAACAACCTTTGGTTTATGATCTTTTACCTCTTCTGTATCTAAATCACAATAAGCCATTAATATAATTTTATCTCCAACCTGTACACATCTTGCTGCGGCTCCATTTAAACAAATCATACCCGATCCTCTTTCTCCAGCAATAGTATAAGTTTCAAACCTTGCTCCATTATCAATATCAACTATATGAACTTTTTCATATTCATATATCCCTGCCGCATCTAGTAAATCTGCATCTACTGTTATACTTCCAACATAATTTAATTCAGCTTGTACTACTTTTGCTCTGTGTATCTTACCTTTTAACATATTTACCTTCATTATTGATTCTCTCCTTATTATAACTCATATGTGAAATTATCTATTAATCTTGTTTTACCTATAAATACGGCTATTGCTACTAATACTGATTTTTCTATTCTTTCTACCTTCTTCATAGATAGGCTATCTACAACTTCTATATAATCCACTCTTGCTAATTTTTCTGAATTAATTGTTTCTTCAATTAACTTAATAATAGCCCCTGAATTTCTTTCACCATCTTGAATTTTTTCTTTAGCTAATGTTAATGATTTATTTAATATGATTGCAGCATTTCTTTCTTCTACCGACAAATAAGTATTTCTTGAACTTTTAGCAAGCCCATCTTTCTCTCTTATTATAGGACATCCTATAATTTCTATATCTATATTTAAATCTCTTACCATTCTTTTTATAATTGCTAATTGCTGAGCATCCTTTTCCCCAAAATAAGCTCTATCTGGTGCTACTATATTAAATAATTTTGTTACAACAGTACAAACGCCTCTAAAATGAGTAGGTCTACTCTTTCCACATAATCCATCTGTTAATCCATTCATATCAACAAAAGTAGAAAAATCTTCAAAATACATTTCTTCATTTTTAGGATGGAATATAATATCTGCCCCTGCCCTTTCACATACTTTACTATCTCTCTCTAAATCTCTAGGATAAGTAGATAAATCCTCTTTAGGTCCAAATTGAATTGGATTAACAAATATGCTTACAACAACTCTATCATTTTCTTCTGATGCTTTTCTAATTAAACTTTCATGTCCCTCATGTAAATAGCCCATAGTAGGAACAAATCCAATCTTTAACCCCTTAGCTTTCCATTCCTTTACTGTAGATCTTACGTCATTTACCTTTTCTACAACTCTCATTTTCTCTTCCCCTTTAATATAACTTCTCAATTACTTCATCATTTATTTTAAAAGAATGCTCTTCTCCTGGGAAAATTCCATCCTTAACTTCTTCTATATACTTTTTAAAAGCCACATTCATTTTTTCACCTAAATTTTCATACTTCTTAACAAACTTAGGAGTAAAATCACTATACATTCCTAACATATCTTGATAAACAAGAATTTGCCCATCACACTGTGCTCCAGCACCTATTCCGATTGTAGGTATAGATAATTTTTCAGTTATTATTGCTGCAAGCTTAGCTGGAACACATTCTAATACAACTGCAAATGCTCCTGCCTTTTCTACAGCTAAAGCTGCTTCTATAAGATTCCTTGCTGCCTCTTTATCTTTACCTTGAACCTTAAATCCGCCAAAAGCATTAACTGATTGAGGTGTTAATCCAATGTGAGCCATAACTGGTATTGAAGCTTTAACTATAGCTTCTATCTTATCGCAAACCTCAACACCACCCTCTAACTTAACTACATGTGCTCTACCTTCTTTAATTAATCTTCCTGCATTAATTACAGCATCATATACTGATGTTTGATAAGACATAAAAGGCATATCTGCTACAACTAATGTATTCTTTACACCTCTAGATACAGCTTTAGTATGATGTATCATGTCTTCCATAGTAACTGATAATGTATCTTCATATCCTAAACAAACCATTCCTAATGAATCTCCAACTAAAATTCCATTTATTCCAGCCTCATCAATTATTTTGGCTGTAGAATAATCATATGCTGTAAGCATAGTAAGTTTTTCATTTTTTTCTTTTGCTTGTTTAAATGTAACTGCTGTATTTTTCATAATTACTCTCCTAGATACTCTTCTAAATTTTTATAATTTCTATTCTTATTTTTAACTTTTGCTATCTTTAAAATATTTTTTGATAATAATCTATATAACTCTTTATCTTCTTCACGTATTACATTTAAATGATTAATAACAGTGCTTAAATCTCCTCGTTCTATGGGCCCAGTCAAACTCTTAACTGCACCTCTTTCCTTAATATTTCTTAAGTTGTTTTCAATTAATGGATATAAGGCTTTAATAGCCATTTCTTTCGTAAATCCACATTCCTCTAGATAATTAACACCATTATTAATTAACCCTAACACTAAGTTACTAACTGTTACTGATGCTGCATGATATAAAATTTTATTCTCTTTATTAATAATTGCTACATCATTTCCTAAATGTGAAAATAACATCTTTAAATATTCAATATGTTTTTCATTACCTTCAATTGTAATAAATGCTTGAGATAAATCTTTGTAAGAATTATATTTGTCCGAGATAGCGAACATTGGATGAATAGAATAACCATATGCACCATGATTATTTATATTTGAAAAGACTTCTGAAGAAATAGAGCCACTACAATGGCAAATTAATTTTTCTTTAATAGGTAACTTTTTTACTTCATTCCATACATCTGCAATTTGATTATCAGGTGTTGTAATGAATATAGCATCACTATTTTTTATTAAATCTTCTAAATTATTATATTGTCGCGTATTTGTAAAAATTGCAGCTTCTTTAGATGAATGCTGTGATTTACTATAATACCCACTTATGTCTATGCTGTTTTCTTTTAGATATTTTCCTAAGGAAAAGCCAACTTTTCCTGCTCCAATAAATCCAAATTTTATAATTATCACCTCCAAAAGAGTGTGATACTAACAAGTCCCATTCAAAATTGATATGAGCTATTTCTGGTAATCTTTAAATTTTCAAATATATAAGGTGCGGTTTAATTAAAATACCACCCATATTAAATTTATCATATTTCTAAATTTTGTCAACATTTGCTATTATCTCATTTTTATAATTTCTTATAAAAAAATAAGATATAAGAAAACTATTTTTAGTCTTCTTATATCTTATTTAATACTTAAAAATTATCTTATAACATCCATTCCGCCCATATAAGGTCTTAAAGCTTCTGGAATATTTATTGATCCATCTTCATTTAAGTTGTTTTCTAAGAATGCAATTAACATTCTAGGTGGAGCAACTACTGTATTATTTAATGTATGAGCAAAATACTTTCCTTTTTCTCCATTTACACGAATCTTTAATCTTCTAGCTTGAGCATCACCTAAATTTGAGCAGCTTCCAACTTCGAAGTATTTCTTTTGTCTTGGAGACCAAGCTTCAACGTCAATAGATTTAACCTTAAGATCTGCTAAATCTCCTGAGCAACATTCTAAAGTTCTAACTGGAACATCTAAAGAACGGAATAATTCAACAGTATACTTCCATAACTTTTCAAACCATTCTTTACTTTCTTCTGGCTTACAAACTACTATCATTTCTTGTTTTTCAAATTGATGTATTCTATAA
The DNA here is from genome assembly GCF_934754925.1 of uncultured Clostridium sp. Classification (GTDB taxonomy): domain Bacteria; phylum Bacillota; class Clostridia; order Clostridiales; family Clostridiaceae; genus Clostridium. The sequence goes on along the minus strand of NZ_CAKVJA010000015.1, from coordinate 4,177 downwards.
ACTCCTCTTTCTTCTATTCCGTGAGCTCCTTTTTCTTTTCTGAAGCAAGGTGAATAACTAGTTAAAGTTTGAGGAAGGCTTTCTTCTTTTAATATAGTATCAATATATTTACCTATCATAGAGTGTTCACTTGTACCTATTAAGTATAAATCTTCACCTTCTATTTTATACATCATAGATTCCATTTCAGCAAAACTCATTACTCCAGTAACAACATCGCTACGAATCATGAAAGGAGGAATACAGTAAGTAAATCCTTTGTTAATCATAAAATCTCTAGCATAAGAAAGTATTCCTGATTGTAATCTTGCAATGTTACCCATTAAATAATAGAATCCATTACCAGCAACTTTTCTAGCACTATCTAAATCTATTCCATTTAATTTTTCCATTATTTCTGTATGATATGGAATTTCGAATTCTGGAACTACAGGTTCACCGAATTTTTCAACTTCTACATTTTCACTATCATCTTTTCCTATTGGAACACTAGGATCAATGATGTTAGGAATAACTAACATTATATTTCTTATTTTTTCTTCAAGTTCGCTTTCTTTAGCTTCTAATTCAGCAAGACGAGCAGCTTGTTCATTAACTTTTGCTTTTAACTCTTCTGCCTCTTCTCTTTTCCCTTGGCCCATTAATGCACCAATTTGCTTAGAAATTGTCTTTCTATTTGATCTTAATGAATCAGCTTCTTGTTGAGTAGCTCTGCTTTCTATATCTAAAGCAATTACTTCATCAACTAAAGGAAGTTTTTGATCTTGGAACTTATTTTTAATATTTTGTTTAACTATTTCTGGATTTTCTCTTAAAAATTTTAAATCTAACATAATATCCTCCATGTATATTTTATTTATTTTTTCTGGTATAAAAAAAGAGCTCTTTCTTCCCATATAAGGGACGAAGAACTCCGTGTTGCCACCCTAATTGATAATAAAATTTCACTTATTATCCACTCTTTATAAAACTAACGGGTTTATCCGTACTGCTCATCACAGTCCCTCCAAGGTGGATTCATAAAATATTGATGTCAGTTTTCACCAACCACTGACTCTCTTAAAACAATTACTTTATTACTAGCCTCTTCAACGGTTTAATTAAAATATTTACAACATTAATATATTTAATATATTATAATCTTCTACTTTTTGTCAATACATTAAAAACCTGATTTTATTAAAGATATTTAATAAAAAATTAAACTAATGACGTAAAAATATCATCGCTAATTATTTATTCTCAATATCCCTAGTACAAATTATATCAACTCCACTATTTAAAATATTCTTACATATAATACTTCCCATTTTTATAGGAATACTTACATATAATCTACTAACAACTTTAGACATTTCTATCCATAATTCTTTATCAACTTCATCACTACTTTTAACAGGAACAACTTTAAACCTATCACTACCTTTAACCCTAACTACAGAAGTGAAAATATCCTTTTTACACATACTTATTACTCCTATTATATATCCTTAAATTCTTTAATTCTACCTGAAACTATATTTGAATTTTTTGAATCATCTACTATATCAGTAATTTTTCTATCTAATTCCCTAGATAATATTTGTACTATCTTTTCATTACAATAGGCTCCATGGCAATTTCCAAATCCAGCTCCAGTTCTTCTCTTAACACCCTTAACAGTTCTAGCACCTAAAGGTCTTCTAATAGAATCAACAATTTCTCCCTCTGAAACATTATTACACATGCATACTATCTTTCCATAACGTTTATCTAGCTTAATAACTTCATTGATTTCTCTTCTATCCATTTCTCTAAATCTATAGAACTCTCGTCTTTTATCAATAAAATTCTTTTTTAACTTACAATTTAAATTGCTACTAATAGTATCACATAGCATTTTTGCTATAGCTGGAGCTAATGTAACCTTTCCATAATGAGTTCCTATTACGCTAATATAACCCTTATCTATTTTTTCATCATCTACTACAATAGAATCCTTATCATAACTTTCCCTAAACAGATTATTTATATTACTTTTATTTAATCCCTTCAATAACTTAGATGCATATCTTAAATTATCATCTAAGCTAGTTTTTTCAATACTCTTTATTCCAATAAGAGAGCCTCCATTTAAAACTGGAGTAGAAACAACAAAAGTATCCTTATCAAAGGTCTTTGTAACAATTCTTTGTAGCTTATTTTCATAACTATCATCAAGTAAAATGTAACTCATATTTTTGAAGGAGTTTACTCCATTATCTGATTCTTTTTCTTCAACTACACCCTTTTCATTTATATATATTTCATTTGCAATTGTATTTATAACAACCTTACATGAGAATTTATTCTTGTTAGTTACAACTCTAAAACCTTTTGTAACATTTTGAATAGTTAAAACTTCTTCTTCTAACCTAAAATTAACTCCATTATCAAAAGCAACCTCAGCATATGCAATTGCTAAATCATAAGGAGCAACTATTGCAACATTTTGAGAGTATAATCCCTTTTTTACTTCGGCATTAATATTAGGCTCTATTTCATATACTTCATCTGGTTCTATTAAATATACGCCATCGATTCCACGTCTTATAGCTCTTTCATACATTTCTTCTAATTTAACTACACCATTATCATCATTAACTACTCTTAATGATCCTATTCTTTTAAATGGAACATTAAATTTCTCACATAAGTCTTCTAATAGTATATTTCCTATATACTCTAATCCAGCCATTACATTATTAGATGTTTCTGAACCGTCATATACTATAGAAGTATTAACAAATGAGATATCATCTGCTATATCAAATTCCTTTTCAATCACTGCTATATTTAAATTATACTTAGATAATTCATAGGCAACGGCACATCCTATTATGCCACCACCTAAAACTAAAACATCATAATCCATAATTCAATTCCCCTAATTTATAAGATAAAACCACTTTCTTTTAGTTCTTCTTTTATTAACTCCATATTCTCAACAGAGTCGGCAGAAATAGTATGAAGGTGTACTCCATTAGTTAGCATAGATAATGGTTTTGCATCTATTTGGTTTAAAGAATTTTTAAACTTATTTAAATCGTTAAGATTTTTTATCATTAATATACCCCTTATCTCTCCATATAAAGGATGCTCTACTATTACATCTTCTATTATCCCACCATATTTAACAACTATCTCAAGCTCTTTTATAACCTCTTCATCATTATGATTTACTGCAATAACAGACTTTACCCTATTGCTATTATCCTCATTAATCATATAGCCATCTGGAGTTGCTATTATATTATTTCCTTTAGCTCTTAAAATAGCTATATCTTTAACTATTATTTGTCTAGTTACATTAAAGCTTTCAGCTAATGTTGTGCCTTTAATAGCTCTTTTTTCTTTCATCAACATTTCTATAATGTTACTTCTTCTTTCATCAGCCTTCATAATTCACCCCACAACTTAATTTCTATTATCGCTTTCCTTTATTATATCTAATAATTTATTTCCTTGTATTTTATTGCTATGATGGTATCTAACAGTATCTAAAAATTCCTTATCATATGTATTAAAACTTTTCAATAAATTTGCACCCTTTTCCGCATGATTATAATAAGTATCAACTGCTTTAATTCCATCATATTTCTTTAATTTTCCTTTAGTCACTTTGTTCAATATTACCAATACAGATTTTTCAATAATATTGAGTCCATATTCACCTTTTCCTATATCGTGTAATAATCCTACCTTAGCAACTCTATTTAAATTTATATTTCTTCCTTCTGATAAACTCACGGCATCTTTACTAACTCTAATACAATGATGTTTATCTGTTTTTTTTAGTTTATTAAATAATTTTCTTTCCTTTTTATTTAGAAATTTATTTACATATTCAGTATCAATATCTTCAGACAATGATTTTAATGCCCAAACAAATTGCTTTACTCTATATAAAGACATTTAACTATCACCTTGTTCTTTAACATATATTGTAATACACATACATATTTATAATACCACTATTAGAAATAAATTAAAAATATTAAAATATATTTTATTTAGTTATAATTCTACATTATAAGTTAAAGTATTTAAAATTTTATAAAGCAAAAAAAGCTACGATACAAATCGTAGCTTTTGGTGGAGGTAAAGGGATTCGAACCCTTGACCCCTTGCGTGCAAGGCAAGTGCTCTCCCAACTGAG
>NZ_CAKVJA010000014.1 GCF_934754925.1 uncultured Clostridium sp. | reverse complement strand
TATATCAATTTATTCTCCATTGGTTATTATACCTTAAAATAATAAGAATGAAAACAAAAAAATAAGTAAATTAACTTTAAGCCTAGAAAAGATAATTTATTTTAATTATGATATTTATTATAAAATGAAAATAAATTAAAAAATATGATATGATAATATTATTAGATAAGTACCTTTTTATAAGAGAAAATATGTGGTTTAAATTGATTAAATTGCTAAGTAGGTATATTAAACTAATTAAAGCTTATATTAAGATTATTAGTTTAAATTTATTTAATAAATATTTTTAAAACTAAGGAGGAAAATATGTTAACAGATTTACATATACATAGTTATTATTCTGATGGAACAATGTCACCACAAGAAATAGTAAGGGATGCTAAAAATAAGAACGTAGGAATTATCTCAGTAACTGATCATGATGTTTTAGATTCATATGAAGAAGTAAAAATCGAAGCTGAAAAAGAAGGTATTACTCTAATAAGAGGAGTTGAAATAGATTCAATATTTGAGGGGCACTTAGTACATTTATTAGCATATAAATTTAATGATAATGAGAATTTCTTTAATCTGGTAAATAAAGCTAAAGAAAATTTATTAGAAACAAGTATAGAGCTTATAAAAAGAATGGAAAAAGATTATGAAAATATATCTTTAGAAGATTATAACTCTTATGAATATGACAGAAGAAAAGGTGGCTGGAAGGGTATACATTATTTGTTTGATAGAAATATTACAGAAGGACTTTTTGATGGAATGAAGTTTTATGGAAAATATGAATGTGGACATGAAAAGTTTGATTTTCCAGGTGTAAAAGAAGTTTGCGATATTACTCATGAGGCTGGAGGCTATGTTGTATTGGCACATCCTTGTAATTATTATAAAGATAAAACTAAGGAAGAAATAATAGAAAAACTTGAAATACTAAAAGGATTAGGTGTTGATGGAATTGAATGCTATTATCCAGCTAACAGTGATTTAATGACAGAAACATGTTTAGAATTCTGTAAAGAAAATAACATGATAATAACAGCAGGCTCTGATGGACATGGTGATTTTGGTGCTGTAAGTAAGGGCGTAGAGTATTATATAGGTGCAATTAATAAGGATAGCAGTTTATTAAATATTGAAAAATTACTTTAATTAATAAATAAGTTGAAGATAGAATGTTGATTTTGAAATTAATATTCTATCTTTTTTTTGTAAAGAACATTAGTAAAATTTAATATTTTTTTAATAAATACACAATATATAAAGAGATGTTAAAAGGTAGGAGAAAACCATATGAATAAAAAAAGTGTTTTAGTTTTTTTAATTACGATTTTATATGTTTTTATAGGTATGGATTATAGTAAGTGTTATTGCGACGATGTAAGTGGAGGAAAGAAAGTTCTTATAATAGGATCATATTCTCCGGCTAATAAGTGGGAAAGTTCTATATTACAGGGATTTGAGAACAGTAATGATAGGTATATAGCGAAAACTGAATTTTTAGATAGTAAAGTTTTAGAATCTAAAGAATATGATGAGGGCTTTATTAACTTTTTAAATGTTAAATATAAGGATTCAAATATTGAATATATAATTACTTTAGATGATGAAGCTTTTCAATTAGTTAGAAAAAATTTATTTAATGAGAATTTATTTATTTATAAGAAAAAAGTTATTTATGTAGGGATAAATGAAACTATATTTTTAACCAAAGATGAAAGTGAATATATTACTGGAATATTAGAGTATCAATATAATTTACCTATAGTAAATACAATTTTAGAGGCTAGTAAAGAGGTTTCAGATATATATTTAATTTTAGATAATAGTATTTATTGTAATACTATTAAGGAAGAGTTTTCAAAAATTATTGATAAATCAGAAAAGCCATTTAATTATCATATTATTCAAGAAACACATTTTAAAGATGTTAAAGAGAAATGTAAGGAAATAGAAGATAAACGTTGTGCGATATATTTATGCGGGACATTTAAAGATTCCAATAAAACAGATCTAGTTCAACCAGAGGATGTTATAAATGGAATTAAAGAAGTAACTAAGGCTCCTATTTATACGAAATTAGAAGAATATGTTTATGCTGGAGCAGTAGGGGGGATAGTTAATGATGGTTATAAGTTAGGAGAAGTAACATATACACTTTTGAATAATATTGTAGAAGAAAGTTTTGACTATAATGTAGTACCTATACGTAATACATTTAGTATACCAATTTTTAATTATGATGCTATTTTAGAATATGATATTAATCCTTTAAGATTACCACAAAAGAGTAAGTTTATTAATAAAAATATGTTTGATCTATTACTTCCTAAATATTTACGTGTAATAGTCTGGACATTAGTTTCATTAGGTATATTAGGTATAGTTGGTTTAATTTATTTATCTATTAAAAACACAAAAACGGCTAGAGAAAATAAATTGTTATTAATAGAATCTATTGAAAGAGAGAAAATAAAAACTGATTTTATTGTTACAATATCCCATGAATTAAGAACGCCATTAAATATAATAATAAATGCAAGTAATTTATTAAAAATAAAATTGGAAAAAGGAGAGTTTAATGCATGTTTTTTTACTGAAAGATTAAATTATATAATGAAAAATGCTAATAGATTGCGTAGATATATTAATAATTTAATTGATGTAAGTAAATTAGAAATGGGATATATGGATGCTAATTTTACAAATGAGAATATAGTAGAAGTAGTTGAAGATATAACATTAACTATTGTAGATTTAGCCCAAATTTATAACTTAAATGTAATTTTCGATACTGAAGAAGAAGAAATAATTACAGCTATAGATAAGTTAAAGATAGAAAGAGTTATATTAAACTTATTATCTAATGCTATAAAGTTTACGAATGATGGTGGAAATATAATGGTTTTAGTAAAGAGAGAGACTAATAATGTTGTTATAGAAATTAGTGATGATGGTATTGGAATGAAAGAGGAAATGAAAGAACATGTTTTTGAAAAGTTCAAAAGAGCAGATTTTAATGGAGGCCTTAATAGACAAAATGAGGGAAGTGGTTTAGGGCTATTTATTGTAAAAGGGTTAATAGATTTACATAATGGAAATATAGATGTAAAGAGTAAGCTTAATGAGGGAACTACATTTATAATTACATTACCAATAAGAACTGTAGCAGATGAAGAGGAAGAAAATTTAATAGGGGATTCATCTTTAAAATATATGTTTGAAATGGAGTTTTCTGATATTAATAAAAAAGAATAAAAGTATATAAAGAAATTTAGAATTTATAGTAAAAAAAGACTGTATAATTTATACAGTCTTTTTGGTGCTGAAGACCGGAATCGAACCGGTACGGTATCGCTACCGCAGGATTTTAAGTCCTGTGCGTCTGCCTGTTCCGCCACTTCAGCAGGCAAGATTTATTTTAATATGATATTAAGAATAAGTCAATAGAAAAATTAAAAAAAATAAAAAAATATGTAATAGTAGTAAAAAAGGTGATAATATAAAAGAAATATATTTATGGAAATTGGTGAGCTATTATGAATAATGTGTTTGAAGTACTTCATAAGTATTATGGATATAATTCCTTTAGAAAAGGGCAGTATGAAATTATAAATAATATATTAAGTAAAAGAGATACATTTTGTATTTTACCAACAGGTGGGGGAAAATCAATTTGTTATCAGATTCCAGCTCTTTTATTTAAGGGAGTTACTATAGTTATTTCACCATTGATTGCTTTAATGAAGGATCAGGTAGATAATTTAAAATCAAATGGAATAAATGCCGAATATATAAATAGTACTCAAAATTTAGAGAGTATAGATAGCATTATGGAAAGGTGTAGAAAAGGTGAAATAAAATTACTTTATATTGCTCCTGAAAGGTTAGAAAATGAATTTTTCAAAAGAAAGCTTAGAAAACTTAATATAAGTCAATTAGCAATAGATGAAGCTCATTGTGTATCAATGTGGGGACATGATTTTAGAAGAAGTTATGGATTAATTAATGATTTTATAAACTCTTTAAGTATTAGACCAGTAGTAACTGCATTTACTGCTACAGCAACAGAAATTGTAAGAAAGGATGTAGTTAAGCTTTTAGGATTGAGGAGGCCTTACATATACATAGGTAGTTTTGATAGGGATAACTTATCTATAAGGGTACATATTGAAGAAGATAAGTTAGAGTTAGTAAAAGATATAATTAAGGATAAGGAAAATGAAGCTGGTATAATTTATTGTGCTACGAGGAAGGAAGTAGATGGATTATATTTTTATCTTAAGGATTTAGGATATGATGTATTAAAATATCATGGTGGATTAAAGGATGAAGAAAAAGAGTATTATCAAGATGAATTTTTAAATGAAAACTGCAATGTTATGATTGCAACTAATGCTTTTGGAATGGGAATAGATAAGTCCAATGTGAGATATATAGTTCACTTTACAATGCCTAAAAATATAGAAAGTTACTATCAGGAAATTGGAAGGGCTGGTAGAGATGGAGCTATATCTGAGTGCCATATTTTATTTAATAGAAGTGATATTAGAACATTAGAATATTTAATATATACAACTGTTCAGATAGATAGAAAAGAATTAGAAATAAAGAAGCTTCAAAGCATGATAGACTTTTGTGAGAGTAAAGAATGCTTAAGGGCCTTTATTTTAAAATACTTTGGACAAGAGAATATTAGGGAGTATTGCAATAATTGTAGTAATTGCCTAAATAGTGATGAACTTAGAGATTATACTATAGAAGCTCAAAAGATATTATCTTGTGTATATAGAACTAGAGAGCGTTATGGAGTTGCAGTTCTTATTGATGTACTTAGAGGAATGGTTGGGCCTAAGATAATTAATGATAAATTAAATGAATTAACTACATATGGGATAATGAGAGAATATAGTAGTAAATTTATACGAGATCTAATAAAGGTATTAATTGATTTTGGGTATGTTAATTTAAAAGAAGGTACTTATTCCATGTTACAATTAAATGAAAAATCCTATAGTATTTTAAAGTCAAATCAAAGAGTAATGTTAAAGTTAAGTTATCAAGATGAGGAAAAAGTTATTAATAGTGATTTGTTTAATAAGTTAAGAATTTGGAGGAGAGATACTGCTATTAGAGAAGGCGTAAAACCATATATAATTTTTTCAGATGCAACATTAATTGAATTATGTAATAAATTACCTAAAACAGATCAAGAACTTTTAGAGATTAGAGGTATGGGAGAAAAGAAATTTAATAAATATGGAAAAGAGATTTTAGAAAAGTTAAAGAGTTAAAATTTTATAAAGTAAATAAAGATTCCTTATGATTAAAATTATATTTATATGATTTTAATCATAAGGAATCTTTATTATTTATAAGATATATTGAGGATTAAATATAATAAATAAAAAATAAAAAAATATAATTATTTAATAATAATTGATAAATTCAAACATATAAAATATAGGGAAGTGTAAATAAAAAAATAGGAATATAACTATTTAATACAATAATATATTAAATTAAAGGGGAGGGATGAGTTTATGAACTTTAAGGAATTTATAACTACAGATAGAGAAAGTAGAAATAAAGAAAAATTTGAGGGTACATTTTTAGATTACTTAGAAATAGTAAAGCAAAACCCAGATATAGCAAAACTTGCACATAAGAGGTTATATGACTTTATTATGAGTAAGGGGGTAGAAGTTTTAAAAGGTGATGAACACCCAAGAATAAGAAAAATATATGGTAATGAAACAATTAGGGAGTATGGATATTTTAAAGATGATTTCTTTGGAATTGATAAAGTCTTAATGAAGCTTGTTAATTATTTACACTCTGCATCTATGAAGGGTGAGGAATCTAGGCAAGTTTTATACTTAGTAGGACCTGTTGGAGCTGGTAAGTCTTCATTAGTTGAATCTTTAAAGAGTGCATTAGTTCAATGTGAGCCAATATATTCTATAAAGGGTTGTCCAATGCATGAAGAACCCTTACATCTAGTTCCAAATCATTTAAGGCCTAAGTTTAATGAAATGTTAGGTGTTCAAATAGAAGGAGACTTATGTCCAGTATGCAAGTATAGATTACTTCATGAATTTAATGGAGAATATGAAAATTTCCCTGTTGAAAGGAAGGGGTTCTCTATAAGATCAAGAAAGGGGATAGGTGTTGTTCCACCTGTTGACCCTAATAATCAAGATACTTCAATATTAACAGGTTCTATTGATATTTCTAAGATGGATATGTACCCAGAGGATGATCCAAGAATATTCTCACTAAATGGAGCATTTAATGTAGGTAATAGAGGATTAGTTGAATTTATAGAAGTATTTAAAAATGATGTTGAATACTTACACACAATTATAACAGCAACTCAGGAAAAATCTATACCATCACCTGGTAAGGGTTCAATGATTTATTTTGATGGATTAATAATAGCTCACTCTAATGAAGCAGAGTGGAATAAGTTTAAATCAGATCATACTAATGAAGCAATTCTAGATAGAATTGTAAAAATTGAAGTTCCTTATTGCTTAGAACTTGAAGAAGAAATTAAGATTTATGAAAAGATATTAAAGAAGAGTAACTTTAAGGCTCATATTGCACCTCATACAATTGAAGTTGCAGCAATGTTTGCTATACTTTCAAGATTAACACCATCTGCAAAAGTTGACCCTATGACTAAGCTTAAGATTTATAATGGAGAGGATTTAGTTGAAAAGGGAACAACTAAGAAAATTGATATTACAGAGCTTAGAGAAGAAGCAGGGCCTTATGAAGGAATGAAGGGTATTAGTACAAGATTTATTATAAAATCAATTGATAATGCACTTTCAAATTCTGAATATGACTGTATAAACCCTTTAAGCATTATGGAAAGTATAATTAAATCTATTAAAGACATGGATATAGCTGCTGATGATAAGAAGAAATACTTGGCATTTATCCAAGATACTATTAGAAAAGAATATAATAAGACTTTAGAGAAAGAAATAACAAAAGCATTTATCCATTCATTTAGAGAACAAGCTGAAAGTCTTTTCAATAATTATATAGATAATGCTGAAGCTTTTGTTAATAAAACTAGAATTAAAGATGCTCAAACTGGTGAAGAATTAAACCCAGATGAAGAGTTTATGAGAAGTATAGAAGAGCAAATTGGTGTCTCAGAAGCTTCAAGTAAAGGATTTAGAGCAGATGTAACATCATATATGTTCTATCTAGTTAGAAATGGATCAAAGATAGATTACAAATCTTATGAACCATTAAAAGAAGCTATAGAAAAGAAACTTATAGCATCTGTAAGAGATCTATCTAGAATAATTACTAAATCAAGAGTTAGAGATAAAGAGCAAACAGAAAAATATAATGCTATGGTTGACGAAATGCAAAGAAACGGATATTGTCCACACTGCTGTGATGTAATTCTTAAATATGCCGCTAACAACTTGTGGAAGGATTGATAAGGATGGCTATATTTAGAGACAATACTATAAATCCCGTTGAGCATGATAGAAGTATTGAAGATAGAAGAAGACATAGGCAGTTGGTGGAAAAGTCTATTAAAGAAAATTTAGGAGACATACTATCAGAAGAGAGTATAGTAGGAGAAACTAAAAATAAGAAATTTAAAATTCCTATTAGAGGAATAAAAGAATATCAATTTGTATATGGTAGCAACAATAAGGGTGTTGCTACCGGTACAGGTGAAGAAAAGCGCGGTGACAAAATAGGGTCAGCTGAATCTAGTGGTAAAAAGGGAAATAAAGGTGCAGGTAATTCTGAAGGGGACGATATATATGAAACAGAAATAACTTTAGAAGAGTTAATGGATTATATAGTCGAGGATTTAGATTTGCCAAATTTAGATAAAAAGAAATATTCAGAAGTAATAACAGAAAGTGCTAGCAGGAAAAGAGGATATCAAAGACATGGTATTAATCCAAGGTTAGCGAAGAAAAAAACTGTTATGGCTAAGACAGCTCGTAAGCAAGGAAAAAAACGTGCACTTAAAGAAGCTGGATTAGATGATGAATTAGATAGATTTCCATTTAGAGAAGATGATATTAGATATTACAGAGTTAAAACTAAACCTAAAAAGGAAAGTAATGCTGTAATGATTTTTATAATGGATGTATCTGGATCTATGGATAGTACTAAAAAGTATTTAGCAAGATCATTTTTCTTTGTATTATCTACTTTTATAAAAAGAAAATATAATAATATTGCATTTGAATTTATTTCTCATACAACAGTTGCAAAACAAGTTAATGAATACGAATTTTTCCATAAGGCAGAATCAGGAGGAACATATATTTCTAGTGGTTTAAATTTAGCATTAAAGCTTATTGAAGAAAAATATTCTCCAGAAGTTTGGAATATATATCCTGTTTATGCCAGTGACGGTGATAACTGGTCTGAAGATAATGAAAGAGCAATTGAATCTGTGAAGAAACTGTGTGAAGTTAGTAATATGTTTGGATATGCTGAACTTTTACCATCAACTTATTCAACAACAATGTACTATAGATTTAATAAGGAAATTTCAGATAAGAAATTTGTCTCTGTTATTGTTAAAGAGAAAAAGAATTTATGGGACGCTCTTAAGTTGATGTTAAGCAAGGAGCTAAAGGAGGATGAATAATGGAGTACACACTAAAGGAATTAGAAGAGTGGAATGTAAAGATTGAGAAGAAAGCAACTGAATTTGGACTTGATTATTATCCTCAGGAGTTTGAAATAGTTGGATTTAATGAAATGTTAGCTTATGAAGCTTATGTGGGTATGCCATCTAAATATCCTCATTGGAGTTATGGTAAGGCATATGAAAAAAATAAGACATTATATTCATTAAATTTAACTGGTTTGCCTTATGAGATGGTAATAAACTCAAATCCATCCCTTGCATACTTAATGAAAGAAAATACATTACTTTTACAAATCTTAACTATGGCTCATGTTTATGGACATAATGATTTCTTTAAAAATAATAGGTTATTTAGAGAAGGAACTAAAGCCTATTATACTTTGGAGATGTTTAAGTTAGATGCTGATATAATTAGAGGTTATATAAATGATCCTAGTATAGGCTATAGTAGGGTTGAAAAGATATTAGATGCAGCTCACGCACTTAGATATCAAATACCAAGAGTAGTTGGTGTGAAGGAATTAAGTGATGAAGAAATCAAAGCTAATTTAATAGAAGAGTATAATATGAAAATTCAAGGCAGAGATATATTAAATAGTGATGAAGAAATTGAATTGCCAGATTTGAGTAAGACGCCTATAGAACCTTGTGATGATATTATAGGATTTATAATGAAATATGGTTCTTTAGAGGAATGGGAAAAATCAATTCTTAAAATAGTTAAAAGGGAGACTCAATATTTTATACCACAAATTGAAACTAAGATAATGAATGAAGGATGGGCAAGCTATTGTCATTATAACATTTTGAAGAGTTTAGATTTACCAGAAGGATTACATTTTGAGTTTATTAAACGTCATAATGATGTTATAGCACCTGCATTAGGTGGGTTAAATCCTTATTATGTTGGATTTAAAGTGTTTGAAGATATTGAAAAAAGATATGGCAGAGATAAGTTATTTGAAGTTAGATATATAGAAAGAGATAATTCATTTTTACGTAAATATTTAACTCAAGAATTGTGCAAGGATTTGGGATTATTCCAGTATGCAAAGAAGAGCTTTGAATTTGTAGTGGATGAAGTCTCTGATGAAGAGGGATGGAAGAGTATAAGAGACACTATGTCAGACTCATGTGGAGTTGGATCTATTCCTTATATAAGAATTGTTGATTTGAATAAGCGTGATGGTACTTTAACATTAGAACATGTTTTTGATGGTAGAGAACTTGAGCTACTTTATGCAAAAGAAACATTAAAATATTTATTTGATCTTTGGGGGCATAAAGTTATATTAAATACACATACTAAGGAAGGTAGAAGTATCGAAATAGTATGTGATAATGATAGAAGAGTAACAGTAAATTAATATTAAGGAGAAAATGATGAATTAAAAGTGATAAGTAATATGCTTACTATCATTTATGATTCATCATTTTTGTATGTTTTGAATAATTTAATATTAGGAATATTTTAGAGGAGATAAAAATGGATTTAAAGGGAAGTAAAACAGAGAAAAATCTGTATAGAACCTTTGCTGGAGAAAGTAGAGCAAGAAATAAATATACTTTATATGCAGAAAAGGCCAAAAAAGAAGGTTATCAGTGGATAGCTGAAGTTTTCGATATTACTGCAATAAATGAATTAGCTCATGCAAGGAGAGTTTATGGAGAAATTTTAAAGTTAGTTTCTAGTACTAAAGAAAATTTAATTGATGCAATATGTAGCGAAACAGAGGAATATAAAGAATTATATGCTAAATTTGAACAAGAAGCTAAAAATGAAGGGTTTAAGGAAATTGCTGACTTATATAAGGAGTTGAGAGAAGTAGAGGAAGCTCATGCTGAAAGGTTTAAAAAGTTATATGATAAATTAAATAAGAAATCAATGTTTGTTGGTCCTGAGAATTCTAAGTGGGTTTGCATGAATTGTGGATATATACATGAGGGGGCAGAAGCACCGGATAAATGTCCATTATGTGCATATCCAAAAGATTATTTTAAACCATATTGTGAAATAAAAAATATATAAGGAGTTATAAGTAATGTTTATATCAATACCAAAAGAATTTTTTGTTCCTGTAATTTTTGGAGAGGGATTTACATTAAATGAAGAAAATAATAATTTAGAAATAGATTTAAATATGTATAGAGAAAGTACTGGCAAAAAAGATAACAGCAATTTAAAGATGAATAAAGAATATTTAGAAAATAGTAAGACTGCAAAAGAAAAGCAAGATATTGTTAATATAGAAGTAAATATGAATGAAAAACAATGTGGAAATAAAGCTAAAGTAGAAGATAACACAACCACTAATAAAAAAGAGAATGGGTCAACCATATATGTACCTTTAAAGGAAAAAAGTGATTTTGAAAAATTATGTAGTAATGAAGGAAAGATATTTGAAGAATTAGATGATGAATTTATAGAGAATATTAATATTAATCTTAAGGGATGTAATAAAAATTGTAACTAAATTAATTTAAAATAATTATAATTCGGAGGTATTTAAATGAAATATCAACAATTAATGAAAGAATATTATGTTGATATTAATAATTTAAATCAATTATTAAAAACAATGGTAGACTCATATAGATTATTAATAGGGGGAGCTGCAGAATTAAATAATATATATGAGGCAAAAAGTAGTTACGTTAAAGAAGCTGTTCATAGAGCAAATGAATTAGGTAAGATAATAGATAATGTTATTGATTTATTAGATGAATGCGGAGAAACTTATTTTAAATATTGTGCTCTAGTTGGAGATTATATTTTAAAGAAAAGTGATAATAAGGTAATTTTAACTGAAGTAGATGATGAATTATTTTTTCAAGACTCATCTACTAGAGAAGAGTTTGAAAGTTTAAAGGCTTATAAGAAGGATCAAGAAGAGAAACTAAATAGTTAAAAGAAAGCTATATCAAAGTGTAAGTTATTTAAATATCTTTGATATAGCTTTTTTTAGAATTTTTTTAATTTAAATGTACTTACCATCAAATAAGATCCTAATAATAATAATAATAATGGAATAAGTGCTGAAATGTCTTTGTTAATGGTAAATAAACAGAATAATGCTAAAAAGCTACCTGTAACAGTAATAGGAACACCTGTAAAAACTCCATTAAATTCACTGGCATTATATCTAGCTAATCTAAAAGCACCGCATATTGGAAATAATAAAAGTGGAATTATTCCTAATATACCTGAGGGTCCTAGGGTATAAAAATCAAATAATAGAAATACTAATATAGATGGTGCAACACCGAAGGAAACTAAATCAGCTAATGAATCTAGTTCTTTCCCTAAATCACTTGTAACTTGTAAATAGCGTGCTATTCTACCATCATATCGATCAACTAATGCAGCAAGCAGTATAAAAATACATGCTAGAGAATAGTTGCCATCAAAGGTAGAAAGCAGTGATAATATTCCAAATGATAAATTAATAAAAGTAAAGATGTTAGGAATACTGCTTTTTCTCATATAATCACTCCTAATTCTATCTTACATAAAGATAATTATAACATAAAATTTAAAAAAAATTAATATTCTGTAAAATGAATGTCTGAAGAATTTGTTAAACATGAAAACATAGGTGTTTAATGGGTATATACATAGTATATATAAGGAGTTTTAAATATATTCGAGATATAGCGTAATAAAATATATGTGGTATAATTTTATAGAGATAATAGGAGGGATACAATGAAAAAGGTAAAGTTAATTTATAATCCATATTCAGGAGAAAATATTATTTTATCAAAACTAGATGAAATAATTAACATACATCAACAAGCTGGCCTTACTATAGTGCCATATAGAATAAGAAAAGAATGTGGGATAGAAAGTGCGTTTCATGATATTAAGCCAGGTGAGTATGAGTATATACTAGTGGCTGGTGGAGATGGAACTGTTGATTCAGTTGTAAATGCTATGGCTAAGCAGGGAATTTCACTACCTATAGGTATTTTACCAGTAGGTACAGCAAATGATTTTTCTAAATTTTTAGGAATACCATTTGATGTAGAAGCGGCTTGTAAGCAAATAATTGGCTCAACAGCAACTACAGTTGATTTAGGAAGTATTAATAATAAATACTTTGTAAATGTTGCTAGCACAGGACTTTTTACGGATGTGTCTCAAAAAACTGATGTAAATTTAAAAAATACAATTGGAAAATTGGCATATTACTTAAAGGGAATAGAAGAATTACCGAATTTTAGACCATTAAAAGTAAAAATATCATCAGAACAAGTGAATTTTGATGGTACTATGTACCTTATGTTAATTTTTAATGGAAAAACTGCAGGAAATTTTAATTTAGCTACTAGAGCTGATGCTACAGATGGAATGTTAGATGTAATAGTTTTTAAGGCTGTTCAAATATATGAATTAATTCCTTTATTTATAAAGGTTCTTAAGGGAGAACATCTAGACTCAGATAAGGTTATATACTTTAAAACTGATAGACTTCATATAGAATGTAATGAAAATATAGTTACAGATATAGATGGAGAAAAGGGTCCAGATTTTCCATTAGATATAAAATGTATAAAGGGTGGATTGAAAATTTTAGGGGTTAAGTAGAAAAAAAGAATAAATAGAATAAAAATTTAATAATTATAAATAATAGTACTTTTCTAAAGGAGATAAAAAGTGGTTGCCTTTATTTATTTATGTATATTATTATTTATGATTATTTTTTCATTATATTTAATTTATTTAAGTTCTAATAAATGCCCTAAAAAAATACGAAAGTTTTATTTAGTAAGCTTATCAATTATAGTAGTGAGATACGTGTCATTACTATCTTTATGGTTAGTACAAAGACAGAGAATTATTTATTTTATTAAAATATTCACACAACTAAATTTTTTAGCTATTCCACTTTTAATATTGGCAGCTATTTATATATTTTTAAGGGATGAAAAAAGAAGGTTTGATTATAATTATACTTTTATGATTATATTATTCTTAGGCTATTGTCTAATAAATATATTTTATAAACTAGACATAAGAGTAGATACTGTATTTGGATTTATGGTAAGTTATAAAGAAATTTTAGTCCCAAATTTAATTTATTTAATAGTAATTTCTTCATTTGTAGTTATAACATTACTATTTGTTGATAAACCATACAGTAATATAAGTGGAATGAAATTACTTTTAGTATCATTAATAATTACTGTTATAGAATTTATAATATTTTTAGGTGGAATTAGAATTTTTCCATATCCATTAATTGGGGAAGTATGTATTATAGGATGTTCCTATAAGGCAATATCTACCTTTAAAATTAAAAAATAAGAATTAAATAATAAATATTGTTTTTATAGTATTGCCTTTTATCGGGTTGTTAATATAATATTAATATATGATGCCCAATAAAGGGCATTTTTATTGCAACTTTAAAGTAAAGTTTGTAATAAATAGTCTTTGAAAATAATGGTGGTGAGATTAAATGGAGGGTGTCCCTCAGAGTATTAATTTAAGAAAATTGAATATAAGAAGTAATAGAGGGGAAACTCAGATTTAAAGTCAAACATCTCCTCTATTAATTGAGGAGGAATTTTTTATGCAAAGATTATCAGTTTTTTTATTTACAAGCATATTAGGAAGAAAGATATATGATGAATTTGATGATGTGCTTGGTGAATTAAAAGATATATATGTAACTACTGAACAAGGATATCCAAGAGTTATTGGATATAAAGTTAAACGTGATGGGGTAACATTCCATTATGAGTTTAGAAGCATATTATTCTATAATGTTGATAATAAGGTAAAAATAATGACTCGTGGAAGCAAAGAAATACTTCCAAGAACTTACTCTTATTTATTATCAAGAAATTTATTAGATAAAAAGATTGTAGATATTAATGGCAAGCAAGTTGTTAGAGTTGATGATTTGAGAATTGCAGAAATTGCTGGTGAATATAGGGTAATTGCAGTTGAAACGGGACCTCTTGCTAAGTTTAGAAGAATGAACTGTCAAGGCTTAGGAAAGTTTTTCTATAAAGTATTGAACAAGGACTTTGAAGATAAAGTTATTATGTGGGATGACGTTGAATCTTTAGAAATGGTTAATAAGAATTTACAGATATCAGTGCCATATAAAAAGCTATCAACATTACATCCTGCTGATTTAGCAGATATATTAGAAAATCTTGATGCAAGCTCAAGAAAACAAATTTTTGAATCATTAGATGAAGATTTAGCAGCAGATACTTTAGAAGAAATAGAACCAGAATATAAAAGCAGTATTATAAAGGGGTTAAGTGAAGCAAAGGCTGTAGAAGTATTAGAAAATATGCCTAATGATGAAATCGCAGATATATTAGATGAATTAGATGATGATGAAAGGGAAAAGATACTTGTTAATTTAGAAACAGAAGATGCTGAAGAAGTAAAAGAACTTCTTAAATATGAAGAAGAAACAATCGGAAGTATAATGAGTAAAGATTTTATTTCATTTAATTTGGATATTACTGTTGGAGAAATAATAGATATTTTAAGAGAAAGTAATCCTGAAGATGAAGAGTTAAATTCAATATTTATAAAGGATGAAGAAGAAAGGGTAATTGGAGTAATAGAATTAAAAGATTTAATTCTAAATGATAGTAAAGTTAAAGTAAAAGAAATAATGGATGAAAATATAAATATACTTAAGCATAATGAGGATATAGATGAAGCTGTTGAAATAGCAGCAAAATATGATTTATTGGCTATACCAGTAGTTGACAATAATGATGTTTTAATAGGAGTTGTAAATACTCACGATTTAATTGATGAAGTTTTATATCCAATTTGGAAAAAGAAAAATAAGTAAAATATTTGAAATTAGTTGTTGACTTTTTAATTAAGAAGCATATAATTATAGTATAAAGTCTAGTTAAATACTCGGAATTAAAACTGTGAAAAAGGAAAGTAGTATAAAGGAAGGTTACAGAGAGAAAAGAGTGCTGAGAACTTTTTACTGGTAATTTATATGAAGTGCCCTTTGGAGTTTATGCCTGAAATAATAGTAAGGTTTTACGGTAGCACCCGTTATAGTGCTCAGGTATTATGTTGTACCGTAGAATGAGTGAAATCATTATTATTATGATGGTTTAATTAGAGTGGAACCGCGAATATACTTCGTCTCTAGAAAGAGACGAAGTTTTTTTATATAAAAATTTAAATAGTTAATAAAAATATTTTGGAGGTATATATATGATTTATAATGGAGCAATTGAATTAATAGGAAGAACACCGATATTAAAAGTAACAAATATGATAGATGAAAATAGTGCAGATGTATATGTGAAGTTAGAAAAGTTTAACCCAGGTGGAAGTGTAAAGGATAGAGCAGCGCTTGGAATGATTGAAAAAGCAGAAGAGGAAGGGCTATTAAAGAAAGGATCAGTAATTGTTGAGCCTACAAGTGGAAATACAGGAATTGCATTAGCAATGATAGGGAGAGTAAAGGGATATAAAGTAATAATAGTTATGCCTGAAACTATGAGCAAAGAAAGAAGAGATTTAATTAAAGCTTATGGAGCAGAGTTAGTGTTAACAGAAGGAGCTAAAGGCATGAAGGGAGCTATAGAAAAAGCTACTCAAATGGTAAAAGATTATGGATATTTTATGCCACAACAATTTGAAAATATAGCTAATCCAGAAAAGCATTATGAAACAACAGCACAAGAAATATATGAAGATATAAATGATTTAGATGTTTTTGTAGCTGGAGTTGGAACAGGTGGAACCATAACAGGGATAGGAAAGAATTTAAAGGAAAAAATAAATGGTATAGAGATTGTCGCAGTTGAACCAAGTAATTCACAGGTTATTATAGGGAAAAATCCAGGTCCACATAAAATTCAAGGTATAGGTGCAGGATTTGTACCACAAAATTATAAAGAAGAATATGTTGATAAGGTGATAGCTGTTAGTGATGAAAATGCAATTAAAACAGCGGTAGATTTTTCTAAAAATGAAGGGATATTGGTAGGTATATCATCAGGAGCAGCAATTTATGCAGCTATAGAAATAGCCAAAAAGCTTGGAAAGGGTAAAAAAGTATTAGCAATAGCTCCAGATGGTGGAGAAAAATACATTTCAATGGGGATCTACGAACAATTTAGTTAAGGGAGGAATAGTAGGTTTGTTTAAAAATTTAAGATATGACTTGAATAGAGTTATGGAGAATGATCCTGCTGCTAGGAGTAAGATAGAGGTATTTTTGCTTTATCCGACGATTCATGCTTTAATTTCATATAGAATAGCTCATTTTCTTTATACTAAAAGATTATTCTTTTTAGCTAGGCTTATATCACAAATATCTAGGTTTTTTACAGGAATAGAGATACATCCTGGTGCTAAGATTGGAAAGGGATTAGTTATAGATCATGGAATGGGTGTAGTAATTGGGGAAACAGCAGAAATTGGAGATAATGTACTTTTATATCATGGAGTAACTTTAGGTGGAACAGGAAAAGATAAAGGAAAGAGGCATCCTACTTTAGGGGATAATGTTATAATAGGAGCTGGTGCTAAGGTTCTTGGACCTATATATATTGGAAGTAATTCTAAAATAGGTGCAAATTCTGTAGTGTTGAAGGATGTTCCTGAAGGTGCTACAGCTGTTGGAATTCCAGCTAAAAATATAATTAAGGTTCAGGAAGAAGTGCCAGCAATAATAGAGATAGAAGACTATAGAGGTAATAGTAAAGAAATTTATAATGATATGGTGATTTAATTTATGTTTAAGGAAGAGATAATAGAGTACTGTAATTCGTTGAATCTAGATAATATTGGGTTCATTAAATGTAGGAGATTTGATGAATTAATAGAATTTTATAAAGAGCGAAAAGAAAAGACTTTGGAAAATGAATTTGAGGAAAGTGACATAGAAAAAAGGATAAATCCAATGTGGTATATGGAAAGGGGAAAGACTATTATTTCAATAGCCTTTCCCTATCTTTGGGTTGAAAATAATATTGAAAATGGATTTTCAAAATATACTAAGGGATTAGATTATCATAGAGTTGTTAAAAAATATTTAGATAAGATTTGTGACTTTATTAAATCAAAAGGTGGTGAAGCTATTTCTTTTGTAGATAGTAATACATTGCCTGAAAGATATATAGCTTACTTAGCCAATGTTGGGTTCATTGGTAGAAATAATATGATTATAACAGAGAAATATGGGTCTTATGTTTTTTTAGGTGAAATAATTACTAATTTAGAATTAGAAAGTGATGAAATACGAAGCTTTCATGAGATAAAAGAATATATAGAATGTGGAGAATGTACTAAATGTTATAAAGGATGTCCAACAAAATCTATTAATGTAAACAAGATAAATCCTAATATATGTTCTTCATATATTACGCAAAAGAAAGAGTTAACAGATGTTGAAATAAAACTTTTAAAGGGTAAGATATTTGGGTGTGATATATGTCAAAATGTATGTCCATATAATAAAAAAATAGATTTTTCAAAGATTGAGGAGTTTAAGCCTTTAGAATTTATGTGCAATTTAGAAAGTGATAGTTATGCTGATATGAATAATAAATTTTTTAAGGATAATATTTCAAGAACATCTTGTGGATGGAGAGGAAAAAATGTTATTAAGAGAAATGCTATAATAAAGTTGCATAATGAAGGCAAAAATATAGAAGGATATAAGGGAGATTCAGCTTATATAAATGAATATATAGAGAGATTAAAATAAGTTAATTGTTTTAAATAAATATATAAAATATAATATTTATGTGAATAGGTAATTTAAGGGGGGATTAAATATGATGTCTAAGGCTACTGCAAGGATTATACAGCTTTTGCCTGAAAAATTAGTTGTAAGGATAGCAAGAAATAAAGTAAATGGATATTTAAAAAAATATGCAAAAATTAATGTGAGTGGATATGAAAATATAAAAAAAGCTGAAGGACCTAAAATATTTATTAGTAATCATTTAAGTAATTCAGATGGATTTATTATAGAAAAAGTATTAAAGGATGAATATGATCCTACTTTTGTTGCAGGAGTTAAACTTTCAAATGATCCAGTTACCAATTTAGGAACTAAAATAGTTAAGAATATTGCGATAAAGCCTAATAGTGCTGATAGAGATGCTATTATGTCTATGATAAATGTATTAAAGGATGGAGAGAATCTTGTTCTTTTTCCGGAAGGGACAAGAAGTAGAAGCGGAAGTATGATAGAGGGTAAAAAGGGAGTATTATTAGTTGCTAGAATGAGCAAAGCAAAGATAGTACCGATTTCATTATATGGAACTGAAAAACTATTACCTATTAATAAAAATGGTGATATGGCTGGTGAAGAGTGGAATGAAGCAGAGGTAAATGTAAAGATAGGAGAGTATATAGAACTTCCTAAAAAATATAAAGATGAATCTAAGCATGAATATGATGATAGATGCCTAACTTACATAATGAAATCAATAGCTAATGGGTTGCCAGAAGAATATAGAGGCGTTTATAAATAGTTAAGGAATTAAGAGATTGGGAGCTTATATTAATTAAAAAGTTTAAATATTAGGGGATTAGGATATTAGTGGAGTGACGATCTTAAAAAATTTAGGAGGAAAGTTAAATGAAACAAAGGACTAAGATAATATTAGAGGAGTTAAAAAGATTATATCCAGATGCTAAATGTGAATTAAATCATGAAACTCCTTTTCAGTTATTAGTTGCAACAATTTTATCTGCACAAACTACAGATAAAAAGGTTAATGAAGTAACCGAAAGTTTATTTAGAGATTATCCAGATGTTGATGCATTTCTAACATTATCTATAGATGAGCTTGAAGAAAGAATAAAACAAATAGGATTATATAGAAGTAAAGCTAAGAATATATTAATTATGTGTAATCAATTAAAGAGTAAATTCAATGGAGAAGTTCCTAAAACTATGGAAGAGATAACAAGTTTAGCAGGTGCAGGAAGAAAAACTGCAAATGTAGTATTATCAAATGCATTTGGAGTTCCATCTATTGCAGTTGATACACATGTTTTTAGAGTTTCTAATAGACTTGGATTAGCAGATTCAGATAATGTTTTAGAAGTTGAAAAGCAACTTCAAGCAGAATTGCCTAAAAAAGAGTGGAGTTTGACACACCATTTATTAATATTTCATGGCAGAAGATGTTGTATAGCAAGAAATCCTAAGTGTAATGAATGTCCACTTACTAATAGATGTAAATATTTTAAGGAGCAAAAGGCTAAAAAGAAATAAAAGTTTTAAATTATGATATAATTAATATAAAAATATGTAGTAATATCTACATAATTACTAGAGTTTTAGGAGGATATATATGAAAGTTGGAGTAATAATGGGGGGAATTTCTTCAGAAAGAGAAATTTCGCTTAAAAGTGGTAATTCAATAGTTGAAAAAATAGATAAAAATAAATATGAAGTAGTACCAGTAGTTATTGATAATAAAGAAGATATAATAAATAAGGTTAAAGATATAGATTTTGCTTTATTAGCTCTTCATGGAAAATTTGGTGAGGATGGAACTGTTCAATCAGTACTTCAAACTCTAGATATACCTTATTCTGGATGTGGGCCTATAAGTTCAGGGGTATGTATGGATAAAGACTTTACAAAAAGAATATTAAAAGCAAATGATGTTAGAACTGCAAGATGGATTAACGTTTCATCTGTAGAGGAAATAGACTATGATAAAATAGAAGAAATGGGATATCCTGTTTTCGTTAAGCCAACAAACGGAGGTTCGAGTGTTGCCACATTTAAGATAAAGAATAAAGAAGATATTCAAGCAGCAGTTGAAGAAGGATTAAAATGGGATACAGAAGTAATGATTGAGGAGTTCGTTGAAGGTGATGAAATAACTTGCCCAGTATTTGATGGTAAAATGTGGCCTGTTATAGCTATTAAGCCAAAATCTGATTTCTTTGATTATACTCAAAAGTATGCTGCTGATGGGGCTGATGAAATAGTTATTGAATTAGAAGAGGAACTTCATAAAGAAGTTGAAAAAATGGCTTTAGAAACTTATAAGGCTTTAAAGTGTCAAGTATATGCTAGAGTTGATATGATTATTGATAAAAATGGAGTTCCATATATATTAGAAGTAAATACATTACCAGGAATGACTCCAGCAAGTCTTTTCCCTAAGAGTGCGGCAGCAATAGAAATTAGCTATGCTGGCCTTTTAGATAAGATAATAGAAACATCTTTAAAAGTTAAAAGAAGTATTTAATATATGTATTTTAAAACTCAGCGTAAGCTGAGTTTTTTATATAGTTAAAATTATTTTGTTTTAAATGAAACTTTTTAGGTATGTAAATTGTCTAATATTTATAAAGTAATTTAAAATATTGCTTTTCAATATTTTTTGATGTAACCATAACAAAATTTTTAAATATTATATGTAGTAAGGAGAATTTTTTATTGGAGGGCTTTATGCAAAATAGAAGTGACAAAAGTCTTTTTGGTATAGATATTAATGAGTATACACAAAATGTAGACTTTACAGTTCTTTCAACTACTATAGACTTTTTATACCTAAGATCATCAGGCTCAGCAACAGGAAGATTTAGAGTAGATAAAAAATTTTTGCAGTTTGCTAGACAAGCAAGAAATTTTAGAATACCTGTTGGAGCATATCATTTTGGCGTTCCTAGTTCAGACTTAACTACAGCAGATTCACAATGTGATGATTTTATTAATATACTTCAGGAGGGGTTTGGTCAAAGGGACTATGGAGATTTGTTTCCAGTTTTAGATGTTGAAACTCCTACAGATAAGTCAATTTCTACATCTACCTTAATTAATTGGATAGATAGGTTTAGAAAGAGATTTGAGAAAAAAACAAGAAGAAGATTAATGCTTTATACTGGTGTATTTTTTGTTGAAATGTATGATAACTTTTTTATACCAGGTAGAGGATATCCTTTAAAAAATATGATTTTATGGATTGCCCATTATACTGCAATTGCAGGA
Organism: uncultured Clostridium sp.; assembly: GCF_934754925.1. Taxonomy (GTDB): domain Bacteria; phylum Bacillota; class Clostridia; order Clostridiales; family Clostridiaceae; genus Clostridium. Next base: position 37,675 of record NZ_CAKVJA010000014.1, on the reverse strand, counting down.
AATGCTCCTGTTCCACCAGATGTAGGTGGATGGACTAGGTGGAGAGTATGGCAATATAGTGAAAGTGAAAATGTTGCAGGTGTTGGAAATCCAGTTGATGCAAATTGGGGGCCTGATAGCATAGACTTATTAATTCAGCCTAGAAATGTAACAGGACTTACTGTTAATAGAAAAGGAAATGTTTTAAATATTAGTTGGAAGAAGAATCCCGATATAGATTTATTAGGATATAATATTTTTGCTAATAATTACTGGATAGGAACAGTAGATGCTGACGATACTAATTTTTCAATAAATATAAACCAATTACCGTTTGCTGTTAATGGTCCTATAAGAATAAGTATAGAAGCTTTTGATAGAGATGGTGAAACATCTAAGAATAGAACTAGCGTTACTGTATAAAATAATAAAGTAGCTTTAGAATAGCTTTATATTATAAGAAAATAAACATATATAATGTGTAAGGCTATTCTTAAAGCTGTTAATATAATTTTGATTAAATGTCATAATTTTATTAATTGTATTAAATTGAATAATAGAATATAATTAGAACATATTGCAATTATAGCAATTATAGATAAAAATTTGGGAGGAATGGAACTGTGGGTAACGAACAATCAAATGATGGTAAAGTTAAAAAAACTATGTCTAAAGGTAAAATGTTAGCAATAGTTATAACAGCTAGTATAGCAATAATCACAGGAATAATTTTTGGGTATTTCATGAATATAAAAAATGAAGTTGATTCATGGGCTGATAAAATATATCCTGGGGTACAAGCTTATGGTATAGACTTAGGTGGTAAAACTAAAGAAGAAGCAATAGATATAATGAATGATCAATTAATTTCTTTAATTGGTGATAAGGTTATAGCTGTAACTATTGGTGATAAAACTTTTGAACTTAAGTATTCTGATATTAGCCCATCAGTAAGTGCTGATGAAACAGTTGAAGAGGCATTAGATTATGGAAAAGACAAGAAAATGCTTCAAAAGAAAAAAATAATAGAAAATGGTGTTGATTATAAAGTTAATACTGTATTAAGTTATGATGAAGAAAAGGTTAAGGAATTTGTTAATAGCATAAATGAACAAGTTAAGGTTGATGCTGTTAATGCGAAAATATTAATTAATGGTAGCAATATATCTATCACTCCTGAGGTTATAGGAAAGCAATTAGATGTAGATGATTTATGTAATAAAATAAAAGAATGTATAGATCCAGATCCAGAAAAGGTTGAAACTGTAATTGTTGATTTACAAGATTATTCACCAAAAATAACTTCAGCAGATTTAAATAAGATTACTGGCGTAATGTCATCTTATTCTAGTACCTTTGGTACAGGTGATACAGGAAGGGTTGAAAATTTAAGAATTGCAAGTGGATACATTAATGGTACGCTATTAATGCCAGGAGAAGAATTCAGTTATAACAATACAATAGGTCCAACAACTCCAGAGAGAGGATATAAGGAAGCAAATACATATGTTGGTTCTAAAATAGTGCCAGGATATGGTGGAGGTGTATGTCAAGTTTCAAGTACTCTTTATAGAGCTGTTATACAAGCTAATATAAGATCTACAGAAAGACGTAATCACTCGATGACTGTTGGTTATGCAAAGCCAGGTTTAGATGCAACAGTTGCAGCAGGATACATAGACTATAAGTTTGTAAATACATATGATTTTCCTATATATATTCAAGGGTATTTATCTGGTAATCAAGTAGTCTTTAATATTTGGGGAAATAAAGAAGCTATGGGTGGAAAGACTTATGAGCTTGTTAATGAAATATTAGAAACTTATACTTATGGTACAGAAGAAGTGCAAGATCCTACTTTAACTGAAGGAACAAGAGTTGTTACATCATCAGGTTCTAATGGATGTAAGGCAAATGGATATTTAATTACTTATGAAAATGGTGTTCAAATAAATAGAGAACTTATATCAACAGATGTATATTCAACTAGAAATCAAGTTGTTAGTGTTGGAACAAAAAAGGTAGAAACACCTGCAACTCCAGCTCAAAATGAAACAGCTCCAGAAGAGAATACAACAGAAGAAGCTCCAGAAGCTTAAAGATATTTAATTAATTCCAATATATAATTATCATTATTATGAGGTTATATATTGGGATTATTTTTATAATAATAAATATTAAGTATTAGGGCTGATTTTAGATATTAACTAATAAAATATAATATAAAACTTAAAAATTAATAAAGTGTAAAATACTTTGACTATTAAAAAACTATATAGTATCATTGAAGATATATAAATAGTGTAAAGTAAGATGTTATAACATCTTGCTTTTTATTTTGGAGGGTGAATTCATTGAATTTAAATATAGTTTTATATCAACCAGAGATACCACAAAATACTGGAAATATAGCAAGAACTTGCGTTTTAACTGACTCAACTCTTCATTTAATAAAGCCTTTAGGATTTAGTATTGATGATAAAGCCGTTAGAAGATCAGGTTTAGATTATTGGAAAGACTTAAAATTAGAAGTTCATGAATCTTATGAAGATTTTATGGCTAAGTATGGAGATAGAAGAATATTTTTATCTACAACACATGGAGGAAATATATATTCAGATGAAAAATTCCAAGAGGGAGATTTCATAATGTTTGGAAGAGAATCATCAGGAGTTCCAGATGATGTACATAATGCACATAGAGGGATAAGAGTGCCAATGGTACAAACAAGTACAAGAAGTTTAAATTTATCAAATACAGTAGCTATTATAGCATATGAGGCATTAAAACAAATAAACTTTCCAAATATGAAATAGAGAATAGGGGGTACTTGTATGGAAAAAATTAAGATTATTACTGATAGTACTTTAGACTTACCATCAGATATTGTAAAAGAAAAAGATATTGAAGTTTTACCGCTATTAATTAACTTTGGAGAAGAAAGTTATTTAGATGGAGTAGAGATAAATACTAAAGAAATGTTAGATAGAATAGAAAGAGAAAATGTTCTTCCAACTACAGCTCAAGTAACACCAAATAGATTTGAAGAAGTATTTAAGAAATATCTAGATGAAGGATATAAAATTGTAACTTTAGTATTATCATCAGAAATGAGTGGAACATATCAATCAGCATGTATAGCTAAAAATATGCTAGATAGCGATGATATAGTAGTTATTGATTCTAGAAATGTAACCTCAGGATTAGGTGTTTTAGTATTAAAGGCTTGTGAATTTAGAGATAATGGAGATAATATATTTGAAATTGAAGAGAAAATTAAAAATATAATTCCTAAAGTTAAAAGTTCATTAAGCTTTGAATCATTAGAAAATCTAGTGAGAGGAGGAAGACTTTCTAAGACAGCTGGTGCTATAGGAAGTGTTCTAGGATTAAGACTTATTTTAGAAGTTAAAGATGGCCAAATGGCAGTAAAAGATAAGGTAAGAGGAAGTAAAAAAGCATTAAAGAAGGTTATTTCTGACTTTGAAAATGGAAATGTAGATACTAATTCCCCAATAGTATTATTAGAAATTTTAAATGAAGAAATTTATTCAGGATTAAAAAAATATTTTGAAGAGAATAATATAAATTATATAGATGCTAAGGTTGGATGTACAGTAGGAATACATTCAGGAACTAGAGCATGTGGAATTTTCTTCGTTGAAAAATAAAGTTTTAAATAGCAAGTAGCATTTTTAATAGTGTTACTTGCTATTTTTTTACTTTAAATCATAAAATAGCCCCTAATGGAATAAAAAATGGAATTGCTTTTTGAATAGATATGAGAAAATAGTATAAAATATTAGAGAAAAATTTAAAAAGATATTTTTAATATGGAATATAAAGGGTAGCATAATACTTAAATATGAAAAAATAGCCTAATTTTATTATATATATAATGAAAAAAATAGAAAAACAAAAAAATATTAAAAAAATTACTAGAAAGACTTTCAAAATTTAGATATCTGTTTTATAATAATAGATGTGGGACATAAAAGTCATTGCTGGGACGTTTTTAGTCCAAAGGAGGGTCTGTAGTGCAGGAAATATTAGATTTGCAAAGAAAGATAGTTCCTGAGCTGGTGGAAGTCCTAGAAAAACGATATAATGTTTTAAGGACAATTTTTTATAACCAACCTATTGGAAGAAGAATGCTCGCAAGTGAACTTAATCTTGGCGAAAGAGTAGTTAGAAATGAGATTGATTTATTAAAATCACAAAACTTAATAGAAATTAATACTCCAGGTATGACAGTTACTAAAGATGGACAACATGTTTTAGAAGGTTTAAAAGAGTTCATACATCAAATAAAGGGATTAAATGATATTGAGAAGAGTATTAAATCATTCTTAGGATTAAAGGATGTTGTTATAGTTCCAGGTAATGTTGAAGAAAATCCAGCAACACTTAAGGAATTAGGAAAAGCAGCAGCCAATTATATGAAAAATATAATTAAAGATAATGATATAATCGCCATTACTGGAGGAAGTACAATAAAAGAAGTTGTTGAAGCATTTCCGAAAGTAAATAATTTTTCAGAGGTTCTTGTTATTCCAGCGAGAGGTGGAATGGGGAGAAAAGTTGAAAGTCAAGCCAATTATTTAGCAGCAGCATTAGCTAATAAAGTTAATGGGACTTATAAACTTTTGCATATTCCAGAAAATGTTAGTGGTGAAGTGTTGGAAGGACTTCTTAAGGAGAAGCAAATAAAAGAGGTCATAGAAAATATTCATAATGCTGATATTTTAATTTACGGAATAGGAAATGCAATTCATATGGCTAAAAAGCGTGGATTGTCAGAAGAATATATAAGTAAGCTTGAAAGTTTAGGAGCAGTAGGAGAAGCATTTGGGTGTTATTTTAATAAGGAGTCTCAAGTTGTTTCGGAAAATACTCCAATTGGAATTAATATTAACGATGCAAAAAAAATTAATACACATATTGCTGTAGCTGCAGGGGAAAATAAAGTAGAAGCTATAATTGCAACAGAAATGAATAATTCTAATGCTGTTTTAGTTACTGATGAATCTGCAGGAAGAAAAATTGCAGAGTTAATTAAAAGTTATAAATAAGCAAAACTTTGCATTAATTAATTTGATTTAAAATTTAATTTTAAATATATAATATCTATTTTTAGGAGGTAATTGTAATGGTAAGAGTTGCAATTAATGGTTTTGGACGTATAGGACGTCTTGCATTTAGACAAATGTTTGGAGCAGAAGGGTACGAAGTAGTTGCTATCAACGATTTAACAAGCCCAAAAATGTTAGCTCACTTATTAAAATATGATTCAGCACAAGGAAGATACGCTTTAGGTGATACAGTTGTTGCTGGTGAAAACTCAATCACTGTAGATGGAAAAGAAATCAGAATATACGCTGAAGCTGATGCTTCTAAATTACCATGGGGTGAATTAGACGTTGACGTAGTTTTAGAATGTACTGGATTCTATGTATCAAAAGCTAAATCTCAAGCTCACATCGAAGCAGGTGCTAAGAAAGTTGTTATATCAGCTCCAGCTGGAAACGACCTTCCAACAGTTGTATTCAACGTAAACCAAGATATATTAACTGCTGAAGATAACATAATCTCAGCTGCATCTTGTACTACAAACTGCTTAGCTCCAATGGCTAAAGCTTTAAATGATTATGCTACAATCCAATCAGGAATAATGTCTACAATCCACGCTTACACTGGAGACCAAATGATCTTAGATGGTCCTCAAAGAAAAGGTGATTTAAGAAGAGCTAGAGCTGGGGCTGTTAACATAGTACCTAACTCAACTGGAGCTGCTAAAGCTATCGGATTAGTTATTCCAGAATTAAACGGAAAATTAATCGGTTCTGCACAAAGAGTACCAGTTCCAACTGGATCAAGCACAATCTTAGTTGCAGTTGTTAAGGGTGAAAATGTAACTGTAGAAGGAATCAATGCTGCTATGAAAGCTGCTTCAAACGAATCATTCGGTTACACTGAAGAAGAATTAGTTTCTTCAGACATCATCGGAATCAAATACGGTTCATTATTCGATGCAACTCAAACAATGGTATCTGAAATCGGAGAAGGATTATACCAAGTTCAAGTTGTTTCATGGTATGACAACGAAAACTCATACACTAGCCAAATGGTTAGAACTATTAAATACTTCGCTGAATTAGCTTAATTTTAATAGATAATTATATACGGATTTAGATGCTTATAAAAGCACTCTTATAAGATCCTACAAAGGGTCCGGTCTCTAAGGCATACTTATAAGACCGGGCCTATTTTAAAATTATATGAAAAACTATGAATAAATTTATGAGGTGAAAAGAATGAGCTTTAATAAGAAGACAATCGAAGATGTTCAAGTTAAAGGTAAAAGAGTTTTAGTAAGATGTGACTTTAACGTACCATTAAAAGATGGAGTTATCACTGATGAAAACAGATTAGTAGGAGCACTTCCAACAATCAAATACTTAGTTGAAAACGGAGCTAAAGTTATACTTTGCTCACACTTAGGAAAAGATGCTTCTAAGACTTTAGCACCAGTTGCTGTAAGATTAAGCGAAATGTTAGGTAAAGAAGTTATTTTCGCTAGAGACGAAGAAGTTGTTGGAGAAAATGCAAGAAAAGCTGTTGCTGATATGAAAGACGGAGACGTTGTATTATTAGAAAATACTAGATGCAGAAAAGAAGAAACTAAGAACGGAGAAGAATTATCTAAGGAATTAGCTTCTTTATGTGATATCTACGTTAACGATGCATTCGGAACTGCTCACAGAGCACACTCATCAACTGAAGGAGTAACTAAGTATGTAGATACAGCTGTATGCGGATACTTAATTCAAAAAGAATTAAAGTTCTTAGGGGAAGCAGTAAACAATCCAGTTAGACCTTTCGTTGCTATATTAGGTGGATCTAAGGTTTCTGATAAAATTGCTGTTATCAACAACTTATTAGAAAAGGTTGATACAATTATCATTGGTGGAGGAATGGCTTACACATTCTTAAAAGCTCAAGGATATGAAATAGGAACTTCTTTATGTGAAGACGATAGAATGGACTACGCTAAGGAAATGATCGCTAAAGCTGAAGCTAACGGTGTTAAATTCTTATTACCAGTAGACCACAGAATCGCTGATGGATTCAAGGATGTTGAAGCTACAGTTACTGAAGATCAAAACATTCCAGCTGGATTCATGGGATTAGATATCGGACCTAAGACAGAAGCTCTATATGCTGATGCAATTAAAGATGCTAAGACTGTTATCTGGAACGGACCAATGGGAGTATTCGAATTCGAAAACTTCAACAAAGGAACAATTGCAGTTGCTAAGGCTATGGCTGATGCAGATGCTACAACAGTTATCGGTGGAGGAGACTCAGCTGCTGCTGTTAACATCTTAGGATTCGGAGATAAGATGACTCACATTTCTACAGGTGGTGGAGCTTCATTAGAATTCTTAGAAGGTAAAACTTTACCAGGAATTGCTGCTTTAAACGACAAGTAGAAACAGTTAAGAGTGACAAGTGATAAGTGACAAGTTGATGAATAAATTCAGCAGAGCTGAATTTTATAAAAATATATTTTTAGAAACTCCATTAGGAGTTTCTACCTTAACTTGTCATTTGTCACTGTAAACTTGTCACTAAAAATTTTGAAAAAATTTTATTAGAGGTGAATAGAATGAGAAAAGCTATTATCGCTGGAAACTGGAAAATGCACTATACTCCAGAAGAGGCTGTTAAAGTTATAAACGAATTAAAACCATTAGTAAAGGATGCTACTTGTGATGTAGTAGTTTGCCCTACTTTTGTTTGCTTAGATGCTGTATTAAAAGCAGTTGAAGGATCAAACATCAAAGTTGCAGCTCAAAACATGCACTTTGAAGAAAAAGGAGCTTTCACTGGTGAAGTTGCTCCAGGAATGTTAGAAGCTATGGGTGTTAGCTATGTTGTTTTAGGACACAGTGAAAGAAGAGAATACTTCAACGAAACTGATGAAGCGTTAAACAAAAAGGTTAAAGCTGCATTTGCTCACAACTTAACTCCAATCCTTTGCTGTGGAGAAACTTTAGAGCAAAGAGAAAATGGAACAACTAACGAAGTTGTTGGAGCTCAAATCAAAGCTGATTTAGAAGGTTTATCACCAGAATTAGCAGAAAAAGTTGTTATAGCTTACGAACCAATCTGGGCTATCGGAACTGGTAAAACTGCTACTGATGAACAAGCTAATGAAACAATTAAGGCAGTAAGAGGCGTTGTTGCTGAAATGTTTGGTCAAGAAGTTGCTAACAAAGTAAGAATCCAATACGGTGGATCAGTTAAACCAGGAACTATAAAGGCTCAAATGGCTCAATCTGATATCGATGGAGCTTTAGTTGGTGGAGCTAGCTTAGTTGCTACTGATTTTGCTCAAATCGTAAACTACTAGAATTTAATAAAAAAAGAAATCCTCTGCTAGGGATTTCTTTTTTTGTTATTTAGAATTAATATTTTACATGTATTTATGTTTATATAATATTTTTGGGTTATTTAGCAAAAAATAAATTATCAGAAAATTTTTTAGACAATCGTTTACAAAAAGCTAACTATATTGTTTAGTAATAATAATTATAGTATAATAAACATGGTTCAATTAATGATACTAATGACGAGTGAGATTCAGGCTACTTTAATTGCATAATGAAACTCACAAAGACAAAGTTATCACTTTTTTTGAAACTAAAAAAGTATTTATATATTTGGAGGGAATTATGGCGAAGAAACCTGTAATGTTAATGATATTAGATGGATTTGGAATAGCTCCAGAAGGAGATGGAAATGCAGTTGCTGCTGCAAATAAACCAAATTATGATAGATTAGTTGCAAACTATCCTCACTCACAATTACAAGCAAGTGGTATGTTTGTTGGATTACCAGATGGACAAATGGGTAACTCAGAAGTTGGACACTTAAATATTGGTGCAGGAAGAATTATATATCAAGAATTAACTAGAATAACTAAAGAAATAAACGAAGGTGGATTCTTTAAGAACGAAGCTTTATTAAAAGCTATCGAAAATGCTAAGAAAGATAATTCAGCATTACACTTAATGGGATTATTATCTAACGGTGGAGTTCACTCTCATATAGATCATTTAAAAGGATTATTAAAATTAGCTAAAGAGCAAGATGTTAAGAACGTATATGTTCATTGCTTCATGGATGGTAGAGACGTTGCTCCAGGTTCAGGTAAAGATTTCGTAGTTGAATTAGAAAACTACATGGCTGAAATTGGAGTAGGTAAGATTGCTACTATTTCAGGAAGATATTATGCAATGGATAGAGATAACAGATGGGAAAGAGTACAATTAGCTTATGATGCAATGGTACTTGGAAAAGGTGAAACTGCTACATCTGCTGTTGAATGTATGGAAAAATCTTATGCTGATAATAAATCAGATGAGTTCGTATTACCATGCGTTATTGAAGAAAATGGAGCTCCAACTGGAACAATAAAGAATGGAGATTCAGTAGTATTCTTTAACTTCAGACCTGATAGAGCTAGAGAAATAACTAGAGCTATAAACGATAAAGAATTTGCAGGATTTGAAAGAGAAACTTTAGATTTAGTATTTGTAACAATGACTCAATACGATAAGACTTTAGAAGGTGTTGAAGTTGCTTACAGACCAGAAGCTATAACTAATACTTTAGGTGAATATGTTGCTTCTAAGGGATTAAACCAATTAAGAATAGCAGAAACAGAAAAATACGCTCACGTTACATTCTTCTTCAACGGTGGTGTTGAAAAAGAAAACGAAGGTGAAGATAGAGCTCTTATTGCATCTCCAAAGGTTGCAACTTATGACTTAAAACCAGAAATGAGCGCACCAGAATTAACTGATGAATTAATAAATAGATTAGATTCAGGAAAATATGACATGGTTATATTAAACTATGCTAACCCAGACATGGTTGGACATACTGGAGTTTTAGAAGCTGCTAAAGCTGCTGTTGAAGCTGTAGATACATGCTTAGGAAGAGTAGTTGATAAAGTTTTAGAATTAGATGGAACAGTATTTATAACTGCTGACCACGGAAATGCTGAAACTATGATTGATGCTGAAACTGGAAATCCATTTACAGCTCACACAACTGATCCAGTTCCATTTGTATGGGTATCTAACCACACAGAAGGTAAATCTTTAAAAGATGGTAAGTTAGCTGATATAGCACCAACAATGTTAACAGTAATGGGATTAGATGTTCCTGCTGAAATGACAGGTGAATCTTTAATAAAATAGTTTTAAGGAGAGGGGTAACCCTCTCTTTTTAATCTTTCTATTTAAGAAGGATAAATTGAAATTTTTGTAATATGAAATAAAAAAATAAGGTTTGATTTTCAAAGAGTTTGACAATATTAATATTTGCATATATAATTTCCTTACAATAAAAAACACAACTATTTATAAAGTTAGTGGAGGACGAAGAAATATGGGAATAAAAATAATAACAGATTCAGCTTGTGATTTATCAAGGGAATATATAGATAATAATAATATAGGATTACTTTCATTAGTATTAAACTTAAATGAAAAGTTAATAAAAGATGACTTAGGAAAAACATTAAGTTATAAGGATTTTTATGAACAAATGAGAAAAGGAGCAACGCCTAGTACATCTCAAGTTAATGCACATGAATTTGAAGAAGAGTTCATAAAGCATGTAAAAAATGGAGATTCTATAATTTGTATAACATTATCTTCTGCATTAAGTGGTACATTTAATAGTGCGAATATAGCAAAAAATAATATAATAGAAGAATATCCAGAAGCAAAAATTGAATTAGTTGACTCTTTAAGTGTTTCAATGGGACAAGGGTTATTAGTTCTAAAGGCTTGTGAAATGAGAGATAAAGGGTTAAGTGTAGAAGAGATAGTTACTTGGATTGAGGAAAATAAAAGGAAGATTATACATTCATTTGTAGTAGATAGTTTGAATCATTTAAAAAGAGGTGGACGTATTTCAGCTACGACAGCTGCAATTGGAGGACTTTTAAATATTAAACCAGCATTATATATAGATGATGATGGAAAAGTAATGCAAGGTGAAAAAATCAAGGGAAAAAAGAAAGTTTTAAAATTTTTAGCTAATGAAGTAAAAGAGAAAGCAATAAATAGTGAGAATGAAACTTTATATATATGTCATGGAGATTGTTTAGAGGATGCAGAAACTTTAAAGAATATGATATTAGAAGAAGTTAAGTTTAAAAATATAGTTATTAACTATGTTGGAAATGTTATAGGTGCACATGCTGGCCCTGGGGTTTTAGCTGTATTATTTTTAGGTAAAAATAGATAAATAAAAAAATAAACTGTATGATAGATTAGTAATATATCATACAGTTTATTTTTTTATAAAATTCTATTTCCTATTAAAGCTAAGGTGAAAATTATATTAGTAATTAATATATGAACTGATAAAAAATCAGTAATAGTGATTAATTTTAGGATATTTCTTAATAAGGTTGATAAATATACTTAACTATAATAGAGAATGTTGGTTAGGAGCTACAAAGGATAATAGTGATTCAGCTTTTATAGTATGTGGAACAGGAATTGGAGGAGCTATTGTAAAGAATAATAAAATTCATACTGGTGCTAATATGCATGGTGGAGAATTTGGGTTCTGCATAGTTGATTGTGATATAAAAAATAATAAGTTACTAACTTGGAGTGATGTAGGATCAATATTTGCATTAGTAAAAGCTATTGCAAAAAGAAAAAATATAGATATTAACAAGTTTGATGGAAAAAAAGCATTTGAATTATATGATAGTGGAGATGAAATTGCTATAGAAGAAGTTAATAAGTTTTTTACTTATATGGCAATTGGGATTATTAATATTCAATATACTTATGATCCAGAGGCTATAGTTATTGGTGGTGCTATATCTGAAAGAGAAGGGATTATAGAAGATATTAGAAAAAGAGTTATAGAAATATTGTCAAAGGATGAATATGCTGAAGTAATTCCACAAATAAAAAAATGTGTCTATGGAAATGATGCAAATAAATTAGGAGCATTATATAACTTTTTACAAAAACAAAAACTTGAAATATGTATAGATTAGAATAAATGGAATAAGTCATTAAATCAAAGTTAATTTTATTTGGGTTTAATGACTTATTTTTAGTTGTAAATTTTCTAGTTTATATGGATAAATTCATAAAAATATGCAAAATCAATGATATTATAAACAAAAGTATAGATATGTTTTAGAAGAATATATATAATTTAAGCGTAAAAGGAATTTGATAATTTAGGAGGAAATTATGAATAAAAAATATATATTCCCAGAAAATTTTTGGTGGGGTTCAGCTACATCAGGACCACAAAGTGAAGGAACATTTAATAAACCACATAAAAGTGTATTTGATTATTGGTATGAAGTAGAGCCAGAGGCTTTTTTTGATAAGGTAGGGCCAGAAATAACTTCTAATTTTTATAATAGCTATAAAGAAGATTTAGCTATGCTAAAAGAAATTGGCTTAAATAGTTTTAGAACATCAATACAATGGACAAGACTTATTAAGGATTTAGAAACAGGAGAACCTGATGAAGATGGAGTAAGATTTTATAATGATGTTATAGATGAAACTATAAAAAATGGTATGATTCCAGTAATGAATTTACACCATTTTGATTTACCTGTTGAACTATATAATAAATATGGTGGGTGGACATCTAAACATGTTGTTGAATTATTTGTGAAGTTTGCAGAAACAGCATTTAAATTATTTGGAGATAGAGTAAAGTATTGGACAACCTTTAATGAGCCAATGGTAGTTGTAGAAGGACAATATTTATATGAATTCCATTATCCGAAATTAGTAGATGGAGAAAAGGCTGTACAGGCTATGTATAATATAAATTTAGCATCAGCTAAAGCTATTAAGAGATTTAGAGAATTAGGGTGCACAGAAGATGGTGGAAAAATAGGTATAGTACTTAATTTAACTCCAGCTTATCCAAGAAGTAATAATAAAGATGATTTATATGCTTCAAAAGTTGCTGATACAATCTTCAACTACTCATTCTTAGATCCAGCAGTAAAGGGAGAATTCCCAAGTCTTTTAATTAATCTTTTAAAAGAAGATAATATTTTATGGGAAAGTACAGAAGAAGAATTACAAATCATAAAAGATAATACTATAGATTTCTTAGGAGTTAATTATTATCAACCAAGAAGAGTGAAAGCAAAAGAATCAGAAATTGATAATAGTAAAGGATGGATGCCTGAAAAGTATTTTGATTATTATGATATGCCAGGAAAAAGAATGAATCCATATAGAGGATGGGAGATATATCCTGAAGCAATGTATGATATTGCAATAAATATTAGAGATAATTACAACAATATTCCATGGTATATTTCTGAAAATGGAATGGGGGTTGAAGGTGAAGAAAAATATATAGGTGAAGATGGTTCAATACAGGATGATTATAGAATTGAATTCCTTGAAGAACATTTACAATATTTACACAAGGGAATAGAAGAAGGATCAAATTGTTTTGGATATCATTCATGGACACCAATAGATTGCTGGTCTTGGTGTAATGCATATAAAAATAGATATGGTTATATTGCAGTAGATTTAGCTACGCAAAAGAAAACAATAAAGAAATCAGGTACTTGGATTAAAGAAGTTTCATCAAATAATGGATTTTAATTAGTATATTAAGGAGAGAGCCGCTAGGTTCTCTCTATTTTTTTATTTATAAAAATAAAAAAATTAATTAATGGAACTGTAATTATAAATAAATTATACGATTTATAAATCAAAATTATGCTGTGTATTTAAAAGCGTAGAATAGTTATTTAAAAGTTTGTAAAATTAACTTGTAAACGGGAAAACGTTTGCTAACAAAGATAAAATGTATATTTCAAGGGGGAGAATTGAAATGAAAAAAAGATTACTAAGTGTTATTTGTGCTAGTGCAATAGCAACATCACTTTTCGCAGGTTGTTCATCAACAGGTAGTAATGGTTCTGATAGCAAAGGTGAAGTTACTTTAAAAGTTTTAACACATAGAACAGATATAAAAGATACAGTGTTAAAAACAGTTGCAGACAAGTACTATGAAGAAAAAGGTGTAAAAATAGAGTGGGAAGCAATTACTGATTATGAAAGTATAGTTCAAACAAGAATGAACACTCAAGATTACGGTGATGTATTAAATATATTACCAGCATTTAAGGCTGAGGAATTAGGAGAGTTCTTTGAACCACTAGGCTCAGTAGAGGATTATAGCGATTACGTTGGAGTAACAGAAAGAGCTGATTTAAATACTGATACTGTATATGGTATTCCAAATGGATTAGGAGCAGACGGTGTTGTTTATAACAAAAAAGTGTTTGCTGCTGCAGGTTATGATGAGTTTCCTAAAACTTTAGATGAATTATATGACGCATTAGCAAAAATTAAAGAAGGACAAGAAGGTGTAGTTCCAGTAGCTATCAATTCTGCTGATATGTGGCCATTAAGCCAATATGATGCTGTTTCTTCAGTGATATATGGAAATCCATATTACTATAGAGATATGGGATCTATGGAAAGTCCATTCTCAGCTGGAAAGCCTACAGGAGATATGTTAGAAATTCTTTATAAGTTTGTTAGTGAAGGTTGGGTTGAAGAAGATTTAGCTACAACTAACTGGGAACAATCAAAAGTTGATATGGCTAACGGTAAAATTGGTATGATGACATTAGGTATGTGGGCTGTTTCTCAAATTCAAGAAGCTAATGAAGCTAATGCTGATGATATTGCTATTGCTCCATTCCCAGCAACTAATTCAGGAGAATTAAAGGCTGGTGCAGGACCAGATAACTACTTAGGTGTAAGTAAATATTCTAAGCATAAAGAAGAAGCTAAAGATTTTGCTATTTACTTTGCTAATTGTTTAGATTACTTAGATTCTTGTGGTTTTATTCCAGCTAATAAAAATCTTACTTCTGGAAATCCAGTTGTTAAAGAGTATCAAGAGTCAGGTGTTGAATTAATGTTTGGCGATCCAGCAGAAGCAGATCAAAAGGCTAGTGACTTAACAACTGAAATAGCTAACGAATCAGGAACTAAGTTCTGGGTTGGTGAATATATTCAAAATGCTGTAATTGCTGCTAAGAAGAGCAGAGCAGACTTTGAAAAAGTTATTGAAGATTACAATAACAAATGGAATAGTAACAAAGAAAAATTATCTGAATAATAATTTATATAAATAATTAAGGGGAGCATTAAAACTCCCCTAATTATAAAAGTATGTATTTTAAGGATAAAAGTCTCTAAATTAATGTAAATAGAGCAGAGTAATATTAAAGGAAAGAAGTCGTAAAGGGGGAAAAAATGTGTTTAAAAATGTAAGTTATAAAACACAAAGGAAATTTATAATAGCACTATTCTTACTAATTCCACTTACATTACTGTTTGTATTTACATATTTACCAGCAATAAATATGATATCTTACAGTTTCACTAATTGGAAGGGGTATGGGCCTAAGACATTCGTTGGTCTTGAAAACTATATAAATATATTTAGTGATCCAGAAGTTTTTTCTGTATTAAAAAATAGTTTATATTATTTTGTTGGTGGGTTAATACAGTTAGCTTTAGCATTTGTATTTGCAGTAATAATTAATTCTAAAATAAAAGGTAAAAGTTTCTTTAAATCACTATACTTTTTCCCTTACTTAATAAATGGTGTTGCAATATCATTAATGTTTTTATTCTTCTTCCAACCAAGTGGAACATTTGATACTATATTAAGTATGTTAGGATTAGATAGTTTAATTAGACAATGGCTTGGAGATGCACAATATGTAAATTTCTCTTTAGCATTTACATCAATTTGGAGATTTTTTGGATATAACTTTATTATTTTCTTAGGAGCTCTTCAATCAATTTCTGATGAGGTTTTAGAAGCAGCAGATTTAGATGGAGCTGGTGATTGGCATAAGATTAGATATATTTATATACCTTCTGTTAAGAGAATAATTCAATTAAATTTAATATTAAATATTTCAGGAGCAATTTCAGTATTTGAAATACCATATATAATGACAGGTGGATCAAATGGAAGTTCTACATTCGTAATAGAAACAATAAAAACTGCCTTTACTTATAATAAGGTTGGTAAAGCTTCTGCAATGGCTGTTGTAGTAATGCTTATTGTTGCAGCAGTGGCATTAATTCAAAATATATTCTTTAAGGAGGAGAAGGAATATGCAAAGTAATACTGAAGTAAATGTAGCAAAAGTCAAAATGGATAAAGAATTATTTGTATTACGAGCTAAAAGTATATTTTTTAAAGTGCTCAAATACACAGCATTAATATTAGCAGCAATAGTTTTTATTCTTCCTATACTAACAATATTTTTAGCATCATTTAAGGAATATAATGAGTTTTACTCAACTAATAAATTATCATTACCAGCGAGTTTCTTGAATTTAGATAATTTCAAAACAGCATTTATTCAAGGTGGAATGCTGAGAGGATTCTTTAATACAGCATTCATAATGGTGATATCATTATCTGGTACAATTTTAATGGGAGCAATGGTTGCTTATGTATTACACAGATTTGATTTTAAGTTAAAGAAAGTAATATTACTGTTATATATGGTACCAATGTTTTTACCAATGGTAACTACTCAGGTTGCTACATTCCAAATAATGAGTAGACTTGGATTATATAATAGTTTATGGGCTCCAATAGTTCTTTATTTAGGGGCAGATGTTATGAGTATATTCATAATGATGCAGTTTATGGATTCTATTCCATACTCAAATGATGAAGCTGCAATGCTTGAAGGAGCATCATATTTCTATATATTTAGAAAGCTAATTATTCCACTATTAAAGCCAGCTATAGCAACAATTATAATAATACGTGGCGTCGGAATTTATAATGATTTCTATACACCATTCCTTTATGCGCCTGGAGAAGAGATGGGAACATTAGCAACATCACTTTATAAGTTTATGGGACCATATGGGGGACAATGGAATGTTATATGTGCAGGGGTTATATTAATAATGATTCCAACATTAATAGTATTCTTAGCATTACAAAAATATATTTATAACGGATTCACAGCAGGAGCCGTAAAATAAGGTGATGAAATGAGAGAAAAGACATTTAGGTTCGTTCACATTTTATATGTTTTATTAATAACAAATATATTATCAATTTTATATTTATTATTAGGATTATTTTCAATAACATTAGTTCCGGTAGTATTTACTAATATAGAAATTTCACTAATGTTATTTAATGATGAGATTGACGGGTATTCAGGTATTTTAAAAATATTTAATTCTAGAATGAAAATGTATTTTGTTGAAAATAAAAAATCAACTATTTTAACTGGATTTTATTCATTAACATTAGTTGTAGCAATGTTAATGCTAAGAAGAATTGATTTACCCATAGCTAGTGTGTTAAATTATTTCTTTGCATATTTATATGTAGTTATAGCTATATATTGGGGGTATTATTCTTTATATGTTATAATTAAAGAAAAACCAATAAGATATATAGATGCATTGGCAATAATGTGTATGTATCCTAAAAAGCTATTAACTACCATTGGATTTTTTATACTATTTATGGTTTTGGCCATATTTAGAAAGGAATTTTTAGTAATATTAGCAATTGCAATAATTTCAGCTGTATTTGTAAAAATAAATAGAAGTACAATTGAATCAGTAAAGATAAATATTAGTTAAATAAGATCTCAAGTTGAATTAAATAAAAATCAACTTGAGATTTTTATTTAAAAATATAAAAAACATACAAATATTCTTAAAAGTTAGCAATAAATATGATTTTAGGGTTAATTAATTGAATGAGTGAAAATGTTACCATATCATAATTATATAGACTATTACTTACGTTTAGATTTGAATTTATATGGAGTGGAGGATATTTAAATGGTTTATGAGCTAAGAAAAAAAGCAGAAGAAGAATTATTAAATCATATAGCACCTTTTTGGCTTAAGCTAATTGATAATGAAAATGGTGGATTTTATGGCGAAGTAAGTTATGATTTGAAGATTAATAAGGAAAGTGTTAAGGGTGGAATCCAAACTTCAAGAATATTATGGTTCTTTTCAGCTGCGTATTGTGCAACAAAGAATGAAGAATATAAGAAGGCTGCAACTCATATTTATGAGTTTTTAAGAGATAAGTTGTTTGATAAAGAGTTTAATGGTGTATATTGGATGTTAGATTATAAAGGGAATCCAAGTGATACAAGAAAGCATATTTATTGTCAGGCTTTTGCTATATATGCATTAAGTGAATATTATAAAGCAACTGCTGATAAAGAAGCCTTAGACTTAGCAATAAATTTATTTTCATTAATTGAAAGCAAAGGATTTAATAAAAAAAATTCAGCATATTTAGAAGAGTTTGATAGGGAGTGGAATATTACTCCAAATGAAATGCTAAGTGAAAATGGTGTTATTGCAGAAATAACAACTAATACTCATTTACATGTCTTAGAAGGATATACTACTCTTTATGAGGTAACAAAGGATTCTAGAGTTGGAGAAAGGTTAAAAGAGTTAATATATACTTTCTATAATAAAATTTATGACAAAGAAGAGCATTATTTGAAGATATTCTTTGATAATAAGTGGAATACAATTATTGATGTAAAATCATATGGTCATGATATAGAAGCAAGTTGGCTTATTGATGATGCCTATAAGTTATTGGGTCTAAAAGATGAAAATATTGAAAAGATGATTGTTGATATTGCATATAAAATTAAAGAACAAATTCAAGAAGATGGTTCATTAATAAATGAAGCAGAAAATGGAGTTAAAGATTTTACTCGTGTATGGTGGGTACAAGTTGAAGCAATGATTGGATATTTAAATGCATATGAAAGAACTCATGATGAGAGTCTTTTAAAAATAATAGATAAATTAATGACTTATACTATGGCAACTATGGTTGATCCAAGAGAAGGTGGAGAATGGTATTGGTCAATAGAAGCAGATGGTAAACCAACAGAGAGAAGCGTTATTGAACCGTGGAAGGCACCATATCATAATGGAAGATTTTGTTTAGAGTTTATGAAGAGAATAGGAGAATAAGAAATGATACATGAAAGATATTATACATTAAAAGAAGAACAGGAAAAATTAATAACAAGAAAAAATGAAGTTGACACTACTTGGTACAATGGTGTTTATGATAGATATAAATATCCAGTAATAACCAGACATCATGTTCCAATTGAATGGAGATTTGATTTAAATAAAGAAACTAATCCATACTTCATGGAAAGACTAGGTATTAATGCAACATTAAATGCTGGAGCTATTTATTTAAATGGTAAATACTATTTAGTTGTAAGAACAGAAGGGTTAGATAGAAAATCAATTTTTGCTTTAGCATCAAGTGAAAATGGAATTGATAATTTTAGATTTGAATCTTTAATACAGTGGGAAGATATTTGTCAAGAAGAAACTAATATTTATGATATGAGACTTGTAAAACATGAGGATGGATATATATATGGGATTTATTGTTCTGAAAGAAAAGATCCAGATGCAGCTTTTGGAGATACATCTTCAGCGGTAGCTCAAGCAGGATTAGTTAGAACTACTGATTTAAAAACTTGGGAAAGACTACCTGATATAAAGACTCCATCTCCTCAACAAAGAAATGTTGTGTTACATCCTGAGTTTGTTGAAGGAAAATATTTATTATATACTAGACCACAAGATGGATTCATTTCAACTGGTTCAGGTGGAGGTATTGCTTATGGATACTGTGATGATATGACTAATCCAGTTGTTAATGAAGAGAAGATAATGCATGAAAAGAAATATCATACAGTTTATGAAGTTAAAAATGGACAAGGGCCAGCACCTATTAAAACAGAAAAAGGTTGGATACATATAGGTCATGGTGTAAGAAATACAGCAGCTGGTTTAAGATATGTTCTTTATACCTTTGCAACAGACTTAGAAGAGCCAACAAAGATTATTGCATTACCAGGAGGACATTTTATAGCTCCTTATGATAATGAAAGAGTTGGAGATGTATCTAATGTAATATTCTGTAATGGACTTACTGTTGATGAAGATAATAATGTAAATATTTATTATGCATCTAGTGATACTAGATTACATGTTGCTACAACTACTGTAGATAAGTTAATTGATTATACATTCAATACCCCACAAGATCCATATAGATCACTTTTATGCACAGCACAAAGACAAGAGCTTATTGAAAAAAATGAAGAATTGTTAAAGAGTGAAAACTAGAGTTAAAGAAAGGTTTATTGCATAAATGCAATGAATCTTTCTTTTTATGTATAATTAGAAACAATCATTAATTGTTATAAATGCATACTATAGTTAATATAATAGTACAAATATTAATAAAGGTAGGTTATAATGGCTAGAACATATGCATATTCAGCAGACTTCGATAAGGATATAGAAAATCTCTTTAAAGAAGCTAAGCTATTAGGTGAAGGACATAATGGAATTGTTTATGAAGTACCTGGGAATAGAGCTATAAAGATATTTACAGACAAAAATGTTTGTAAAAGTGAAGCAGAGATATTATATAGAGTAAAAAAATCTAAATATTTTCCTAGGATATATAAAAATGGAGATTACTATATATTAAGGGATATGGTTAATGGCATAAGATTGGATGACTATATAAAAGAAAATGGATTAAGTCAGCAACTTATATATAATTTATACAGGTTAATTAATGAATTTAAGGCTTTAAAGTTTACAAAATTGGATGCAAGGTGTAGAGATATATATGTTAACAAGAATGAGAGATTAATGGTTATTGATCCAAAGCAGTGTTACAGACGAAAGGTTGATTACCCAAGACATTTAATGAAGGGACTTGATGGAATAGATGTGTTAGAGGAATTTTTAAGGGGAATTTATATAATAGATAAAAGAAGAGGTTCGGAATGGGAGCAGAAAATTAATCAATATTATGCAAAGGAATATTAAAATAATTAGGATATTAAATATAAGAGTCAAGAGCTAATAATTAATATAAGTTATATGGGCAAGCTTTTGACTTTTATATTTTGTAATTAAATAAATTATTAAGAAAATAGAATATTATTTGTTTCCGATGTAAAAAATAAATGGGTAGATATTAGATTTTGGAATAAAATATTTCATTTAATGTTAAAAAGAAGGAGGATATGAAATGAAAAATTTTGTTGAAATTGTAGATGTTGTAGCAAGACAAATATTAGACTCTAGATGTTTTCCAACAGTAGAGGTAGAAGTATATCTAGAAGATGGAACAATGGGAAGAGCAGCAGTACCATCAGGTGCATCAACTGGTATTTATGAAGCAGTTGAGTTAAGAGATGGAAATAAAGATTATTATATGGGAAAAGGTGTTTTAAAAGCTGTTGAAAATGTTAATGATACAATAGCTGAAGAATTAATAGGATGTAATGTTTTTGATCAAACATATATTGATAAAATGTTAATAGAACTTGATGGAAGTAATAATAAAGGAAAATTAGGCGCTAATGCTATATTAGGTGTTTCTTTAGCAGTAGCCCAAGCAGCAGCTAATTATTTAGGATTACCTTTATATCAATATGTAGGTGGAGTAAATGCAAAAGTGTTACCAGTTCCAATGATGAACATAATAAATGGTGGTTCACATGCTGATAATTCAGTTGACCTTCAAGAGTTTATGGTTATGCCAGTAGGCTTTGATAACTTTGATAAAGCAGTTCAAGCTTGTGCAGAAGTTTATCATGCATTAAAGAAAACTTTAAATGAAAAAGGATACTCAACAGGTGTTGGAGATGAAGGTGGATTTGCTCCTAACTTAAAGAGTAATGCAGAGGCTATTGAAGTTATATTAGAAGCAATTAAAAAGGCTGGATATGAACCAGGAAAAGATATATTCATAGCAATAGATGCAGCTTCATCTGAATATTACAAAGATGGTAAATATGTATTAGAACATGAAGGAAAGACTTTAACTGCAGCTGAAATGGTTGATTTCTTCGAAGATTGGGTAAATAAATATCCTATTATATCAATTGAAGATGGTATGGCAGAAGAGGACTGGGAAGGTTGGAAGCTATTAACTGATAGATTAGGTAAGAGAGTTCAATTAGTTGGTGATGACTTATTTGTAACTAATACTCAAAGATTAGAAGATGGAATTTATAGAGGAGTTGCTAACTCAATTCTTATTAAATTAAATCAAATTGGTACTTTAACAGAAACTTTAAATGCTATAGAAATGGCTAATAGAGCTGGATATACAGCAGTTATTTCTCATAGAAGTGGTGAAACAGAAGATACTACTATAGCAGATTTAGTTGTTGCTGTTAATGCAGGTCAAATTAAGACTGGTGCTCCTGCAAGATCTGAAAGAGTTGCTAAATATAATCAATTAATCAGAATAGCAGAAGAACTTGATGATGTAGCAGAATATAGAGGAAAGAAAGCTTTCTTTAATATAAAAGAATAAATAATAGAAGTGGCAAATAGTAAATTAGGCTATTTGCCTTTTCTTTTTATAAATTTAATATACTTTTATTAAGATTTATTGGTGATTTTTAAGCAGAATTAGTTTAAATAATATTAATAACTATAACAATTATATAATTAAATCAAGAAAAGATTTTGTTTATGACTAATAAAAATGGCTGTATAAAGTGGGGGAGAATAAGATGGAATTTAAAGTAACAACAGATATGATTAATAATTCATTAGTTAGTAAAGGTGATATTTCTAGAATTGAAAAAGCAATGAATAAAGCAAAAAATGGACAAGCTATTACTATAGCATTTTTAGGAGGATCAATAACTCAAGGATGCAATGCAACAAAATTTGAAGATTGTTATGCTAGTAGAACTTATAAATGGTTTAAGGATAAGTTCAAAAATGTAAATGTAAAATATGTTAATGCAGGGGTTGGAGCAACAGGATCAATAATAGGGGCTCATAGAGTAGAAAAGCAAGTATTATCACAAAATCCAGACATAGTATTTATTGATTTTGCTGTAAATGATAAAGATAGTATTTATGATAAGGTTGCTTATGAAAGCATAATAAGAAGAATATTATCAGTAGAAAATCCACCAGCAATAATTGAAGTGTTTATGAGCAATTTTGATGGAAGTAATGTTCAACCACAACAAATAGAGATAGGCAGAAAATATAATTTGCCAATGATAAGTTTTAGAAACTCAATTTATACAGAAATGATTACAAATAGATTGAAGTGGGAAGATGTTGCAAGTGATGAGGTACATCCAAATGACTATGGTCATTTTATAATATCTAATTTATTAACTGCTTTTATGGAAGATATATATAAGAATTTGAAAGAAGTTAAAGTAAATAAAATAGAACTTGGACAGCCTTTATTCGGCGATAAATATACATGTGGAATAATAATGAATAATAATAACTTAGATGTAAAAAAAATAAGTGGATTTTCTGTAGATAATGAAGGATTCCAAGTATTTAAAGATGGCTGGAAATTTATTTCTGAAACTGGTGGAGAAGCAAATTTATCAGTAAATGTAGAAGGAAAAAATATATTCTTATTATACAAAAAAACTATAAAGGAAACTGCAGCAAAGTTGGCTGTTAAGGTTGATGATAAAGAAGAGATAATTATTGATACTTTTTTTAAGGATGGATGGGGAGATTATTCCGCAACTGAAGTATTAGTTGAAGATTTATTAAATGGAAGGCATAAAATTGAAATTAAAGTGTTAGATGATAATAAATCAATAGAAGCATATATAATGGGATTTTTAGTTTCTTAGGAGGAGAGGAAATGTATTTAAAAGATTTAGATAAAAACAAGTATACATTAATAGAATCAGATAATTTAAATTATCAATATATGGGAAGAGTAGATTTTGAAAATCCTAAGGCTCCTACAATTATTTATGCTGGAAGTATGATTAAAACAAGGTTTACTGGAAGGTCTGTTAAAGTAGCTGTTAAAAATGTACATGCATATTATGAAAATGCAATTGGATTTATTATAGATGGAAATATTACAGGAAAGGCTGTAATAGAAGAACATAATAAAGATATTATATTAGATATTGCAGAAGGACTAAGTGAAGAGGTTCATGACTTAATTTTATTTAAAAGATCTGATGCAGCTCATTATTTTGATTTTTATGGAATTATATTAGAAAAAGGATGTCACTTAGAAGCTCCAGAGGCAAAAAGCAATAGAAGAATTGAATGTTTTGGAGATTCAGTATCAGCAGGTGAAGTTTCTGAAGCAGTTGAATATGTAGGGAAATCTGATCCAGAAGGACATGAAGGAATATATTCAAACTCATGGTATTCATATTCTATGATTACAGCAAGAAAATTAGGGGCAGAAATTAATAATAATGCTCAAGGAGGAATTGCTGTATTAGATGGGACAGGTTATTTTAATCCAAGTTTAGGATATAAAGGGTTGGAATCTACTTATGATAAGCTAAGATATAGTGCTGAACTTGGTGAGTGTAATAAGTGGGATTTTAGTAGATATACACCTCATGTAGTTATTATGGCACTTGGCCAAAATGATTCTCATCCTATTGATTATATTAATAAGGATAAAGAAAAAAGAGAACATTGGAAATCAAAGTATAAGGAAATTATTCTTGATTTAAGAAGTAAGTATCCTAATGCATTGTTCGTTATTATTACAACATTATTATGTCATAATGAAGGTTGGGATATTGCTTTAGACGAAATGACAAAGGAAATTAATGATGAAAAGATTGTTAGATTTAAATTTAAAAGAAATGGAATTGGAACACCAGGTCATTTAAGAATTCCAGAGGCAGAGGAAATGGCAGAAGAATTAACAGAATTTATTAAAGGTTTTGGAGAAGAGATTTGGATTTAAATTTTTTAGTGTTTTAATTAAAAATTTAGCATTTTTACAGAAATATATACAAAAACAAAGATAAAGAAGTAAATCTATAGTAATAAAGTTAAAGTAATAGTAAATTAAATATGTAATTGTTAACAGTGTTTTGAAAAAAAGTTTTTCGTTAAGTAAATTACAAATTAATAAAAGCGTTTATGGATAATGGTAGTAAACAATTTATACTTATAAGATATATGATGGAGGGTATTATGGAAAAAGTTAAAATTTACGGTGATGCAGTAAAAAATATGCCATGGCAAGAAAAACCAGAAGGATTTGAGGGAGTAGTTTGGAGACATGATAATAATCCAATTATAGACTGGAATCCAACAAAGAAGAGTGCAAGAATTTTTAACAGTGCAGTACTTCCATACGAAGATGGCTTTATAGGAGTATTTAGAGCAGACCATAAAAATGGTAGACCACAATTACATTTAGGAAGAAGTAAAGATGCTTTAAATTGGGATATTGAAGATGAAGAAATTCATTGGATAGATGAGCAAGGAAATGATTATCAACCAAGTTATGCTTATGATCCAAGATTAGTTAAAATAGAAGATACTTATTATATTGTTTGGTGTTGTGACTTTGGTGGAGCAGCATTAGGATTAGGAATGACAAAGGACTTCAAGACATTTGTTAGACTTGAAAATCCATTTATTCCATTCAACAGAAATGGTGTTTTATTCCCAAGAAAGGTTAATGATAAATACTTATTATTAAGTAGACCTAGTGATAGTGGACATACTCCGTTTGGAGATATATTCTTAAGTGAAAGTCCAGATTTAGTTCATTGGGGAAGACATAGAAGAGTAATGACTAAAGGTGGCCAAGGTTGGTGGCAAGGAACTAAAATTGGTAGTGGAGCAACACCAATCGAAACATCAGAAGGGTGGTTAATGTTCTATCATGGAGTTTCAGGAACTTGTAATGGATTTGTATATAGTATGGGCGCTGCAATATTAGATAAAGATAATCCATCAAAGGTTTTATATAGAACAAGAGATTATTTACTAACTCCAGAAAAGGAATACGAAACAACAGGATTTGTTCCAAATGTAGCATTCCCATGTGCAACACTTCAAGATCCTGAAACAGGAAGAATAGCGATTTACTATGGAGCAGCAGATACTTATGTTGCAGTAGCATATGCACAAGTTGATGAACTAGTTAAATATATAAAAGAAAATTCAGAATTAGTAGACGGAGACGACGTAGAATTTAAGTAAGTGAGAGCCCAAATTTTCAATTTGGTTGCTCGAACTTGCCTGAAACTCCAAATTTAAATTTGGTAAGTTGAAGGTACACTTTAGTGTACTCAGCGACTGAAAGGAGTGGAGTTTCCTTTTAAAAAGCTTGAGTATTATATTTTCATACAATTTTCCTATAAAAGGCTGTTACACTTAGGTGAGCAGTCTTTTTTTATTACAAAATTGTAATAAAAATGAAAGATGAATCGATATGAAAAATATTCTTCATTAGCTAAAATTAATTCAGAAAGTTTAAGTAAAAAAGAATTTTAAGCAAAGAGAATATTAAATATTAATAAAATTTTAATAAAATAATGAATTTATATAAGCAAATATTAAGATTTAATCTAAATAAATCTTAATATTTGCTTTTTATAATAAAAGTATAGCAAACAAGCATTGGGAGAAATATTATGAAAATATTAATTTTAACAGGAAAATTTGGAATGGGACATTATTCGGTATCAGAAGCAATAGGGCAAGAAATAAGTAGTAGAGATTCTAATATAGAAGTTAGCATAGTTGATATATTAGATTATTTAATGCCAACAGCCAGTAAGATCCTTTATAAAAGTTTTAATACATTAGTGACGAAATGGTCAAATTTATATAATTTCGTAAATATAAATAATGAGGATAATAATATAAAAACATTTAATTATTTTTTTGTAAAAGGATTAGATAGATTATTTTTAGAGTTTAATCCGGATATAGTTATTTCAACTTTACCTATAAGTTCACAATATATTTCTAAATATAAATCATTAAAGAAATCTAATATTCCTCTATTTACATTTATAACTGATATTTCTAGCCATAGTGAATGGATTCATAAGAATACAGATTTTTATTTTGTTGGTGATATAAGTATAAAGAAAAGTTTAATTGATAAAGGAATTGATGAAAATAAAATAATAGTTAGTGGAATTCCAGTTAAACAAGGTTTTAAAGATAAGATTATAAAATTTGATAAAAATAAATCAAAAGAGATTTTAATTATGGGTGGTGGTTTAGGGTTAATTTCATTTAATAAAAATTTATTTGAATCATTAAACAATGAGAAGAATATAAAAACAACAGTAATAACAGGAAATAATAAAAAAATGTTTGAACAATTGAAAAGTAAGTATAAAAATATTGAGGTTTTAGGATATACAAATAAGATAGATTTTTATATGAAAAGAGCAGATTTAATAATATCTAAATCTGGTGGAATAACTTTATTTGAGGCAATTTACAGTGAGACACCTATTTATGTAGTTAATCCATTTTTACTTCAGGAAGTTAAGAATGCTAAATTTATAGAAAAAAGAAAAATAGGACAAGTAGTTTGGAATGAAGAAATGGATATAGCTAAGGATATTTTATCACTTATAAATGATGACAAGGCTATTTTAAAAATGAAAAGTAATATGAAGAAGGTTAAGGAAAATATTAATCAAGAAGAGATATTAAGTGTTATAGAACAGTTTAAGAAGGAGGCATAAAAATGATAATTATATGTATAATAGGAGTTTTGTTGTTATCATATAGTATTATTCCTACCTTTTACTATAAATTTAAGGGCACTCCAATTCCTAATTACGTAGATGAAAAAAAGTTTTTATCATTAACCTTTGATGATGGACCTGATGAGAAATATACAGTTGAATTATTAGATTTACTTAAAAAATATAATATAAAGGCCACATTTTTTGTTGTAGCTAAATTTGCTGAAGAAAATTATGAAATTATAAAACGAATGGAAGAAGAGGGACATACTATAGGGCTTCACTCTTTAGAACACAAAAATGGTCTTTTAAATGGACCGTTATATACAAGTAATGATTTTAAAGAAAGTTTAAGAATAATGAAAAGATTAAATATTAATGTAAAATCATTTAGACCACCATGGGGACATCTTAATTTATCAACTATTATAAATTTAAAAAAATATAATTTAAAGTTAGTACTTTGGGATGTAATTATAGGGGATTGGAAATCAGATATAACATCAGATGAAATATCAAATAGATTAATAATGCAATCAAAAAATAAAAGCATTATTTGTCTTCATGATGGAAGAGGTGAAAATGAAGCACCTAAAAGAACTATAGAGGCTTTAGAAAGAACAATACCTATATGGATTGAAGAAGGATATGAATTTTTAAAGGTAGGGGAACTTTATGAATAAAACTATAAGTGCAAACAGGATTTTGAAAAATAGTATATTCTTTATAACTTTAATTGCAATTACATTCTTAATTTTATTTAAGGACAATAGTATAGAAAGTATATTAAAATCTCTAAAAAATGTTAATGTGATATATGTATTTTTAGGAATACTATGTATGTTTTTATTTATATGTTGTGAAGGAATAAATATTAGACGTATGCTTAGATTATTTTCTTATGATATAAGTATTTTTAGAGGATTAAAATATTCATTTGTAGGTTTTTTCTTTAGTTCAATAACACCATCAGCATCAGGGGGTCAACCAATGCAAGTTTATTACATGAATAAAGATGGAATTAAGATTTCACATTCTTCGTTAGTATTACTTATAGAACTTGCTAGTTTTCAATTTACTACTATAACTATTGCAATAATATCATTTATAGTAAATTATGATTTTATTGTAAGTCTTAATACTGCAATTAAGATATTAATTTTTATAGGAATAGCAATTAACTGTATTATATTTTGTTTTATATTAGTAGCTATATTTTCAAAGTCATTTATAAATAGAATAGTAGATTTAGCTTTTAAAGTAATTAGTAAAATAAAATTTATAGATGAAAAAAGGATAATAGAAGGAGTGAGAGAAGAAATTAAACAATATCAAGAAGGTGCATTATTTATAAATAATAATAAAGAGGTTGTAACAAAAGTAGTATTAACAACATTTGTTCAAGTATCTTTTATGTACAGTATAACCTTTTTTGTATATAAGGCATTTAATTTATCAACTTTTTCATTTTTTACTGTTTTTTCGCTTCAATCAATTTTATTTATTTCAGTATCAGCTATACCGCTTCCAGGTTCTGTAGGAAGTAGTGAAAGTGTTTTTTTAACATTATTTAAAACTTTATTTCCAGTAAATACTTTAAATTCTGCAATGTTATTAAGTAGAGGAATTAGTTTTTATTTATTTGTGATAGTTAGTGGAATAATTGTACTTTTTATTAGGATATCAAGAAATAAATATTATGGTAATTATATATTCAAAGGGTTGTATAATAAAGATATAATAAGGGAAAAGTAGTTATGGTTAATAATGGAGTTATTTGTAAATAATCTTGATATATAATTTCTATTATGTTATGATAAAATTAAGTGAGTATGCACGAAAGTACGATATGGGAGGTGTAACCGTGAAGACTTTTTTATTTGTTTTAGAAGCGGTTTTAGGATTAGTAGTTGTTGTTTCAATATTAATGCAAAAAAGCAAAGCTGATGCATTAAGCGGGTTAATTCAAGGTAGTAAGAGTGAAACGTTCTTTACTAAAAATAAGTCAAAGACTAAGGAAGCAATGTTAGTTAAAGTTACTATAGTTTCAATGCTTTTATTTGCTATAAATACAGTACTTTTAAATATAATTTAAAATATAACGTAGATCACTAACAGATGGTGATCTTTTTTTTATAAATTTTTAATAAAGAATTTTAATAATTATTTTTAGCAATTGGAAAAATGGAAATAATATAATATAAAGCATTTATTATATTTATTAGGAATTGAAATGGTGTTGTGATGAATAAATTATAATAAAGGTTATTATAATCACTGTGTATTGAATAAAAAAACTTACATGTGGTACTATAATAAATAGTGCGTATAAGAAAATATTGGATGAGGTTAAATATAATTTAAACGGAGGAAATTACATGGGAATAAAAGAAACATTACTTAGCTTTATGAAAGAAGAAGCATATAGACCTATGGATATTCAAGAGCTTGTTACAGTTTTTGATATTAATCCAGATGAGTACAAGGTTTTTAAGAGGGCATTAAAAGTAATGGAATTGGAAGGTTCAATAGTTAGAACAAAGAAAGATAAATTTGCAGTTCCTGAAAGGTTAGGATTAATAAAAGGTAAGCTTCAAGCACATAAAAAGGGATTTGGTTTTCTAATACCAGAAGAAGAAGGGGAAAGAGACGTATTTATTCCAAGTTCATTTATTAATGGTGCAATGAATAATGATAGAGTACTTGTACAAATTACTAGAGATGATATTAATGGTAAGAAAAGAGAAGGAGAAGTTGTAGAAGTACTTGAAAGAGCAAATAATAGAATAATTGGTATATATGAAGATAGTAGAAATTTTGGATTTGTAGTTCCTGAAGATACTAGATTAAACCAAGATATTTTTGTATCAAAAAAGGATAAAAATGGTGCAAAACATGGCGATGTAGTTATTGTAGAAGTTACTAAATGGCCTGAAAAAAGAAGAAGTCCAGAAGGAATAGTTAAAGAAGTTTTAGGTAAAAAGGGAGAAAAGGGATTAGATATTTTAACTATAATTAAGAAACATGGTCTTCCAGAGGAGTTCCCACCAAAGGTTTTAGCTTATGCTGATGGAATTTCTGAAGAAATAGAGGAAAAGGAAATAAAAAGAAGAAAAGATATTAGAGATCTTAGAATGGTTACTATAGATGGTGAAGATGCAAAAGATCTTGATGATGCTGTTTCTATAGAAAGATTAGATAACGGCAAATATAGATTAGGGGTTCATATTGCGGATGTTACACATTATGTAAGAGAAAAGAATCCTCTAGACAAAGAAGCTTTAAAGAGAGGTACGTCTGTTTATTTAATAGATAGAGTTATACCAATGCTTCCAAAGAAGCTTTCTAATGGCATATGTTCACTAAACCCAAAGGTTGATAGATTAGCATTAAGTTGTTTTATGACTATTGACAGCAAAGGAAAGGTTTGTGATCACGAAATAGCTGAAACTGTTATTAGAACATCTGAAAGAATGACTTATACAGATGTAACTAAGATATTAAGAGATAAAGATGAAGAACTTATTAAGAAATATGATTATTTAGTTGATGATTTTAAAACAATGGAAGAGCTTTGTTTAATTCTTAGAGAAAAAAGAATGAAAAGAGGAGCTATAGATTTTGATTTTGAAGAATCAAAGATAATATTAAATGACAATGGTAAACCTATTGATATAAAACCATATGAAAGAGAAATAGCAAATAGAATAATAGAAGAGTTTATGCTTGTTTGTAATGAAACTATTGCTGAGCATATGTTCTGGACTAATTTACCTTTTGTGTATAGAGTTCATGAAAATCCAGATGAAGAAAAGTTAGAAAAGTTTAGGGATTTTATTTATAACTTAGGATATACAATGAAGGTAACACAAGATATACATCCAAGGATTCTTCAAGAAGTACTAGAGAAAGTAAAAGGCAAAAAAGAGGAAACTGTAGTTAGTACTCTTTTATTAAGAAGTATGATGAAGGCAAAATATACACCAGAATGTTCATCACATTTTGGTTTAGCAGCAACTTACTATTGCCATTTTACATCACCAATTAGAAGATATCCTGATTTACAAATTCATAGAATAATTAAGGAATACTTAAATGGTAAGATTGATGAAAAGAGGGCAACTAGATTAGCACCAATAGTTGATATAGCTGCTAAACAATCATCAGAAATGGAAAGACTTGCAGAAGAGGCGGAAAGAGAAGTAGATGATTTAAAGAAGGCAGAATATATGATGGATAGAATAGGAGAAGAATTTGAAGGTATTATTTCTTCAGTTACATCATTTGGTATATTCGTTGAACTTCCAAATACTATAGAAGGTCTTGTTCATATAACTGATTTAGATGATGATTACTATATATATGATGAACAGCATTTAATGCTGTTAGGTCAAAGAAATAAAAAGGTTTATAGATTAGGTGATTCTGTAAAAGTTAAGTGTACTAAAGTTGATATTGATAATAGAGAAATATTCTTTGATATATTAGGTAGCGAACAAAATTTAGAGGAGATTGTACCAAGTGAAGAAACAGCTTCAATAATAGCTGAAGTAAAAAAGGAGTTTGGAACAAAATCAGAAACTGAAGAAGCTATAGAAGGATTTGAGCCAGAAGAGGAATTTAATGAGTAATTTAGATATATTGTGATTTTGAGGGCTTCTTGTTATAATTAAGGAAAACACGTAAATAAAAAAGTGGGTGAGAATATGGCAAGAGTTAAGAATAGTAATTCTTTAGCTGAAAATAGAAAAGCTCGTCATGATTATTTTGTTGAAGAAACAATAGAGGCGGGAATTGCTTTAGTAGGAACAGAAGTTAAATCTATTAGAGGTGGTAAGTGCAATTTAAAAGATTGTTATGCTGATATAAAAAATGGAGAGATATTTATTTTAAATATGCACATTAGTCCTTATGAACAAGGTAATATATTTAATGTTGATCCATTGAGAGAAAGAAAGCTTTTACTTCATAAGGAGCAAATAGGTAGATTAGCAGGATTAGTATCTAGAGATGGGTATACTTTAGTTCCATTATCTTTATACTTAAAGAATGGAAGAGTTAAAGTTGCGCTTGGAATCTGTAAAGGTAAAAAGAATTATGATAAGAGAGATTCAATGTTAGAAAAAGCTCATAAGAGAGATATTGAACGTCAAATGAAGGAAAGAAGCCGTTACTAGTTAGAAATGACAAATTTAAAATGGCAAATTAAAACTTAAAGTTAATTTGCCATGGATAATTTGTCATTTTTGTTTAATAAGAAAGTTTTATATTTTTTTCTTTCCAGCCTAAATCAAATGGCATATTTGAAATGTTAAATAAATTACTATCTATTAGAGGATAGCCATTTGAATCAAAGCCAGATATTACGGCTTTGTGATCCGTAAAAAATGATTTATCAAATCTAATTACATCATCTTCCTTATAATTACTTGATATTTCGTAATTAGGATTTATTCTTTTGGTGTAAGGTAAAAATGTTTCTGATAATGTAAAACTATATTGATCTAAATCATCATTAAATATATCAGAATAATAGTCTTTCTCTATATAAAAATAATTTTTAGAATTATCGTTAGTAGTATAAAGTGTTAAAATATGAGGTATTGTTAAGGTAAATTTATTTACAGCAACTTGTTTATTGTGAATATAATTAAAAGTATAATATTCATCTAAATCAACAATTATCTTATCACCATTTCTAATAATTTTATTTATAATTACTAATGAATTAATATAAGTAAAAATTATAGATCTTTCTAAGGACCAATCACGTAAGTAAGAAATTCTTCTAAATTCATAACCTAATGAATATTGTCCATTTGCTGAAGAGGTACCATAGTAATTATAAAGCTTATAGACTTCTCCACTTAAAAATCCATTATTTCTTGTATTAAAAGCAGAAGTTATAAATGTATTTAATTCATCTTCATATGGATCTATAGCTTCTTCAGGTATATTAGTATTATTAAAATTACCAACACTAGTACTGATATTAATATTATTTAATATACTACTTTTAGAAATATAACTGCTTAAAGGGATTTTGTCTATACAATAGAAAAAATAAGCAAATAAACTGATTATTAAGATAAAATAAATTATAGTAAACATAATGTTTTTTATGCTTATCTTAGATTTATTATTTTTATAATTTGAAAACATATCGTCACTCCTTTAAGTGAAATTACGTAAGTAAAAATGCAAAATATATAAATTTATATATTTGTATAAATAATAAATTCAAAACAAGTTATATTATAGAAAAAGTACTATATATAGTATTATCTATTTTCAAAGAATTATTTACCAAAATTACAATAATAGTTGTTTTAATATATAAAAATATAGAGATTAATATTACTAAGGAAGTGAAATTAAAAATTAAAAATTTCTTAGTTAAAGATATATTTAATTTTTTAAAATAAAGGGTTTTCTACTAATGTGTTAAAAATATTAACAATTAACTGTGAAAATATTAAAAAAATGATAAAATGAAGTAGGTAAATTATTTCAAAAAATAATGGAGGATGAATGAGCTAATGGCATTAAACATAATTGATATAGCTAAACTGGCAGGAGTGTCAAAGTCTACTGTTTCTAGATACTTAAATAATGGATATGTTAGTGTTGAAGCTAGAGATAAAATAAAAAGGGTACTTGATGAAACAGGATTTACACCTCAAAGACAGGCAAAAGGTATGAGAACTAAAAAGACAAATTTAATAGGGGTAATAGTTCCTAAAATAAGTAGTGAGACCCCAGCAAGAGTAGTTGAGGGAATTACTGAGGTTTTATCTTGTAATGGATATGATATTTTGATTGCAAATACAAATTTATCTATAGAAAAAGAATTGGAATACCTTAATATATTTAAATCAAATCAAGTTGATGGAATAATATTTATGGCAACTAAAGTAACAGATAAGCATATAGAAGTTATAAAAAATTTAGAAGTTCCAATAGTTGTTGTTGCACAAGATATTGAAAATTCTCCATCTGTATATTTTGATGAATTTCAAGCCACAGAAGATATAACTAATTATTTAATTAAAAAAGGTCATGAAAAAATTGCTTATATCGGAGTTTATGAAGAAGATAAAGCGGTTGGACTTTATAGAAAGCAAGCTTATATAAAGACATTAAAAAATAATAATATTAAGATAAATTATGAAAATATAAAAATTGGTGATTTTAATGAGAAAAGTGGATATAGATTAGCCAAGGAGATAATGGAGGGGGAAGATAATCCTACGGCTATTGTTGCGGTAACTGATAACTTAGCCTTAGGAGCAATAGAGTATCTAATAGATAATGGATATAAGATTCCAGAAGATATAGCTGTAGTAGGAATGGGAGATTCTAAAATTTCTAGAGTTATAACTCCAAAACTTACAACAGTACATTATCATTATAAAACTGCTGGAAGAAAATCGGCAGAGATAATTTTAGATGAACTTGATAGAAGTATAGAAAAAGATAAATCCATGATAAAAAAGGTAAAATTAAACTGTTTACTTGTTGAAAGAAATAGTGTATAACCAGCTTTAATGAATGCTTGGGATCAATAATCAGGTGCTTTAGCTCAAACAATGTCTGTATTTGGAGTTATAGATATGGTTTTAAAATGATATAAAGGAATAGTATTACCAGCTATACATTATAGCTTACATGCAATTAAATTAGGACTTATTGCTTCAACCAAATTTAACACGTTACGTCCAATTTGGGCAGTAGCTAACTTTGCACAAAGTGGAGCCAGCTATTGCAGGTATAGTAGCTTTTATAGCTACTTGGATAATGGGAATAAAAGAAGAAGCTTAATTATAAATTTAGTATATATAGAAAAGAAGGAAGTGCGTAAAAACATTTTCTTCTTTTTTATACTCGATTAGTTAGGTACCTTGATATAAAAGAGAGTATATTATAAAATATAATAATAAGGTGCCTAACTAAAATAGAAAAGGAGTAAGTATATATGAATAATGAAATTAAATATGAACAATGCCAACTATGTGGAAAGGGATGTAATATAGATGAAACTAAATGTTGTAGAGGAAAAAAATTTTTAAGATTATTAAATGAAGGTGAAATTACAGAAGAAAAAATAGTTAAACTAAAGGAACAAGCAAAAAAACGTGAGGAATTTAAGAATTTGCCACAAGAAGATCGTCTTATGATAATGTTGGGGAAATGTGGAATGATATTAAATAATAAGAATTGTGGTCATCATGGAAGAGGACGTATATTAAAAGTACTTTTAGAAAAGGGAACAATGACTCAAAGTGAATTACAAAATATTATTGATATTCGCTCTGGGTCTTTAAGTGAAATTTTAGGTAAAATAGAAGAGAAGGAATTAATAATAAGAGAAAGAGATGAAAATGATAAAAGAAAGGTAAAGATTTCAATAACTGAAAAGGGAAAAGAAGTTGTTTTATTAAAAGAGGCAGAACATAAAAATAAAGGAAAAGAACTTTTTAGTGAAATAAGCAATGATGAACAAAAACAATTAGAGATTATATTATCAAAATTAATTAAGTCTTGGAAATCAAATCCTACACATAGTGAACATATGGGGTCACATAGCAAGTGTAAGAAGAAAAATCATATATTTGAGAAGAATATTAATAAAGAAATTTAATATAAAGCTATGTTATAAAAAGAATAAAATTATAAATTTGTGGAAAGACTTTTTTAAAATAGGAAAGTTATGATTTAAAACATGAAAAATAAAACATTTTTTACTATGATATTTTAAAATAATATATAATTTACCCTGTAATTTATTTTAATTATCTTATAAAAATAATATAAATAAAAAAAATTTAATAGGCAAACTTAAAGAAATTTAAGGACGCAAAGCTATAGGGATTAAGGAAGTAATTCTATGTCAGCCAGTTGCCAAAGAGTACATTATGCTTTTTGTTTTAAGTAAATAAAATTAGTATAAGTATATTAATTTAATTCTGTTCAAACATAAGAAGGATTAAATATGCTTAATATTATTTATGATTTTTAGCTACTCTTTAGGAGTAGCTTTTTTAATGTACTTCTCTTGGGAAATAACATTTCAGGGGGAAAATAAATGTTAAAAAGAAAATTATCAACTT
The DNA here is from genome assembly GCF_934754925.1 of uncultured Clostridium sp. GTDB lineage: Bacteria > Bacillota > Clostridia > Clostridiales > Clostridiaceae > Clostridium. The sequence goes on along the minus strand of NZ_CAKVJA010000014.1, from coordinate 889 downwards.
TAATTTTAGCGGCTACAATAATAAATTTAGTAGCAACACCTGCTAATGTATTTGCAGAGACATCAATACAAAGTAGTGCTGTAGAAACTGATGAATCGGTGAAGGACAATGAAAGTAAAAGGGCTAACGTAAGTAAATTTAGCTTATATGGTAGTGAGTTATTAGAAAAATACAATGAAGTTTTTAAAATGGATAATTCTAATATTGAATCAGTAACTAATAATGGAGGAACATATGCAAGTAGCACTATAGATAAGGCTATAGATGAAAATTTTAAAACTCATTGGGAAACGGGAAATCCTAACAATTCAAGTTTTACTAACGAAGTTATAATTAACTTAAAAGAAAAAACTACTTTAAATAGAATTATTTATGCAGCAAGGCCTGATGCAGGGGGAAAAGGGTTTGCAGAAGAATTTGAAATATATGGTTCTAAAGATAATAGTGATAATTTTGAGTTAGTAACTACTGGTGAATATAAAAATTCAAGAACAGATGTTATAGAAATAAAATTTGATTCTACTGAATTTAAAAGAATAAAGTTTGTATTTAAAAAAGCTAATCAAAATTGGGCAAGCGCATCAGAATTTATGCTTTATAAAGAAGATACACTATCTGAAACTATAAATAATATTTTTACAGATGGAACAATGACAAAATTAAAAGACCAATATAATAATATAGGTACAATAAATAATTTAGAAAAAGAGGTTAACAATCATCCTCTAAAAGATGAATTAATATATGCTATAGATTTAGCAAAAGAGATTTTACAAGGTGATAAAGATTACTCAGATAGAACATTTACGCTTACACAATATGGTGATACACATGCAAAAGCAAGAAATCAATTAAAAATGTCTACTTTTGGTACAGACTTACAATCTAC
>NZ_CAKVJA010000013.1 GCF_934754925.1 uncultured Clostridium sp. | reverse complement strand
ACATGCTATACCTTCACCTATACTATAAGTTAAAGGCATTAATATTACAGTTAAAAATGCTGATATTGAAACTTCTGGTTTATCCCATTCAATTTCCTTAAGATTACTACACATTAATGAACCAACTATAATAAGTGCTGGTGCAGTTACTGCTGAAGTAATTACTGTAAGTAATGGTGAGAAGAATAATGAAATTAAAAATAATATTCCTACTACAACACTTGAAAATCCTGTTTTTGCTCCTACTGCTACTCCTGATAATGATTCAACATAAGAAGTAGTATTAGTTGTTCCAAATATAGATCCTATACAAGTGGCAACTGAATCTGCAAGTAATGCCTTAGAGCCATTTTCAACTGACCCATCTTCTTTAAGCAATCCAACCTTTGAACCAACTGCAACTAACGTACCTGCTGTATCAAAGAAATCCATAAATAAGAAAGTAAATATAACTAATATCATTTGTGGATTAAATATATTTCCTATATTTTTAAGTGCAACTCCAAATGTAGGTGCCATTGATGGTGGCATAGATATTATTGAAGTTGGAACATCTATTAATCCAAATACCATTCCAATAACTACAGTTGCTGCCATCCCAATAAATATTGCTATATTAGACCCTCTAACCATTAATATTGCTATTACAATAAGTCCGAATATTGAAAGTAATACTGTTGGATTTGTTAAATCTCCAAGTCCTACAAAGGTTGCTTCATTTGCTACAACTATTCCTGCATTTTTTAACCCAATAAAAGCTATAAATAATCCGATTCCTGCACTTACGGCAAATTTTAAATTTGTTGGTATTGATTTAATAACTAACTCTCTTAATCCTGTTGCTGATATTATTAAGAATATAACCCCTGATGCAAGTACTCCTGATAATGCTGTTTGCCAAGGAATATCCATTCCTATGCATACACTATATGTAAAGAAAGCATTTAATCCAACTCCAGGAGCTAATCCCATTGGAAATTTTGCAAATATCCCCATTATTAATGTTCCAACTGCTGCAGCTAATGCTGTTGCAACAAAGACGCTTTTTTCTGGCATTCCTGCATCCGCTAAGACACTAGGAATTAAAAATAATGCATATGCCATTGTTAAAAATGTTGTTATTCCTGCTATTGTTTCAGTTTTAAAATTTGTATTTTTTTCTTGAAAATTAAAGTATTCAGATATGAATCTTGTCATTTGTTTACCCCCATGCTTTTTATTGTAATCGTAATATTTATCGCATGTAGAGTATAAATTTGATATGTAAATTAGTGATTGTTTTCTATTTATATGTTTATATAATACTTAGATTAGAGTAGTATTTTCTTATATAAAACATATCGTAGTCAAATCATTTATGGTGATTTGGTAGAAACTGTTGGACCCTATTTCCAACTTTATACGATAAACACGATTACTTTTAATTATATGAATAATATTAATACAAATACGAATATTTGTCCAGGTTTTTTAGTTATTTTTCATAAATATCGCTGTTTTTTTATATGAACGTTCGTGTTTTTCTTTTTAATATTGAATTATATTATATAATAATAAATATTAAACCTTTATTTATATATAAAATAAAAGGCATACCTTATATTTAAGATATACCTTTTAAAAATATTATAGTAATTCTTATTTTTATTTAACCTACATAAACAATATAGATATCATAGAAACCAAAGAAATTACTACATATAATATCATTCCTACATTAACCCAAATAGTTTTAAATGCAGTTCCCTTTTCTAATTTAATTTCACCATCTAATAATGATATATTTTTTCTATTTTTTATTAATAATACTAATCCTACTATTACTATTGCTAATAATGCTAATCCTACACATCCAACAGCTACTATATTGCTACCGTCACCAATAACAGCTGGTAAAATAACGCCTCCCATTATATTTACAACTATATGTAGTATTATTGAATATTTTATAGTTCCTGTTTTTAATGCAACATAAGCAAAAATCATACCTAATGCTACTGCATAGAAAAATTGTGAGAAGTTTGCATGAAATAATCCAAATAATATTGCAGTTGTTATTATTGCAACTTTATCACCATATCTTCTTAGCTTATTTAACATTACACCTCTAAACATCATTTCTTCAATTATAGGAGATAATATTCCTGCAAAAATTAATGACCATATCCAATTGCTTCCTTCAAGCATATTTACTAATGGATTTGTAACTTCACTACCTTTAATTACTGCTATTAACATCATAAGAATATTAGTCAAAAAATTAACTATATATACTATACTATAAGACATAAAACATATTTTTATAACTTCAAAAACTCCAAGTGTTTTACTTTCTCTTTTTTCTTCTTCCGGTAAATTTTTAATCATAAGATAAAATACCGGAAATCCTATTAAATAAAAACTAATTGCAATTCCTGCGTAATTTATCCATGGAGCTGATAATAACTCTTGATTAACTACTCCAATAATTCCAAAAAATACAACTTGAATAATATTTACTAATATCATTGAAACAAAAATAGCAAGTCCAATTCTATTAAATACCTTTTTATTATCTACTTTTACCTTTAATTCCATATACCTCTCTCCTCTAATTTATTTTTAGAATTATGCACTTAATATTTTACCATTAAATAACATTACTGAGAACTCACCTTCTAATAATTTGTAAAATCATACAAAAAAAAAAAGAACCACATTCTTAATATTAAAAATGTGATTCTTAAGATCTGCAAGATTAATTTATTAGTCTAATTTCTTAGTATCAATCCAAGACATCATTTCTCTTAATTCTTTACCAACCTTTTCAATTGGATGTTCAGCTTCCATTCTTCTCATTGCATTAAATTGTGGTCTACCAACTTGGTTTTCCATTAGCCAATTTCTAGCGAAAGTACCATCTTGAATTTCAGTTAATACCTTCTTCATTTCTTTTTTAGTTTCATCAGTAACAATTCTATTACCAATCATATAATCTCCATATTCAGCAGTATCAGAAATAGAATATCTCATAGCAGCCATTCCACCTTGATACATTAAATCAACAATAAGTTTCATTTCATGTAAGCATTCAAAGTAAGCATTTTCTGGAGCATATCCTGCTTCAACTAAAGTTTCAAATCCAGCTTTTATTAATGCTGTACATCCTCCACAAAGAACTGCTTGTTCTCCAAATAAATCTGTTTCAGTTTCATCTTTAAATGTAGTTTCTAAAACTCCAGCTCTTGCTCCACCAATACCATTTGCATAAGCTAATGCTAATTCTTTTGCTTGTCCTGTTGCATCTTGATAAACAGCTATTAAGCAAGGAACTCCTGAACCTTCAGTATAAGTTCTTCTTACCATATGTCCTGGTCCCTTTGGAGCAACCATAAATACATCAACATCTGCTGGTGGTACTATTTGTCCATAATGAATGTTAAATCCATGAGCAAATACTAAAGCATTTCCAGCTTCTAAGTATTGTGCAACCTCTTCTTTGTATAATTTAGCTTGTTTTTCATCTGGTACAAGCATCATTACAACATCAGCGCTCTTTACAGCATTAGCAACTGTTGCTACTTCTAACCCTGCTGCTTTAACTCTATCCCAAGATTTACTTCCTTCATATAATCCTACTACTACATCTACTCCACTTTCATGAAGATTTAATGCATGTGCATGTCCTTGGCTACCGTACCCAATTACTGCAACTTTTTTACCTTTTAATAAATCTAAATTTGTGTCCTTTTCATAAAACATTTTTGCCATTTTTAATACCCCCGCTTTATTTATTATTTTTTATTTATTAAAATTTGCTACCATTATTACTATGATAGAAATTCAGATTAACATTCTATGTCTTCCTCATTTATTATTTGATGAATTGGTGCACCTGGTGCAACCATAGGAAATACTTTTTTATCACTATCTATCCTATAATCAATAATTACAGGCTTATTTATAGCTAATGCTTCTTTTAATACATTTTCTAGCTCTTCTCTTTTTTCAACTCTAAATCCAACACCACCAAAAGCTTCTGCAAGCTTAACAAAATCAGTTGCTCTATCTAGAGTGGTTTGAGAATATCTTGCTTCATAGAAAAGACTTTGCCATTGTCTAACCATTCCTAAAGCATTATTGTTCATTACAATAACTTTAATTGGAATATTATATTTAACTGCAGTAGCAAACTCATTGCAATTCATACCAAAGCTTCCATCTCCGGCAATATTAAATACAGTCTTATCTGGATTAGCAACCTTAGCTCCTATAGCAGCCCCTAATCCAAATCCCATTGTTCCAAGACCACCTGAAGATATTAATGTTCTAGGAGTTTTAAAGTTAAAATATTGAGCTGTCCACATTTGATGTTGTCCAACTTCTGTTGCTATAATAAAGTCTCCACTATCCATATCACTAAGCTTTTCAAATAAAAATCTTGGTGTTAACTCTTCTCCATTATCTTTATTATTCTTAGTTATAGATAAAAGTTTCAACTCATCTACAGTATTTAACCACTCTTTATTTTCTTTATTTTTTAATAAAGGCATTAATCTTTGTAATGCAACTTTTATATCACCTATAATGAATGAATCAACTTTTACATTTTTATTTACTTCAGCTGGATCCACATCTATTTGTATAACCTTAGCATTATTAATAAACTCTTTATCACTTATTACTCTATCACTAAATCTTGCTCCTAATGCAATTATCAAATCACATTTTGTTGCTAAAATATTAGATGCATTACTTCCATGCATTCCTATCATACCTGTATTTAATCTATGGTCAGAAGGTATTGCTCCTCTACACATTAGAGTTGTTGCTACTGGTGCATTTAATATTTCAGCGAAATTAATTAACTCTTCTGTAGCATCAGCATTAATAACTCCACCACCGGCATAAATAAGAGGTCTCGAAGATTCATTTATATATTTTGCAACCTCAGCTAAAACTTCTTCTGTTATATGCTTACTTTTAGGCTCAACTTTTATTGGTTCTAAATCCTTATACTCAGTTTTAGCTGCCGTTATATCTTTAGGTATATCTATTAAAACTGGTCCTGGCCTTCCTTCTCTAGCAATATAAAATGCCTTTCTAATTGTTTCTTGTAAATTATTTATATCTTTAACTATAAAATTATGTTTTGTTATAGGCATTGTTATACCAGTTATATCAACCTCTTGGAAACTATCTTTACCAAGTAAGTCTTTTGAAACATTTCCTGTTATAGCAACCAAAGGAACTGAATCCATATAAGCTGTTGCTATTCCAGTAACAAGATTAGTTGCACCTGGTCCTGATGTTGCTATACAAACACCAACCTTACCAGTAGACCTTGCATATCCATCTGCCGCATGAGCTGCACTTTGCTCATGGCAGGATAAATAATGTTTTATTTTATCTTTATATTTGTATAAATAATCATAAATATTTAATACTGCTCCTCCAGGGTATCCAAAAATAGTATCAACACCCTCGCTTAATAAACATTTAACAAGAATTTCAGCCCCTGTTAATAACACTAAAACCCCCCCTTTATTCAGTGACAAGTGGCAAGTTATAAGTGATAAGTTTATAGGATTTTCTATTTCTTATAATTTTCTTTATCATTAATATTGCCCTTGTCTATCTTGAACTTTATATTTGCTTTTTTGTCGTTTTTACAATTGAATTTAATATTTTAGATATCTCTCTACATTTATTTAGCATTTCGTTTCCTAAATCTTTCTCTATAAATTCTGTTTCCACTAACAATAGAATCCAATATTCTGTTTCATCAGCTTCCTTTAATGCTATATACATTTTAGATAAAAAATCTCTTTTACTTTGTCCTCTTAATCCTTCTTTAACATTTGCTCCTATACTAGTTGCTGATCTTAATAGTTGATTTAATAAAACACAATTTTTATTACTAGTTGATAATCTTTTATATAGATTAACTATATCAATGGCAAAATCGAAAGATTTATTTGCAATAATACTATTTGTCAAAATACACCTCCAAAATATAATAATATTTAAACTATTACCACATTTTATAAGTATATTCACTTCAACAATACTACTTCACTAACTTTCCACTTGTCACTTGAAACTTGTCACTACTTATACACTGCTCCTGTACTTGCTGAACTTACTAACTTAGCATATCTTGATAAATAGCCTTCTTTAACCTTTGGTTCAACTGGCTTTAAATTTTCTCTACGCTTAGCTAATTCTTCATCACTTACAACTAAATCTAAGTTTCCATTTAATATATCTATAGAAATAATATCCCCATCTTGTACTAAAGCTATATTTCCACCTTCAGCAGCTTCTGGTGATACATGTCCTATTGCTGCTCCTTTTGTTGCCCCACTAAATCTTCCATCAGTTATAAGAGCTACTGACTTATCTAATCCCATTCCACAAATAGCTGAAGTTGGTGATAACATTTCTCTCATTCCTGGTCCACCTTTCGGACCTTCATATCTAATTACTACAACATCACCTTCAACTATTTTCTTTCCTAATATAGCTTCTATAGCTTCCTCTTCAGAATCAAAAACCTTAGCTGGACCCTGATGCTTCAACATTTCTTTAAGTACTGCAGATCTTTTAACTACAGCACCATCTAGAGCTAAATTTCCTTTTAAAATTGCAATTCCACCAGTTTCACTATATGGGTTTTCAATATGTTTTATTACTGAATAATCTAAAACCTTAGCATTTTCTATATTCTCTCCAACAGTTTTTCCTGTGGCTGTAATACAATTTAAATTTAATAAATTCTTTTTATTTAACTCACTCATTACAGCTCTTATTCCACCTGCTGCATATAAATCCTCAATATGTGTATCAGAAGCAGGTGCTAATTTACAAAGATTAGGTACCTTAGCCGACATTTCATTTATAATATCTAAATTTATAGGTGATTTTGCCTCATTTGAAATAGCAGTTAAATGTAAAACACTATTTGTTGAACATCCTAGCGCCATATCTACTGTTAATGCATTTTTTATTGACTCTTCAGTAATTATATCTCTTGGTTTTATATCTTTTTCTAAAAGATTCATTACTGCCATACCAGCATACTTAGCAAGCCTAATTCTTTCTGAATAAACTGCTGGTATTGTTCCATTTCCAGGTAAAGCAATTCCTAAAACTTCACATAAACAATTCATAGAGTTTGCTGTAAACATTCCTGAACATGATCCACATGTAGGACAAGCTTTTTCTTCTAAATCAGCTAAGTCTGACTCTAGCATTAAACCACTTTCTACTGACCCAACAGCTTCAAACATTGTAGATAATGAAACCTCTTTATCTTTGAATTTACCAGCTAACATTGGACCACCACTTACAACTACTGATGGTATATTTAATCTTAAAGCTGCCATAACCATTCCTGGAACTATCTTATCGCAGTTTGGTATAAATACTAATGCATCAAATGCATGTGCCTTTGCCATACATTCAATAGAATCTGCTATAAGTTCCCTTGTAGCTAAAGAATATTTCATTCCTTCGTGTCCCATTGCAATACCATCGCATACCCCTATAGTTGGAAATACTAATGGCGTTCCTCCAGACATCAATATACCCTTTTTTACACCCTCAACAATTTTATCTAAGTTTATATGTCCTGGAATTATATCATTTTGGGATGTAACAACACCTATTAAAGGCTTATTTATTTCTTCATCAGTTAATCCTGATGCCTTAAATAACGATCTATGCGGAGCCTTTGTGACTCCTTTCTTTACTACATCACTTCTCATTTAAATCCCTCCGTAATTAGTTTTAAGTGACAAGTTTCAAGTAGCAAGTTTTCAGAGTAAATTTAGTTAATACAAAATTATATATTTTTGAAACTCCCCAGGAGTTTCCTCCTTAACTTGTCACTTATCACTTGCAACTTGTCACTCACCAACTCTTGCCACTTACTAAATTCTCTCTACAACAAGCGTTCCCATTTCCTTAGTACCAACAAGAATAGTACCTTCACTACTAATATCCCCAGTTCTATAACCTTCTTCTAAAACTTTAACTACTGCATTTTCTATATCATTTGCTTCATTTTCTAAATTAAAGCTATATCTTAACATCATAGCCGTAGAAAGAATTGTTGCCAGTGGATTTGCTATTCCTTTCCCTGCAATATCAGGTGCAGAACCATGTATTGGTTCATACATTCCTAAATTACCTTTACCTAAAGATGCTGAAGGTAACATTCCTATTGATCCAGTAATCATTGATGCTTCATCAGATAATATATCTCCAAACATATTTGAAGTAACAATAACATCAAATTGTCTAGGATCTTTAACTAATTGCATAGAAGCATTATCAATATATAAATGATTAACTTCTACTTCTGGATATTCTTTAGACATTTTTTCTACTACACTTCTCCATAATCTAGAACTTTCTAATATATTAGCCTTATCAACACTTGTTAATTTCTTATTTCTCTTCATTGCTGTATCAAAGCCTATTTTTACTATTCTTTCTATTTCTTCTATATTATATCTTTCAGTATCATATGCTGAAACAACTCCATCAACAACATCTCTGCCTCTCTCGCCGAAGTAAATTCCTCCAGTAAGTTCTCTTACAACACAAATATCAATTCCATCCCCAATAATTGTATCTTTTAATGGTGATGCTTCTTTTAATGCTTTATATAAAAGTGCAGGTCTTAAATTACAATATAAATTTAATCCACCTCTTAATCCTAATAAGGCTTGCTCTGGTCTTACTTTTGCATTAGGATCATCCCATTTAGGTCCTCCAACAGCACCTAAAAGTACTGCATCACTTTTTTTACAAACCTCTAAAGTCTTATCTGGTAATGGTGTTCCTAAACTATCTATTGCACATCCACCTGCTTGTAAAAATTCAAACTCAAAATTATGATTATATTTTTCTTCAATCTTACTTAATACTTTTATTGATTCATCTATAACCTCTGGCCCTATTCCATCCCCTGGTATAACCGCTATATTAAAATTCATAATTTATCCCCCTTAATTACCCTATAAACTAAGTACAACCTTTATTTTTTAATCTATAAAATGTACTCAATTTACTTTTTATACTTATTGCCTCATATTTTTAATTTAATAATCTATTATTTTTCTTTAGAATTTTTTATATATCCTATAAGACCATTACTATTTATTATTTTTTGCATAAATTCTGGGAATGCTTCCCCTTGATACTGCTCATTTTTAGTTAGATTTTTAATAACTCCAGTATCAAAATTTACCTCTAACTTATCTCCTGCTTCAATACTTTTAACTGCTTGGTCACATTCAAGAATTGGTAAACCAATATTAATAGCGTTTCTATAGAAAATTCTCGCAAAAGTTGATGCTATAACACAACTAACTCCACTTTCTTTAATGGCTATAGGTGCATGCTCTCTTGACGAACCACACCCAAAATTTTTATTTGCAACTATAATATCTCCTTCTTGAACTTCCTTTGCAAAATTTAAATCTATATCTTCCATACAATGTGCTGCTAATTCCTTTGGATCTGATGTATTTAAATATCTTGCTGGTATAATTACATCTGTATCTACGTTATCTCCATATTTAAAAACTCTTCCTGTTGCTTTCATATTTATTTACCCCCTTAAAGTGTTTCCGGATTTGTTATTTTTCCTGTTATTGCTGAAGCTGCTGCAACTGCTGGACTTGCTAAATAAACTTCTGATTCAACATGTCCCATTCTTCCTACAAAGTTTCTATTAGTAGTTGAAATTGCTCTTTCACCCTTAGCTAATATACCCATATGTCCACCTAAGCATGGTCCACAAGTTGGTGTTGAAACAACTGCTCCTGCCTCTATTAAATCCTTTATTATTCCTTCTTCTAATGCTTGTAAATAAATTTTTTGAGTTCCAGGGAACACTATACATCTAACTCTCTTGTTTACCTTTTTTCCCTTTAAGATATCTCTTGCAATTCTTAAATCTGAAATTCTTCCATTTGTACATGATCCTATTACAGCTTGATCTATATCTATATCCCCAACTTCATCAATAGTTCTTGTATTATCTGGTAAGTGTGGGAATGCAACTGTTGGCCTTAAAGTAGATAAATCTATTTCATAAACTTCGTCATATTTAGCATCTTCATCAGCTTCATATACTTTCCATTCCTTCTTTCCATGTTCTTTTAAATATTCAATTGTTTTTTCATCTACTGGGAATATACCATTCTTTCCTCCAGCTTCAATAGCCATATTTGCCATTGTAAATCTATCATCCATTGATAAATAACTAAGTCCATCTCCGAAAAATTCCATTGATTTATATAAAGCTCCATCTACCCCTATCATTCCAATAATATGAAGTATTACATCTTTTCCACTTACCCACTTTGATGGTTTTCCTTTTAAAATAAACTTTAATGCCGAAGGCACCTTAAACCAACACTTTCCTGTAGCCATTCCAGCAGCCATATCTGTTGAACCTATTCCAGTAGAAAAGGCTCCTAATGCACCATAAGTACATGTATGAGAATCAGCCCCAATGACTACATCACCAGCAACCACTAATCCTTTCTCTGGTAATAAACAATGCTCTATCCCCATTTCACCTATTTCAAAGAAATTTGTTATTCCCTTTTCTCTTGAAAACTCTCTAATAAATTTACACTGCTCTGCTGCCTTTATATCTTTATTAGGAGTAAAGTGATCTGGAACAATTGCTATCTTATCCTTATCGAATACTTTTTTTACCCCAAACTTTTTAAATTCCTTTACTGCAACAGGAGAAGTAATATCATTTCCTAATACTAAATCTAAATTTGCTTCTATTAATTGCCCTGCTTTTACGCTTTCTAATCCTGCATGTGCAGCTAATATTTTTTGTGTCATTGTCATTGCCATGAGTGTTTCCCCCTTTAAAAATATGCTTTTGCTTTTCTTTCAATATCTTTTATAAGCTTATACTCTATTGAATCAACTAATGCAATCCAACTTGCTTGAATTACATCTTTAGATACCCCAACTGTACTCCAACTTTCGTTGCCATCAGTACTTTCTATTAATACTCTAACTTTTGCACCTGTAGTACTTTCTGAATCTAAAACCCTAACTTTATAGTCAACTAATTTAACCTCTTTTAGCTCTGGATAAAATACCTCTAATGCTTTTCTTAGTGCTTTATCTAAAGCATTTACAGGTCCATCACCCTCAGCTGCTGTCATTTCAGTTTTTCCATCAACAGTTATATTAATTAATGCTGTTGAGCTAAATTCTCCATTATTCCATGGATTTTCTCCCATTGTTTTAAAATGATTTAACTTAAAAAACGGCCTGTACTTACCTATTGTTTTTCTTATTAATAACTCAACAGTACCTTCTGCACCTTCAAATTGATAGCCTTCATACTCTAGTTCCTTCAATCTTTTAGTAACTTTTTTAACCTCTTCTCCATCTTTCTTAACACTTGGAAAAATTTTGTGTATTTCTTGTAAAACTGTACTTTTACCACTTACCTCTGATAGTAAAAACCTTCTTTTATTGCCAACCACCTCTGGTTTTATATGCTCATAAGATTGAGTTGCTTTACAAATAGCATCTATATGCATACCTCCCTTATGTGCAAATGCAGATTTACCAATGTAAGGGGCTGAATCTTCCAATTGAATATTTGATATCTCTGAAATATATCTAGCCTTTGCTGTTAGTTCTTTTAAATAGTTCTTTGATTTTATATTAAAATCCATTTTAAGTGCTATTGTTGGAATTACAGTGCTTAAATTAGTATTTCCACAACGTTCTCCTACCCCAATAAAAGTTCCTTGAATATGTGATACGCCTGATTCTATTGATATTATTGAATTTGCCACTGCCATTCCTATATCATTGTGACAATGTATTCCTATCATATTTCCAAACTTTTTCTCAACTTCAAATGTTATTTCTTTTATTTCACTAGGCAATGTTCCACCATTAGTATCACATAAGACTAAAGTTTTTGCTCCTGCCTCTTTTGCAACCCTTAAAGTAGACATAGCATATTCACTATTTTCTTTATATCCATCAAAGAAATGTTCTGCATCAAATATTACTTCTTTATTAATTTTTTTTAAGTATTTTATAGTTTCTTCTATCATCTTTAAATTTTCTGATAAAGATGTTTTTAATATGTCAGTAACCTGAAAAGCTGATGATTTACCAAATATAGATACTACATCCGTATTTGCTTCTATTAAACTTTTTATATTTACATCATCTTCAACTTTTATATCTGGTTTTCTTGTAGCCCCAAATGCCACTAATCTAGAATTCTTTAATTTTATATCTTTTACTACTTTAAAAAATTCCATATCTTTAGGATTTGATCCTGGATTACCAGCCTCTATATAATCAATCCCCACCTCATCTAAAGCTTTGACTATTTTCAGCTTATCTTCCAAGGAAAATGATATACCTTGTCCCTGGGCACCATCCCTTAAGGTAGAATCAAAAATTTCTATATATCTATTCAAATTTAAAAAGCCCCCTTTTTTAGTTTCAAGTTTTAAGTGACAAACGGCAAGTTTTATCTTTAACTTTCAAATTATCACTTATTCCCCTTGCTCCTAACTACTAACTAATTAAATATTTCACAGTAATCTGTTATATCATTAGATCCCCTTTCTAATGCACATACTCCTGTTCTTACTAATTCTTTTATTTCATACTCTTCTAAAAGCTTTATAAGAGCGTTTATTTTACTTTCATCCCCTGTTAATTCAATAGTTAACGTTTCTGGAGAAACATCTATTATTTTACTTCTAAATATTTTTACTACTTCATTTACTGCTGCTCTTTGCTCAGCATCAGCTTTAACTTTAATAAGTACTAATTCCCTATATACCGAATTTTCAAATTTTAAATTTAATACTCTTAAAACATCTTCTAGCTTATTTAACTGTTTAGTAAATTGTTCTAAAACATCTTCACTTCCGTTTAAGGTAATAGTCATTCTTGAAATCTCTGGATTTTCTGTTCTTCCAACAGTTAAACTATCAATATTAAATCCTCTTCTTGCAAATAATCCTGAAACTCTTGTTAGTACTCCTGAAGAATTCCTAACTAAGACAGATAAAACATGTCTTTCCATTTTAATACCCCCAATGAAATAATTTGTAATTATTGAACAAAATGGTTCTAAATTAGGTTAAAAAAATCCCACCCTTAATGATAAAATCATAACGGTGGGATAAAATTCCTCATCATTAATATCACTAGGTTCCAACAAACCCTTGCATTTAACGGTGCTTACCGGTAACTCCCTACTTATTATTAACTAATGTTCAGGATACAGCTCAAGAGTGATCGTTATTTAGTTAAAGTATCCATTCGCAGCATCCATGGACTCTCTGAAACTTTTTTGCCTAAATAAGCATCTCTATCACAGCTTTTATTTTTCAAAAGAACTTCCAAAATATTCTATTGTTAATATCTTACTCTTTATTTTTATATTCTGTCAATACGCTCTTTATATTTTTAGTAAATTAATTATATTTTTCTTACTTTTTAAATATTTTTTAATATTTTATTAATATTTAATCCAACTTATTAATATATTTCTATTTTTATTTTAAAAACAATACCATATTAATAATATATAAATTTATTAATCTTAAAATTTGTATAGGAATTTTAGAGTTGTATTATAATTTCGTAAATTTTCACAAAAAAAAGTTAATGTCTATAAAAACATTAACTTTTTAATATATTAAATTTTACTTAATATTAAATCTACCAAGCTATTTGCCATTGCATTTATTTCTTCTTGATTTTCTCCCTCAAGCATAACTCTTACTAATGGTTCAGTTCCTGATGGTCTTATAAGAACTCTTCCTACACCATTAAGCTTTGACTCAACAGCATTTATAGCATCAATTATTTCTTTATCTTCTAAATAAATATTCTTCTTTTCATTTGGAACCTTAGCATTAACTAATACTTGTGGTAATTCTTTCATTACTCCAGCTAATTCACTAAAAGTTTTACCACTTTCCTTAAGTATTGCTGCAATTTGAAGTGCAGTAACTAATCCGTCCCCAGTAGTATTATGATGTAAGAATATTATGTGACCTGATTGCTCTCCACCTAATATATAATTTTCTTTAAGCATCTCTTCAAGTACATATCTATCTCCAACTTTAGTCTTAACTAAATTAATTCCTTCTCTCTTAGCAGCAATATCTAATCCTAAATTGCTCATTACTGTTACTACTAAAGTATCATCTTTTAATCTTCCTGATTCCTTTAAAGCCTTTGCACAAATCGTTAATAAG
Organism: uncultured Clostridium sp.; assembly: GCF_934754925.1. Lineage (GTDB taxonomy): Bacteria > Bacillota > Clostridia > Clostridiales > Clostridiaceae > Clostridium. The sequence goes on along the minus strand of NZ_CAKVJA010000013.1, from coordinate 45,017 downwards.
AAATCACCATTTATCATATTTCCTTTCTCGTCAACAGCTAAACATCTATCAGCATCTCCATCAAAAGCAAATCCAATATCACAATTTTTTCTTACAACATAATCCATTAACTCTTCCATGTGAGTTGACCCACAATTTTCATTTATATTGTTTCCATCTGGATTATCATTGATTACATAAACTCTAGCACCTAAAGCTCTAAATGCTTTAACTGCTGCCTTATAAGCTGCACCATTTGCACAATCTAAGGCTACTCTAAGTCCTTTTAAATCAGTTTTAATTGTGCTCATTGCATAATCTATATATTCTCTTAATGCTGTTTCCTCAGTATATGATCTTCCAACAGCTCCTCCAACAGGACTTGGAACACCCTCAAAATTACTTTCTATTACAGCTTGTATTTGATCTTCTAATTCATCAGATAACTTATATCCTCTACCATCAAAGAATTTAATTCCATTGTATTCAACTGGATTATGTGATGCTGAAATCATAACTCCTGCATCTGCATTGTATTCTCTTGTTAAATGAGCTACTGCAGGTGTTGGAACTACACCTAAAATTACAGCCTCTGCTCCAACTGAAAGAATACCTGCAACTAAAGCTGCTTCTAACATATCTCCTGATATTCTAGTATCCTTAGCAACTAATATTTTAGGTTTATGTGTCCCTTCTGTTAAAACAAATGCACCTGCTCTTCCTAAACTATAAGCTAATTCTGCTGTTAATTCTGTATTAGCTATTCCTCTAACACCATCTGTTCCGAACATTCTACTCATATATAATACCTCACTTATTTATTTCAATTTAACTCTTATAGTATATCCTTTATTCCGTTTTTTTACAATAGCATATAAGCTTGTATTTATTATGCTTTATAGCTTATTTATCTTTAGAGTTAATTCTATCTAATACTATATCATAACCACCTTGCCCATAATTAAGGCACTTATTAACTCTACTTATAGTTGCTGTGCTAGCACCTGTTGTTTCTGCTATTTCTGTATAAACGCGTTTTTCTCTAAGCATTTTTGCTACTTGAATTCTCTGAGATATAGACTTTAGCTCTGTAATAGTTGCAATATCTTCAAAAAATTTATAACATTCATCTATATTTTCTAATTCTAAAATTGCTTGAAATAGCATATCTAAATCATTTTTAAATTCTAACTCTTTTAGGCCCATATTATCACTCCTATTTAGATTACATCTTAATTTTAACACTTTAGCGTACTAAATTTAAGGTGTAATTCATATTTTTCTTTTGTTTATTCATCAAACTCTTCTAAACAACAATTTATTTTAACATATTTATCATATATACTTCTAGTTGGCAATAACCATACTTCTCCTATACCATAGTAAAAAGTATTAATACTCTGCTCAATATTATCATCTACTACATTTGAATACTTTTCAAAACCAACATTAATATTACTACTTTTTAATATAACTAAATCTTCATTAACAGTTAGTCTATCATTAAATAACTTACACCTTATTATTTCCTTTTCTGAAACTGGTAACTTTAATACCACAACTCCACTTCCATTAAGCTTTATTTCTTTATCATTATCCTTTATGGTTTTTATATCAATTTCTTCATCACATGCATAAAACATTGAATCACTAATTATTATTTCTTCATCAACTAATTCTACCAATGTAAAATCACTAAAACTAGATTTTAGTAAAATTTCTCCAGTTCCTTTAAATATTGTTTTATCTTTACTAGCTATTACTTTCTTAGAATCAAATATTAATTTTTTAATTCCCTTATATTCATGAACCAAATCACTTCTTTCAATATACCCTTTCATATAACTTAACTCATTGTTTTGTATTTTTACAGCACTTTCATTTAACAATATTCTTACTTGCTTAAGCCTTTGCCCTGTATTCTCTATTTTCTTAATAGCTAATATACTTTCTACTCTATTTACTCCACTAAGTTCATTATATTTTAAAATCTGAAATTTAGATTCATCTCCTAATTCAGATACTAAAGTCAATTTATTTTTCATTTCAATATTACTTCTCATAGTCCCTCCATACAATTAATATTTCATACCATAAATTATTTCCATATTATTGTAAAGTAAAACTATGTTATTATATTTTTCAAAATAAAAAAGTGCGTATAACGCACTTAAAAATTTAAAATTTTATTTTTAATACTCTCTAGCCTCTTCTTCTCCATTAAGGACTCTAATAGCACCTTGAGCTAAAGCTAATAATTCATCTTCACCTGGATAAATAGTTAAATCACTAATCCATTGAACCTTTTCTTTAATTGCATTAACAACTATAGGTGAATATGCTATTCCACCAGTTAAGATTATTTGATTTACTTTTCCATTAAGAACAGTAGACATTTCTCCAATAGCTTTGCATATTTGATAAATAAATGCATCAAATATTAATGAAGCATATTCATTCCCTTCTTCTCGAGCCTTTAGAACATCTCTAGCATCATTAGTATTAAGATAAGCAACATAACCGCCCTTACCAACTATTTTGCTATATATTTCTGATTGAGTATACTTTCCACTAAAGCATAACTTAACTAAATCTCCAACAGGGACTGACCCTGACCTTTCTGGTGAAAAAGGCCCATCTCCATCTAAAGTATTATTTACATCAACTACTAATCCACCTCTATGAGCAGCAACAGATACCCCTCCACCCATATGAACTACAACAAGATTTAAATCATCATATTTACTTCCATTCTCCTTTGCATATCTCTTAGCAACTGCTTTTTGATTTAATGCATGAAAAATACTTCTTCTTGGCAGTTCAGGAATACCTGAAATTCTAGCTACATCTTGTAATTCATCTACAACAACAGGATCAACTATAAATGATCTTATTCCAACTTCATTTGCAATTTCACTGGCTAATATTCCACCTAAATTAGATGCATGTTGACCTGACACTCCAACTTTTAAGTCTTCTAGTAATTTATCAGTAACTTCATAAGTACCTCCTGGAATAGGTCTAAGCATTCCACCTCTTCCTACTATTGCATCTAATGAATTTAAATCTATATTATTTTCTTTCAAAACATTCATTATAACTTCTTTCCTGAAGCCTTTTTGTTCAAAAATACTATCATACTTTGCTATTTCATCAGATGAATGTCTTAATGTTTCAACTAAAACTTCTTTTTCATCTGAATACACACCTATTTTAGTAGATGTTGACCCTGGATTAATTATTAGTAACTTATATGCCATAGTTCTCAATACCCCCTAATATTACTTTCTATTCTCTGAAACTAATGCTGCTAATGCAATAGAATTTACCTTTGTTTCAAAACTATCTGCTCTTGATGTTAAAATAACAGGAGCTGATGTTCCAACTAATATACCACCATTCTTTGTTGGTGCTGTATAAGTTAATGATTTATACATAACATTTGCAACATCTATATTAGGAAGTAATAGTATGTCAGCTTTACCTGCTACCGGACCAGTAATTCCTTTATGATGTGCTGCTTCCTCTGATAATGCATTATCTAAAGCTAAAGGCCCATCAACTATGCAGCCCTTAATTTGACCTCTATCACTCATTTTAGATAATAAAGCTGCATCTACTGTTGCTGGCATATCTGGATTTACTACCTCAACAGCACAAACTGGTGCAACTTTTGGATTTTCTATTCCACAAGACTTTGCAACCATTACAGAGTTATTTATTATTTGAACCTTTTGTTTTAAATCTGGATAAGTATTGAAAGCAGCGTCTGTTAATAGTATTAATCTATCTATTCCTTCAATTTCAAATACAGAAACATGAGACATTAGTTTTCCTGTTCTAAGTCCAACTTCTTTATTTAATACACTTCTTAAAAATGTAGCTGTATCTACTAATCCTTTCATAACCATATCTGCTGCACCACTAGAAACTAATTGTATTGCTTTTAATGTTGCTTTTTTAATATCTTCTTCATGAATTATTTCAAAATCTGTTAAATCCATATCTATTTTTGCAGCAACTTCTTTAATCTTTGATTTGTCTCCAACCAAAATAGCATCTGCTATTCCTCTATCCTTTGCTGCCTTAACAGCCTCCAAAACTGGTTCATCTTGAGCTACTGCTACAGATAATTTCTTTGTTTCTGCTACTCTTAACTTTGAAAGTAAATCATCAAAATTTTTACTCATAATACACCTCTCCTATTATACCCCTTTATTTAATAACCACATCAATTATAATACTTGAAAATATTATTATATATTGAAATATTTACCTATTATTTATTTTATCAAAGTTTTTAATAAAAACCTAAATTTTCAGAAAATTCATGTTAATTTTTTAACTACTTCTATAAAATAAAAATAAAGAAAATCAATAATTTTCTATAACTACTGATTTTCCTTAAATATATTTATTATATTTGTTTATATTTTTCTATAATTCTTTCTGCAACTTTGATTCCATCAACTGCCGCTGATACAATTCCACCTGCAAAACCGGCACCTTCTCCGCATGGATATAAACCCCTTAATGATATACTCTCTAATCTCTCATTTCTAGTTATTTTAACTGGAGCTGAAGTTCTTGTTTCTATTCCTGTTAAGACAGCATCTTCTCTTCCATACCCCTTAATTTTTCTATCAAAATTATTAACTCCATCTTTTATTCCTTCTACTACATAGGAAGGTAAACACTCTCTCATATCTGCAAATTCAAACCCTGGTTTATAACTTGGTGTTACTGCTCCTAATTTAGTTGATTTTCTATCATTAACAAAGTCACCTAATAACTGAACCGGAGCTTTATAGTTTCCTCCACCAACTTTATATGCTAAAGATTCATAATGTCTTTGGAATTCCATTCCTCTTAAAACTGAAGTTCCTTCAAAATCTTCTGGACCAACAGTTACAACTAAAGCTGAATTTGAATTTTCCTCATTTCTTGCATGATAACTCATTCCATTAGAAACTAATCTTTTATCTTCAGATGCCGCCGCAACAACAACTCCACCTGGACACATGCAGAAAGAATATACACCTCTTCCTAAGGTCCTACTTTGATATGTTAAGTTATAACTAGCTGCTTGTAATCTTGGATGGCTAGCCATTTTACCATATTGACCTACATTTATCATCTCTTGTGGATGTTCAATTCTAACTCCAATAGCAAAAGCTTTTGGCTCCATGAATATTCCAATACTATTTAACATTTCATATGTATCTCTTGAACTATGTCCTAAAGCTAAAACAAGTGCTTCACATGGTATTTCATCACCATTTACTATTATACTCTTTATTTTTCCATCATTACTTTTTATGTACTCTAGCTTAGAAGAAAAACGAACTTCTCCTCCTAAAGCAATAATTTGATTTCTTATGTTTTTAACTACATCTTTTAATATATCAGTTCCTACATGTGGTTTTGCTTCATATCTAATCTCTTCTGGAGCTCCAGCCTTAACTAATTCAGCTAAAACATAGTCACACTTTTTATCCTTTATTCTAGTAGTTAGCTTACCATCTGAAAATGATCCTGCTCCTCCTTCTCCAAATTGAACATTTGACTCTAAATTTAATTCACCTGTTCTCCAAAACTTATCCACAGTTTCAGTTCTTTTATCAACATCTTCTCCACGTTCTACAACTAATGGTTTATATCCCTTTTGTGCTAACATTAAAGCAGCAAATAATCCTGCTGGCCCCAATCCTACAACTACTGGTCTATGATTTAGTATTTCATTACCTGGTTCAACATCTGGCTCATATTTTGAATTATCTATTCTTACATCATTATCATGAACTCTATTTACTAACTTTTCCTCATCTTTATGTTGAAGTTCAATTGCATATGTAAATTTAATATTTTCCTTATTTCTTGCATCTATACTTTCTCTAACTATTTTAAAATCCTTAATTTCATCTACTGAAATTCTTAATTTTTTACTTGCTTTCTTTTTTAATAATTTTATATCATCATCTAACCCTAAGCTTAAGTTATTAATTCTTATAGTCATATAATCACCCTTAATAATATTATTTGTAGTTTTTAATATTGTATCACAAGATTAACATAGTTAATAGTTAAGGTTATCGAAGTATTAAAATACCTATACAAAAAAGGTAAAGTTAGCTTAAGCCAACTTTACCTTTTAACTATTGTTGTGGTACCTCTTCTTGGACTTCATCTCCATTTGTAGGTGCATCTTTAGATACAGTTAATTTTATTTCACTTACATTATCTATATTAACATTATCTACTCCAACTAAATTTACAGTTGGCGATTTAGAAAATTCACCTTCCTCAGTATATTCAGATACATCTAATTTCGCAGTAAAGTTTGCTTCAGTAATAGTATTTAAAACATCTTCAAATCCCGAAACTGTTATAGTTACTGTGTTACTATCAGCAATAATATTTATACCCTCTTGCTGTCCTATAATTGAGTAATCAACAGTAAATTCTTTTGTTTGTACTTTTTCTACAACAATACTTACTGTTATTGAATTCTCACCATTATGAATTAATATTCCATCTGGTATTCCTAATGCAACCTCTATATTGGTAGTATCTTTTATTTCAGAAAGGTTTATAGTTTCTGTTCCAATTTCATTAATTGAATTTAATATATTTTCGGGACCCGTTATCCCTATTTCTGTTGTAGTTGAACTTATGGATTTTAGCCTTAAACCATTTGTCAATGTTCCTGTAGTATTTATTTTAATTGGAACTGTCTTACCTTCGTTTATTTCAATAGTTGCTTCTACCCACTTTTGAGATAGCTCAACACCTATAACTTCTTTACCATTTTCATCTACTGGAGTAACCATATAATTCTTAACAATTGTTTTTACAGCATTGCTTTCTTCACCCTCTGCAACGACTTTTGTTACTTTATTTACTAATGATTCTGGACCAGATACTGTTATAGTTTCTGGAGTAAATATTGGTGTTGCTACATAATAACTTGATTTTGAAATAACATCAATTTCAGACTTTACTTCAACTTCCTTTATAGAATATGCTTCAGTCTTTATAGTTATTGTTAGTCCATTACTATTTTTTATTTTAACTGTACTAGGTGCATTTTCTATATTTACAGCAATTTTATTTTCTCCACTTTTTAGTACAAACTCACTTAAATCTACACTTATGGTAAAATCGCTTTTATCTATACTAAATAAGTCTTGACTATTACCTTCTATTTTTAAATTCACATAAAACTCTTGATTAGGAGATAATGCTAATCCTGCATTCTTTAAACTATCGATATTCTTAATTTCTACTGGCACTCTACTTAATTCATAAGACTTTATGGGATTTTCTATATTGGTTACATAAATCCATAATCCTAACGATAGCAAAAGACATACTAATTGAACAATTATTTTCTGTTTATTTTTCCAGTTATCCACGTTTTCACCTTCTTGCCAGCAGTTTTAACATTTTTTTCTTCTCTATGCTCCATTATCTTAAGTAAGATTGTTCTCAATCTATCTTTATCATAATTTCTAGTTAAACGTCCATTTATAGCTAAAGAAATAATTCCTGTTTCTTCAGATACTATAATAACAAGTGCGTCTGATATTTCAGATAATCCTATTGCTGCCCTATGTCTAGTACCTAACTTTTTATTAATTTCTTTATTATTAGTTAATGGCAAAACACATCCTGATGCCAATATTTTATCTCTTCCTATTATTGTGGCTCCATCATGAAGTGGAGTATTTACAACAAATATATTTTCAAGTAAATTTGAAGTTATTTTTGCTTCTAATATAGTTCCTGAAGCTATTATTTCTCCAAGTCCTGTTCCTTGTTCAATTGCAATTAATGCACCTGTCTTTGTTTCTGCTAAATTAGCTACTGCATTCACAATTTCACTAACATAAATATTCCTCTGTTCACTATCTTCAAAACCATGTTTATCTTCAAAAGCACTTCTTCCTAAATGCTCTAATGCTCTTCTTATCTCTGGTTGAAATATTATAACCACAGATATTATTCCAATAGTTAAAGTTTTGCTTAATATAAAATATAGCATACTCAAATTTAGTATAGAACTAATTGGAATTAATATTATTATAAATGCTATTCCCTTTAATAGCTGTTCTGCTCTTGTTTCTTTAATAAGCATATATCCTTTATAAAATATAAACGCTACTACTAAGATATCAATAATAGCAGTAATTGACATACTCTTTAGTGAATTCATTATCATTGAAATAAAATTTTGCATTTAATCCACCACCATAAATTTTCTAATTAAATTATACACTATTCTCATAATTGTTAAAATATTATAATTCCATTTTATTATTCTAAATTTTTCTATATTTCTCACTTTTATTGTTATAACCTTTTTTATTTCTATCAACAAATTTATTTAAGTATATTTTATTTTTCATAATAATATAAATTATAGAAAAAGTTTTTTCATAATATTTAATATTGTAAGTTAATTAAAGGATGTGATATGTGTGGAAAATATAAAAAAATCATTTTTTGAAAATAAAAACTTTATTATAACTCTATTAATTTGTGTATTTTTAACCGTCTCTATGATGTTATTATTGCATAAACATAATAATTCTATTTCTTCATCTACTAATAATAATGACATTTTTACTGAAGACACATCTTTAAAAGATTTTGAACCTTATATTACTGAACTATCTGAAATAAATCTTTCTTTAAAAAAATGTATTAATGGTGTAACTATAAATAGTAAATCAGCTTCTAGTATATTAAATGATGATTTAAAGCAATTAGAAGAGTTAAAAGAGAAGGTATCTGCTGTAGTAATAGCAAATAATAATACTCCTAACATAATTCCAACACTAATTTCATGCATAGAAAATACAGAGAATTTATATAGTTATTGTATTGATATTTTATCTTATACTAGTGATTTATCTACATCTGAAATTACTTCTGAAATATTAATTTTAAAATCAAATTGCGAAAAGAGTTATGAAGATTTATCCACTTATGGATTTTCCTTAACTTTACCAAAAGAAAGTGAAACTTTTTTAGACAATTTAATTGGCTACTTAAATACTCTTGAAAAATTAAATAAGGAAGAATCAATTAAAACAACTCAATACAACTCATATATTGAGAAATTAACTAAATGTAGTAATGAATTTTATGAAATATTAGATGATTTAGAACCAGCTATAAATTTAATAAGAAAAGAAAATAGATCTTTAGATGTAATTCTTAATGATATTAAAGAAAAAGAAAATACCCTTGAAACTATAAAGAAAGATTTTAACTACTCTTCAATACCAGAAGGTTGTATGTCTTATTATAATAGTCTAAATAACACTTTTACTTTATATTCAACTTATTTAAATGCTTTAAAAATTGCTGTTATTTATGAGAAATCTTCTCCTAGCTATGAGGAGAATAAGGAAACTATAAATAAAAATTATGCTAATGCCTATTCTAAATATGATGATGTAAAAACTTCCTTTGAATCATTATTAAACTCTTTTTGATAATGTTTTGTATTATTTAAAATTTTTTGGGTAAAATATATCTCGATTGGGTTATTCCAGAAGGAGGTTTTTTATGAAACTTGAAAAATTTTTATTTTGTATTATTCTAACCCTATCTCTTTCAGCACTTGACTTAAGCTTACAAAATTTATCTGCTATTAATGTAAGCGCAAGTACAAGAATAGAAAATAATTTATCAAATTTGGAAATTAACAGAAATAACTATATAAATTTATCTGATGAAGAATATGTGGAAGTTTTTAAAGATAATAATCAGATGCTTTATTTAACGCAATCAGATATTTATTTAATGTCTCAAGTTGTATATGCTGAAAGTAAGGGTGAACCCTACGAGGGAAAAGTTGCTGTTGCATCAGTTATATTAAATAGGGCTCTTAATAATGGGTTTCCTAATACTATACAAGGTGTTATATTTCAACCAAAAGCTTTTTCTTGTATAGTTGACGGTAGTATTGATGTTCAACCAACACAAGAATGTTTTGATGCTGTATATGACGCATTAAGTGGAAATGATCCTACAGGAGATGCTGTATTTTTCTACAATCCTGATATAGCTACTTGCAGTTGGATGCAGGGTGTTGAAAAACATAATATAGTCTCCATAGGACAACATTTATTCTTTACACTATAAAAAATTAGGGCTATTCTTTTTAGATAGCCCTTAAATTTTTATTTAAATGTTGGTTTAATTGATGACTTTCCATCTTCAACAACAATTTTTCCTTTAGCAATTACCATATCAATATCTAAACTATCTTTATTTACGATAACAAAATCAGCATCTCTTCCTTCTTCTATTTTCCCCTTATTATTTAACTTAAGGAATTCTGCAACATTTGAAGTAATTACTTTTATTGCATCCTCCATAGGCACATTATACTTTTTGATACTCTCTTTAACTTCTCTATAAAGGGTTTTAACAGAGCATATTCCAAGGCCAACTAGTTTTCCATCTCTATCAAATACCGGCATGCTTCCATTTCCATCTGATGAAAATGTTATATGTTTAATATCTACACCCTTCTTTAATAAGAGTGCTAATCCCTCTCCTGCTCTTAGCTCTCCTGGTTCTAAGAATCTTGGATCTGAGCTTGTTGTTAAATCAATAAATCCTCCCTTTTTAGCATATTCAATTCCTACTTCAAATAATTTATCACTTCTATTAATATGTGTAGGTAAGAGTTGAGTTGGTGGAATTTCTGTTTCTTCTATAAGTTTAAATAAATATTCTAACCTTCTAGCACCATCTCCTAAATGTACATTAACAATTCCGGCTTTTCCTGATAATAATCCTCCTACTCTGGCTTGAGCTACAGTGTTTACAAACTCTTGATATGATGATTGTGAACTTCTATGATCTGATAATGCTACTTCTCCAACACCAATAACCTTATCCACCATCATAAAATCACCTTTTATACTTTCTGTAATTGTTTTTACTGGTATCTCATAGGAACCTGTATAGCAATAGGATGTTATTCCTTCTTCTTCTAGTCCTTTTGCTTTTGCAATAAGTGATCTCATATTTCTACATACCCCATCAGTTCCTATGCATCCTACAACTGTGGTAATTCCAGCTTCTACTAAAGAAATCACTGATATTTCTGGAGTTCTTGTCCTAAATCCCCCTTCTCCCCCTCCACCAATAATATGGACATGGCAATCTAAAAATCCCGGAAATAATATTTTATCTTTTCCATCTATTACTTTTATCTCTATAAAATCATTAGGAATATTCACATTATCATATATTCCTTCAATCTTATCACTTACAATAACAACATCTTTCTTACCTAACTTTTCTGGTGCATATACATTTACATTTTTAATAACAGTAATCATTTTTAGCCTCCTTTAAATAGCTTAATTATATTAGTTTTTAAGGTCTACGTATAAAAAAATACTCCCAATATAGCTGCCATAACTATTACTAATATAGGGTGGACCTTTTTTGACAATAATATAACTCCAATTATCAAAGTTATTATTATGCTTTTTAAATCTACATATGCTTCTTTTGCTAAATCTATAAATGCATATATTATAAGTGCAATAAGAACAGGTCTCATTCCTAATAAGGCTGCTTTAACAACTTTTGACTCTTTAAACTTACTTAATAACTTATTTATTATTGTTATTAATATAAAAGATGTTGTAATTACCCCTAAAGTAGCTATTATACTTCCTATTATTCCACCTACTTTATATCCAACAAATGTTGCTGAATTTATAGCTACCGGACCTGGTGTCATCTGTGATATACCTATTATATCTGTAAACTCAGACATTGATATCCAAGTATTACTTTCTACTATTTCTTTTTGTATTAATGGTAGCATTGCATATCCACCACCAAAACTAAAAGTTCCAATTTTTAAAAATGCTATAAATAATCTAACTAATAGTTCCATTAACTCACCTTTTCCCTTAAGAATATAGCTCCATATACACCTGATATTACTACTACTAATACCGGATGAATATTAAAAAACATTAACGCTATTAGTGCTATAATTATTGTTAATATTGTTCTAAGATTCTTTGATAAGCCCCTTGATAAGCTAATTGCACCTACTAATACAAGAATTGGAACTGCTGCTGTTATTCCCTGAAATGCTGCATTAATATAATAATTATCTCTAAACTGCATAAAAAATATAGCTATTATTAATATTATGAAAAATGATGGTAGTATAACTGCAATTAATGTAGTTATTGCTCCAAGTATTCCACTTATTTTATAACCTAAAAATATAGATGTATTTACTGCTAAGGCTCCCGGTAAACTTTGTGCAACTATTAAAATATCAACAAATTCTTCTTTACTTAACCAACCTTTATTATTAACTACCTCTTCTTCAATTAATGGAATCATTGCATATCCACCACCAAAAGTGAAAGCTCCAATCTTAAATATAGATATAAATAATTCTATTAACTTTTTCATATACTCCCCTCTTCTCTTTCATTTCCATTAAAATGTATCGCTTTTTAAAACTTTATATTTTGTAGATAAGACTTTAAGCTATTACTATTAATATAACAAATTATATAATTATTGGGAACTTTTCTTATTAAGGTTGCAATACAAACAATATCTAATTGGTAATATGAGGGTAATTAGTCCTGAACATGATGTTGATTTATACTTATCGAATAGTTATGGTGTTGATTCAGAAGGAAATATAGTTAGAGGGAATTTATTAAAAAGGGATAAGGTTACTTATGAGGAATTAAAAGATAAAATTACTTTAATGGTTAATAAATTATATGAGTTATATGAAAAAATTTATGGCCAATATGAATAAAAGAGAGAATCGCATTTGCGGTTCTCTCTTTATATATTATTCTTGTTCTAATATTATCTTCTTAGCAGATAAGATTGATGTAGCACTCATTGAGAACTCATCTAATCCGTATTCAACTAATGTAGGGATAGCAGCTTCATCTCCTGCCATTTCTCCACACATTCCAACCCACTTACCGTGTTTGTGAGCACCATCTATAGTCATCTTTATTAATCTTAATACAGCTGGGTGCATTGGGTTGTAAAGGTATGATACCTTTTCGCTCATTCTATCAGCAGCTAATGTGTATTGGATTAAGTCGTTAGTTCCGATTGAGAAGAAGTCAACATACTTAGCTAATTCATCAGCCATAACTGCTGCAGCTGGAATTTCAACCATGATACCCCATTGAGTAGTTTCAGAAGTTTTAACTCCTTCAGCATGTAATTCTGCTCTACATTCTTCAACGAATTCTTTAGCAGCTTGGAATTCTTCTAAGCCTGAAATCATTGGGAACATAACGCATAGATTTCCATATACAGAAGCTCTTAGTAAAGCTCTGATTTGAACTTTGAATATATCTTTTCTATCTAAACATAATCTTATAGCTCTGTAGCCTAAGAATGGGTTCATTTCCTCTGGTAATGGTAAGTAAGGTAATACCTTATCTCCACCGATATCTAATGTTCTGATAACAACTTGCTTACCATTAGCTTTTTCTAAAACAGTTTTGTAAGCTGTAAATTGTTCTTCTTCAGTTGGAGCTTGATCTCTGTCCATGTATAAGAATTCAGTTCTGAATAAACCTACACCATCTCCACCATTAGCTAAAACTTGATCTATATCTTCTGGCTTACCGATGTTACCGCAAACTTCAACTCTCTTACCTGATTTAGTTACAGTTTTAACTTCGATAAGTTTCTTTAATTCTTCTTGTTCTGCTGCAAATTTTTCTTTTTTAGCTTGATATTCAGCAATAACTTCTTCTGATGGATTAATTATTGCAAATCCTTCAATACCATCAACAATTATTGAATCACCATTTTTAACTGTTTTAGTTATATCTCCTAAACCAACAACAGCTGGGATTTCTAATGTTCTAGCCATAATAGCTGAGTGTGAAGTTCTTCCTCCGATATCAGTTAAGAAACCAACAACTTTAGTTCTATCTAATTGAGCTGTATCTGATGGAGTTAAGTCGTAAGCAACAACAACTGTATTTGCTTCAGTTATAGCAAATCCACTTCCACCTTTTCCTGCTAAGTTAGAGATGATTCTCTTAGAAACGTCTTTAATATCAGCAGCTCTTTCTCTCATGTAAGCATCGTCCATTGATTCAAAAATCATAACGAATGTATCTGTTACATTTTGAACAGCTTTCATAGCATTTAAGCTTTCACCTTCAACTGTAGCTTCCATTGTTCCAGTAAATTCTGGGTCATCTAATAATGTTAAATGAGCTTCGAAAACAGCAGCTTCATGTTCACCTATTTCAGCAAGTGTTTTTTCTTTAATTGCTGTTAATTGTTCTTTTGATGCTTGTAAAGCAAGTGTTAATTTTTCCTTTTCTGCAGCTACGTCACTAACCTTTGCGTCAGTTATAACTATTTCTTCATGTTCTTGAATGAATACTTTACCTATTGCATAACCTTTTGATGCAGCGATACCTTTTTTCATTTCAATTTTCCTCCTACACTTAAGCATAAATTTAGTACTGTTATTAATCTTTTTATACCTTACATCACTCTAATACAATATTATGTAAATTTCGTGATAAAAATATAAACATTTAATTAGTATTTATAAATAGATTTTTTTCAGTTTTAATCTATTATTATAGAAATTTTATACGAACAAAAATTATTATAACATATTTTTAAGAACGTTATCATTAAATTTTTTTAAAATTTATATTTTTGTGGAAACTTTGATGCTAAAACTTAATTTTAAATAATAAAAGTAAGCACCCAAATATTAAACTTGGGCTTTTAATGGAAACCTTATTCCTTTTACTTACAAGTCATCAACTAAAATACTAGCTTTCGCATAGGCCGTTGATTTAGCTTCAAAGAAATCTGTTTTAACAGAATTAGCGTTAGCTAATGAATCAACCCATGCTGCTGGATTTTTATCATATCCTTCAAACAATGGCTCTAATCCAATTTCTTTCAACCTCTTATTTCCTAAGAACTTAATATATGATTCAATTAAATTCTTATTAATTCCTTGGATATTTTCTCCTATAACATAATTTCCCCAATTAATTTCATGCTCAACTCCATTCTTCATCATAAGTCTTAATTCATTAACTAATTCATCTGTAAACACATCTGCCTCTTCAATTTGAAGTTCTCTAATTAAGTTTCTAAATAACCACAGATGTGTATTTTCATCTCTATTTATATAACGTATTTCCTGGGATGATCCTGGCATTTTCCCATTTCTCTCAAGATTGTAAAAGAACATAAAACCTGAGTAAAAATAAATTCCCTCTAATATAAAGTTTGCCATAATTGTCTTTATAAGATTCTCTTTGCTTGGATTTTCCAAAAACTTATTGTATTGTTCACCAATAAACTTATTTCTTTCTAAAAGAATTTTATCATCTTTCCATTGATATAAAATTTCATTCCTTTTTTCTGGTGAACATATAGTATCAAGCATATAACTATAACTTTGTGAATGCACAGCTTCTTGGAAAGCTTGAATAGTTAAACATAAATTAACTTCACTTGCAGTTATATAATTATTTATATTGCTTAAATTAGCTGTTTGTATTGAGTCTAAAAATATTAAAAAAGATAAAATCTTATCGTACGCTGCTCTTTCATACTCATTAAGCTTATTATAATCCTTTAAATCCTGTGATAAATTTACCTCTTCTGGAATCCAAAAATTATTCATTGCCTGTCTGTACCAATCAGCAACCCAGCTATATTTCATATTGTTAAAATCATTTAAGTTAGTAGTATTACCATTTATCATTCTCTTTTTACTAACTTCTATATCACCATTTTCATTAAACAAAGGCTTTTTATTTATGTTCATTATTATTCTCCCACTATTCAAATTTGACTATACCTCTTAGGATATAGTGAAATGTTTAATCTAATTTCTATATTTTATGCTGAACAGCTTTCACATTCTTCTATCTCTAATGATTTTGATCTGACATAATAAATAGATTTAACACCACATTTACAAGCTGTTATATATAAATTCATTATCTGTCTCATAGTAAAATCTGTTGTTATATATAGATTAAATGATTGTCCTTGATCTATATGTCTTTGTCTTATTCCATTTATCTTTAAAGAAAGAATTTGATCTGTATTATATGCAGAATTATAGAACCAGAAATTTTCCCAACCTAAATTAGGAGCTGTTTTTGGTACTATGCTTCCTTTCTTTTCTTCTAGCCAGAATCTTGCTATAACTGGATCTACACCTTCTGAAGTTCCTGCTATTGTTGCAGTAGAACCATTAGGAGCAACTGCAAAAAGATATCCATTTCTTAACCCATATTCTTTAATATCCTTTTGTAACTTAATCCATTCTTCCGAATTATAATCTCTTAACTTAAAGTAATCACCATTATCCCAATCTGAACCCTTGAAACATGAATATTCACCTTTAGTTTTTGCAATATTCATACTTGCTTTAATTGCATAATAATTAATCTTTTCATAAACCTTATCGGTAAATCCTAAGTGTTTTTCATCATTCCAATGGATTTTATTATTGGCAAGCATATGATGATATCCACTAGTTCCTAATCCAATTGCTCTATATTTTTTATTAGTAACTTCAGCAAAAGGTACTGAATAATAGTTTAAATCTATAACATTATCCATAGCTCTTATTTGAGTTTCGACTACATATTCTATTTCTTCATCATTGGTTACATCTATATTTCCTAAAACAACAGATGATAAATTACAAACTACAAAATCTCCAGCTTTAATCTTTTCTACGATAATAGTGTCTCCATTTTCATCATACATAGTTGTTTCTTGAATATCCATTGGACTCATATTTTGCATTATTTCAGTACAAAGATTTGATGAGTAAATCATTCCCTTATGTTTATTAGGATTCATTTTATTTACTGTATCTCTGTAGAAAGCAAATGGAGTGCCTGTTTCAGCTGCACTTTTTATTATTAATCTAACTATATCCTTAACAGACATAACTCTTTTATCTATTCTTTCGTCATTAACACAGTCATAATACCTTTTTTCCCATTCTTCTCCATAGAAATCTTCTAATGAATATCCCTTAATAGACTTTATTTCATAAGGACACATCATATACCAATTTGCATCTATATCCTCTTCTGCTAATCTCCAGAATAAATTTGGATAACAAAGACCTGGGAATATATCATGAGCTTTCTTTCTGTCATCACCATTATTAGTTCTTAATTGTAAAAATTCTGGGACTTCTTTATGCCATGCATCTAACCATATAGCAACTGATCCATTTCTAACACCTAATTGGTCAACAGCCACTGCTGTATCATTAAATAGCTTTATCCAAGGAATAACTCCTCCTGAAGCACCCTTAAATCCTCTTATTGCTGAACCCATTGCTCTTATTTTTCCTATGTAAATTCCCATTCCACCACCGAATTTTGAAACTTCAGCAAAGTTATCTAATGATTTATATATTCCCTTTAAGCTATCTTCTACTGTATCAATAAAACATGAACTTAATTGATAAAATGGCTTTCTTGCATTTGACATTGTAGGTGTAGCCATAGTTGCTTTAAGTGAACTTAAAACATCATAAAACCTCTTTGCCCACATAACTCTATCTTCTTTCTTTTCTGGAACTGCTAAATGCATTGCTATTCCCATAAACATTTGTTGTGGAAGCTCAAGAGGTTTTCTATTGTAATCTTGAATTAAATATCTTTTTGTTAATAAATCTATTCCACTGTAAGTGAATATAAAATCTCTTTCAGGCTTTATTTCTTTTTCTAACTCCTGAATTTCTGCTTTAGAATAATTTTCTAAGATATATTTTCCATATAAATTTTTATCTGTCATTTCTTTAATAAATTCATAAAATTTACTATAAGGCTTTTCTTCTAAATCTATTCTTCTATTTCTTCTAACCTCATCATACAACCTATATACGTATAACTTAGATGCAACATATTGCCATTTAGGTTCTTGCTCTGTAGTTAGTTCCAATGCCGCTTGAATTACAGAATCCCTAATTCCTTCACTATCCATAGATTCTCTAATTATATTTTTACAGCTTTCAATAAGTTTCTCTTTTATGTATATTCCTTGTAAATCATCTATCCCATCAATTGCTTTTTGGCATATATTATCTAAATTAATCACTTTCATTCCTCCACTATATGTTGTACATACTTATATCTCTCATACAATATATTGTTAATTATAATATTGCTATTTATTCTTGTAAAATAAAGTAGAAATCAAAAAATCCCAAAAAAAATACTATTTCATTTAAATACTATCTTTTTCTTTATTTATCTATAATAACTATTTATAAATAATTATTCTCCCTTATTATTCCTTAAAATATTTTTTATATCATTATGTTACTTTTCAATAAACTACTTAACATACTTCGCTTTTTAATATATAATTTTTATGTTAACTATAGCTATATCTATACAGAGGTATTATTATGAAAGATTTGTTTAAAAATAAAAGTTTTTATGTTGATATTGTAGTAATTATAATAGGCTGTTTTATTTCTTCTCTGGGAGTAAATTTATTCTTATCTAATGCAGGATTATTAAGTGGTGGTGTAACAGGTATAGGACTTATTCTTCAATATCTATGGAATATCCCATCTGGTATTACTGTATTTATACTTAATATTCCCTTATTTTTTATAAGTTATAAATTTCTTAGTAAAAGATTTACTATCTATACTGCCATAGGAATGATTTCTTTTTCAACAGCATTAATGATAACTAAACCATTATCTTCATTAGTTAAAGTTGATGATACATTATTATATTGTATATATGGTGGTGTTTTAAGTGGAATTGGTTATGGTTTAGTATTCTTTAGAAATGGTTCTATTGGAGGAACTGATATAATAACTATGGTTGTAAGAAAAAAATATTCCAATCTTGATATAGGTAAAGTTGGATTTGGCTTTAACTTAATTATAGTAACTTTAGCAGCATTTATTTTTGGTTTACCTAAAGCTCTATATACTCTTATATCTATGTTTATTACAAGTAGTATATTAGATAAGGTTTTAAGTGGATTCACTAGTAAAAAGCTTCTTCTTGTTTTAACCGAAAAAGAAGAAGATATAATAACTTATGTAATAAAAGATATGAATCGTGGTATTACATCTCTTATGGCTGAGGGAGGATATACTCATAACCAAAAGAAGCTTTTATATGTTGCTGTAACTACATCTCAAATGATAAGCTTAAAAAATAAAATTCTTAGAATTGATCCTAAAGCATTTATTACCATTATTGATATTTCTGAGGTAAAAGGTAAGGGATTCCAAAGCATTTAAATTATTTTATAAATTCTCTCCAATTAGAATTTATAATAAAAAAAGCGGATTAAACCGCTTTTTTTTATTTATTACTATTCAAATACTCATTCTTTCCTATTTCATATAAGTTATTTCCTTCAGTATCAATAATAACAACTAAAGGCATATCCTTTACTTCTAACTTCCTTATAGCTTCAGCCCCTAAATCATCATATGCAATGACTTCACATGAAGTTATACATTTACTAATTAATGCTCCAGCTCCTCCTATTGCACCAAAATAAACTGATTTATTTCTTTTAATCGCATCTATTACTTCCTGACTTCTAGCTCCTTTGCCTATCATTCCTTTTAATCCTAAGTCTAAAAGTCTAGGAGCATAACTATCCATTCTATAGCTAGTTGTTGGTCCTGCCGATCCTATAACTTGTCCTGGCTTTTCTGGAGTAGGTCCAACATAATATATAATTTCATCTTTCAAATTTATAGGAAGCTCTTTTCCCTCATTTAATAGATTTATTAATCTACCATGAGCTGCATCTCTAGCTGTATATATAGTTCCAGTTAATAGAATACTATCTCCAGCTCTTAATTTAGTTGTAATAGATTCAGTTAAAGGTGTATTTATAGTTTTAATCATTTCATATCCCCCTTATATTTCCCTTTCCTTATGCCTTGTAGCATGACAGTTAATATTGACTGCAACAGGCAATCCCGCAATATGTGTTGGATATGTTTCTATATTTAATCCTAAAGCAGTTGTTTTACCGCCAAAGCCTTGTGGTCCTATTCCTAAATTATTTATAATCTCTAATAGTTCTTCTTCTAAATCACTATAAAATTTATCAGTGTTCCTTTTATTTAATGGTCTAATTAAGGCTTTCTTAGCTAAATAAGCTGCTTTATCAAAAGTTCCTCCAATTCCAACTCCAATAACTATCGGAGGACAAGGATTAGGACCAGCTAAATTTACAGTTTCAATTATAAAATCCTTTACCCCTTGTAATCCATCAGAAGGTTTAAGCATTTTTATTCTACTCATATTTTCAGAGCCAAATCCCTTAGGAGCAACTGTAATCTTAAGCTTATCACCTGGTACTATATCGTAATAAATAACAGATGGTGTATTATCCTTAGTATTAACTCTATCAATAGGATCCTTAACTACTGATTTTCTTAAAAATCCCTCATCATATCCTTTTCTAACCCCTTCATTAATAGCATCCTGTAATAGTCCACCAACTATATGCACTTCTTGTCCTATTTCCACAAATACACATGCCATCCCTGTATCTTGACATATTGGCATATCTTCTTTTTTAGCAATATTGGAGTTTAATATCAATTGCTCTAAAACATTTTCTGCTAATGGCCATGTTTCCTTTTTTTTAGCTCTACATAATGCATCCCTTATATCATTTGATAAATAATAGTTTGATTCTATACATAGTTCTTTTACTGTATTAATAATTTCTGATATATGTATTTCTCTCACTTATAATCCCCCTCTTTACTCTTATAATTTTAGTTTATTATTTTATTACATTTTTTACAAGATATATACTGTAAATCACCATATAATTATAAAGCCGACCTAAGCCGGCTTTATAATTTACTTTATTACTACATAAATATTTTATATATTTCCGAGGAAATTGCTATTATTCTGTACTCTTATTTATATTACCTTCAAAATACTTATCAATTCCATTTGATATTCCTTCAACTATTAAAGTTTGATGCTTATCACTTTTTAATCTAGATTCTTCATCTGGATTTGATAAGAAACCACATTCTACTAATATTGAAGCACCTTCATATTTATCTCTTAAAATTAAATATGCCTCAGCCGCTGGCTTAGCTACTCTTTTATTATTATCTTTAACAGATTCCTTTATTGAATCTTGAACTACTGTAGCTAAATTATAACTATTTTCATTTGAAGCATACCATACTTGTGCTCCATAACATTTACTTTGTGGAAACATATTCTGATGAATTGAAACAAATATATCACAATCTGTTTGTTTTTTCATTTCAACTCTTTTATTTAAATCTTCTCTCTTTTTTTCCTTAATAGTATTACCTTTTTGATAAAGCCCTTCATCTTCATCTCTTGTCATATATACCCTATATCCCTTTTCTTCAAGATTATCTCTTAATTTTAACGCTATTTGTAAATTTATATCTTTTTCAATAGTTCCTGTTTTAGATTTTGCTCCGCCATCAATTCCTCCATGCCCTGGATCAATTAAAATAACTTTATCTGAATTATCAAAAACAAAGGCGTTAACTGGAATTATATAAGTAATAATAAGTAGACATGTAATAATAGCAACAATTACTTTCTTCATGACATATCCTCCATTATTTTAATATCACTTTTATTATGTTTAAATTTTAAACTTATTATACTTTATATATTTCTTTGAGTTCATATAAATAATGAATAAAAAAAGGAGCCTTTGTTGGCTCCTTTTTTTATTCATTATTTTCAATAACTATTTCAGCTATATTTGTAGAGTGATCTCCTATTCTTTCTAAATTGCTTAGTAAGTCTAAGAATATTGCTCCTGCATAAGCATTACAAGTTCCTTCATGTAATCTCTTTATGTGTAAATCTCTATATCTCTTATGTTGTTTATCTATTTCTTCTTCAATGTTACTTATTTCATTAGCTTTATTTGCATCTCTATCAGCATAACTATCAATTGATACATCTAATGCTTTCAATGTAGTTTGATACATATTAGTCATTTCTTTAATAGCATCTTCACTATATTGTAATTTTTTATTTATCTTTTGAACCGTTAAATCTGCAAGATTTTCAGCATGATCACCTATTCTTTCTATATCATTTACTATATGGAAAGTAGATGCAACTATATTTTTTTCTTTATCTGATAATTCACACTTAGAAAGTTTCACTAAATATGTAGTTATACTTTCTTCAAGGTTATTAATTACCTCTTCATTTTGATAAACTTTTTCAACTAAGTTTTCATCATTTTTTATAAATGCATCCATAGCTAATTCCAAACTTAATTTAGCTTTATTAGCCATTCTTATAGTTTCTTTTACCACTTGTCCAGCTGCAATTACTGGAGTTTCTAATAATCTATCATCAATATATTTAGGTCCTACCTTTTCATCATCTTCCCCTGGTATTAGTGTTTCTACAACTTTACATAATACTGGAATCAAAGGTACCATTATTAATGTATTAACTACATTAAATATTGTATGTGCATTAGCTATTTGTCTCTTTACATCCCCAGTAAAATATGAAACGAACTCACCTAAAAAACCTGGTATTATTATCGGTAAGAATATTAACGTACCAACAACATTAAATATTAAATGTAACATAGCTGCTCTATGTGCTGTTTTGTTTGTACCTACTGTTGCAAGCATTGCTGTTATACAAGTACCAATGTTACAACCCATAATTATTGGCAATGCTTGATTAATATTTAATGCACCTGCAGTAGCTAAAGCTACTAATATACCTGTAGTAGCTGATGAACTTTGTAATACTGCTGTAATTAAAGCCCCTGCTATTACTCCTAAGTACCAATGTTGTCCTACTGTTGTAAGTATTTCTTGAAACATAGGTAATGTTGTTAATGGCTTCATTGCTCCACTCATTGTTCCCATACCAACAAATAATATACCAAAACCTAATATTATGTTACCTATTTCTTTTCTTTTCTTACCTTTTACGAACATTACCATCATAGCGCCAACAAAAACGAAAACTGGTGCTATTTGATCTAATTTAAATGCAACTAATTGAGCCGTAATAGTTGTCCCTATGTTAGCTCCCATAATAATTCCAGCTGCTTGTGCTAAATTCATTAATCCTGCATTAACAAATCCAACTACCATTACAGTTGTAGCACTACTACTTTGAATAACCATAGTAACTACTGCACCTACAACTACTGCTATTATAGGATTTTTAGTTACTTTTTCTAATATCTTCTTTAATCCCTCTCCTGCAGCATTTTCTAGGCCGTCACCCATCAGCTTCATTCCGTAAATAAATAGCCCTAATCCACCTAATAACTTGATTATTGTCATTATTGTATCCAAGATTTTTTCTCCTTCACTCTTGTATATTGTATAATTTTATAAAGTTTTTACATGGTTAAGTGTACAATAAAAATTAACATTTGTTAATACATTTGAACAATTTTTAACATAGATTTAATATAAATATTCACTCAAATATAATTAATATTAAGATGTATAATTTATTTATTAATGATTTTATATCTAATAAATAATAAAAAAGCTTTGGAATAAATATTCCAAAGCTTTTGATAAGCCTTTGCTTAAAAGGTCCAAACTATCTCTTAGAGAATTGTGGAGCTCTTCTTGCTTTCTTAAGACCGTATTTCTTTCTTTCTTTCATTCTTGGGTCTCTTGTTACGAAACCAGCTTTCTTTAATTCAGATTTTAAGTTTTCATCTGATTTAATTAAAGCTCTTGTTATTCCGTGTCTGATAGCTCCAGCTTGACCTGTGAATCCACCACCGTGAACGTTAACTAATACATCAAATTTATCCTTAGTTCCAGTTAAAACTAATGGTTGGTTAACGATCATTCTTAAAGTTTCTAAACCAAAGAAATTTTCGATGTCTCTGTTATTGATAACAACTTTACCGTTTCCTGGTACAAGTCTAACTCTTGCAACTGATTTTTTTCTTCTTCCAGTACCCATGTATTGAACTTTTGCCATTTTTTATTCCTCCTCCCGAGCCTGTATTAGTACTTTAATTCAAGTACTTCTGGTTGTTGAGCTGCGTGTTCGTGCTCAGCACCTTGGTATACTTTTAACTTCTTAAGCATTTTTCTTCCTAATACTCCTGTTGGAAGCATTCTTCTAACAGCTTCTTCGAAAGCGAATTCAGGTTTCTTAGCTAATACTTCTCTATATGGAGTCTCTTTTAATCCACCTGGATATAAGCTGTGCTTTCTCATCATTTTTTGATCTAACTTCTTACCAGTTAAAACAACTTTTTCAGCATTGATAACTATTACGAAATCTCCGCAGTCAACATTTGGTGTAAATGTTGGCTTATTCTTTCCTCTTAATATTGAAGCAACTTGGCTAGCAACTCTTCCTAGTGGCTTACCAGCAGCATCAACAACATACCATTTTCTTTCAACTTCTTGTGCTTTTGCAATGTATGATTTCATGTTTTTCCCTCCCTGAACTTACATTTATCGTTATACCTCATATGTATAACATTTATGTCAAGACCTCGGGGCTCGTGGCCTTTCGTACATAAATTATTCTAACAAACAAAATAAATTATAATACACGCTTACGGGCGTGTCAACAATTTTTATTAATTTTTTTTAATAATATACTTCTTTTAATAGTAATCCATTAGGTGGAACACAATCACCAGCTAACGTTCTATCTTTTTGTGCTATTATATTCGATATGGAACTTGCTGGAGTCTTTCCTCTTCCAACATTTATTAAGGTTCCAACTATTATTCTAACCATATTATATAAAAAACCATCACCGCTTACAGAAATTTTTATAATTTTTTCTGTTTTTTCTACCTTTACATCAAAAATAGTTCTTATAGTACCTTTTACTGAGCTTCCTTGTGTTTTAAATGCAGCAAAATCATGAGTTCCAATAAATTGTTGTGCACCTTCTTTCATAGCCTCTATATTTAAATCATATTTATAATGATATACTTGATTTCTCATTAATGCTGAAGGTACCTGATCATTTAATATGTAATACTCATATGTTTTACCTTTAGCACAATATCTTGCATGAAAATCATCTTCTACCTTTTCTGATTTAACAACAACTATATCATTAGGTAATTTAACATTTAGTGCCTCTCTAAACCTTTCTGGCGGCACATTACTATTTGTTTTAAAGTTGGCAATAAAACCTTTAGCATGAACTCCTGCATCTGTTCTTGAACTTCCTGTTACCTCGCACTTCTCCTTAGTAACAAGAAAGAGAGCCTCTTCTATCTCTCCTTGTATTGTCTTCATTCCTTTTTGCTTTTGCCAACCATAATAATTAGTTCCATCGTATTCTAAAGTTAATTTTATATTATTCAACTTATCACCTTTTTTAATTCAAATTACTACATTGCAAATCTAACAATAATTGTACTTGCAAATAATAATGCAAAAACTCCAAATGCAATAAAATCCTTCGAAGTGAACTTTAAAACCTTCATTCTAGTTCTACCAGCTCCCCCTCTATAACATCTTGCCTCCATAGCCATAGCAAGCTCATCAGCTCTTCTAAATGAACTAATAAACAATGGTACCAATAAAGGTATTAAGCTCTTTGCTTTTTTTACTAGACCACCAGTTTCAAAATCAGCGCCTCTAGCTTTTTGAGCTTTCATTATTTTATCGGTCTCATCTATAAGAGTAGGTATAAATCTTAACGCAATTGTCATCATCATAGCTAATTCGTGTGCAATTTCTTTTCCAATAGGTCTTAACAATCTTTCTATTCCATCTGTTAATTCTATAGGAGATGTTGTTAATGTTAAAACTGAAGTTCCCATTATAAGAAGTATTAATCTTATTGCCATAAAAAATGCAGTTCTTATTCCAACTTCATAGATCTTTATAAATCCAAGTTGAAAAATTAATCTTCCCTCTCTAAGCATAAAAATATTTAATATAGCTGTTAATGCTATTAATAAGAATACAGGCTTTAATCCTTTATAAAGATATCTTGGAGATATCTTTGCAATATAAACCACCAAAGCTAAAAAAGCAACAACAAATATATATCCTATAAATTTATCAACAATAAATAAACTTATTATAAATAAAAATGAAATTAATATCTTTGTTCTTGGATCTAGTTTATGTATAAAAGATTCACCTGGTATATATTGACCTATAGTTATATCTTTAATCATATTAAACTTCTCTCTTTCATATATTTTTTAACTAAACAAATTATATAAATTTTAAAATATCATAAAAAAACCTACTGATTGTTAAATTATTTTTTTAATAATACCCTTAAAAGCTCTTTGCTCCCTTGCTCTACAGTAAATATTTCATCCGAAACATCAAAGCCCTTTTCCCTTAAAGCTCTCATTAAATAAGTTACTTGTGGTACTGCTAGCCCTATATTTTCTAATGTATCAACCTCTTTAAATATTTCTGCTGGTTTACCCATTAAAGCTATTTTTCCCTTATTCATGACAACGATTCTTTCAGCTAACTTTCCTACATCCTCCATGCTATGGCTAACTAATACAATTGTCATTTTGTATTTTTCATGAAGAATTTTTATTTGTTCTAAAATATCATCTCTTCCCTTAGGATCTAATCCTGCTGTAGGTTCATCTAATATTAAAACCTTTGGTTCCATAGCAATAACACCAGCTATAGCAACTCTTCTCTTTTGCCCTCCACTTAAATCAAATGGTGAAACATTTTTATAGGTTTCATAATCTAATCCAACCATCTCCATAGATCTTTTAACTCTAGTACGAACCTCTTCTTGATTTAAACCTAGATTATTAGGTCCAAATGCTATATCTTTTTCTATTGTCTCTTCAAATAACTGATACTCTGGATACTGAAATACTAAACCTATTTTCTTTCTTATATCAGTAAGTTTAGTTTCTTTATTTGTAATATCAATATTATCAACTAAAATTCTTCCTGAGCTAGGTTCTAATAAACCATTTAAATGCTGTATTAAAGTTGATTTTCCAGACCCTGTATGCCCTATTAAAGCTAAAAACTCTCCATCTTCAATAAATAAGTTCACATTATCTAATGCTTTTTTCTCAAAAGGTGTTTTAGGCATATATATATGTGTTAAATTTTCTATCTTAATTGACATAATGCACTCACCATCTCATTCACGTTTAAAATTTTTGTATCTATTTCTATACCAGCTTTTCTAAGCTCATAACATATTTCCGTTACTTGTGGAACATCTAACCCTATTTTTTTCATAGTTTCAACATGTGAAAAAACATCACGTGGAATACCTTCAATAATAACCTTTCCTTTATCCATTACTACAACCCTATCTGCTTCTGCTGCTTCATCCATATAGTGAGTTATTAGTATCACAGTTATTCCATGTTTCTTATTTAATTCCTTAATATTATCAATAACTTCTTTTCTTCCTGATGGATCAAGCATAGCTGTTGGTTCATCAAAAATTATACATTTCGGTTGCATAGCTAATATTCCAGCAATTGCAATTCTTTGCTTTTGGCCTCCTGATAATAAATGAGGTGCATGTCTTTTATATTCACTCATTCCAACCTTCTCTAATGCAACATCAACTCTTTGCCTAATTTCTTGTGGTGGAACCCCTAAATTTTCTGGTCCAAAAGCCACATCCTCTTCTACTATTGTAGCTACTAATTGATTATCCGGATTTTGAAATACCATTCCAGCTGTAGATCTTATATCCCATATGTTATCTTCATTGGCTGTATCTAATCCATTAACGATAACAGTTCCTTCTGTAGGTGTTAATAATGCATTCATATGCTTTGCTACTGTTGATTTTCCCGATCCGTTATGCCCTAATATTACTAAAAACTCACCTTTATTAACTTCTAGATTTAATCCATCGATAGCTACTTTCTCTATTCCTTCTTCACCTGTAGAATATTTGAATACTACATTTTTACATTCTACCATTTTATCCATATATATCCCTCCTTTAGTAACATATTAAATTATATAACTAAGTTCTATAAATTTGATATAAATTTCCATAACTTAATTATATATAAGCACAAATTATTTACAAGTATTTCATTTAGGTTATTATTTTCTTATATTTTGCAAGAAAATAATATTTAATCACTATTTTTATGTTTTTATATACAAAAATGGGGATTAAGTTAAACTTAATCCCCAGAGTGAAATTATACTAATTCAAGTATAACAACTTCAGCTCCGTCTCCTCTTCTAGGACCTTTTTTGATCATTCTAGTGTATCCGCCGTTTCTTTCAGCGTACTTTGGAGCGATTTCATCAAATAATGTCTTAACTACTTCTTCTTCTAAAACGTAAGCTAAAACTTGTCTTCTAGCATGAAGATCTCCTCTTTTTCCAAGAGTAATCATCTTTTCAGCTATAGATCTAGCTTCTTTAGCTCTAGTTTCAGTAGTTTCAATTCTACCATGCTTTAAGAAGCTAGTAACAAGACTTCTTAACATAGCTCTTCTTTGGTCTGTAGAAAGACCTAACTTACGATAACCTGCCATGGATTTACCTCCCTACTCGTCGCTTAGTTTTAAGGCTAAACCTAATTCCTTAAGCTTTCTTTCAACTTCTTCTAAGGATTTCTTTCCTAGATTTCTTACCTTCATCATGTCATCCATTGATTTACCAGCAAGTTCTTGAACTGTGTTGATTCCAGCTCTCTTTAAGCAGTTATAAGATCTAACTGAAAGATCTAGTTCTTCAACAGTCATTTCTAGGACTTTTTCCTTTTTATCTTCTTCTTTTTCAATCATGATTTCAACATCATTAGTCGCAACGCCTAATGACATGAATAATTTGAAGTGCTCTATTAAAATCTTAGCAGATAAGCTTATAGCTTCATCTATTTTAATAGTTCCATTAGTCCAAATTTCAAGTGTTAATTTGTCATAATCAGTGATTTGACCAACTCTTGTATTGTCAACAGTGAAGTTAACTCTCTTAACTGGAGTGTATATAGAATCAATAGCTATTGCTGAAAGTGGTAATGCATCACTCTTATTTTTATTTTGAGTAACATATCCTCTTCCTCTATTAACTGTTAATTCCATATACAGTCTTCCATTTTCATCAAGAGTTGCTATGTGTAAATCTTTGTTTACAACTTCAACATTTCCATCAGTCTTAATGTCTGCACCTGTAACAACTCCTGGTCCCTTAGCATCTATATAAATAGTTTGTGGACCTTCGCCTTCCATTGTAAGAGCTAAAGATTTAATGTTAAGAATTAATTCAGTAACATCTTCTTTAACACCTTGTACAGTTGAGAATTCATGAAGTACTCCATCAATTTTAATTGATGTAGTAGCTACACCTGGAAGTGATGATAAAAGAATTCTTCTCATTGCATTTCCAAGTGTAATACCATATCCTCTTTCTAATGGCTCAACTACATATTTACCATATGTACCATCTTCATTTGATTCTATACACTCAATTATTGGCTTTTCTATTTCTAACATGTACAAACCCTCCTTGTATATAAAATGGCAACCTTATTACGAGGGCAACTGATTCCATTTAATAATCTAATATAATAAATTAATATTAAAAATATTAATTTATTATTTGCTGTATAATTCGACAATTAGAGTTTCGTTAACTGGTACGTCAATGTCTTCTCTAGCTGGCGCAGCAACTACTTTACCTTCATAGTTTTCAACGTTAGCTTCTAACCATTTTGGTAATGTCTTTGGATTTTCTACGAAAGTCTTGAACTTTTCAGTTCCTCTGCTCTTTTCGCAAACAGATATTACATCGTTAACTGATACCTTGTATGATGGAATATCAACTTTCTTACCATTTACTAAGAAATGACCATGAGTAACTAATTGTCTAGCTTCGTTTCTTGAAGCACCGTATCCTAATCTGTACGCAACGTTATCTAATCTCATTTCTAGTAACATTAATAAGTTTTCACCAGTGATTCCCTTCATGTGGTCAGCCTTTTCATAGTAAGTTCTGAATTGACCTTCTAAAACACCGTATATTCTTCTAGCTTTTTGCTTTTCTCTTAATTGTACTCCGTAGTTAGATAACTTTTTCTTAGCTGCTCCGTGTTGTCCTGGTGCATAGCTTCTTCTTACGAAAGCACATTTATCTGTATAACATCTATCTCCCTTAAGGAATAGCTTTTGACCTTCTCTTCTACATAATCTACATGTAGCTCCAGTATATCTTGCCATTCGTTACACCTCCTGTTGAATTTAAATATAATTAGACTCTTCTTCTCTTCGGTGGTCTACATCCGTTGTGTGGAATTGGAGTAACGTCTTTAATTAGAGTTACTTCTAAACCTGCAGCTTGTAATGATCTTATAGCTGCTTCTCTACCAGCACCTGGTCCTTTAACGTATACTTCTATACTCTTTAAACCGTGTTCCATAGCTGCTTTAGCTGCAGTTTCTGCTGCCATTTGAGATGCAAATGGAGTGCTCTTTCTTGAACCTCTGAAACCTAAAGCTCCAGCACTTGACCATGATAAAGCATTTCCAGCCGCATCAGTTAAAGTAACTATTGAGTTATTGAAAGTTGATTGGATGTGTGCAGCACCATGCTCAACATTCTTTCTTTCTTTTCTTCTTCTAGTAGTCTTTTTGACTTTTTGAGCCATCGAAATCCCTCCTCACTACTTCTTCTTATTTGCGATAGTCTTCTTAGGACCTTTTCTAGTTCTAGCGTTAGTCTTAGTTTTTTGTCCTCTAACTGGAAGACCTTTTCTATGTCTTATTCCTCTGTAACAACCTATTTCAACTAATCTCTTAATGTTTAAAGCAACATCTCTTCTTAAGTCACCTTCAACCATTAAGTTCTTGTTTACATAGTTTCTGATTTCATTTACTTCATCCTCAGTAAGATCCTTAATTCTAGTATCTGGGTTAATTCCAGTAGTAGCTAATATCTTTTGAGAAGTAGATAAACCAACTCCGTATATATATGTTAGACCTATTTCAACTCTTTTTTCCTTTGGTAGGTCAACTCCTGATATTCTTGCCATTGAACTTACACCTCCTGTTTATTGAAATGCAATTTTTTATTTTTGCTTTTGGTAAATTTATATTAAAATCTTAGGTCGATAGTTTAAAAAAACTATCGTCAGCCGTACCTAAAATTAATAAGCTGATTTAAACGCCTATATAATAATATTGAACTTTCAAAAAAAAGTCAACATATTAATATTTGTAAATTATTCTGCCTAATATGAAATTATATTAGCCTTGTTTTTGCTTGTGCTTAGGATTTTCACAGATTACCATTACTCTTCCTTTTCTTCTTATAATCTTGCACTTTTCGCAAATAGGCTTAACTGATGGTCTTACTTTCATCGCTAACCCTCCTTGTGTAATTTATGGTAAACTTTTTAGCTTATTTTGCTCTCCAAGTAATTCTTCCTCTTGTTAGGTCATATGGAGAAAGTTCTATAGTAACCTTATCTCCAGGTAGAATTCTTATGAAGTTCATTCTTAATTTTCCTGATATGTGAGCTAAAATTTTATGACCACTTTCTAACTCAACTTGAAACATTGCATTTGGTAAAGCCTCTAAGACTACACCTTGCATTTCTATTACATCATCTTTTGACATAAGGTAATCAACCCTCCTTAACAATGCCTTTTAGTTTTAGAAATCTTTTTATTTTTAAATCAGTACCTTTATCCTTTAATATAAGTGATGCTTTAATCTCATCATCTACATTTTCTAAAACAATAAAATGTTTTATCTTTTTCTTCTTAGGCATCTGAATTGTCTTATTACTTCCATTACTTAGAAGGTAATAATCATCATCAACTTTATCAACAATAACGTAATAATGATCTTTATCTCTTCCGCATTTTGAAAGAACAATTTTCCCAATTAAGTCATTGTTTTGCAAATTTCTTTCACCTCGATGATTACCTTAGCCATAAATCTACAAGCCACCTTTTGGTATCATGCGAATTTATAACTAAGCAACACTTATTTAATCAGTGTTAATATCTCTGGTCCATCTGGTAAAATTACAACAGTGTTTTCATAGTGAGCCGAAAGACTCTTATCTGCTGAGACTACTGTCCAATCATCACCTAAAGTAGCTACTCTATATGTTCCCATATTAACCATAGGTTCTATAGCTAAAGTCATACCAGCAACTAATTTTGGACCTCGGCCTGGTCTTCCGAAGTTAGGAATTTCCGGATCCTCATGGACACTTTTTCCTATCCCGTGACCTACGAAATCTCTTACAACTGAGAAACCTGAAGCCTCAACATAGCGTTGTATTTCATGTGAAATATCAGTTAGTCTATTTCCTACTTTAGCAAACTCCAAACCTTTAAAGAAAGATTCTTCAGTAACTTTTATAAGTTTATTTGCTTCGTCTGAAATATTACCTACAGCAAATGTTCTTGCTGCATCACCGTGGAATCCATTAATATTCGCTCCACAATCTACACTAACTATATCTCCCTCTTTTAATACATACCCTCCTGGTATTCCATGAACTACTTGCTCATTAACAGATATACATAGTGAAGCAGGAAATCCATAGAGCCCTTTAAATGAAGGTATTGCCCCATGCTTAGTTATAAATTCTTCTGCTATCCTATCTAATTCAGCAGTAGTTATCCCTGGTTTAACTTTTTTTTCAACAAGTAGTAGAGTTTCTGCTACAATTCTTCCTGCAATTCTCATTAGGTCGATTTCTTTATCATTTTTGATAATAATCATTAGTTTGCACTCCCTAATATATTACAGATACCTTCGAATACTTCATTAATAGCTTTTGTTCCATCTACTGTGGAAAGTAAGTTTTTCTCTTTATAAAAATCAATCAGTGGTTGTGTTTGTCTTTCATAGACATCTAGTCTCTCTTTTACTGTTTCTTCAACATCATCTTTTCTTTGGATAATGTTATCACCACAAACATCACAAACTCCATCAACAGCTGGTGGATTAAATTTGATATGATAACTAGCTCCACATGATAAACAAACTCTTCTTCCTGTCATTCTTTCAAGTATGAAACTGCTAGGTACTTCGATACATAAAGCTGTATCTAAGCTTTCATTTCTTGAATCTAAAAACTCTTGTAGAGCTTCAGCTTGAGCAACAGTTCTTGGGAATCCATCTAATAGATAACCATTTTTACAGTCTTCCCATGTTAGTCTATCTTTAACCATATTAATAGTTACTTCATCTGGCACTAATTGACCATTATCAATATATTGCTTAGCTTCTATTCCTAAAGGGGTTTCTTCTGAAATATTCTTTCTAAAGATATCCCCAGTAGAAATATGTGGTATAGAGTATCTATTACTAATTGATTTTGCCTGTGTTCCTTTTCCAGCCCCAGGAGGACCTAATAATACTATCTTCACGGGCATCATCTCCATTATAAAATCTATTTTAAGAATCCTTGATAGTGTCTCATAACTAATTGTGAATCTAATTGTCTAGAAAAATCTAAACCAACTCCAATTAATATTAATAATGACGTTCCACCAAATTGAATTCCACTTAAATCTGTATAATTACTAATTAATATTGGAGTAACAGCTAGTAATGCTGCAAATATTCCCCCGATTAAAGATACTTTTGTAAGTACTTTTTCAAAATACTTCTCTGTAGCTTCACCTGGTCTTACACCTGGTACAAAGCCTGCAGACTTATGAAGATTTTCTGCCATTTCATCTGGTTTAAATGTTATTTGAGTATAGAACCAAGTAAAGAATACCGTTAATACTGCATAACAAACTGGATACATCCATGTACTTTTGTTAAAAATACTATATGGATTTGTTAATATCCATTTAGACCATCCCTTAGTTGGGAAGAAATTAGCTATTGTTTCAGGGAACATCATTACAGACATTGCAAATATTATTGCAATAACTGCTGATCCAATTAAACTTAATGGTATATGAGTAGATTGACCTTTCATAACCTTAGCACCTACAGCCTTACCAGCATACTGGATTGGCACTCTTCTCTCTGCTAATGAGAAGTAAATTGTAACTGCTAATAGTGCTAACGCACCAATTAAGAATAATACTATTTCTATTATAGAAATTTCACCTGCTTCTTTTAATGTAAATAATGACATTAAAGTTGTAGGTAATTGAGATACTATATTAACGAATATTAATATTGAAACTCCATTTCCAAATCCTTTTTGAGTTATTTGGTCACCAAGCCACATACAGAAAGTAGATCCTACAACTAATGAAATTAGTACTACAGTCTTTTCAGCTGTTCCTAATCCACTTGCCGCACCTTGTGCTGCAATCATTGAGTAAATTCCTATTGCTAATACAAATCCTATTGCTATAGAAGCATATCTTGTAATAGATTGAATTTTCTTTCTACCTTCTTCCCCTTCTTTAGAAAGTTGTTCTAAAGATGGAATTGCAATTGTTAATAATTGCACTATGATTGATGCATTAATATAAGGTGAAACACTTAATGCAAATATACTAAATTTACTTAAAGCCCCTCCTGATATTAAGTTGTAAAACCCAAGTAACCCATCAGAGTTAGTCATTGAGCTTAAATAACTAGTATCAATTCCAGGAACCGGAATATGTATTCCTATCCTGAAAATTGCTACTAAAAATATCGTCCATAAAAATCTTTTTCTTAGTTCCGGAACCTTCCAGGCATTACGTAGGGTTGATAGCATATTATATCACCTCAACTTTTCCTCCAGCTGCTTCTATCTTTTCAGCCGCTGACTTAGACATCTTGCATCCTTGTACAGTTAGGCTCTTTTCTAATGTTCCGTTTCCTAATATCTTAACTCCGTCTAAAACTTTAGATATTACTCTTGTTTCAAGTAATAATTCTGGAGTTACTACTGTTCCGTTTTCGAATATGTTTAATCTATCAACATTGATAGAAACAATTTTCTTAGCGAAGATATTAGTGAATCCTCTCTTAGGAAGTCTTCTGTATAATGGCATTTGACCACCTTCAAATCCTGGTCTAACTCCACCGCCTGATCTAGCGTTTTGTCCTTTTTCACCTTTACCAGCGTTTCTTCCTAAACCTGAACCAGTACCTCTACCAACTCTCTTAGGAGCTTTCTTGCTACCAGCTGCTGGCTTTAATTCATGAAGTTTCATATCTTAGTGCACCTCCTCTTTATTATACTTCTTCTACTTTTAATAAGTAGTCAACTTTGTTGATCATACCTCTGATTTGAGGAGTATCCTCATGCTCTACAGTTTTGTTAATCTTTCTTAGACCAAGAGCATTTGCAGTAGCGATATGGTCTTTCTTTCTGCCTATTAAGCTTTTAACTAAAGTAACCTTTATCTTTGCCATTGCGTATACCTCCTAACCTAATATTTCTTCTACAGTTTTGCCTCTTAACTTAGCTATCTCTTCAGCTGTTCTTAAGCTTGCTAAACCGTTAATTGTAGCATTTACCATGTTTCTTGGATTGTTTGAACCTAAAGACTTAGCTCTAACGTCCTTTAATCCTGCTAATTCAAGTACAGCTCTTGCTGGTCCACCAGCGATAACTCCTGTACCTTCTTTAGCTGGCATGATTAAAACTTTACCAGTTCCAAACTTACCATATATTTCGTGAGGAACTGTTGTTCCAACTATAGCAACGCTAACCATGTTTTTCTTAGCGTCTTCGATACCTTTTTTAATTGCTTCTGGGATTTCGATTGACTTACCCATTCCTACGCCTACGTGTCCGTTCTCATCACCAACAACAACTAAAGCGCTGAATCTGAAGTTTCTACCACCCTTAACAACCTTAGTAACTCTGTTTATAAAAACAACCTTTTCCTTAAGGTCTAGTGTGCTAGGATCGATTCTCATTGATTTCCCTCCTTGTATGATTAGAATTTTAAGCCTGCTTCTCTAGCGCTTTCTGCTAATGTTTGAACTCTTCCGTGATATACGTATCCACCTCTGTCAAATACAACTTCAGTAATACCTTTATCTAAAGCTCTCTTAGCAACTAGTTCACCAACTAGTCTAGCAGCTTCTTTGTTTCCGCCTACTTTAACGTCAACATCTTTATCTAATGTTGAAGCAGATACTAAAGTAACAGCATTTATATCATCTATGATTTGAGCATATATATTTTTTTCACTTCTGTAAACTGAAAGTCTTGGTCTTTCAGGAGTACCAGAAATTTTCTTACGTACTCTAAGGTGACGCTTTGCTCTATTTGCCTTTTTGTCTGCCTTCTTGAACATAAGGTTCACTCCTTCCTAATTATTTCTTACCAGTTTTACCTTCTTTACGTCTGATAACTTCGCCTTCGAACTTAATTCCTTTACCCTTATATGGTTCAGGTTTTCTCCACTTTCTGATATCAGCAGCAGCAGCACCAACTAATTGCTTATCGATTCCTGATACAACTACCTTTGTAGCTGCTGGAGTTTCGAAAGTAATTCCTTCAGCTGGTTCTATTTCAACTGGGTGTGAATATCCTAAGTTCATTACAAGTTTCTTTCCTTGTAATTGAGCTCTGTAACCAACACCGATTAATTCTAGAGTCTTTTGGTATCCCTTTTCAACTCCTATGATCATGTTGTTGATTAATGCTCTAGTTAAACCGTGAAGAGCTCTGTGCTCTTTAACGTCACTAGGTCTTGTAACAACAACTTGGTTGTCTTCAACTGCTATATTCATGTCTTTGTCCATAGCCTTAACTAATTGCCCTTTAGGTCCCTTTACAGTAACAACGTTACCTTCAGCAACTGTTACTGTAACACCAGCAGGGATAGCTATTGGTAATCTACCTACTCTTGACATAACCGCACCTCCTGTATTACTTGTTAGATCTATATGTTAATCTAGTTAATTTTCAAAATTAATTACTACCAAACGTAGCAAACAACTTCTCCGCCTAAGCCTAATTTTCTAGCTTCTCTGTCTACAACTATACCTTTTGAAGTTGAAATTACAGCGATTCCTAATCCATTAAGAACTCTTGGAACTTCATCTTTCTTACAGTATACTCTTAAACCTGGCTTTGATATTCTCTTAATACCAGTTATAACTCTTTCTTTGTTAGAACCGTATTTAAGAGATAATCTCATCATTGGAACAACACCATCATTGTATTCTTCAATATTTTTGATGTATCCCTCTTGTAATAATATATTTGCAACAGCCTTCTTTACGTTTGAAGAAGGAACTTCTACTACTTCGTGTCTTACAGCATTCGCATTTCTAATACGAGTTAGTAAATCTGCGATAGGATCTGTCATAACCATTTAATTTGCCTCCTTTCAGTCGTTAGGTTTACCAGCTTGCCTTCTTACAACCAGGAATTTCACCTTTGTAAGCAAGTTCTCTAAAGCATATACGGCAAATACCAAACTTTCTTAATACTGCATGTGGTCTTCCACATATTCTGCATCTTGTATAAGCTCTTGTTTTATATTTAGGAGCTTTGCTCCACTTTTCAATAATAGCTTTACGTGCCACAGTTTTCCCTCCTTATTATTGAGCGAATGGCATTCCAAGGAATCTTAATAATTCTCTTGCTTCTTCGTCAGTCTTTGCAGTTGTAACGAAGATGATATCCATTCCTCTAACCTTATCGATCTTATCGTATTCTATTTCTGGGAATATTAATTGTTCTTTAATTCCTAAAGAATAATTTCCTCTTCCGTCAAATGCTCTATCAGAAACTCCTCTGAAGTCTCTAACTCTTGGAAGAGCTATTGACATTAGCTTATCAGCAAATTCAAACATCTTTGCTCCTCTTAATGTAACTTTACATCCTAATGCCATGTTCTCTCTTATCTTAAAGTTAGCAACTGATTTCTTTGCTCTAGTTAAGATTGGCTTTTGTCCTGAGATAAGTTGTAAGTCAGCAACCGCAGATTCTAAAACCTTTTGGTTATCCTTAGCTTCTCCAACTCCCATATTTATAACGATTTTTTCAAGCTTTGGAACTTCCATGATGTTTTTGTATCCGAACTTTTCTGTCATAGCTTGAATTACTTCATTTGTATACTTCTCTTGAAGTCTTGGTGTCATAATTAGTACCTCCTTTCAGATTTTAGAATGTTTCTCCACACTTCTTACAAACTCTAACCTTAGTACCATCTTCTAAGATTTTACTGCTAATTCTTGTAGCATTTTTGCATTTTGTGCAGTATAACATAACTTTTGAGCTGTATATAGCTCCTTCTTTTTCTATTATTCCACCTTGAGCGTTTGCTCTAGTTGGCTTTTGATGTTTCTTTACTATGTTAACTCCTTGAACAAGAACTTTTCCTGTTTTTGGGTATACCTTTAAAACTTCACCAGTTTTCCCAGCATCTTTACCAGAAATAACTACTACTGTGTCGTTCTTTTTAACGTGTAACTTCAAATTAGCCACCTCCTCTATTATAGAACTTCTGGTGCTAATGATAATATTTTGTTAAATTCTTTATCTCTTAGCTCCCTAGCAACTGGTCCGAAGATACGAGTTCCTCTTGGTTGCTTATCTTCTTTTATTATAACAGCAGCGTTCTCATCAAATTTGATGTATGAACCGTCAGCTCTTCTTAATCCTCTTACTGATCTAACAATAACAGCTTTTACAACGTCACCTTTTTTAACAACTCCGCCTGGTGTTGCACTTTTAACGCTAGCTACTATTATATCTCCAATGTTACCGAACTTTCTCTTTGATCCGCCTAAAACTCTGATACACATAATTTCTTTAGCACCTGAGTTATCTGCTACCTTTAATAAGGTTTGTTGTTGTATCATTGAAATTTACCCTCCTTTCAGTCTTTAAAAGCTTATTTAGCTCTTTCAACTATTTCAACAAGTCTCCATCTCTTATCTTTAGATAATGGTCTAGTTTCCATTATTAATACTCTATCATTCATGTTAGCTTCATTATTTTCATCATGAGCCTTGAATTTAGTAGTTCTGTTCATAGTTTTTCCGTATAGTGGATGTCTTACCTTAGTTTCAACAGCAACTACGATAGTCTTATCCATTTTATCAGAAACAACTCTACCGATTTTCTTCTTTCTTAATCCTCTTTCCATTAGGGGCTACCTCCTTCCAGATTTACTGTTCAAATGCCCTGATCTCTTCTTCTCTAATGATGGTTTTGATTTGGGCTATAGATTTCTTTACTTCTCTTATTCTCATAGGATTTTCTAATTGTCCTGTAGCTAATTGGAATCTTAAGTTGAATAATTCAGCTTTTAATTCTCCTAGCTTAGCAACTAAATCTTGAGGATTATTTGCTCTTAAATCTTTTAATTCTCTAGCCTTCATTATTCTTCACCACCCATTTCCTCAAAATCTCTTCTTGTAACGAATTTACACTTTACAGGAAGTTTGTGTGATGCAAGTCTCATTGCTTCTCTTGCAACTTCTTCGTTAACTCCTGATAATTCGAATAATACTCTACCAGGTTTAACTACAGCTACCCAGTATTCTGGTGAACCTTTACCAGAACCCATTCTTGTTTCAGCTGGTTTTTCAGTAACTGGCTTATCTGGGAATACTTTTATCCAAAGTTTTCCTCCTCTTCTAATGTATCTGTTAATTGCTATTCTGGCAGATTCTATTTGGTTACTTGTTATCCATCCACAAGTTTGTGCTTGGATACCAAAATCTCCGTATGCAAGGAAATTACCTCTAGTAGCTTTTCCTTTCATTCTACCACGTTGTACCTTACGATGCTTAACTCTTTTAGGCATTAACATGATTATATTCCTCCTTTCTTACGCGTTAACTTCTTCCTTCTTTTCAACTTTTTTAGTTGGAAGAACTTCTCCATTATAAACCCAAACTTTAACTCCGATTTTACCGTATGTTGTATCTGCTTCAGCAAATCCATAATCGATATCAGCTCTTAATGTTTGTAGTGGAATTGTTCCTTCATGATATTGTTCAGTTCTAGCGATTTCAGCTCCGCCTAATCTTCCTGAACAAGCTGTTTTAACACCCTTAGCTCCTAATTTCATAGCTCTTTGGATGCTTTGTTTCATAGCTCTTCTGAAAGAAACTCTTTTTTCTAATTGAGCAGCAATGTTTTCAGCAACTAATTGAGCGTTTGCTTCAGCATTCTTAACTTCAACTATGTTTATTAAAATATTCTTTCCGTTTACTAATTTAGCAACCTTAGCTTTTAAAGCTTCGATTCCTGCACCACCTTTACCGATAACAACACCTGGTTTAGCAGTATATATATTTAACTTAACTCTTTTAGCTGATCTTTCGATTTCAATCTTAGCGATACCAGCTGAGAAAAGTTCTTTCTTTACGAATTCTCTTATTTTGTTATCTTCGATTAAGTTATCTGCAAATGTTCTCTTATCAGCATACCATTTTGCATCCCAACCTTTGATAACTCCAACTCTAAGTCCGTGAGGATGTACTTTTTGACCCACTTGTTTTTCCCTCCTTCTTACTAAGCTCTTTCTTTAACTACTACTGTTATATGACTTGTTCTCTTATTGATTCTGAACGCTTTTCCGTGGTCCATTGGTCTGAATCTCTTTAAAGTTGGACCAGCACCTACGAATGTTTCAGCAACATATAAGTTTTCAACATTTAAGTCATGATTGTTCTCTGCATTTGCAACAGCTGATTTTAAAACTTTGTTTATAACAACTGCAGCATCTTTTGGAGTGTATTGTAATATAGCGAAAGCCTCGTTAACGTTTTTTCCTCTTATTAAATCAAGAACAACTCCTACTTTCATTGGAGACATTCTAACATATTTAGCTATAGCTCTAGCTTCCATTGGTGTTCCTCCTTTCCCAGATTACTTTCTTTTTCTTGATGCTTTTTCGTCGTAATCGTGTCCTCTGTATGTTCTAGTAAGAGCAAATTCTCCTAATTTGTGTCCTACCATATCCTCGCTCACATATACTGGAACGTGTTTTCTACCATCATGAACAGCGATTGTATGACCAATCATTTGTGGGAAAATTGTTGATGATCTTGACCAAGTCTTAACAACCTTATTTTCACCATTAGCATTCATTTCTTCTATCTTCTTTAAAAGTCCTTCGTGTACGAAAGGTCCCTTTTTTATTGATCTACTCACTATAATTTGCCTCCCTTCATAATCTCTAGGCCCAGTAAGCCTGAAGAGAATTAATTTCTCTTCAATTACTTACTATTTCTTCTCTTTATTATGAATCTATCAGAATACTTCTTATTCTTTCTAGTCTTGTATCCAAGTGCTGGTTTACCCCATGGAGTAACTGGACTTGGTCTACCGATTGGTGATCTACCTTCACCACCACCGTGAGGGTGATCGCAAGGGTTCATTACAGAACCTCTAACTGTAGGTCTCCATCCCATGTGTCTCTTTCTACCAGCTTTACCAATGTTGATGATATCGTTAGTAGTGTTAGAAACTGTACCGATTGTAGCTCTACATTCGATTCTTACATATCTCATTTCACCTGAAGGTAATCTTAATGTTGCATAGTTACCTTCTTTAGCCATTAATTGAGCAGAAGTACCTGCTGATCTAACCATTTGGCCACCTTTACCAGCTTGTAATTCTATATTGTGAACAACTGTACCAACTGGCATATCTTTTAATGCTTTTGCATTACCAACTTTGATATCAGCTTCTGGTCCAGATACGATTGTATCTCCAACCTTTAATCCTACTGGTGCAAGAATATATCTCTTTTCACCATCAGCATATACTACTAAAGCAATGTATGCTGTTCTGTTTGGATCGTATTCTATTGTAGCAACTTTTGCTGGAATACCATCCTTATTTCTCTTGAAATCTATTATTCTGTATTTTCTCTTAGCTCCACCACCGTGGTGTCTTACAGTTATTTTACCTTGAGCATTTCTACCACCAGTTTTCTTTAAAGAAACAAGAAGTGATTTCTCTGGGCTGTTTGTAGTTATTTCTTCAAAACTAGCCATTGTCATTTCTCTTCTTGATGGTGTAGTAGGTCTAAACTTTTTAACTGCCATGCTAATTCCCTCCTTCTTTAAGCTTATCTGGTATTTTTACCAATACTTCGCTTTGATATTATTGCATTCCTTCGAAGAATTCAATACCTTTGCTATCTTGAGCTAATGTGATTATAGCTTTCTTTTGGTCAGCTCTCTTACCAACATGTACGCCCATTCTCTTAGTTTTTCCCATAGTTCTTATTGTTTGAACTTTTTCAACTTTAACGCCGAAAACTTCTTCAACCGCTTTCTTTATTTGAACTTTGTTAGCGCTCATATGAACTATGAAAGTGTACTTCTTTTCTGCCATTGCAGCCATTGACTTTTCAGTTATAACTGGTTTTCTGATTATATCGTGGCTTGTTAACTTCATTATGCGTACACCTCCTCAATCTTTGATACAGCATCCTTAGTCATGATTACTTTTGAGTATTTTAATAAATCATAAACGTTGATGTTGTTAACTGGAAGTACTGCTACTCCTTCTATGTTTCTAGCTGATTTGTAAACTGTTTCGTTTGCTTCAGCAGTAACGATTAATGTCTTTTTAGCATTGAAAGCATTTAACATTTTAACAATTTCCTTAGTCTTAGGAGCTTCTAATGTTAAGCTATCTAATACTACCATTTCATCATTTTGAACTTTGCTAGTTAATGCTGATAACATAGCAACTCTTCTCATTGATTTTGGTATTGACATTCTGTAATCTCTTGGCTTTGGTGCGAATACAACTCCACCTTTGATCCATTGTGGTGCTCTGATTGATCCTTGTCTAGCTCTACCAGTTCCCTTTTGTCTCCAAGGCTTAATTCCGCCTCCTCTAACCTCAGCTCTAGTCTTAGCTGATTGAGTTCCTTGTCTCTTGTTAGCTAATAATGCAACAACTACTTGGTGCATAGCATCTGCATTCACTTCAACAGCGAATACTTTATCATTTAATTGAATATCTTCAATCTTATTTCCTTCTTTGTTAAATAATCCTACTGTAGGCATTCTGTCTCCTCCTTTCTAAAGAAATTAAGCTTTAACAGCGTTTCTTATTACAACTGTGCTCTTGTTAGCACCTGGGATACCACCCTTAACTAATATTAAGTTCTTTTCAGCTATTACTTTAACAACTTCTAAGTTTAATACTGTAGTGTTAACAGCTCCCATGTGTCCTGGCATGTTTTTGTTCTTGAATGTTCTTGATGGATCAGAAGAAGCTCCCATTGAACCTACTGCTCTGTGGAACTTAGAACCGTGTGACATTGGCCCTCTGTTTGCATTCCATCTCTTAATAACACCTTGGAATCCCTTACCTTTAGAAACTCCTGAAACGTCAATTTTATCTCCAGCTGCAAATAAATCAGCTTTGATTTCTTGACCTACTTCGTAAGCGCTGCAATCTTCTAATCTGAACTCTTTTAATGTTCTTCTTAAAGATACTCCAGCTTTAGCAAAGTGTCCTTTTCTTGGCTTATTAACTAATTTTTCTCTTATTTCACCGAAACCAACTTGTATTGCTTCATAACCATCCTTTTCGATAGTCTTCTTTTGAACAACAACACATGGTCCAGCTTCTACTACAGTTACAGGAACTACCTTTCCATTTTCATCGAAAATTTGAGTCATCCCTATTTTCTTACCGATTATAGCTTTTTTCATGTATTTACACCTCCCAAACGTATTAGCGGATTGCTTTTGCAATCATAACCGTTCAAACTGTTTATTTAATAGTTAAGCTATTATAGCTTTATTTCGATATCTACACCAGCAGGTAAGTTTAATCTCATTAATGCATCAACTGTTTTTGGTGATGGATTAACTATGTCGATTAATCTCTTGTGTGTTCTGATTTCGAATTGTTCTCTTGAATCTTTGTACTTATGAACAGCTCTTAATATAGTAACAACATCTTTTTCAGTAGGTAGTGGTACTGGACCTGCAACCTTAGCTCCTGTTGATTTAGCTGTTTCAACGATTTTTTCAGCAGATTGATCTAATATAGTGTGATCAAAAGCCTTTAATCTGATTCTTATTTTTTGTTTTGACATTCTGGTTTCCCTCCTTTTCATGTACGCTTTACTTCTAACGCACAACAGCAATAGTTATGTAAACTGTTCCTGGTGTTTCCTACCTAAGAATACAAATTACTATTCCTGCCGTCGGATTCTAGATCCTGACTTGCTCCTCAAGAATAACCCGGAAGTCCGGCAACCTCTTGATTCATCGCGTTATGCTACACAACTTCTTTATTATACTATCTTTATAAATCTTTATCAAGACTTTTTTTTCATCTTTTTTTAACGATTTTTTAAAAATTTTTTTAAGTTTTTAGAAGTAATCCTGTCGTTCAACTGTTATAATTTTATATCGAATTTAACTTTTTTTCAATAGTATATTTAATGAAATTTTAGTTTCTCTTACCTTATATTATATATGTTTAACCAATTTATTCTAATATAAACATTTTATATATATTTTTTGAGTTTCTATTTAGATTTTTACTTATATTGTTTATAAAATTTTATCTTATATTCAAGAAATGTTGTTAATATAGTTATAATATAATTAAACAATCATTTTAATATAAAATCTTCACTTTAATTAATAATTTATTCTTACTATTTAAATATTTAGTAAATTATATACCTTTCATTTATATAATAAGTAACTATATATAGCTTATAACAAAAAACATATTTCTTTTATAGTCGCTTAATCACTAATATTTTTTT
The DNA here is from genome assembly GCF_934754925.1 of uncultured Clostridium sp. Lineage (GTDB taxonomy): Bacteria > Bacillota > Clostridia > Clostridiales > Clostridiaceae > Clostridium. Next base: position 345 of record NZ_CAKVJA010000013.1, on the reverse strand, counting down.
ATTAAATCATTTTTTCTAAAAATTATTTGGATTCTCATATATATTATAAACTTTAAAATATAATTCTCATTAACTTAAAGTATTATACTCACTTATATACTCAAATTAGAAATATATATATTTTCATCCTAATTAAAAAAACATACTAAAAAAGAAAGAGTAAAGGCGTCCCCTTACTCTTTCTCTTTTTGTGATCACAATTTTTTAAGCGCTTTAATTTAAAATTTATATTTAAAAAGATTTTAAAACTTAATTGGAAAAGTTTAAAACTATTCGATTATAGAAGTAACAACTCCTGAACCTACAGTTCTTCCACCTTCTCTGATAGCGAATCTTAAACCTTCA
>NZ_CAKVJA010000012.1 GCF_934754925.1 uncultured Clostridium sp. | reverse complement strand
GCAACAGGAGCAACAGGAGCACAAGGGCCACAAGGATTAAGAGGAGCAACTGGTCCACAAGGATTAAGAGGAGCAACTGGAGCAACAGGTGCAACTGGAGCACAAGGTGTTCAAGGTGTTCAAGGTATTCAAGGACCAACAGGACCAACAGGACCAACAGGACCACAAGGAGCAACAGGAGCAACTGGAGCAACAGGAGCAACAGGGCCAACAGGGGCAACAGGAGCAAGAGGAGCAACTGGAGCAACTGGAGCAACAGGAGCACAAGGTGTTCAAGGTTTACAAGGTATTCAAGGTGAAAGAGGACAACAAGGACCAATAGGACCAACAGGAGCAACAGGAGCAACAGGTGCAACAGGAGCAACAGGAGCAACAGGTGCAACAGGAGCACAAGGAGCAACAGGAGCAGCCGGAGCAGTAGGACCAACAGGAGCACAAGGTGTTCAAGGTATTCAAGGTATTCAAGGTATTCAAGGAGAAAGGGGACCACAAGGAGCAAGAGGAGCAACTGGAGCAACAGGAGCAACAGGAGCAACAGGAGCAACTGGTCCACAAGGTGTTCAAGGTATTCAAGGTGTTCAAGGAGAAAGGGGACCACAAGGAGCAACTGGAGCAACAGGAGCAACAGGAGCAACCGGAGCAACTGGGGCAACAGGAGCAACCGGAGCAACTGGTCCATCAGGAACTATAGGTGACTATGGAGTAATGTTTAGAGAATTTGGAAATGCTCAAATGGTAGCATATGCAAATCATGTAAGTTTCCCAGAAAATCAAATTACAGGAAATAGTATAAATCATGTTGAAAATAGTACTGATATAGAATTAGATGGAAATAAATCATATTTTGTTAAGTATACAGTATCTTATTCAACTAATGAATGTGGCTCTGGATCATATAGAGATAGTAAAGATATTATTTTTGCATTAACAGATGTTAATGGTATGGTTATCTCAGGTAGTGAGCATATAGCATCAATTTCAAGGGATGTATATGCTAATAGTATTTCACTTGGTGTAATAATAACTCCAGATGAAGATTATATTGTAAGATTAACTAATTTAACTCAAGATATTAAGAATATTGCAGTTAATGCAGCAACAGTAACAGTAATTAGATTAGCTTAAAATATTATTTATTTAGATAGTATAGTTTTAAGGAGAGTATAAAGATTTGTGTAAAAAACAAATCTTTATACTCTCCTCTAATTTTATTAATTACTTGTATTATCTTCTATATAAGTTGTAGTGTCTTCTAGGTTAGTCACAGTTTCATCAGTGGTACCTTCTGTATTCAAGTTATCATCAGTTGGTATAGTTGAATCTGTATTTTCAGAACCTTCTATAGCTGGAGAGTCAACTTGTTCTGTAGAATTTTCATTATTCTCAGGTTCATTTGTATCAGAGTTAGTATTAAATAAACTAGTAAACCAATTCCAAATTTTTTCAAAGAATCCTTGAGTTTCTTCAGCTGTAGGTAATTTTATAGCATCTTTATCAGTTGCATCAACTATAACATTGTCACCTAAAAGGTCATCATTAGTTGTTTCTAGTATACCTAAATCTTTATCATTGTTATTAAATAAACCACTAAACCAATCGCCAATTCCAGTAAACCATTCTTTTATAGAATCAATTAAATTTGATGGTACTTTTTCACCAATTTCGTTAAGTTTTTCATTAACAACATCTTTAACACTATTTAAAGCATCTTTCATTTCTTTATAATTATAATCTTGTTCTGCAACTTTAGTCATTAGACTTTCTAATTGTTGTTGCTGTTCAGGTGTTAAATTAACATTGTAATTATTAGTAACATTATTTATTGTATCAGCTATTTGTATAGTATCTTGAGTATTATTTTTAATTATTTCTGTCTTAATATCATTTATTACACCAGTAGCTTTATCTTGTCCAATATCTTCACCTAAATCACCAGTTATAACTAATTCTTCAGATGCAATTTCTTTTTTTGTTTCATCAAGTGGTTCGCCTGTTGCATCTTCAAAAGCTTTCATTATTCCAGTCAAGGCTCCAGTACCACTTACTCCGCCTGATAGTGGTGTCATTGCAATTACATTGGCATCAGTTATTCCACATGTTGTAAGTGTACTTGCTATCATAGAAGATGTGACATAAGTTAAGTTTACAGTTTTAACATTAAGGCCATTGCCTTTAGAAGTTGGTTGTACATATGCACAAGAATAAGTTCTTGTACCAAGTTGTGCTTCTGTAGCAACACCTTCTAGGTATTTTCTTTCTTCTTGATTATTTACCTCCAATATAACTACTTCATTTTCTTTTACTCCAAAGTAATCTAAGACTATTTGTTTTTGTTCAGCAGATAGGTTTGTCCCTAAAGTTACAACATTAGCACCATCAGCGTAAGCGATATTTACATTTCCTAAAATAATTGCACCACATATAAGTAATGCTGAAATTTTCTTCTTTAATCCCATAATTATCTCCTTTTTAAATAAATTATTTCAATATGATGTAATAAAATTACATAATGGAATTAGATAGTTAAAGCAGTATGTATTACCTATTTTATAAATTATATCTGATTGGTTTATTAAAATCAAACGAACAGTTTATTAAAAAAATTCACATAAGATAAAAAAATGAAGTATGATATAATGAGTAAATAAACAAAAGAAATTTAGTGAGGTGACAAGTTTGGCTAAAGTTATAGTTGTTGGGGGAGGACCTGCTGGTATTATGGCAGCTCTTAGTGCAGCAAAAAATAATGAAGTTACATTAATAGAAAGAAATAAAGAAATTGGTATGAAGCTAAGACTTACTGGTGGAGGTCGTTGTAACATAACTAATAATAGAGATATAGAAGAGTTTTTCGATAAAATAGTAAATAATAAAAAGTTTTTATATAGTGCTTTATATACATTTTCAAACTATTCACTTTTAGAATACTTTAGTAATAATGGACTTGAGTATAAGGTTGAACTTGATGAAAAAGTATATACAAAAAGTGATAAAGCTGATGAAGTTATAGAATTATTAAGAAATGATTTAGAAAAGAATAAAGTAAAAGTCAGATATAATACTATGATAAGTGACCTAGTAGTTGAAGATGAAACTATTAAAGGCGTTATAACATCATATGGTGAAAAGATACTAGGTGATAAGGTTATAATAACAACAGGAGGAAAGAGTTTTCCCCATACCGGATCTGATGGAGCTATGTATGAAATATTAGAGAAGCATGGGCATACAATAACACCAATACATGCAGCTTTAATACCACTTGTTATAAAAGAAGAATTTGTTAAAAAACTACAAGGAGTTGCTATGAAAGATGTAGTAGTTTCTGCTAAGCTTAAAAAGAAAAAAATTGAAAAGTTTGGTGATATGTTATTTACTCATTTTGGAATATCAGGACCAGCAGTTTTGAAACTTTCTTCATATATAAGCAAAGCTTTAAGTGAAGGTGAAGTGGAAGTAACTTTAGATTTCTTAAAAGATAAGTCTAAGGATGAAATTTCTCAGATAATAAGAAGTAATCCAAATAAAACTGTATTAAATAATTTAAGGGGAGTTCTTCCACAAAACTTTTTAAAGGTAGTATTTGAGATGTTAGAATTAACAGAGGTTAAAGCTAGTGATTTGAAGAAGGAAGATGAAAATAAGATAATAAATTATATGAAAGAAATGAAACTTACTGCAAGAGAAACTTTATCAATAAAAGCTGCACAGGTTACATCTGGTGGAGTTAAGGTGAAAGAAATTAATTCTTCAACGATGGAATCTAAAATAGTTAAAAACTTATATTTTGCAGGAGAAGTTATAGATATTGATGCTGAAACTGGAGGGTATAATCTTCAAATGGCATTTTCAACTGGGTACTTAGCTGGATCGGATTTTTAAAACAATTGTAATTATATTTAATATAAAAAATAAATAAGTAGATAAGTTTTAAATCTTATCTACTTATTCTTTATATTTTTAAATTTAAATAATTAAGTTAGCATTTAATATGATCTTGTACGTCCATTAAAGCTTCACCAAATCTTTGGAAGTGAACAATTTCTCTTTGTCTTAGAAATTTAAGAATTTCTTTAATATCATGATCATCAGTTAAATTGATAAGCCATTCATAAGTTGCTCTAGCCTTTTGTTCAGCAGCCATATCTTCATGAAGATCAGCAATAACATCATCCTTAGCTTGAATATAAGTTGCTGTCCAAGGATTACCTTGTGCATCTGTATAATATAATGCTCTACCATGATCTGTATAATGACCAGCTAAATCTGCTTTTTTCAAATCTTCTAAGGAGGCATTTGACATTAATTGATAAATCATAGTAGCTATCATTTCAACGTGAGCCATTTCTTCAGTACCTATATCAGTTAATAAAGCTTTTGATTTGCCAGTTGGCATAGTATATCTTTGGTTTAAATATCTTAGAGCTGCACTTAATTCACCATCAGGTCCACCATATTGGGACATAAGAAATTTAGCCATTTTTAAATCATTACATTTTAAATTAATAGGATATTCTAAAGTTTTAACATAGTACCACATAAACTATAAACCTCCTTAATAATTTTCCCAAGGCCAAGGAGATGATACCCAGGCGTCAGGATTTTCAAAGTAAGCAGAACCAAAATTTCTTAATGGACCAAAGTTTTTTTCATAATCCATTATTAAATTATCAAGCTTTTTAGAAACTATTTTATAGTCATTTGTTGCTTTTGAATTATTTGGAAAGTTATCAAGGTATAAATTTAATTCTACTGCATAGAATTGATATTTTTTTATTTCATTTAGTAAATCATTTTCACACATAACAATACCTCCTAATACTTTTTATCATGTTTAGCATAGGGTCTATATAAATCTTTAAATATAGTACCTACCTTTAAGGAAGTTGTAGGATTTATAAGATTTTCATATTTTTGTGGAACAATAAATGCTTTTGCATAATCATTTTTTTCATAGTTACTCATATATTTCATCCTTTCTTAAGTTTTATATAATATAATATGAGTAAAATTTACATTATGTTACCAATATTAATAATGTAAATTTTAATAATTTTACTTTGTATCAAATACTATTTTTTAGAGTAAAATGATAGTAAACAGTTTTTCTTAGAGGAAAAGTAATGGACCAAAATAGCTTTAATAGTTGGGAAGATATATTTAAATTTTGTTCAGGTTCAACTAATAAAGATAATTATGAAGGCAATAAAGGTGAAAATAATCAAAGTTCATCCAAGTGTAACAATTGTAAACCAGGTAATGGGCAAGGAGAAGCAGATGAATCGGCAAGACGGGCAGATAGTGATATTCCAGGTGGGTTTCAAGATATTCCGCCTCAGCTCTTACTAGTAATTGGAGAATTGCTAGGAAATGTAATGGCAGGGAATTTACCATTTAATGTTCAAAATGTAGTAGGAAATTGGTTACAATTAGTAGGGCAGGCAATTGAAGTATTTAATGCACAACAACAATATTATCAAGGTGGGCCAGGACGATATTATAATAGTATTTATAGAAATGTAGCAAATCCATTTTGTACAAGTCAATCAGATGAGACACAAAAAAATATAGTGGTAGATAAAAATAGTGAGAGTGATGAGAAAAGCGAAAAAAATGCTAGTATAAATCAAAGAAATAAAACTGGAAATAAGTCCCAAAGTTTTAAGGAGATAAATGAACTTAAGGTTTGTGTAAAGAAGTTATGTAATGAAATAGAAGGGTTAAAAAAAGAAATAGAGGAATTAAAAAAGAAAACTTAGTAGTAGATTAAGAAGTTTATTACTAAGTTTTTTATAACTAACTTAAAATTATAATTATAATTTATAAGTAAAATTTTACTACCTAACTTAAGTATATAAATTTATTAAAAACAAAGAATAAATTTATTAGCAATTAGAAGGGGAAAATAAAATTTTATGTTTGATTATTTAATTAAAAAGTATAATGTAAATGTTACATCAATGATTAGAAATGGAACTGTTGCAGTAATAACTATGTTAGGAGTCGGAATATTATTTGGAAGCAAAAATGTAATGTTAGCATTTCCTATAGCACTAACTTCTACTGTTATAGGAAGACAAAATTTTTATGTAAAACCATTCAATAGAATAATTAGAATATTGGCATTAGATTTGATTATAGTATTAATAGCATTTATATCATCTTTAAATATATGGATAGGAATTATAATAGATTTTTTTGCAATATTTTTCATTGTTTATATTGTAACATCACCATATGATGCAACTTTTTATAAACCATTTATAATGCTTTATGTTTTTACTCAGTACGCAAATATTTCAATTTATGAATTACCTAATAGATTATTGTCTGTAGTTTTTGGTGCATTAGTTATTATAGCAGGTACATATATAAAAAGAAGTAATGGAAAGGAGATACTAGGGAATAGTGTCAATTCTGCATTTCTTAATATAAAAAAACAAATTGAAAATATTATAGAGAGAAAAATTGATGAAAAATTAACCGAAAATTGCTCTAAAATAATGATGGATTTAGTATATAAAGTATATATAACACGTTATAAAAGATATCTTACTACTAATTTAGGCACTATACAGTTTAAACTATATTTAAACATAGAATATTTAAATATATATTTAAGCAAAATATATGAGTATTATGAAAAAGGTAGAATTTCTAAGGAGCAAATATTAGATCTTTTATCATTAATTGAATTAATAATAAATTATTTAACAAATAAGTGTAAATTGGAGGATGTAACTTATAAAAGTAAATTTATAAATGAAAAGTATAAAAAGGATTCCGAGCTATTTAATGAAATATTACTTATAGTAACATCTATAGTAGATGAAATTAAAGAAGCAGAAATATTAGATAATAAAGAAGCAGATAAGATTTACAAGGAGTGGGAAAGAACTTACTTAGATAAGCCGAAGGAAATATTTAAAGAATATTTTGTTCCTTCATCTATAAGATTTAAATTTGCAATGAGAATGGCAATAACTCTAACATTTTCTATATTTATAGCAGAACTATTAGGATACTATAAAATTATATGGGCTATTATAACCATAATGTCAATTATGCAACCTTATTATGAAGATACAATTACAAAAACCAGGGAGAGAATAAAAGGAAATATTATAGCAATTTTATTTACGGGTATAATAATACATTTATTTCATACAAAATGGATAACCATTTTAATATTAGTTATATCATTATATTTACTTTATGGATTTAAGGAGTATTATAAAATTTCATTATTTGCAGCTATGGCATCTATTTGTATGTCTTCACTAACAGTGAATTTAAACAAATTATTAGTATATAGGATTTTTTATGTAATAATGGGAGTAATAATAGTTTTGCTGGCTAATAAATATATTTTCCCTTATAGGTTAAAGGATGGAATAATTCAATTAGTAAGAAAAGTGTTGAAATATGATGAATATTTAGTTGATACTAGTCGAGAATATTTAAATAAGAGTAAAGGTGATAATTATATTAGAGATTTAATAATACATACTACTCTTTTGACTCAAAAATTATATCTTAGAAATTTACAATATAGAGATGATAACATTACTGAATTTATTGATAAGAACAATGAATTTGTAGTTAAAATTGGATATAAGGTTTTAATGGTTTATAAGAAAAAATACAATGAAAACATATTTAAATATATAAGTGAATTATATGATGATTTTAACGGTAGTGTAAGGAAATTAATACAAAAGATATAGATTAGAAATAGGGGAAACTAATCTATATCTTTTGTGAAGGGAATGATATTAACTAATTACAAAACTATTGAATTTGTTGGTGTGGTTCTTTATGTATATTATTATAGTATATTAATATGTCAGATTTATGTCAGGTATATGAAAAGAAAATGATTAAAAAATAACATAATTTTAAACGTGTTACTTTATTTTAAGTGTATAACTTATATACATTAAAGAATATAATAATATAAGAGAAAATTTAGAAATTAAGAAGTGGTATAAATGAAAACTTATTTGATAAAAAAAGTAAAAGTAAAAATAGTGATAGTTATTTTAGTGATTATTTGTAGTATTATAAACTTCTTGAAGATAAAAGGTGATAGTAAAAGATGGGTAGATGCAGACGTTACAGTAAAATTACCTTTTGAAATAAATATACTAAGTACAGGAAAGTCAGATTTTATTTTAATAGAAAGTGAAGGTAAGTTTGTTGTTATAGATTGCGGATTTTATGAAAATAGTGAAAAAATAAAAGAATTTTTAAAATTTAAAGGTGTAGAAGAAATAGAATATCTAATTTTAACTCATAATGATAAGGATCATATTGGAGGAGCCCCTGTTATTTTAGATAATTTTAAAATTAATAAGTTGGTTCAGGCTGATTATGAAAAAAATACAGTTCAATATAAAAATTATATTGAAGCTATTGAGAGAAATAGTATAGAACCAATATTGATTCATAGTAATATAGTAACTAATATAAATGGAGCAAAAATGACGATATATCCAGCAATTAAGAGCAGATATGATAAATCTAATGATTACTGTATTATAGTTGGAATTGATTATGGAAAATATAGATTTCTTTTTGCTGCAGATGCTGAGAATGAGAGAATGAAAGAGTTTATAGAAGAGGATACTGGAACATATACTTTTTTAAAAATGGCTCATCACGGAATATATAATGATGAAGTAGGAAATTTTTTAGAGTCAGTTTCACCAAGTTATGCAGTTATAACTTGTTCATATTTTATGTATTCAGATAGAAAGCTTATCTCTTTATTAGAGAAATATAAAATAAAAACATTCTATACAAGTAGTGGAGATATAAGTATTAAAAGTGATGGAGAAAATATATATTTTATTCAAAAATAGTTTAATATATTAGTAAAAGCTGATAATAATTAATATATATTATTAGCTTTTATTTTAATTATTAAAAATATTATATTTAAAAAAGTATTGACATAATATTAAATATATATTATATTTAATAAGCAAGTTAACAAGAAATTATTTATGGCCCCTTGGTCAAGCGGTCAAGACACCACCCTTTCACGGTGGTAACAGGGGTTCGATTCCCCTAGGGGTCACCATTAATATTTGGAAGCATAGCTCAGCTGGGAGAGCATCTGCCTTACAAGCAGAGGGTCACAGGTTCGATCCCTGTTGTTTCCACCAAAGACGAGTAATTATACTCGTCTTTTTTTTATGCTTTATAAAATTATAATAAATTAAAAGCTATTAATAACCTTATTAGATTAGTAAAATTAATAATTTTTTTAAAAGATTTTTCAAGAAAATATAAAAACATTTGGAAGATTTCACAAAAAAAAATAAAATGAAAATTAGTAACAATATACAAAAAATGGAAAATATATTGTTGTGTAATGAAAATAGTTATATATTAAAATATGTAACTATTATAGTTACATAAGGGTAAAAAATAAATAGGAGGGAGAGGTTTGAAAAAGAAAAATTTTAATCGAATAATAGTTGGAGCATTAATTTTTACTATTATTTCAAGTAGCCTTGTAACAGGAGCTACAATAAAAGTAACTACTTTTAATAACAGTTATTTAAATCGTTCTCAGGAAAATGAAAACGTTTTAAAGGTTGATGTAAATGAGAATGGTCAGGTAGCATACTGTACAACAAGTAATATTGATGAGAGTATAAACTCTCAAGAAGAAAGAAAATTTTCTTGGGACAACGCAACAGTCTATTTTGCTTTAACAGATCGTTTTAGTAATGGTGATACTAGTAATGACCATTCATATGGAAGAGGTTTAGATCAAAATGGAAATGTTCAAGAAGGATATGAAAATAATCCAGGAGGTTTTCATGGTGGGGATTTAAAAGGATTAACAGAAAAAATAAAAGAGGGATATTTTAAAGATTTAGGAGTTAATGCTATATGGATAACGGCACCATATGAACAAATTCATGGATTTACTTCAGGTAATGCAGCTGGAGGAAATGGACAAGATAATGGAGAGGGCTTTCCATATTACTCATATCATGGATATTGGACATTAGATTATAGTAATATTGATGCAAATATGGGTACTGAAGAGGACTTTAGAAATTTTGTTGACACAGCACACTCTCAAGGAATAAGAGTAGTAATGGATATAGTTTTAAACCACGTTGGTTATACAACTATGAAGGATGCTGATGAATATGGATTTGGTTCTATGAAGAGTGGTTGGGAAGACTATTACTATGGAAATTTAAGAGACTTAGATGGTGGAGCAGTTGAAGCAAATACTTGGTATAACAAGGAAGATTCAACATGGGCAACTAATTGGTGGGGAGACGATTTTGTAAGAGTTTCTGCTGGATATGCAGGATATGAAAAACATAGTGATGGTGGAGGATATACAAACCCACTTTCAGGTTTACCTGATATAAAAACAGAAAGTAAAGAAGAAGTTGACTTACCAGCAATATTAGAAACGAAGTGGAAAAGAGAAGGTAGATATGAAGAAGAAATGGCAGAATTAAATGAATTCTTTACAAAGAGAAATTTACCTAGAACTCCAAGAAACTATGTAATAAAATGGTTAACAGACTATATTAGAGATTTTGGTGTTGATGGATTTAGATGTGATACAGTAAATCATGTTGAAATGGAAGGCTGGGCAGCATTAAATGAAGAAGCAGATATAGCATTTGAAGAATATAAAGCAAATAATCCAGATAAAGTATTGGATCAAGATGCTGATTTTTGGACAACAGGAGAGTCATGGGGACATGGAGTAACTAAGTCTGCATTCTTTACAAGTGGAGGATTTAACTCTATTATAAACTTCTCATTTAAAGGAGCTTCAACTTCAAATATAAAAGCAAAATATAATTCATTAAAAGCTGTAAATAAAGATGATAATTTTAATGTATTAAGTTATATTTCATCACATGATGATTTACTACATGATAGAAATAGTTTAATAGATGGAGGAACATCATTATTATTAGCTCCAGGTGCGGTACAAATATTCTACGGAGATGAAACAGCAAGACCTGTGGGATGGAAAGACTTCTTTACAAGAGGAGAATATAAAGATCAAATGTATCGTACATCAATGAACTGGGATGACTTAGAAAATCCAAATAGCCAAGCCTCAAAAACATTATCTCATTGGCAAAAACTTGGACAATTTAGAAATAATCATTTATCAGTAGGTGCCGGAGAGCATATAGACATTGCTGATTCACCTTATACATTCGGTAGAATATATAATAAGGATGGAAATAGCGATAAAGTAGTTTGTGTTATTGGAGCAACAGGAACTATAGATGTAGATGTATCAAAAGTATTTAATGATGGTAGCAAGGTAAGAGATGCATATACAGGAGTTATTACTACAGTTCAAAATGGAAAGGCAACATTTACTGCAGGAGAAAATGGAGTAATATTAATTGAAAAAGGTGATAAATCACCAGATGTAGGTATTAGTGTACAAGGTTGTGAATATTATGAGGATACTTTAGAGTTAGCTCTTTATGTAACTAATTCAAAAGTAGGTAAATATAGTATTGATGGCGGAGAAGAAAAAACGTTTACTAATGGAGAGAAAATAATTATTGGTGAAGGTTTAGCTTATGATACTACAACAACAGTAACTGTTTCTGCAAAAAATTTAGAGGGAGAATCAAGCTTAACTTATACCTATACTAAAATGGATCCATTAAAAAAGAGAGTAAAAGTTCATTATTATAACTCAGAAGGTTGGAGTAACCCGTATGTTTATATGTATGATGAAAGTGATGGTGAATCAAAAGAAGTAGCAGCATGGCCAGGTGTAAAAATGGAAGATGAAGGTAATGGTTGGTATAGTTATAATCAAGTTGGATGGTTAAATTCACAAGTAATATTTAGTAATGCAGGTGCAAGTCAAAATCCAGGACAAAATCAACCAGGTTTTCAAGTTAATGGTGAAATGTGGTATAAAGATGGGATTTGGTATAAATCAAATCCAGATGGGCCAACTATAAGTAGTATATCTTTTGATAAGAATTCTCCACAGTTTATAAATGAAGATATAAAAATTATAGCTAATGCAACAGGAAAAGGTGAGTTACAATATAAATTTGAAGTTAACAAGGAAGGAACTTCAACATTTATAAGTGATTATACTACTAATAATAGCGTTACATGGGTTCCAACTGAAATCGGTTCTTATACTGTAATTGTAACTGTTAAGGATGAAAGTGGAAAAGAGGTAACTTCAACAAAAACGTATTTAATTGAAAAAATAAATCTTGTTATAAATTCAGTTACTACAAGTGAGGTTGAAGGAAAGGTTGGAGAGCCAATAACAATAACAACAGATGCATTAGGAAGTGGAACACTTCAATATAAGGTTTCTGTACATGAAATTAAGGAGGGATGGAGAGCATTAACTTCAAAATATACTAGTGAAAAAGAAATTGATTGGACTCCAGAAGAGGATGGAGTTTATAAGATTTGGGTTGACGTTAAAGATGAAGATGGTAATAAAGAGTATAAATGTATATCTATTAATATAAAGAAATAGCATAAGTAGGAGGATATTATGAAATCTATTTATAAAAGATATTTCAGTATAGCTGCCGCTACAGTATTAGGAACTACAATGCTTTATGGAGCAACTAATGCCTTAGCACAAGAAAATGATCATTTAAGTAAGTTTATGACAACTTTAAATTTAAAATCAACTACAGATAGTAAGTATGCAACTAATCCTAATGGCTTTGGACAATACAAAACTATAAATGACTTTAGTGATTGGTCAGAAGATATGATAATAGCTCAAGGTGTAGCTAATGATGATGCTCGTATATTTAGAGGAAGTCATGAAGGCCCAGTTTATGACACATATGCACTATATGGAGCATGGGATGATGATAATTTATATTTAATGTGGCAATTTGTAAATGTTACAGATGTAGTAGATCCTGCTCAAGGTTATCCAATAAGCGATAATGGTAAGCCTTGGAATGGAGATATTCCACAAATACTAGCATTTAGTATAGATCCTAATAAAAGTGGAGATGGAACTATAAAGAGCACAGATCCTAAAACAGGCACAGTGAACTATGATGATAATGTTTGGGGAATTAGAGTAAACTATGAAACACCTGTAGATACGTTAATGTATTTTTCAAGTAAACCAGGAGTAGGTCAACCAGCTATATTTAAGGTAGATGATGATTCTTGTTTTAGTTATGATACTGCCGTTGGATTTAAGGATGCAGGAGTATCGTTTAAATATAAAGATGGATTCTTAGGTGATTCAATAATGGGAATTAATAGTAATGGATGGGCTGGATATACTCCAGAAGATTTATTTAGTAATTCTTCAAATTGGGTTGATATGCTAGAAAAAGGGCATGATACAAAACAAGATACTATGTACTCTATGACAATTCCACTAGAGTCATTAGGAATTAATAGGGAGTATATTGAAAACAATGGTATTGGAGTTATGCATATCTCAACATTTGGTCAATCAGGTACTACATCAATACCATATGATCCATCAATGCTAGATGTTGCTACAGAAGCGTATGGACCAGATGAATCTACTTCAGCAGAAAAGGAAGATTATGATGTTATCACTACTTCATTAGCTCGTATAGGTAAAGGTAAAGGTGATGGTCCGGTTATAACTCCTATTAAAATTGATGGTATAACTACTTCAAAAGAATCTCCACAAGTTGAAGGAACATCAATAACTTTAACTACAAAAGCTTCTGGTGGTGAAGGAGATTTAACTTACAAGTATGAAATAAATTCAGAAGTAGTGAGAGATTTCTCTACATCAAAGGATTTTAAATGGACTCCTAAAGAACCTGGTAATTACACAATAAAAGTTACAGTTAAAGACTCTAAAGGAACTACTAGTACAAAGACTTTAAATTATGAAATTACAGAAAAGGTATTAGAAACTTTGGAGATAGAGGGTATAAAAGCTAACAAAGAGGTAGGTACTGTAGGTCAAGTAGTTGAAATTACAGTAACAGCTAAAGGCTCAGAGGAGGCTGTATATGCATTATCTGTTCATGAAATAACAGAGGGTTGGAAAAATGTAAGTAAATATGATTCAAATAATGTAATCTCATGGACTCCAAGTAAAGCAGGAAAATATAAGATATGGATTGATGCTAAGGATTCTAATACAAAAACATCAAAGTATATAGAATACATTGTAGAATAAGATAAATAATTATTATGTATTGGGAATATAAAATATGGGGGGAAAAAAATGAAAAATAGAAATAAAATTATTAGCCTTTTAACAGCATCTACATTAGCTTTAAGCTTAGTATTTAATAATGTCACTGGATTATTAACAGTTAATGCAGCGAGTAAAAAAGCTTCAGTTAACGAAATAGATGATGGAGCAATTTTACATGCATGGAATTGGTCTTTTGATACAATAAAATCAAGGTTACCTGAAATTAAAGCTGCTGGATATAAGGCTGTTCAAACATCACCGATTCAAGCTAATAAAGATCCTTATACTGATAATTCTAAATGGTGGATATTATATCAACCAATTAACTTTAAAATTGGTAATACTCAATTAGGTAGTAGAGATCAATTTAAGAGTATGTGTGAAGAAGCAGAAAAATATGATATTGATATAATTGTTGACGTTGTTGCAAATCATACTGGTAATAGAGGTGACGGAGCTGATGCTTATTATCCACATAACAGTGTTGATCCTTCTATAAAAAATAATGAAAGTTTTTGGCATGATCATAGAGGGGTAGATGACTGGAATAATAGATGGCAAGTAACTCAATGGGGAATTGGTCTTCCTGATTTAAATACAGCAAATAGGCAATTACAAGATATGATTATCGACTTTTTAAATGATGCTATTGCTTGTGGAGCAGATGGATTTAGATTTGATGCTGCTAAGCATATTGAATTACCAAGTGATCCAGCAGGAAGTGATTTCTGGCCAAGAGTTTTAGGTTCTTTAGATAGAGACGATTTATTTATCTATGGTGAAGTATTACAAGGTGGAGCAGATAATATTACTGGATATCATCAATATATGGCAACTACAGTTGATTGGTATGGTGGTTCTGTAAGAAGTGCTGTTGGATATCATGGAAGTGCAAATGTAAATAATGCAAAAACTTATCCTATAAGTGCTAATCCTTCTAATTTAGTAACATGGGTAGAATCACATGATACTTATGCAAATGATCATAAGGAAACTGTTGCTTTAACTAATGAACAAATAAAATTAGGATGGGCAATAATTGCAGGTAGAGCAGATTCAACTCCTTTATTCTTTAATAGAACAGCAGGTGGATATTTAGCAGGAAGTATAGGTAGTGCTGGAGACAATATGTGGAAAGATCCTATAGTAGTTGCTGCTAATAATTTTAGAAATGCAATGGCAGGAGAAAATGAATATGTTAGAACTCAAGGTAATAATTTATTTATTACTGAAAGAGGAACTAGTGGTGTAATGATAGTTAACGTTGGAGGTTCAACAAATGTTAACTGTGATACTAAATTACCAAATGGACAATACAAAGATACAGTATCAGGAAATACATTTACAGTATCTAACGGTAAATTAACTGGTAATATTGGTAACAGAACTATTGCAACAATAATTTTAAAAGATGTTGTTAAAGAACCAACAGTTTCAAGTTCAGTTGAAACAGGAACAAAGTTTGTTGATTCTATAAATGTAACATTAACTGCTCAAAATACAACTAAAGCAACTTATTCAATAGATGGTGGAGCAGCAAAAACTTACACTAATGGACAATCTATAACTTTAGGTAAAGATGCAAAGATTGGGGACATTATCACATTAACTTTAGTTGGTAATGATGAAGAAGGAAAGAGTACAACTGCAACTTATAAGTATGAAAAAGTAGATAAAGTATTAAATGCTACTGCAAAAATTAAGTTACCAAGTGGATGGTCATCTGCAAATATTTATGTATATGATGAAAGTGGAAGCACAGTAAAAGAACTAGCTGCATGGCCAGGAGCAGCAATGACAAATGAAGGTAATGGAGTATATAGTTATACATTACCAGAAGGATGGGGAGACAATACTCAAGTAATATTCAACAATGGAAATAATCAAATACCAGCAGCTCAAGAGCCAGGTTTTGTATTACCAACAGGTAGCACAATGATTTATGAAAATGGTACTTGGAAGAACGCAGGGGTAGTAGTTAAGGAACCAGTAGTTTCTAGTTCAGTAGTATCAGGAACTGAATTTATTAATTCATTACAAGTAACATTAAATGCTGAAAATACAGCTAAAGCAACTTATTCAATAAATGGAGGAGCAGCAAAAACTTATACTAATGGACAATCTATAACTTTAGGTTCAGATATAGCTGTTGGAGAAACTGTTAAGTTAACATTAGTAGGTGAAAATTCAGAAGGAAAGACAGTAACAAAAACTTACACATATAAAAAAGTTGCTAAACCAATTGTAACTACATCAGTTGCAAAGATTAAGTTACCAAGTGGATGGTCATCTGCAAATATTTATGTATATGATGAAAGTGGAAGCACAGTAAAAGAACTAGCTGCATGGCCAGGAGCAGCAATGACAAATGAAGGTAATGGAGTATATAGTTATACATTACCAGAAGGATGGGGAGACAATACTCAAGTAATATTCAACAATGGAAATAATCAAATACCAGCAGCTCAACAACCAGGATTTGTATTACCAGCAGGTAATATAGGAACTTATGCAGATGGAAGATGGACATTAGAAGAAGAGATTATTCCTACGGAGCCTATAGAAATAAATTCATTTACAACAAATAAGACATCTCCACAAATTGCAGATACTACAATAACTTTAACTGCAGATGCAAATGGAGGAGCTGGAGCATTACAATATAAGTTTGTAGCTAAAAATATATCTACTGGAAATGAAAAAGTTATTAGTAATTTTAGCAGTAGTAATTCTGTAAAATGGACTCCAACAGTAGCTGGAACTTATGAAGTTAAGGTAATAGTTAAAGATTCAGAAGATGCTACTGAATATAAAACTATAGAATTTGTTGTATCGGAAAGAGTTAGTGATATAACTTTAAGCCAAATTAAGATTGATAAAGACTCATGTGTAGTATCTGAAGAGGTTGTATTATCTGCTGAAGCAACAGGTGGTATAGGAAATTTAAGTTATAAGTTCTATTATGAAAAAGATTCTGAATACGTGGTTATAAAGGAATATTCAAGTGAAAATTCAGTGGTATGGACACCAACTGAAGCAGGAACTTATTCAGTTAGAGTAGAAGTTAGAGATTCAGCTGGAAATGTAAGAATGAGTGGAAAAAACTTTGTTGTAGAAAGTAAATTAAAAGTTAGTGGAGTAACATTAAGTAAAGAAGATATTAAAGTTGGAGAAACAGTTGATATAACAACTATAGCTTTAGGAGCAAATAATATTAAGTATAGAGTAGCAGTTCATGATTTTGAAAATACATGGACAACACTACATGATTTTGAAACTTCTAATATAACAAGCTGGACTCCAGAAATTGCAGACACATATGTAATTTGGGTAGACGTTATAGATGAGGATGGAAATTATTTATCAGAATCAATAGAAGTTAAGGTAACTGAATAATATAAATAAAGATAAGACCATTATAAGAGAAATTTTATAATGGTCTTATTTTAGTTTAATTTTAATTGGTCTAAAGGATTTGATACAATTATATATATAAGTGCATAATATGGTATATAATTAATAAAGTTTAGAGTTTAAAAATGAAGTTTAATCAATGGTATATAGTAAAATTAAGAGGTGAAAGTAATAGGATATCTTTTAGTACTGAAGAAGCCGCAAAGATAGCAAAGGATATAGGAATTGATTTTACTAAGGAAAAATTTGATTTAAATCAATTTACTATGGGGGTAAATGTTGAACTTGAGCATGGTACTAAGTTTTCTAAGACTAATGTGACTAACAATGATCCAATATTAACAGGGAAAATTGCATATGCACATCTTTTAGAGTTCCCGGATTATTATACTAGGCTTAAAAAACTTGAATCAGAAGCAGATGCATATTGGAAAACAAAAATGTAATTGCATATTAAGAAAAAAGATTTTTGTTATATTACAAAAATCTTTTTTTGTTTGGAAAATAATAGATTATTAATTGCTATATATGTAAAATAAAAGTGGTATAAAATAAATTTATTTATTAAGGAGAAGTTATGAGTGATAAATATAACAAGTTAGTTAAGTTTTTGAAAGATAAGGGGAAGGTATGTATAGGATTTTCAGGAGGAGTAGATAGTACTTTTTTATTAAGTGTAGCTAAGAAGGTATTAGGAGATAATGTATTAGCAGTTACAGCATTATCATCAATGAATCCAGAAAGGGAAAAAAATGAGAGTGTAAATTTTTGTAAATCAATAGAAGCAAAACATATCTTAATAGAAGCAGATGAATATAGTATTCCAGAGTTTGTATTAAATAACAAGGAAAGGTGCTATTTTTGTAAGAAGTCAATATTTACAAAAATAAAGGAAATAGCAAAGAGTGAAGGTTATGATGTAGTATTAGATGGAAGTAATGTTGATGATGATTCAGATTATAGACCAGGGATGAGGGCTATAAAGGAGCTTGGAATAATTAGTCCATTAAAGGAAGCTAATCTTACTAAAAGTGAAATAAGAGAGTTATGTAAGGAAATGGGGTTAAAGGTTTGGAACAAGCCATCTATGGCATGTTTAGCGTCAAGAATACCATATGGTTCTATAATTACTAAGGAGAAATTAAAAAAGGTTGAACTAGCTGAAGAGGTTTTATTTAGTAAGGGATTTAAACAATTTAGAGTAAGATATTATGATAACCTTGCAAAAATAGAAGTACCTAATGATGAAATTCATAAAATTATAACTATATCTAAAGAGATTATAGAAGAGTTTAAAAAAATAGGTTTTACCTATATAACTATAGATTTAGAAGGGTTTAGAAGTGGCAGTATGAATGAAGTTTTAAATATATAAGAGTATGTTTTTATATTAAAAATATATGGAATAAAAGAAAGCTATTAAATATTTGATATAATTAAAGTATAAATTAATTTAAAGGGAGATGTATAACATGATTAAACATATTATTTTATGGAATTTTCAAGAAGGTAAAGGTAGTGAAGAGGATAAGCTAAAAATAAAAAATGGTCTTGAAGCATTAAAAGATAAAATATCAGGAATTATTGAAATTGAAGTTATAACTAAACCAGTAGCAGGAAGTAATGCTGAAATAATGTTAAATAGTACTTTTGAAAGTGTGGAAGCATTAAATAATTATCAAGTGCATGAAGAGCATGTTAAAGTAGCAACATTTGTTAGAAGTGTTACATGTAATAGAATGTGTATGGATTATGAGGTATAGTATAATATATACAAGGGAGAGTTAAATGGAGAGATTATATATTGATAATATAGTTAAGCAATACTTTGAAAGTAATAATTATTATGTAAAAAGTGGATCTAGTGGTATGAATAATACCACTAAATTTTTAGTTGTAGATAATGAAGAATTTATTTTAAGAATATATGAGAGTCATAATGATAATAAAAAAGTTAATTATGAACATGCAGTTTTAAAAGCTTTAGGTGAGAGAAGCTTAACTTTCAATATACCTAAGCCTAAAATGAGTTTAAATGGGAGTACAATAGGTGTAAGTTCTGACGGTAAATTAGTATCAATGACCAAAATGATTAAAGGAAATAATCCTATATTAGAAAATATAGAGCAATTTTATAATTTAGGAAGTGTTGTTGGTGAAATAACAAGAGAGTTAGGTGAAGTTAATATTAAAGAGAAACCTATATATTTTCCATGCTATGAGTTGGAAAAGTCTTATCCTAAATGTCCATTAAAGAAAGTTATAGAATTTTGTCTTAATCCACCTAAGGAGTTTAGTGAGGAAAAAAATAAATTAGTTGATTTAAGTAGATATTTTATAAGATTTAAGGAATGTATACCACATTTAAGGAATTTACCACATCAATTAATTCATGGTGATATTAATGCTTCTAACGTATTAGAGGATGAGAATAATAATATTTCAGCAGTATTAGATTTTGAATTTGTTGCTAGAGATTTAAGAGCTATGGATTTAGCTATATGCTTATCAGAAGCTATTGCAAATAGAAATAATGATGAGTTTAAATTAAGTTGTATAAAAAGATTTATTGATGGATATAAAAATAATATCAATTTAACAATAGATGAAATAAAAGTAGTTCCAAGTCTTATTATGCTTAGAAGATTAGATGTAATTGTACATTTTCTTGTTAGATATAATGAAGGTATTAGCAATAGTTTTATGACGGCAACGGAAATACTTAAGGAACAAATTATTAAGGCAATTACGTTGTGTAAGTGGGTAAGTGAAAATGAAAATAAAATAATAGAATTGCTGAGTTAGATGAAAAATTTACTTTATAATTTAATGTTACAAAAGATAGAATAATCAAACAGTGAAATATAGAATTTTTATTTAAGAATAATAGTGTTTTTTTATTTATATAAATTATATAGAAAGTAAATTTTGGAGGAAATTTAGATGAATGAAGTTATTAAAAATATTAAATCACGAAGAAGTTGTAGAGCTTATAAGGATGAACAAATAGGTACCGATATTTTAAATGAAATAATAGAATGTGCATTATGTGGTCCAAGTGGCATGAATAAGCAGGGTTGTTATTATACAGCCATTCAAAATAAGGAGATTTTACAGGAATTAAATAAAGAGGTGAAAAGGGTATTTAAAGAAAGAGGAGATGCAAGAGGCTCAAATGAAGATTATAATTTTTATTATAATGCACCTACTCTTATAATAGTTACAGCAAATAAGGATTATAAGTATTTTTATACAGATGGTTCAGCGGGTCTAGAAAATATATTTTTAGCAGCAACTTCTTTAGGATTAGGATCTTGTTGGATAAATCAATTAGGAGATACTTGTAATTCACCTTTAGTAAGAAGAGTGCTTGATAGGTGTCATATACCATCAGGATTTGATGTAATTGGATGTGCAGCTATAGGATATCCTGCAAAAGAAGGTATTGAACCTAAGAGAATTCCAGGTAGAAGTTTAATTATTAGATAAAGTATAGAATTTGTATAATATTATTAGGTATAATTTAAAAGAAAAATAATATAATTTATATTTAAGTGAGATAATACATAAATTTACTTATGAGATAATTTGTGTGTTATCTTTTTTCATTATATAACATTTAGACATGTATTAATAACAAATAGTCATAGTTATTATATAAATATAACGTTATAATAATATTACATTGTGAAAACGTTATTTAAATAGGAAAATATATATTGGGAGGATAATATGGGAATTTTATTTAATAAAGAAAATGGATTATTTCATATTAAGTCAAAGAAAACAAGTTATGTAATGAGAATTTTAGAGACTGGTCATTTGATTAATTTATATTGGGGGAAAAAGATTAATTCCAATAAGATAGATTATGTAGTTAAGAAAAGACCTTGTGGAAGTTTCTTAGCTGATTTAGATAACATAGATTCACTTCATTTAGAAGTAATACCACAGGAGTATCCAAGCTATGGAAATACAGATTTACGTTCACCGGCAATTCAAATAAAATTAGAAAATGGAACAACGGTAACAGACTTTAGGTATCATAGTCATGAAATATATAATGGAAAGAAAGGACTTAAAGGATTACCCGCAACTTATATTGAAAATAAAGAAGAGGCAGAAACTTTAGAAATAACTTTAAAGGATAAATTAGCAGGGTTAAGAGTAATATTATCGTATACTGTATTTGAAAATTATGATGCTATAACAAGAAGTTGTAAAATCATAAATGATAGTGATAAAGAAGTAGACGTATTAAGAGCTTTAAGTACAAATGTTGATTTTAGACATAGTGAGTTTGACTTAATTCAATTATCTGGTTCTTGGGCTAGAGAAAGACATATAATTAGAACACCATTAAGAAATGGAGTACAAGCTATAGAAAGTAGAAGAGGTGCAAGTAGTCATGCTCAGAATCCATTTATAGCATTAGTAAGTCAAGATGCAACAGAAGACAAAGGTGAGGTTTATGGATTTAATTTAATATATAGTGGGAATTTTTTAGCAAATGTTGAAGTTGATATGCATAGTAATGCAAGGGCGCAAATTGGAATAAATCCATTTGATTTTACTTGGAATTTAGAGTCGGGGCAAGAGTTCCAAACACCTGAAGCTGTTATGGTATATTCACCTAATGGATTAACTGGAATGTCTCATATTTATCATGATTTATATAGAGAAAGATTATGTAGGGGAACCTATAGGGATAAAGAAAGACCAATACTTATAAATAACTGGGAAGCAACATATTTTGATTTTAATAATGAAAAAATTAAGAGTATTGCTAAAGAATCTAGTAATCTTGGAATAGAGTTATTTGTTTTAGATGATGGTTGGTTTGGTGAAAGAAATAATGACGATTGTTCACTTGGAGATTGGTTCGTAAATGAAGAAAAACTTAAGGGTGGTTTAAATTCATTAGTCACAGATATAAATAAAATGGGAATGCAGTTTGGATTATGGTTTGAACCAGAAATGATTTCTCCAAAGAGTAAGTTATATGAGGAACATCCAGATTGGTGTATTCATATTGATGGAAGAGTGAGATCTGAAGCAAGAAAGCAACTTATATTAGATTTATCTAGAGATGAAGTTTGTAATGCTGTAATTGAAATGCTTACTAATGTATTAAAGTCAGCACCTATATCATATGTTAAATGGGATATGAATAGAAATATGACAGAAATAGGTTCACCAGCGTGGCCAGCTAAAAAACAAAAAGAAGTTGCCCATAGATATATGTTAGGTTTATATAAAATATTAGAAAATATAACTACTAATTTTCCAAATATTTTATTTGAAAGTTGCTCAGGCGGAGGTGGAAGATTTGATGGCGGAATGTTGTATTATATGCCACAAACTTGGACAAGTGATGATACTGATGCCATAGAAAGATTGAAAATTCAAGAAGGAACTTCATTAGTATATCCAGCTAGTACAATGGGAAGTCATGTTTCTGCAGTTCCTAATCACCAAGTTCATAGAATAACACCGCTTCATACAAGGGGTGTAGTAGCAATGGCTGGAAGTTTTGGTTATGAATTAGATATAACTAAAATGAATGCAG
Organism: uncultured Clostridium sp.; assembly: GCF_934754925.1. Classification (GTDB taxonomy): domain Bacteria; phylum Bacillota; class Clostridia; order Clostridiales; family Clostridiaceae; genus Clostridium. Next base: position 36,184 of record NZ_CAKVJA010000012.1, on the reverse strand, counting down.
AAGAAAAAGAAGAAGTTAAAAAGCAAGTTGAGTTTTATAAAAATATTAGAAGAATTATTCAATTCGGGGATTTATATAGATTGAAAACTTCATTTGATAGTAATGAAGCAGCTTGGATGAATATATCTAAGGACAGTAACAATCTTGTAGTAAGTTATGTTAAGAAATATGCAGAAGCAAATGTATTACCAAAGAGATTGAAGTTAAAAGCTTTAGATGAGAATTCATTATATGAAGTAATTGAAACTGAAGAAGTATTTGGTGGAGATGAACTTATGTATATAGGTCTTGAAATTGGAGAACTTATTGGAGACTATCAAGCTAAGATTTGGACTTTAAGAAAAGTTGATTAATTCAAATAAGTATAACATAAAGGGATGTCAAATTTGAAATCCCTTTAAATTTTTATTATTCAGATAAAAGATATTTTTCTGTTGTTTCTTTTTTTGTACTTCTATATTGCTTAGGACTAACGCCTTTAATTTTTTTAAATGTTTTAGCATTGCCTAAGACATGGAGTTTTAGTAATTTTTCGCAAGCGATTGAAATGACTAACTTCTTTCATACAATAATGAACAGTTTAATTATAACAGCAGGGGCTGTAATAGTAACTATAGTTACAAACTCATTAGTTGCATATGCTATTGCAAGAAATATGCATAAGAAATTTTATAAGTGTATATATTTCTATTTTGTAAGTGCAATGTTTGTACCTTTTTCAATGTTAATGTTACCTCTTGTTAAACAAGTAAGTTTCTTTAACTTAGATAATAAAATAGGAATGATAATTCTTTATATGGTATTTGGTATATCTATGAATACATTGCTTTATGTTGGGTATTTAAAGAATATTCCACTTGAATTAGAAGAAGCAGCTTATGTTGATGGAGCAAAACAATGGACTGTATTTTTGAAAATTATATTCCCATTATTAAAACCAATGCATGCAAAAATAGGAATTATGAAGTATTTTATTTATTTGCCCAAAAATGGATTATAAATGGAGTAACTAAAGGGGCAATAAAATAATAAAAAAATAAAACCTCTAACTAGAAAATAAAACCTCTAATTAGAAAATATACTTATTAAATTTAAGTGTATTGGATAATAGAGGTTTTATTTTTGTTATTATGGAAAATATAAATTTGATAAAATAGTTTAAACTAATATATACTATAATAAATTTAAAATTATAAATAAAAAATATTTAGTAAAAAATAACTTGTAAAGGAGATGAGTATAATGTTTAAATTTTTAACTGTTTTAATTCATATTATAAATTTATTAACAATAGCTTATATGATTTTTAAAGAGAGACGTTCACCTAATAATATTATAGCTTGGACTTTGATTTTATACATAGCACCTTTTATAGGGTTTATAGTATTTTTACTTGTTGGGAGAAAAATGAACAAGTCAAATATGTTTGGAATTAAAAATGCAGAAATAAAAGTATTAGAAAAATATAATAGGCAAGTAAAAGAAAGAGCTCAAATACAAATAGAAAATAATAATTTTAAAAGTATAGATATGATAATGGCATTAGAGACTATGGATTATTCACCATATAGAGATGATAATGAAGTTTGTATGTATTCAGATGGAAAAGAGTTTTTTAATGCGTTAATTAAAAGTCTTAGCAAGGCTAAAAAAAGTATAAACATAGAGTTTTATATATTTAAAAATGATGATATAGGAACAAAAATATTAGATATATTAGAAGAAAAGGCTAAAAATGGAGTTGAAGTTAGATTATTATATGATTCTGTTGGAAGCAGATTATTAAATAGAAATGTATTAAAAAAATTAAGAGAAGTTGGCGGAAAGACAGGAGAATTCTTTCCCTCTTGGCTAAAGTTTATTAACATTAATATGAATTTTAGAAATCATAGAAAAATAGTTGTTATAGATAACAAGGTTGGCTTTGTTGGAGGATTCAATGTTGGAGATGAGTACTTAGGAAAAAATGAAAAGTTTGGATATTGGAGAGATACTCATATTAAATTTAAAGGTAGTGCAGTGAAAGATTTAAATTTAAGATTTTTAGCGGATTGGAGATATGCAACTAAAGAAGAGGTAGATTTAAGTAAGGTATTAGAAATGAGTGATGAAAATATTGGTGAACCTAATACAGGAATGCAAATAGTATCAAGTGGACCAAATCTAAGCGATAAATATGAAATTAAGTTAGCATATTTAAAAATGATTCAAAAAGCTAAAAAGTATTTATATATTCAATCACCTTATTTAATTATTGATAAAACCATATCAGATAGTTTAAAATTAGCCTCAGCATCAGGAGTTGATGTAAGAATAATGATACCCGGAAAAGGTGATCACCTTTTTGTATATTGGGCAAATCTAGCTTATGCTGGAGAATTATTAGAGTATGGTATTAAAATATATCACTATGATAAAAGTGCTTTTCTTCATGCTAAGACTGTAGTTATTGATAATGAAGTCTGTTCAATTGGAACAGCAAATATGGATACTAGAAGTTATGAATTAAATTTTGAAGTTAATGCATTCATTTATTCAGAAACCATATCAAAACAACAAAAAGCCGAATTTGAAAAAGATATATTAAAATGTGAAGAACTAACATTAGAAAAATACAAAAATAGAAGTAGAAAAGTTAAAATTAAAGAATCACTATCAAGACTATTTTCAGACGTATTATAACTAAATTGCGAACTAGATGGATGGAAAAAATGAAATATTTATTTTCTGGGAACGGTGAAATTCTACGGTTCAATTTCAATATTCCCTCCAAATTAATATTTCATTTTTTCTTTTTTAATGTATTTGCTTATAACATGCCCCTTTTTATAGTTAATGGTTTGTGCTACAAATTATTTTGATATTATAGTTATCTTTTTAATTAAGAATATTTTATTTATGAATGTAGTTATTGGATTGGGTGTATGCTTTAAGTTCTTCTAAGAAGATATTGGCTGCTTTTGATAGTGTTAATTCTTTTGGATATATGTATGAAAATGATCTAGTAAAATCATTAGTAAGCTTTATAGAAGTTAATTCATTTCTAGCTTCAGCTTCTAAAATTACATGTTTAGATGTAATAGTTAATCCTAAGTTATTTCTAACAGCCTCTTTAACAGCTAAATTGCTACCTAATACCATAATACTTTTTGGGATGATTTTATTTTGTGTAAAGAATAAATCGAGATACTCCCTAGTGCCTGAACCTTCTTCGCGAGCAATCCATCTTCTATTTTGAAGATCATCTAAAGTAAGCTCTTTATCTTTTAAATCACTACTGTAAGGAACAACAAGCACCATTTCATCTTCTAAAAAATATTCTTGCTTAAATAGAGTAGATGATGCTAAGCCTTCTATAAGACCTATATCTAATTTCATTTTTTTTAGTTCTGTAGATATAAGAGAAGTATTTTCTATAATTACTTCTATATCAACATCAGGATATTTACTTGAAAAATGAGATAAAAATTTTGGTAATATGTATTCTCCTATAGTTAAACTAGCTCCTATTTTTATACTTCCTTTAACTGTGTTAGAAAGTGTCTTTACATCAAGAAAAGTAACATCTAAAAGATTTATAATTTCTTTAGCCCTTTTATATAAAGTATAACCACTTTCAGTGATAGATATAGTTTTTTGTTTAACAGATCTATTAATTAGTGTAACACCAAAGATTATTTCTAAGTTTTTTATATGAGTACTCACACTTGGTTGTGAAAGATTTAAATATTCGGCTGCTTTAGTAAAGTTTTTAAAATCAACAACGGCAATAAACGTTTTAAATTCTTCAATCAATGTAATAACCTCCTAGTATTAATGGATAAACTAACTGTAATAATTATATTATACACTAATTATTTAAAAAAGTAATGGTTATTATATTTAATATTTATTTTACTAATGATAAGTAAATAGATATACTAAGCTATGTAAAAAGCGATAAGGAGGAATTAACATATATGAAAAATAATAAATTTATAAATTATATGAAAGGAATATTACCTGGACTTTTAGTAGCAGTAGCAGTAGCAGTTGTAGGGATGTTTATTGCTAAATTTGTACCAAAGCTAGGGGCAGGAACGATATCAATATTTTTAGGAATGTTTGTAGGAAATTTATTTTTAAATCAAGATATTTTTCAAAAAGGTTACAAATTTTCAGAAACGGACATATTATCTTATTCAATCGTTTTATTAGGGGCAACATTAAGTGTAAGTACATTATTAGAACTTGGTGTAGGCGGATTTGTATTTATAGTTCTACAAATGGCAATAACTATAGTTGGGACACTATATATAGGTAAGAAGTTAGGCTTTAGTCAAAACTTTAGATTCTTAATGGCTAGTGGAAATGCTGTATGTGGGTCATCTGCTATAGCAGCTACGGCACCAGTAATTGATGCGGATGATAAGGAAAAAGGAATTGCAATTACTATAGTAAATATTACAGGGATTGTTTTAATGTTTATTTTACCAGTAATAGCAAATACATTATTTAAAGCTGATACAATGCAAACAGGAGCTTTAATAGGTGGAACATTACAATCAGTAGGGCAAGTAGCTGCAAGTGGTGCTATGGTTGGGGAATCTGTAAAAGACATGGCTATGATTTTTAAAATATTAAGAGTTGTATTGTTAGTTGTTGTAGTTTTTGTATTTGGACATTTAAAAAATAAGAGCAAAGAGGAAATAGTAGAAGAAGAAATTCAAGAAATAGAAAAGAAAAAAGTAAGAATTCCTTGGTATGTTATAGGATTCTTTGTAACTTGTGCTCTATTTTCATTAAAGGTTATACCGGTAAATGTATCACATATATGTAAAAGTATAAGTAATAATCTTGAAATTATTGCATTAGCAGCAATTGGATTAAGGGTTAATGTAAGAGAACTACTTAAACAAGGAAAAGCTGTATCTTTATATGCGCTAGGAGTAGGATCATTACAAATAGTTGCTGCATTAATATTAATATTAATATTAGTAAGATAGTTTAATTAAAAGTTAAGGAAAGAGGAAAAATATTATTTAGATAATATTAAAATTTTAGCTTTTATTTATAATATAAATATTTTATTATAATGAATAAAGGTATAGCGTTGACAACACTGTTATATAAAAAGTATTGTAGTTAAAAATAAATTATAGATAATATACTGGGAGTGAGTATTATGGAAAAGGGACTGATACATATATATTGTGGAGATGGAAAGGGAAAAACTACTGCAGCTATGGGATTGGCAATTAGAGCAGCTGGTAGAGAAAAAAAAGTTTTTATAACTCAGTTTTTAAAAAGTGGAAAAAGTGGAGAATTAGTATCTTTAGATAAATTAAAAGAGTATATAACTTTTTTACCAGGAAAACCTGTAAATAAATTTGTGTGGAATATGAATGATGAAGAAAAAAGTCAAGCAAAAGAAGAACATACAGAAAGATTTAATGAAATAATAAAAACTATAAGAACAAAAGAATATGACTTATTAATATTAGATGAAATAATAGCAACTATAAATAATGGATTTATTGAATTAAGTGAAGTGATAGATTTTTTAAAAAATAAACCTAAAACGTTAGAAGTTGTTATGACAGGAAGGAATCCTAAGGATGAACTTATAGAACTTGCAAATTATGTAACAGAAATGAAGTGTATAAAGCATCCCTTTGAAGAAGGAATACCATCTAGAATAGGAATAGAACTATAAAATATCTAGTAAATATTATTGAGTTAATATATAATACATAGGGTAGAATAAGAAAAAATATTAAAGATATGTACGATAAAGGAGCAACATATGAGAGCTGTATATAGAAATCCAAGAGAATTAGCAACAAAATTAAAAGATGTAATTGATTTATATTTAGAGGATTTACTATCATATGAAAAGTTAGAAGCTACAGTTGTAGCTATGATAAAAGCAAATGATGATAGAATTTATAAAAATGGATTTATGCCTACAAAGTTAATTGCTGCTATAGGGGAAGAAAGAAAAGCTATAGTAGATAAAATAGCTTCAGATAATAATTTATAAATCTTAATAAAAGGAGGTTAATGTTACAAATAAAACTATTTGTAACATTAATCTCTTTTTATTATAAGTATATAAAAAGTAAAAAAATTCATAAATTTAAGTGTAAGTAAATTATAGATTAAAAATTTAATCATAATAAAAAATTCAAATTAATCCTTTATAAGTATAAAAATAATATTAATATAATTAAATAGATTTAAAAAAAATGAAAAATGTAGTAAAATAGTTAATACAAAGTAAAACATACAAAAATATGAATAAATAGATGGAGGAAAGTATTTTGATTGGAAATGAAAAACTAGAATATAATTTGGAGCAGTTTAAGAAGAATGAAAATCATATAGAATACTTTAAATCTATTTTTTTAAATAATATAAGAGAAAATCCTACAAAACCGAAAAAAATATTGAAAGAAGTGGAAACTATAGCAAGGGCTAACGATTATAAAATAGCTTATGCATGGTGTTTATTATATAAGGGATGGGTTTATCATATTGAATGTAAATATGATAAAGCTTGTAAAAATAGATTGGAAGCAAATGAAATATTTATAAAGAATAACGATGTAAAGGGACAAATAGCAACTTATAACGCACTTTTAGTAGATTATTCAAAACTAGGAAGTTTAGATTTAGCTATAGAAAGTGGATTACGTGGAATTGATTTAGCAGAGAAAGAAAGTATGGAAGATTCATTAGTACAGCTTTTGATTAATACTTCTATTGCATATACAGAATGTAAAAATTATAAAAAAGCTAAACAGTTATTAAATAAAATAAAAAAGTTTCATAAAAGAATATCTAAAAGTGAAAATATATCATATTATATAACACTAGCCGAAGTAGAGGTTAATAGTGGAAACTTTCAATATTCTTATGAATGTTGTGAAAAGGCATATGAATTAATTAAAGAAATTAGATGTTGGATATATGAATGTGAAGTATTATCAATTAGAGCTATGGCAAATTTTAAAATGGGAAAGTTAGAAGAGGCAGAAAATGATTTTATATTAGCAATTGAAAACGCTAGAAGTTTTAATAATACTGTATTGATAGTTAAAACATTAAGGCGCTTTTCTCATTATTATTATTTCATTGGAGACAATGAGCAAAGTATAAATAAGCTTATAGAAGCATGTAATGAAATAAAAAAGATATCATCTCCTTTAGATGAAAGTGATATATATTATGAATTGAGTGAACTATATGCTAAAAATAATAAAATGGATTTAGCATATAAATATTTAAAGATGCATTTAGAGCTTGAAAAAAACATTTTTAATAATAAGAGTAGTTGTTGGTTTGCTAAAATACACAGTAAAGAAATAACTAGAGAGGCACAAATATATAAAGAGATGTATCAAGATATGGATTTAATATCTGAAATAGGGAAAAAACTTACTTCTAATTTAAAAATAGAAAAAAATTTAAATATTATATATGAAGAAGTACGTAAACTTATGGAAGCAGATGTTTTTGGAATTGCTTTGTATAAGAATAATTCTTTATATTACGATTTATTTATAATAGATGGAGTTTTAAAAGAATATGGAAGTGTAGGATTAGATGAAGAAACATTTGGAGGATGGTGTTATAAAAATAAAAAAAACCTTCTAGTTAATGATATTGAAAGTGAGTATAATAAATATATTTCAAATATAAGAAATGAATTAGGAAAGTGTCAGTCTAAAAAAGTAAAATCCTTAGTATTTTGTCCAATAATATTAGAAAATAATGTTATAGGAATATTGAGTGTACAAAGTTATAATAAGAATGCTTATAATAATAACGATATAAAAAAGTTAGAAATTTTAACTTCATATATGGCAATTGCATTAGATAATGCAAAGTTATTTAATAAGATAGAATATTCAGCTACCCATGATGGGTTAACAGGACTTTTAAATAGAGAAGAAATATTAAATAAAGGTGATTGTATATTAAAAAACAATAATAATTGTTCTATAATACTTATGGATATTGATAACTTTAAATTAATTAATGATAATTACGGACATGCTGCTGGCGATTATATTTTAAAAAGTATAGGTATTATTATGAAAAAAATTATTTCTCAGAGTGGATATGTTGGGAGATTTGGAGGGGAAGAGTTTTTAATAGTTATTTATGAGTATGGCTATGAGGAAACTAAAAAAATTGCAGAAAAATTAAGAAAAGATGTTGAAAATTATAAATTTATATTTAATTCTCAAACAATAGGGGTTACGGCAAGCTTAGGAGTTTATAATTATTGTATTAAAGATATAAATTTTTATAAGAGTATAAAATTTGCTGATGAAGCATTATATATGGCAAAAGCATTAGGTAGAAATAGAGTTGTATCGTATGATGAGATATAAGTTAAATATAAAAGTTAAAAGGAGCTTTAAATAGCTCCTTTTAGCTTATCTTTTGTACAGAAAATCATTAAGGGGTAAAACTAACATCCACATCCTTGATTATTAGAGTCGTTTGATACAGTATTAGCGTTTATACAAGAACCTTTATAACAACTTACTTTTAGACATTTATGAACTATTTGAGTATTGTCGCTAAATATCTTTAACATATAAGTTGTGTTTGGACATAGAGGCCCTAGTAAAAATTGTCCATTATCATCTGTAAATGTGTGAGTTAATGGAACTGGATATTCACATTTGTCAACTATTTGAAGCAATTTAACAACTGCATCGGCAACAGGTAAACCAGCAGAATCAACAACTGTACCAAATATGCAACTTCTAGTTTCTCTTGGTAATTTTACAGTGGCATCGATTTGTTCATTATAACTAGTTTTAAAAACACAATTTCCTAATCTACAGCTCATAATTTTATCCTCCTAAGTGTAATTGTAATATACTATAATATATTCCAATATAAACTTGATGTGTTCTAATTTGTAAATTTTGTTTATGTAAAGTTATTTTAAGATAAAAAGTTAAAATATAATCTATTAAATATATAAAAAATTATATTTAACGTTCTTGTAACTTTTGTTACTGAAATAGTTCTTTTATTTAAGTATAATAATAAGAGTATGACAAAAAATTAGGAGGCAATAATATGAGTTGTGGATGCGCAAGCATGAATAAGAAAGATGGAAAAGTAGTTGTTGATTTAGTAAGAAGTAAAGGAAAAGCTGATTTTCCTATATCAATACAACATGAAATTGAATGTAGTTGTGATAAAAGTTTTACAATGAAAACTTTAGTGGATAAATGTCCGTATTGTGGTATGACTTATGGAGTTACTCCTTGTTCATCACGTGATAAAGAAAATGTAGTTGCGGCAGGTATAAACTATTAATAAAAAATAACTAAATTGCTTTTGCAATTTAGTTATTTTAATATGTCAAAATCATATCCAGAATCTTTTAATAATTTAATTATTTCAGGTAAAGCTTCTACAGTAGTATTTTTAGTCATACAATCGTGCATTAATATTATTGCGGGATTTTTATAATTACCATTTTTATCTTTAATTTCTCTAGATACATTTTGAATTAAAGTAGATGCTGGAATATTATTTCCCTTAGCATCACCGGAATCAACATTCCAATCATAGACATTGATTCCTATTTCATTTAGTTTATAAGTTATATTTTTAGTAAAATCCTTTCCTCTAGAATTCTTAACAATAGTATTATGAGAACCACCAGGAAATCTAAATATAGTGCATTCATTTCCAGTAACCTCTTTTATAAAATCTTGTTGCTTGTTAAAGCTTTTAAAAAATGATTCTTCACAGGTATAAACATATTTAAATTCATGGTCTGCAGTATGATTACCAATTGCATTTCCTTCTTCATAAGCCCTTTTAATAAATTCAATATGAGGTTCTATATATGGTGAAATTATAAAAAAAGTTGCATGTACATTATTTTCTTTTAATATATTAAGTATTAGCTCTGTATTTTTGCTAGGACCATCATCAAAAGTTAAATAAACAATTTTTTTTTCTTCACTTACGTTATTTTTTTTTAGACTATAATCAGTACAATTATCTTTTATGTTAATAGGAGATAAAATATATGAATAGACTGATATATTACTTACCCATAAAAATATAAGTAAAAATAGAATTATTTTTTTTAAAAAAATAGAGTGTATATTTATAAATTTCATTTTTAATTCTCCTCATATAAAAATATTTATATTTTTCAGTATTAATTTAAGGTACATAAAATATATTGTGTAAAACCAACCTTAGTTTATACCCTTTAGATAAAATTTATTAAAATTAATTATAAGTACCTTAACAATGAAATGAACATTTATAATAATGAAGAATATTATGAAATTATAAAGAAATCAAGGAGATTAAAAAATAAATGAATCCATATGAACTTATAATGAAGATTGATAGGAAAATGAAAGAGGATCCAGTTTTTGCAAATAAGTTTAATAGATTAGTAGGCGAATTAAATAGAACTCCAGGTTTGCAACAAGAAATAATGAGAATAGCACAAATAAAAGATGAAAGTAAGAGACAAAGAGCTTTAAATAATTTACCTGATAATATAAAGCAGTCAGTTGCAGAAATGTTTAAGTTATTAAATTAATACAATAATTAATTAATAAAAATAACCAATTTTAAATTGGTTATTTTTTTGTTAATTGATTATTTATGGAGTAGAATAACATAGAATAAATTATAGATTAAATAAATTTATAATAAGAACTGATGGGGTGATAATATGGAAATTAAAGGAGACGTAATAAGATTAAATAATAACAATGAAATAAAACTATTAGATTTGATTTGGTTTATTATAATTCCAATAATTAATGTAAACTATATTTTAGCAAGTATTTTAGCTAAAAAGGGGGCAGATCTTACAAGTAAATTTGATGATATAATTCCGTTTAACTCTGTATTTATTATTCCATATATATATTGGTATGTATATATTGTGATAGGCTTTATGTTCATCTTAGTAAATTCAAGGAAGGAATATATTAGAGTTTTTATATCATTTTTTATTGGAATGAGTATAAGTTATGTTATATATTATTTATACCCAACACAAATAGCTAGGCCTATAATTCAAAATAGTAATATATTAAATCATTTAGTAAATATTATATATTTACTTGATAGGCCTGTAAATTGTTTTCCATCACTGCATGTTTTAACAACTTATTTTATAATGAGGTATACAAAATATAAATATTCAAAAATGAAATTTTATTATACTCAAATAACAGGAGTACTAATAATATTATCTACATTGTTTATAAAGCAACATTTTATAGTAGATGTTATTAGTGCAATATTTCTGGGAGAGATTATAATTTTTTTAGTGAAAAAAATAGATAACTCTACAATAGAAAAAATATTAAATTTACCGTATAAGATAAAATATAAGAGTAAAATAAAGAATAAAGAAATTATACAACATGAAAGTAAATTAGTTAAAAATAAAAAATAGATATTTATAAGATGTTTAAGGTTTTTTAGGCATCTTTTTTTATGGATAAAATTTATAAGAGATAGAAAAACTAAAAATACTAAGGAGGAAGAAAGATGGAAATTTTATATAATTTTTTTGTATATGGATTTATTGGGTGGATAATAGAAAATATCTTTTCATACTATATTCATGGACATTTTCAAAAGGAAGGGTTTTTAAAGGGGCCATTTAAACCTATGTATGCAATAGCAATGGCATGGATGCTAGAGTTATATAAAATAGTGCCCAATATAAAATTTTTAATTATTATATCATTTATAATTCCAACCACAGTAGAATATATAACAGGATTTGTAATGAGAAAGTTTTTTAATAATGATTACTGGGATTATTCTAAAGAAAAATTTAATTATGAGGGAATTATATGTTTAAAATTTTCAATTATTTGGGTTATTTTAAGTGTTATTGATGTAAAAGTTATTCATCCATATTTTGTATATAAAATTTTTGATTCAATAAATGGAATATGGCCAGGTTTATCAATTTTGTTTATATTAGCTTTGTTTATGGATGAAATATTAACATTTATAGATTTCAGAAAAGGAAGGCAAATAATATGATTTAAAATTAAAAAATAATTTAGAGAGAATCTTTTTAACTTTGAAAGTTTTTAATGTTAATATATAATTGTATATATAATTATTAGTTAGAAAGAGGAAAAGCATGAGTTTAATAAGTACATACGAAAAGTTTACACATATAAATGAAGAATTTATAGAATTTATAGATAAGTTAATTGGAAATGATTTTAAATCTTTTACAGATGATCAAATAAAAATGAATTTAAATATAGCTTTAAAAAATTATGAAAAATTAAAGTTTGAAAGTGATGAAATTCAAGTTGAAGAAGATAATAAAAATAATTTAAATGATTTGAGATATTTAATAATGAGCGCATTATTTCTAGTATCAGATTTAATTCACTTTTATAACTTAAAGGAATATGAAAGATTTAAAATGAGAGCAGTAAACTATATAAATAACAGTAGAAGAGGAAAAATTATTTATTAAAAATTTTTCACAAAGCCCATGATTTTATTATTATCATGGGCTTTCTATATAAAGAACTCATTAAAACATATAGAAATATAAAAAAACATAAGTTTGACATAAAAAGTAAAACAAGGTAAAATAGTGTAGAATTAGATATTGAAATAAGGGAGAGGGCTATATGAATAGGCTCATAAAAAGGTGTATTTTAATAGGGACATGTTTTACATTGATAATTGGAGTTTTTAATTGTAATTTAGTATTTGCAGATAAGATAAACAGTTTTAGTAAATTAGTTCCTAAAAATGAGAAAATTAATTTTGAAAATTTAACAATAGAAGATGGATTATCTAGTAATTTTATAACTACAATCTTTCAAGACTCTAATGGATATATGTGGATTGGAACAGATGATGGTCTAAATCAATATGATGGTTATTATCTAATTGAATATAATTATAGCGATGGAATGGCATCAACTTATATAAATACAGTATGTGAAGATAAATATGGCAATATATGGGTAGGAACTCGCGGTGGATTAAGTATTATTAATAGTAAAACAGAAGAGATTAAAAACATTAAATACGATAAAAGTGAAAAAGGTATATCACATTATAATGTTACTACTATTTACAAGGATAGCCAAGGTACGATGTGGGTAGGAACTGAAAAAGGTCTTAATAGGTATGATTATGAGAGCGAGACTTTTATACAATATAGTTATGCGGAATTAACAAATCCATATATAACTGATATTAAGGAGATAAAAGGTGAATATCTATTAGTTACAACAAAATCTGGAGTAAATACAGTAGATATAAAAGAAAATATAGTGTTTAAAAGCAGTTCTGATCCAGAACAATATGAGTATATTTACAATGCGGAAATTGATAATGATGGGGACATATGGTTTGCCACTAAAAACGGAATACATAAATATGAGCATGAAAGTGATACATTAAATGCTTTTACTATTGAAGAATATGAAGAAATACATAGCGATATTAGTTATATACTATGCGATGAAAATAATAATTTATGGTTTGCAAGCTCTAGTGGGGTAATAAAGTATAATGAAGATGATGATGTAACCACATTATATAAAGCAGAAAAGCAGTTTGTTAACTCTTTAAGCGGTGATAGTATACACTACATTTTTGAAGATAGTAATGGATTATTATGGATAGGAACAGATAATGGAATAAGTAAATTAAATATTACACAACAAATTAATAATAGAGTAAATTTAATATTAAAAGAAAATGAGATAAAAGAAACAAGTTTTTCTTCAATAATAGAAGATAGTGATGGAGATTTATGGATAGGAAGTCAATATCATGGGTTGATAAATATAGTAGAAGATGAGAAAAATTTAGTAAGGTATAGTTATGATCAAAATACTCTTTCTAGCAACACAGTAAAATATATTACTGAATTAAAAAAAGGTGAAATCACTATAGTTACTGATAAGGGAATAGATATAATTAATAAAAATGAAAACAAAATAATTATTAATAAGTTTTCTGAAGAATTAAATGCTGATGGATATCTAGAAATACAAAAAATAATATGTGATAATAAGGGATATCATTGGATAGCTACTAAGCAAGGCATTATTAGAGTAGATATTAATAATGAAATAAAAAGCTATAAGAGTGATTTCAAAGAATATGGACTTGAAGATATAAAAATAGTAGATATATTTCAAGATAAGTATGATGAAGATATACTTTGGTTAGCTGGAGGTGAGTACACAGGTCTTATTAAATTTCATAAAACTGAGGGAATAATAAAAAATTATATTAATAATACTTTAGAAAATTCTATAAGTTATGATGTTATAAATTGCATACAAGGTGATGAAAAAGGAAACCTTTGGATTGGGACGAGCTCCGGGCTAAATAAACTTAATATTGAAACTGAAGAGTTTACTATATATGATGAAAAATGTGGAATGATAAATGATTATGTTAATTCTATTATTATAGATGATAATGAGGATATATGGATTGGTACTAATAAAGGGTTATGTAAATTTGATATTGAGGAAAATAAGTTCATTAATTATAACAAATACTATGGAATACAAGGAAGTAAATTTAATTTAAATGCTTCTTGGAAAACAAAAAGTGGATATTTATTATTTGGAACTACAGAAGGTATTGTTTACTTCAATCCTAATGAATTGTATAAGGAAATTAATAAAGAGAATTCAGTTATTATTGAAAGTATTAGAATTAACGACAAGAAAATAGAGTTTGATGAGAAAAATGAAATTAAACTTAAATATAATGAAAATAATATAATTATTAACTTTTTCTTACCTGATTATAGAAAGTATTCTGATATAACGTATGAATATAATCTTGAAGGTCTAAATGACAAATGGGTATATTCTAATAATATTAGTTATGCAAATTATACATCATTAGCACCAGGAAAGTATATTTTTAAAGTTAGGGCTAGTCAAGATAATGGATATTTAACTAATGAAACTAGTATAATAATAAAAATAGGAAATCCTTGGTGGAAAACACCAATAGCAAATTTATCTTATATATTAATAATAGCAATCATAGTAATTTATTTTGGAAATAGTGTAAAGATATTAAGAGCACTAGTAAAGAAACAAACAAAAGAAATTAATGATAAGATGAAAGAAAATCAAATACTATACGAAAAAAATATAAAAAACGAAAAATTTAAAAATGATTATTTTGTAAATTTATCCCATGAATTAAGAACCCCTATTAATATTATTTTATCAACAGTACAACTAATAAATTCATTGAATAAAGATAAAGATATTTCTAAAAAAAGACTTAATCATTACATGGAAATTATACATAAAAGTTCAAATAGTTTATTAAAAATCATTAATGATATTATAGATAGTTCTAAAATAGAATCAGGTAGCTATAAAATCAATAAGGAAGATAATGTTGATATAGTTTATTTAGTGGAAGAAACGGCTTTAACTATGAGTGATTATATTGAAGAAAAAGGTATTCAATTAATTATTGATCCACAAATAGAAGAAAAGTATATATCTTGTGATGCAAATGAAATAGAAAGATGCATAGTCAATATTATAGGAAATGCAGTTAAATTTACTCCAGAAGGTGGAAAGATAGAGATTACTGTAGAAGATAAAGGTGATAGTATAAAAATTGATGTAAAGGATTCTGGAATTGGTATATCAGAGGAAGACCAGAAATTTATATTTAATAGATTTGAGCAAGGGGAAAATGGAAATTCTACTAAGGTTAGCAGTAGTGGCATTGGATTAACCTTGGTTAAGTATATAGTTAAACTACATAATGGAACTATAGATTTAGAAAGTAAGGTAGATGAGGGAACTAAAGTCACAATAATATTACCTTGTAAGTAAATATAAGAAGTTATCTAAAAGATAGATCAAATATAAAGAGGTTTATATTTATCTATATACTTTTAGATGACTTTTTTTTGTATAAAATGTATAAAAAGTATTGACTCTTGTGTAAGAAAAGAGTTTATAATTTGAAAGTATTAAAATTTAAAGGAGAGATATATATGAGAAAGGAATTTTTTAAATATGCTATTCCATCAGCATTGGCGATGTTTATTTCTTCATTATATACAGTAATAGATGGAATATTTGTTGGACAAGGCGTTGGTGATTCTGCTTTAGCGGCTGTAAATATAGTTCTTCCATTTACAGTAATGATATTTGGATTAGCTTCAATGTTTGCTATTGGAGGAGGAGCATTAGTATCTAAAAATATAGGAGCTAATAATATAGAAAAAGCAATTAATATATTTAGGCAAGTATTTAAGTCATTATTAATAGTTAGTTTGATAATAAGTGTAATATGTGTAGTATTCACTAGCCCAATAGTAAGTTTGCTAGGAGCAACTGAAGTATTAAAACCATTAGCGGTAGAGTATTTAAGATTTTATGCATTATTCTGTATACCAAACTTAATTGGAATTGTTTTAAATAGTTTTGTTAGAAATGATGGTAGACCAAAGTTAGCAATGGTATCTACTATAAGTGGTG
Source organism: uncultured Clostridium sp. (assembly GCF_934754925.1). GTDB lineage: Bacteria > Bacillota > Clostridia > Clostridiales > Clostridiaceae > Clostridium. The sequence goes on along the minus strand of NZ_CAKVJA010000012.1, from coordinate 19,655 downwards.
CTATTACTAATATACTTTTAGACTATATATTTATTTTTCAATTAGGAATTGGAATTAAGGGGGCAGCAATAGCAACTGGGCTTGGACAAATAGTAACAGTAAGTATACTATTACCTCATTTTATTAAGAAAAAAGGATATTTATCTTTTGGAAATGTAGAAGTATCATTTAAAACAGTAAAGGAGTTTTGTACTATAGGGTTTCCTTCATTTTTTGCACAAGGAAGCTATTCTATAATTGTTTTGCTTCATAATATAGCTTTAGTAAAATATGCAGGTGAAATTGGAGTTTCAGCATATAGTATATTAAACTATCTAACAACTAATATATATATGGTTTTATATGGAATTACATTAGGGGTTCAGCCACTTGTTAGTTATAATTATGGAAAGAAAGATGTAGAAAAGATGTTAGGTTTCTTTAGAATAACATCAATTTCTAATATAATAATAACAGGAGTTTTTGTGATTATAAGCTTTGTATTTGGACCTTCATTAATATCTATATTCACAAATGATATACAAATAGCACAAATGGCGTATGATGCATTAAAAATAGCATGCTTAAGTTATTTTGCTGTAGGATTAAATTTAAATATTTTAGTTTATTATCAAGCAATTGAAATACCTAAGTATTCTAATTTAAGTTGTATTTTAAGATCAATAGTATATTTACCAGTATGCTTATTTTTCTTAGGTAAATTCTTTGGTATTAATGGTATTTGGGCAAGTGCAATTATATCGGAGACTTTAACGTTTATAACTATAAAAATAGTAGGAAATATAAAATTATATACATTTAGAGTGATAGAGGAAGTTTAAAAAAATATAATAGGATAATATAAGCCATATTGAGGTATTAGAATTTTACTTTACAATATGGCTTTTTTATATTTTAAAGTAAAATATATGTTTTATAATGATATAAATAAAGAAAAACATATAAAATATAAAATAAATATATCTTAAGTGAAAAAGATGTATTTATAATTATTATTAGTAAATGGTTAAGAGGAGTAAGTTTATATGAAATCTAAATTTTCCATTGGAGAAGTAGCTAAGATACATAATATTACAGTAGAAACTTTAAGGCATTATGATAGAGTAGGATTGTTAAAGCCTTCATATATAAATAGTAGCACAGGATATAGATATTATAGTGCTAAGGATTTTATAATATTAGATTTAATTAAACAATGTAAGGCTATGGGATTATCTTTAGATGAGATAAAAAATATTATAGAAAATTATACTTCACCAGAATCAGTTTTGCATATTATAAGAAAACAGAAAGAGATTGTTGATGAAAAAATAAAGGAGTTAAATAATATAAAAGATAATATTACATTTCTTGAAGAGAGTATAAAGGTATCGTTAGATGAGGGGTTAAATAAAATATTTATAAAGTTTTATGATGAGAGAAATTTTATTAAATATAATAATACTAATAGATTTACAGAAGAGTTTGAAATAAATTTAAGTAAAATTTTAGCTGAAGTAGAAAGAAAATATACATATTTTAATAAGGAATTAGGATTTATTATTTCATACAATGATCTTAAAGAGTATAAAAAAGTAACATATAGAAATACAATGATAAAATTTACTCAGGATATGAATATTAAAGAATATGATAAGATTAGCTTACCGGCTGGAAGATATTTAACTTTAAACTTTGATGACGATTATAATGACACCAGAAAATACTACGATATTATTATGGATTATATACAAGATAATAATATTGAAGCAATAGGAGATTTTTATGAGATATACATAATAACTAGAGTTGGTAGTGATGGAACAGAGAAATCGTTAGGTAAAATACAAATACTTATTAAATAAGTTGTATAATTCAGAAATTAAAGAAAAATGTAAATACTAAGTTTTTATTGTATATATTTACCTTGAAAAATAAATTTTTAGGGGGTATATACAATATGGCAAAATGGTTATTAGATCCTGGACATGGAGGAGAGGATTCAGGCGCAACATATAAGGGTAGAAGAGAATGTGATAATGTTCTTAAGTTAACTTTAAGAGTTGGAGAATTGTTACAACAAAATAATGAAGATGTTTATTATACAAGATCTAAGGATATTACTGTAAGTTTGCTAGAAAGAAGTAATAGAGAGAATGTTGGAAATTATGATTATTTTGTAAGTATTCATAGAAATGCATATAAGGCAGAAAGTGCTAAGGGATGTGAAACTCATATATATGCTAAAGGAGGAATAGCCGAAGAGTTAGCTAATAAAGTTAATTCAGAAATGGTAAAAAGTGGATTTGTTAATAGAGGAGTAAAAATTTCTAATTTTCATGTTTTAAGAGAAACTAAATGCCCTGCCATATTAGTAGAAGTTGGTTTTATAGATAACACCTTAGATAACTTAATATTTGATTCAAAATTTGAAGAAATAGCTCAATCAATTGTTAGGGCATGTTTATGTCATATAGGAAAATTTATAAATATAAATAATAATCAGTTGAATGGAGATGAAATATATTATAGGTGTGTTGTGGGTAGTTTTAAGGAAAGAATAAATGCAGAAAATAGAAAAACTGAACTAATAGCTAAAGGATATAGAGATACATTTATCGACGTTTATAAAAAGAATTAAGATTAAGAATAGCTATATTAAAATGATTTATTAATTTTGATATAGCTATTTTATATTAATAAAAAGTTAAAATATAGCTAAAACTAATTATAGTAACTAATTGAAGGTAGGTAATTAATTATGAATAGAAAACAAAGGATAATAAGTTGCTTAAGTTTAATTTTGTTTTTTAATATAACAAAAATTAATTCTGATTTTTACATATTAGAACCTACATCATATTATGATGATTATTTTAATAAAACAATTCCTAAACAATATGAAACGGTACCTAATAATGATTTAAATAATAATAGTGATATTAATAAAATAGACGATTTTCATTATTATTTTGATGATTATGATTATTATAATAATTATAAGGATTTTCAATATTATGATAAAAAGGATGATTATTATGACCATCATTATTATAAAAACGGTGAATAATTATACATAAAAAGTTATATTTATTAGGATGTGAATAATCTAAAAATAAACATATGTAATAAAGTGAGTATAAAAGGGATTAAATATTAATATTTTATTAATGAAAGCGATGATAAATTATATAAGTTATATAAATAAGAGTTGTTGGCAAATTTTTTTTGTAGACAAATGTAGAAAAAATGGGTATAAATATAATATAGACATATAATGGAGGGAATAAAAATGGTACTAATAGGAATTTTAATGGTAATAATAGGGTTTGCATTAAAGTTAGATAGCATAGCTGTAATAATAATATCAGCACTTGCTACAGGATTTGCAGCTCATATGGATATTACCGAAATACTTTCAATACTAGGACAAACATTTGTTAATCAAAGATTAATAACAATTTTTATATTAACATTACCTGTAATAGGTATATCAGAAAGATATGGATTAAAGGAAAAAGCAGTTTCACTTATTAAGAAGGTAAAAAATCTTTCAACAGGAAAACTGTTAACTCTTTATTGTTTAATAAGACAAATTGCTGGGGCTATGTCATTAAGAATAAGTGGACATCCTCAATTTGTAAGACCATTAATAAATCCAATGGCTCAAGGAGCTGCAATAAGTAAATATGGAAAAATTGATGAAAAAACAGAAGCTAAAATAAAAGCAGCAGCAGCTTCTATGGATAACTATGGAAACTTCTATGGACAAAATCTTTTCTTAGCAAGTTCAGGGGTTTTATTAATTGCTAATACATTAAGTGAATTAGGATATACAACAACAGGATTAGATATTGCAAAAGCATCAGTTCCTATAGCTATAATTGCTTTTGTATTAGTTTTAGTTCAAAATATATTACTAGACAAGCAGTTAGATAAAAAATTTGGAAAGAAGAATAAATAGTTACAAAGGAGAAGAGATATATGGATTTTGCAGCAATTTCTAATATATTATTAGAAATATTCTACATAATAATTGGAATTATGATGTTAAATACAGCTGTATTAACATTAGGAGATAAAAATCATAAGGCTAAAATTGGAACAGCTGCCTTTTGGGCATTACTTGGAATAATATTTATATTTGGGCCATATATACCATCAGTATTAGTTGGAGCAATATTAGTTGTTATAGCAGTACTTACTTTAACTAAACAAGTTAAACCAGGAACTGTTAAAGCTTTAGATGAAAAGTTTGGTGAAGAACAAGCAAATAAATTAGGACTTAAGGTATTTATACCATCATTAGTTATAGCTTTAGCTGCATTAGGAATTGCACAATTTACAGCAATTTCAGGATCAGCAGCTATAGGTGTTGCAGCAGTTATTGCTGTAATAGTTACATTTATTATTACTAAAGCAAAACCAAGAGTTTTAGTTGAAGAATCAGATAGAATGCTTCAATCAGTAGGAGCAGTAAGTATACTACCACAATTATTAGCAGCACTTGGTGCTTTATTTACAGCAGCAGGAGTTGGAGATGTAATTTCTTCAGGAATATCAAGTATATTACCACAAGGAAATATATTCATAGGAGTTACTGCTTATTGTGTAGGTATGGCTTTATTTACAATGATAATGGGAAATGCTTTTGCAGCATTCTCAGTAATAACAGTTGGTATAGGGATACCATTTGTATTCTCACAAGGTGCTAATGTAGCAATAGCAGGTGCTTTAGCATTAACAGCTGGATATTGTGGTACATTATTAACACCAATGGCAGCTAATTTTAATATTATGCCAGCTGCTTTACTTGAAATTGAAGATAAAAATTCAATAATTAAGCATCAAGCACCAGTAGCTTTAATTTTATTAGCTATTCATATTATATTAATGTACTTCTTAGCATTTTAATTTAAATAATAGTTTAATATGGTATAATATATATGAGATATTTTCTAATAATTTTACTAGTTTAGGAAGTATCTCATAATTATCTGAAAACTTATAAGGTGAAAATAACTAAGTTTTCCCCTTAAGTTAGAAGTTAACAAAGGAGAAGATAAATATGAAAGTTTTAATAACAGGATTTGATCCATTTGGAGGAGAATCAATAAATCCAGCTTTAGAGGCAGTGAAATTATTACCAGATACAATTTCAGGTGCAGAAATAATTAAACTTGAAATTCCTACAGTATTTAGAAAATCTTTAGCAAAAATTGAAGAAGCTATAGAAATTCATAATCCTGATATTGTTATTTCTGTAGGTCAAGCTGGTGGTAGATTTGGTATAACACCAGAAAGAGTTGCAATAAATATAGATGATGCAAGAATTGAAGATAATGAAGGAAATCAACCATTAGATGTTGCCATATATGAAGATGGAGAGCCAGCATACTTTTCAAACCTACCAATAAAGGCTATGGTTAATGAAATGAAAAATAATGGCATTCCTGCATCAGTATCAAATACAGCAGGAACATTTGTATGTAATCATGTAATGTATGGGGTATTATATTTAGTAGACAAGAAGTATCCAAATATTAGAGCAGGATTTATACATGTTCCATATATTCCAGCACAAGTAGTTGATAAACCAGAAAAACCATCTATGAGTACAATTGATATATCAAAAGGGTTAGAATTATCAATAAAAGCAGCAGTAGAAAATTCAGAAGATATTAAAGCTGTTGGTGGAGCTATTTGCTAAAAATGATAGAACCAAGAGAACAAAAGAAGATATTTGTTTATGGTAGTTTAAGAACTGGTTTTTTTAACTATAATAAATATTTGTTAGGCAAAGTATCAAATGCTCAAGTTGGAAAAGTAAAGGGAAAGCTATATCATATGCCAAATAAGGGATATCCAGCATTGCTAGAAGGTGATGATGTGGTAATTGGTGAGATAATGGCTTTAAATAACTTTGAAGAGGTAATGATTCCAATGGATAAGATGGAAAATTACTATGGGGTAAATGATAATAGAAATGAATATAATAGAATAATAATGGATGTTGAGCTTTCAGATGGAACTAAAGAAAGTTGTTATGTTTATTATTATGCTATGAATGATAAGGATATTTTTGAAAAGAATAGTATTTATATAGAGAATGGTGACTGGAAAGATTATATGTTACAACATTCTCTGTAAAAAAATGTATCTGCCTCCGGGGTCAATCCATATATTGGAATTGATTGGAGGCAGTTTTTCTATATTTGACAAAGAAAAATATTAGGAATAAACTTAGGGTAAATAAATATAAAAATATAATCAAGATGAGGTGAAGTAAATGGGAAACTGTAATACATGTCCAAGTCATGGATCATGTGGAAAAGATGCAACACAGTGTGGAATTGAAAATAATCCAGAAAATAAAATTAAAAATATAATAGCAGTAATGAGTGGTAAAGGTGGAGTAGGAAAATCTACAATGTCTGTTATGATAGCTAGACAATTAGTTCAAAGAGGATATAGAGTAGGTATTTTAGATGCTGATATAACAGGACCTAGTATACCCAGATTACTTCATATAGAGGAAGAAAGGGCAAGAGGAACAGAAACACTTATTTTCCCTGTAGAAAGTAATGAAGGAATTAAAGTAATGTCTTTAAATCTTGTTGTAGAAAAAGAAGATGAAGCTGTTATTTGGAGAGGGCCAGCTATAGTTAATGTTGTAAAGCAATTCTGGACTGGAGTATATTGGGGAGAATTAGACTACTTAATAATAGATATGCCACCAGGAACTGGAGATGTTCCATTAACAGTAATGCAAACTATACCTATAAAAGGAGTAGTTATGGTTTCTATTCCTCAAGATATGATTTCAATGATAGTTTCTAAATCTATAAATATGGCTAGAAAAATGAATATAGATATATTTGGAGTAATAGAAAATATGAGTTATATTAAATGTCCAGATTGTGATAAAACAATTAAGTTGTTTAATGGAGAAAATACTGAGAATTTCTTAAAAGATATGAATGTAGAGCTATTAGGGGAATTACCTATGCATAGAGCCATAACTAATTATGGATCTATAGAGTTAATTGAAGAAGAGGAAGAAGTTGCTGAGTTATTTGATCCTATAGTTGAGAAGATAATAGAGAAATCAAAGAAAAAATTAGTATTATAGTTTAAATAAATTACTATTAAGTTATTTAAGTATAAAAATATATAATTATGAAATTACAATTAATAAAATATCCATGATTAACTTTTAAAACATGGATATTTTTTTATTAGAATAAAATTATATAGTAATAATATAGGTAAGGACAAAAGTGATTATGAAATATTAAATATATTATTGTAAGTACAATAATACGTAAAAATAAAGAATTGATACTTAAATGATAAAACAATATGGAAAAAAGTATAAGAAATACATAAAAATGTATTGACAATACTGTTACCAATTAGTTACAATAATATTGTAATAATTCAATAAAACAAAAATAAATGTAAGATAAAAAAATGGGTTAGGGTATTTTAATATGAGAAAATAAGGGTAAACATAAGCTTAGGCTTTTGTAATATATATTTATATGGAATTATGGAGGGGTATTATGGTTAAAGTGAAAACGTTTAAGAGGTTAATGGCAATTTTATTAGCTACATCAATGACTACGGGAGCAATGGTAGGTTGTGGATCTAATAAAAGTACAGATAGCTCAAGTAAAAAAGGTGAATCAGAAGAAACGAAAACAGAGGAAGAGGCAACAGTAGTAACTGCAGGAGACGAGAATGGAACTGAATTTGAAATGTGGGCATTTGTTGAGCTACATGCTAAATTTTATGAAGAAATGGTTAAAGAATGGAATGAGCAAAATCCAGATAAGACAATTAATTTAAAAATGACAGTTTTACCTTATGGTGATATGCATACTAAATTACAATCATCGTTGTTAGCTGGAAAGGGAGCTCCAGATTTATGTGATATAGAAGTTGGACAGTTTCCTAATTTCTTAAAAGGTGTTCCGCAATTAGAAACATTAAATGATGTAGTTGAGCCTTATAAAGATTCAATTGTAGAATCAAGACTTAATCTTTATAGCAAAGATGGAGATATATATGGATTACCAACACACGTTGGAGCAACTGTTGCATTCTATAATACTGAGTTGTTAGAAGAAGCTGGTATTGATTATACAACAATTAAAACTTGGGATGATTTTAAAGAAGCTGGTATTAAATATTACGAAGCTACAGGTAAACACTTAGGAACAGCTGATACAGGGTCTATATGGACAGAGTCATTAATGTTATCAGAACTTGGAAGTGATTATACAGATGATAAGGGAAATCCACAAATAGATACACCTGAAATGAAAAAGTTATTAACAACATTAAAAGAGCTTCAAGAATGTAATGCTATTGCAACAATTGCAGGAGGACAACCAGATAATGAAGAGGCTTTTGGTGAATATAATAATGGAAACTATGCTTGCGCTATCATGCCTATGTGGTATATGTCAAGATTTATAAATTACATGCCAGAACTATCAGGTAAAATTGCTATAGCTCCTGCTCCAGTATTTGAAGATGGACAAGACCGTTCTGTTGGTGGAGGAGGTACTGGTACTGTTGTTACAAACCAATGTAATGATGTAGAGTTAGCTAAAGAATTTTTAGCCTTTGCTAAGCTTTCAGAAGAAGGTAATATTAAGGTTTGGGAAATATTAGGGTTTGATCCTGTTAATACTGTTGTTTGGGAAAATGAAGAGGTTACTAATAATCCTGATAATCAATATATTCAATACTTCAAAAACAATCCATTTGATGTATTAAAAGAAATTAGAAATGAGATTGGATTAACTAAGGTTGTTGCAAATAGTCCTTCAATTAATGAAGTATTCTGTACTACAACTTTAAATAGCATATTTGAAGATGGTGAAGATGTACAAGACGCTTTAGATTATGCCAAAGATGAAGTAGATAATGCAATTCAATAATAATTAATTTTAATAAATGCAAAATCCATTTTATATAATGGATTTTGCATAATTTATAGAGGAGGTAACAAAATGGTAAAAAAATTTATATACAATAAAAAAGTTGCACCATATGTATTTATATTACCTTTTATAATTATATTTCTAGTATTCTTTATTTCCCCTATGGCCAGGACAATTATAATGAGTTTCCAATCAGTATTACCAGGAATAACAGAATGGGTAGGATTTGATAATTATACTAGATTATTAGGTGATAAAGTATTCCTTAAAGCCATTATGAATAGCATGAAATATATGATTTGGACGTTAATATTACTTATTCCAATTCCTATGTTGCTTGCAACAATTTTAAATAGTAAATTTGCTAAGGGAAGAGAGTTCTTTAAATCTGCATTATATTTACCAGCTTTAACATCTATAGTTGTTGCAGGTACAATATTTAGATTAGCATTTAGTGAATTAGATGGTGCAGTAATGAATTCTATTATAGGTTTCTTTGGCATGGACCCTATAAAATGGCTAAAGGGTGCAGGAACAGGTTTCTTTGCATTATTACTTTTAGCATGCTGGAGATGGACAGGGGTTAATATGTTATATTTCCTATCAGGTCTTAAGAATATACCAGATGAATTATATGAATCAGCAGATATTGATGGAGCAAATGCTATTCAAAAATTTATTTATATTACAATTCCACAATTAAAACCAACAATAGTCTATGTATTAACTATTTCAATATATGCAGGATTGGCAATGTTTACAGAAAGTTATATGATTTGGGGTGGAAATTCATCACCAAAGAATATAGGACTTACAATTGTAGGATATTTATATAGACAAGGTATTGAAAAGAATGCAATGGGATATGCATCTGCAGTTGGTATTATATTATTCATAATAGCAATGACTATTAATATGATTCAATTAAAATTAAATGGAACATTTTCGAAGGAGGAATAGGTAATGACTAGTTTAAATATATCAACCAATATAGAAAAAACAATAAAAAAGAAAGCTGTTGCAAATAAGAAGCGTTTAGCATTACAGATATTAGTTTTTACTTTATTCCTTATTTTATCTTGTATTATAATTATACCTTTTTATATATTAGTTATTTCTTCATTTAAGCCAGGTAATGATTTAATTCGTTACGGAATAAATTTAAAAATTGAATTAGATAAAATGTCTCTAGATAATTTTATATTCTTATTTACTGGAGATCATCAATACTTTACATGGTTCTTTAACAGTTTATTTTTAACAGCTGTTTCTGTAATAATAACTTTATTTGTATGTGCAGCAGTTGGATATGGATTTTCAATGTATGATTTTAAGTTTAAAACTTTTCTATTTATTTGCGTATTATTTGTTATGATGGTTCCTTTTGAAATATTAATGGTTCCTATGTATAGTCAGATAATAGATATGGGACTAATAGATACTTATGCTGGAGTTGTATTACCTGGAATAACAAGTGCCTCAACTATATTCTTCTTTAGGCAATATTTAATGGGGATACCAAGAGATTTAATCAATGCAGGAAGAATTGATGGTGCATCAGAATATGGTATATTTTTTAAGATAATACTTCCTGTTATGAAACCTGCATTTGCAGCAATGGCAATTTTAAATACAATGGGTGCATGGAACAACTTATTATGGCCTTTACTTGTTTTGAAAACTGATACTAAATTTACTTTACCAATAGGATTAAATACACTGTTAACTCCTTATGGAAATAACTATGATTTATTAATAGTTGGATCATTCTTTTCAGTAATTCCAGTTTTAATAATTTTCTTATGCTTCCAAAAATACTTTGTTGATGGTATGACAGCAGGAGCTGTTAAAGGATAAAAATAAACAATCAAGTACAAAAGTGAATATATATATCATTAGTAAAAAACAAATATAATAATATATAAAGATTTTAAATAATGGAATTTTAACTTTACAATTAGGTAAGTTATCTTAGAATATAATTAGATTAAAGAAAAATATAAAAGGTATATTAATATATTAACTAAGTATCTTAAATTTAAAATTATTAGTGTACTATGGTAGTTTTTTAATCGCTTTATAATTTACTTGCAGATTAATAGTACTAAAAATTAAAAAGTGGTGTTTACAAGAAGGAGTGTGGCAGAATGTTAAAGGAAATTGAACTAAGTTATAGTGATAAAAATGAGATGCTTAGTGTTATAAAAGCATTAGCTAATGAATCAAGAATAAATATTTTACAGTTATTAGATAGAGGATGTTTAAATGTAAATGAAATTGCAGAAACTTTAGATTTACCAGTATCAACAACAGCGTTAAATATAAAGATTTTAGAAGAAGCTGGATTAGTACTTACAGAGTTACAACCGGGAATTAGAGGTTCTATGAAGGTAAGTAGTAAGGCATGTAGTAATATTATTATTAATTTAAATGATAGTATAAATACTTTATCAGAAAGCTGTGTTTATATAAATATGCCTATTGGTAATTATAGTGATTGTTTAGTATTACCATCCTGTGGGTTAGTTAGCGAAAATGGAAGTATAGGGCAATTTGATAAGCCAAGTAGTTTTTATTATCCAGAAAAGGTTAATTCTCAATTATTATGGTTTTATAAAGGATATATAGAGTATAAATTTCCATATGAAAAATTAAAAAATAAAAATATAAATATGTTAGAAGTTTCAATAGAGATGTGCTCGGAAGCACCTCATTATAAAAATGATTGGCCATCAGATATAACTATGTGGATAAATGGTATAGAAGTTGGAACTTGGACTAGTCCAGGAGATTTTGGTGGTAGACGTGGTAGGAATAACCCTCAATGGTGGCCAGATACAATAAATCAATATGGATTATTAAAATATTGGAGAATTAAGGATACAGGAACTTATATTGATGATGTGAAATTATCAGAAAGAACAATTAATGATTTTAATATTGAAGATAATGATTTTATAAGTGTGAAAATTGGTATAAAAGAAAATGCGAAAAATATAGGCGGAATAAGTATATTTGGAAAATCTTTTGGAGATTATCCACAGGATATAATAATGAAAATAGAATATACAAAATAAAAAAGTATATTAAATTATGTATTGAGTATGGGGGAAGAGTTATGGCAGTTAAAGAATTAGTAAAACCTATTATATTACAAAGGGCAGATCCGTGGGTATATAAGCATACAGATGGATATTATTATTTTTCAGCTTCAGTGCCAGAGTATGATAGGATTGAAATAAGAAGATCAAAATCAATAAATGGGTTAGCTGAAGCACCAGCTATAACTATTTGGAGAAAACATGATGAAGGTATGTTAAGCGCAAATATATGGGCACCTGAAATTCATTACATTGATGGTAAATGGTATATATATTTTGCAGCAGCTAGGACTACAGAAACTAATGAAGGATTATTTGATCATAGAATTTTTGTATTAGAGAATGAAAACGAAAATCCATTAGAGGGAAAGTGGATTGAAAAGGGACAGCTAAAAACTAATTGGGAATCCTTTGCATTAGATGCAACTACATTTGAGCATAATGGAGTAAGATATTTAGTTTGGGCTCAAAAGGATCCTAATATATATGGAAATTCAAATTTATATATTGCAAAGATGAAGAATCCTTGGACAATAGAGGGTGAGCAGATAATGATTGCAGAGCCAGAATATGATTGGGAAAAGATTGGATTCTTAGTTAATGAGGGGCCAGCAGTATTAAATAGGAATGGAAAAATATTTATATCATATTCTGCAAGTGCTACAGATTATAATTACTGTATGGGAGTTTTAATAGCTGATGAAAATAGTGATTTATTAAATAAAGATTCATGGTATAAATCAGTTACCCCTGTATTAAAAACTAATGAAGAGGAAGAAATATTCGGACCAGGACATAGTTGCTTTACTGTTTCAGAAGATGGAAAAACTGATATGTTAGTATATCATGCAAGAAATTATAAAGAAATAGTAGGAGATCCATTATATGATCCTAATAGGCATACATTTGTCAAAGAATTAGGTTATGATGAGGATGGAAATATAATATTTGATTTAAAATAAGTTTATTTAGGATGACTCTAAGATAACTATCTTAGAGTCATCCAAATTTTTATTAAGATTCTAGAAGGCTTTTATTATGTTTTTCGCTATCCTTAATTTCACGTTCTAAAACAAATGTCATTAAGGCTCTTATTAAGAATAAGGCTCCTAAAATTATTAATTCATCAAGGCTTTTTACCAAAACAGTTTTTAGTATTTCAGCAGCAAGTTTAAATTCAAGTGCAGTAATCATAGAATTTGCAAATTGATATTTTAACGAATAACCTTCTTTTCCAAATTTAGATTTTACATAATGATAAAAAGCTGTAAATGCTCCAACTGTTAATACAATTACGCCCATTAATTCAAAAATGTGAATTAATATTGGAAGTAATTTATCAAAAATATGTTCTAACAAAATAATATCCCCCTTAACTTATAAATATATGTATAATACAAATATAATATAAATTAAGAAGGAAAAGATTTCAACATTAGTAAGTTCAATTATTATTATTATTATTATTATATTTATCAGAGCTATAATTTTCACCTATAACTTTATCATAAGTAATTAAATCTAAAATTTCATTTCTAGAATCAGAACTTTGAATACTTGGTGAATATAGTGGATATTCTTTCATTAAATTTTTCATAGTTTTTATGAAAGCTGTATCTTCTAAATTAATTAAGTCTGTAACTATATAAGGTATATAGAATGCAGAAATAGTATCTATCTCTTTATTAAAAATGTTAGAATCGTAATTATTCCATAGTATATATTTTTGACTATAAATTAACTTAGCGTTATCATCAGAAACACCTAATCTGTCATACACATTATCATCAGGTGTGAAGAAAGGAAAATGATCACCAACAAAAACAAGTAATACATCTTCATCGAATTCTTTTAACCAATTTGTAAACTCTCTTAATTGATCACTAGTTTCCTTAATACCAGCTAAATAGTATGATAATTGATCAGCTCCATCAGCTGTTTCAGCATAATATGGTTGATGGTTCTGCATAGTAGTAGCGAATATATAGCTTGGATTTTCATTTGATTGTAGAACATTTTTAATTTGATTAAAAACACTTTTATCAGAAATATATCTTCTAAAATATTCTGTTTCAACTGTCATACTATCATCAAAATATAAGGTATCAAATCCATATTCAGAATATAAGGTATCTCTATCATAAAAAGTTTTACTAAAAGGGTGAATATATGATGTACTATATCCAAGAGACTTAAAGTAACTAGGGAATGTATCTATAATTTCCTGTTTTTTTAATAAGTTTTGCGGAACTGATGGAGTGTTAATAGCATAAGTTGGTAGGCCAGTTAACAATTCGAATTCAGTTCTTGTAGTATAACCTCCAAAGGTTGGAACTATACAATTTCCAACGTAACCTTCAGCACCCACAGAATCAAAACCAGAATAAATATCATTATTAACCTCTAAAGAATCAAATACTCTAAAATCACTAAATGATTCAGACATAATAAAAATAACATTAGGGGAATTTTTAGATGCAGTTTCCAAATTTGTACTTGTATCTGAATTAGATAATAAATTTTTTATAGAATCATAACTATAGTTTTCAGGTGGATTTACAATATCCATTAAATTTTCTGATGTAGTCTTTGTTAAATAAGGAAGAAACCCTATATCACTAAATTGTTCATTACTTTCTAATATATTAGTAGCAACTGTAGTTTCTATTTCAAAAACTGAAAAAATCTTTGCTGAAATAGGAGTTGTTAATGATATAGTTATTAATAAACTTATAAAGGCACAACTACAAATACGTTTTTTAATTGAAAAATTTAGAGTTAAATTATTTTTGTAAGTTAAGAAAATATATAATGACAATAGTATAAAATTAAGGATTAATGGATAAGTAATTTTTAAAGAAGCAAATTTTCCAACATCACTTAAGTTTTTTGTCATTAATAAATCACTTATTACTAAATGACTGCCACTAGTTTTATATTTAAAATATTCAATACAAGAAAGAATATAAAGTATACCTCCATGAAAAATCATAGATAGGTAAGCTTTTTTTAATATAAGAAAAATTAAAGTAAATAATATGATACAAATAATAATATTAAATAATAATATGTTAGGTTTTTTTATTAAGAATTTTAATGTGTCATTAAAATCCTGACATATATTATACTCTAATAAAATTGATAAAAATAATGGATATAATATAATTAATAAATATTTAGGTATGTTTTTTAAGTTAGATCTCATTATACGATAATAACTCCTTTCTGGTAAGATACCTTGAGAAATTACAAGTACCAAATAACATTATATACTTAAAATAGTTTTTTTTAAATTAGATTAAGAGAATATTAAGAGAAATTTAATAGAATTTATAATAAAGTTTATAGTGAAAAACAATTATATGCATACGAACAAATAACAATGTTTTTTTATTTTAATTTTAGTGTATTTGTATAAACTAACTAGGTAAATAAAATTAGAATGGAGTGATTTTAATGTTTGGAATACCGGCAATTGAATGGGTTGGATATGCAGCCTCAATTATGATTGCAATATCATTAATTATGACTAATATAGTAAAGCTTAGAATAATAAATTCAATAGGATGTATATTATTTGCTATATATGGTTTTACAGTGAAAGCATACCCTGTTGGTATAATAAATGCTTTTATATTTTTTGTAAATAGCTACTACTTATATAAGATGTATAAAGAGGGAAATAAGAGGAATTAATCTTGTAAAAGTGCTTCAAATTACTAATTATAAGTTTACAAAAAATTAAATATGTATATAATAAAATAATGAATAAAATGAGGAGGCACTTTTTATAACTATGAATTTAGAACAATTTTTAAACAAACTTATTAATTGGGTAACTACAGAAGGAGTAAAATTGGTTGTATGGTTATTTTTACTATGGATTGGTTGGAAACTTGCTAAGAAAATAGTAAATATAATGAATAGAACACTAGAAAAAAGAAATGTAGATGCAACAATTAGATCCTTTTTAGATACTTTTGTAGAAGTAGTATTAAAAGGGGTAGTACTTTTTGTATTTTTAGATCAAGTAGGAATTGAAACAACAGGAATAGCTGCATTGTTAGCATCAGCGGGAGTTGCAATAGGGCTTGCATTACAAGGAAGTCTATCTAATTTTGCTGGAGGAGTAATAATATTATTAATAAGACCATTTAATGTTGGAGATTATATTGAAGGATCTGGACATACAGGGATTATTGAAAAAATAGGAATGTTCTATACACATATGACAACTGTAGATAATAAGCTTATACTTATTCCAAATGGTAATTTAGCAAATGGAAGTATTGTAAATTACTCAGCAAAAGAATTAAGAAGAGTAGACTTAACTTTTGGAGTTGGATATGAACAAGATGTTTTAAAAGTGAAAAGAGTATTATCTAATATTGTAGATAAACATGATTTAATTTTAAAAGATCCTGCACCATTTATAGCACTTTCTGCTCATGGAGATAGCGCTATTAATTTTGTAGTAAGAGTTTGGGTTAATAATAGTGATTATTGGAAAGTTCATTTTGATTTACTTGAAGCAGTTAAAGTTAAATTTGATGAAGAAGATATAAGTATACCTTATCCACAAATGGATTTACATATAAAAAAACAAGAATTAGAAAAATAAAATTAAATCTTATTCCCCTATAAGTTGTAAATATTTTTTGACTTATAGGGGAGTTTTATTTTAAGGAATATGTTGCTTTTTATATAATAAGATATGATTATAGTGTATAATATTAAATAGATTTTTATATTGAAGTTAATGCGTAAAAGAGGTGCAAAATGAAAAATATAATGGATTCACTTTTAGGGCTTTATGATATGATGGAAAAAGACTTCGGTGAAGAAAGAAAAAAGAAAAGAAACTTTAAGCATATAAGAACTTATTTTGATATGGAAGAGCATGATGGATATACAATAGATGATCAAACTTGGGATGATTTTAACATGGATGAAGTCTTTGAAAAGGTTGATAGAACTTATAGTAGTGCAGGAGAAGCAATTTTATATAAAATGCTTAGAAACCCACTTCATAATAGGGGAAAATTGGAGGAAAGAGATGAAATAATTGAAACATTAAGAAAAACTACTGATTTAAGAACAAAGCTACAAATGATTTATTTCAAGCTTGGATATGATAGAAAAAATACATTTTTAGATATGATAATGGAATCTTTAGAAGCAAATAAAACTAAATATTATTTATATATTTTATGTGGTAGAATCTTAATGCTTGGAACAATAATATTATCTATATTATTAAAAGAGCCTATGTTGCTTTTAGCTACATTTATATTATTATGGGTTAATGTATTTATTAATGATAAAGAAAGAAAAAATGTTAAATCACAAGGATTACTTTATTTAAGAAATATTATAATTTCGGCAAAGAAAATTCAAGAGATAAAACATCCAGCTCTTGAAGAGTATAATAATAAAATTAAAGAATTACTGAAAGAGTTAAAAGGTATTGATAGTGCTACTAGACCTATTCAATTAGCTAATACAGGTGGAGGAGTTTTTGAGGTTTTAACTATTCCATTTTTATTAGAGGAAACTGCTTTTTATAGAATTGCTAGCTTATTAGATGAAAAAAGAGAGTATATTTTAGATTTGTATTATTTAATAGGTGAGATAGAAAGTTATATGTCTATAGCATCTTATAAGGAAGAAATAAAAGAAAAGTATACTAAACCAAAATTTATAAATAAAGTAGGCATTAACATAGTAGATGGTATACATCCTTTAATAAAAGATGCAGTTCCTAATTCAATTAATTTTGAAAAGAGAGGAATTATTTTAACAGGAACAAATATGGCAGGAAAATCTACCTTTTTAAGAATGATAGGTCTTAATATTATATTTGCACAAACATTTAATTTTACATTAACCAAAAAGTATGAAGCATGTTTTTTTAATATAGTTTCATCAATAAGTCCAAGTGATGATGTTACTCTAGGAAAGAGTTATTACATGGCTGAGGCTGAAGCATTACTTAGAATAATTAAAGCCTTAGATTTAGATTTACCGGTATTTTGTCCAATAGATGAAATATTTAGGGGTACAAATCCAATTGAAAGAATAGCATCTTCTGCTGAAATATTAAAATATATTAATAGTAAGGATAGTATATCAATTGTTGCAACACATGATAGAGAGCTTACAGATATTCTTAAGGAAAATTATGATTTCTTCTATTTTAGTGAAAAAGTAGATAGCAAGGGATTAAATTTTGATTACAAATTAAAGAGGGGAGTATCTAAAACACGTAATGCTATTAAGTTATTAGATCATATAGGATATCCAAAAGAAATAATAAAAAAATCGTATAATAGAGCTGAAACTTTAGAAAAATATATGTAGAAATTTAAGCTATTGTAGGTAGTATGTGTAATTACTTAGAATAGCTTATTTTTTTATTTACACAAGTAAATATTTACATAAAAATAATATGTAGAAAATTAAATTATTTTTTTAAATAGGAAAAAAATATGTAGATATATTTTGGAAAAAAATACCTAAAAAAACTGTAAATTTATAGAAAAAGCACCTATAATAAGTATAGGAGTTATAAGGTGTGGAGGAGAAATTGTGAAAAGAAATAGTAAATTCAAGATTATATTTGTAGTAATTATAGGAATAATTGTATTAGCCTTATCTGTAGCAATACAAGCTAAGGGAGAAGTTGCTAATGAAAGACTAAATAAATATGTTGCCATAGGGGATGAAATTTCTATAGAAGCTAGTAATGATTATGATATTGAATATGTTTCCTTGATTAGAGATTTTTTATATGCTTTAAATAATAATTTAGATTATAGCAATTTAAGCAAGGAAGGAATAACATCTTTTGAATTATTAAATATAATAGATGATAATAAGGATAAGATAAAAGACGCAGATATAATTACAATCTCAATTGGAGGAAATAATATTTTAAATCCTATATTAAAAAATCTAAATATAGATGAAACTATATTACAAAACTGCGATGAAGAGAAATTTGACTCTATAATAAGTGAATATTTGAATAGTGAGGAAATTAAAACTGAAATTTTAAATGAAGTAAATAAATTTTCAAAGGATTTTCCTAACATAATAAAAAAAATAAAAAAGTTAGCTCCTGAAGCTGAGATATACGTAAATACAGTATATAATCCTATTAATAAAAAGTGCAATATTTATGATTTTTTTGATGAGCAAATAAATTTAATTAATGATTTAATAGTTAAAAATAATAGTAATTATGATTATAAAATTTTGGATTGCTATCACATATTAAATAATGATGAAGTTTTAAATTTTAAGATTGAAAATGGAGTAGCAAGAATTTCTCCTAATAAAGTTGGACATGCAATGATGGCAACACAAGTAATCTCAGATTATGAAGAGTATGTTAACTTAGAAGTAGATAAAGTTACATCTAATAGTGATAATATTAAGGGAAAAACTGTTCCTAATAGTAATATTATCATTGTATCTGAAAATGGAACTATAGGAACAACTCAAGCAAAAGCAAATGGAGAGTTTCAAGTTGAAATATCACCTATGGTTTCTGGAACCAATATAGAAGTATTAGTTTATGATAAAAAGATTTTTTCTATATTGTACAAATTTGAGAAAT
>NZ_CAKVJA010000011.1 GCF_934754925.1 uncultured Clostridium sp. | reverse complement strand
TCTTTACTTGGCTTTTTCATATCATTTACATATGGAGATATTTTTTCAGCTCCCCCAACAGCAAACACTAACATTGATAATGTAGTAAAATATGAAAAATTAAAGTTCGGCATCATATTTTTAATACTAAAATCTACTGTTGCTGATTGTATTCCTCTAATTGAAGGTGCAGCTAACATTAATATAACATATAAAAGAGACATAACAAATACTGATGTACCTGCTATTGTTCCTATCATTTTTAAAGATGTTACACCTCTTGATGCAACCCATAAAAAGAATAAAAATACCGCTAACGTTAACAATTGAGCTACTAATGGATCCATCCCCTTTATAAAGTTACCATCTTGCTTTACAGTCCATCCTAATGCTATTAAAGCTGCTTGTGGCTTCTGTGCTAAATATGGTATATGAACTACCCAATATGTCCATCCTGCAAAATAAGCTAAAGTAGTCCCAAAAGTTCCTCTTATCCAAGAACTTACTCCCCCTTTACTATCCTTAAAGACAGATCCTAGCTCTCCTACCATTAATGCATAAGGTACAAAATATAATCCAATTATAAGTACCCATGATACAACTACTGTTAATCCTTGATTTGCAAAGTTATTTACAACATTACCAAATCCCCACACTGATACAAATGCCATCATAGCTAAGTTGTACCAACGCAAATTCTTCTCTTGTTCACTCATTAAATTTCCTCCTTAGTATAGATGTACTATTTTATAATACATATGAAAAAATAGTTTGTCTATACCTTAACACTTATTACCTCTTGTACCTTTTAATTAATTCATTTAATAATTTAGCTGTTTGTACTGGATATTTCCCAATAGAAGTTTCTCCTGCTAATAAAAATCCAGTTACTCCATTATTTATAAATGAATATATACTCTCTATCTCACTTATACTACTATTTAATCCATTCTTCATACTATCTAATACATGAGTTGCTATTATTATTTCCTTATCATACTTCTCATTTCTTAACTTCATCAATAATTCAAATTCCTCTTTTACAGAAACCATTATTCCACACTCTGGTACCAAATCACCTCTTGCAATAACAATTCCATCACTGCAGTTCATTATCTCTTTATAATTATTTAATCCCACTATAGTCTCTATCTTAGAAAATATCTTAATATTTCTTTGATCTCTCTTAAACTTTTTTATGTATTCTCTTACACATAATATATCCCTAGAACTTTCAACATAAGATTGTGCAATTATATCTATATTATTATTAATGGCCCACCTTAAATTTTCTTTATCCTTCTCACTCAATGAATCTTCTCCTAAATAAGCGCCTGGAATATTACATCCCTTTCCTCCCCTAATTATACCACTATCTTTTGCTATGGCTTTTAAAAATACTTTATCTTTATCAACAACTTCAAAATTCATAGTCCCATCTTTCATAGATATTCTTTTAATATCATTCTTCTCTATAATGTCAGACTTTATATTAAGTGGAATAATTTTAATTTTATCATCGCTATTATCAATTAAAGAATATACATCAACACTACAAAAATAAACTACATCATTAACATAAACTTTAAATACATTTTTTAAAGTTTCAGCTACTCTAACCTTTTTCCCACATAAATCTGCCATAATGTTTATATCTTTTTTTATCCTTCTAGAGTCATTTAATATTCTTATAAATTCATTTGCATAGAAATGTGAAAAATTCAATCTAAAAATATCTACCCCATTATTAATTAATTCTGCTAAAACCTTTTTATTTGATGAGTTAGGCCCAATAGTTGCAATTATTTTCATTAATACCCTACCTATATATTGCTTATAATTTATACTATTATAATTTTTTCTTTTTATTACATATTGTTACTTTTATATTTAAATAAATTATATTTTTATCATATATTTACTTAATACATTTCATAATAATTAATTTGTTTATAAAGTAATAAAAAGTTATTTATACTTTAGCTTTGTTCTAAAATATACTTTTACAGAATAATTATTTATATAAGCATTTTCTAGGAGGATAAAATGAAATACTTAAAGTTTATTTATATATTGTTATTAGTTACTCTTTTATCTGGCTGTGTTTTTAATGATCCTAAATACATAAACCTTAGAACTAAACCTAATCTTTATTATTACTCAAGTGAAATTTACGAAAAAATAAAGAATAGTGAAAGCTATTCCCTTAAAGTCTTTGATGTTAACTTTTATGAATATCATGAAGTTGCAGAAGAAGATGAAGATATTTTGCCTTGTTTTTTAGAATCTTTAAATAACGATAACTATGTAAGCGAACTAAATTTAGAAGATGAAAAAGTTAAATATAAGCTTATTATTGAATTTGATAATGATAACTCAAAATATGTTATAAATGTTTATGATAAAAATTCTATAACACTCTTTCCTTGGGATGGAAATTTAGAAGAAGATATGATAACTATGACTGATATCCCTATGAGGAATAATATTTACTCATTTTGTGTTTATATAATTAATAAAGCTAATTCTAACAATTAATTTGCTACCTACTAAAAATAGAAATACACTCAAAATACTCTATGAAATCATAGATATTTTGAGTGTATTATTTTTACTCTATAAGTTCAAAAATTCTCTTATTTTTTAATGGATGTAATGCATATGGTGCTATTTCATTTAATGGCTTTAATACAAAATCTCTTAAGTGCATTAATGGATGTGGTAAAATAACAAATTCATCATTACTTACTATATCATCATATAAAACTATATCTAAATCTATTATTCTTGGTCCCCATTTCATTTCTCTAACTCTTCCAAGTTCATGCTCTATTCTAAGAAGTTCAGACATAAGTTCTCTTGGCGTTAAATATGTTTCTACTTTAATTGCAGCATTTAAAAATTCTTCTTGATTTTCATTTCCCCATGGCTCTGTAACTATCAAAGATGAAGTTTTAATAATTTTTATTCCACTAACCTCTTCAATTTTTTTCATAGCATTTTTAAGGTTTTCTTCCTTATTTCCCATATTACTTCCCATTGTTATATAGGCAAAATGTCTCTCTCTAGTAATTTCAACTGCTGCATAATCTAAATGTCTTCCTATAGGTGCCCATGGTTTTTTTAATAATACTTTAACACCTTTAACCATTGAATAATTATCTAAAATGAAGTTAGCTACCTTATTTACAACACTTTCAATTAAATCTAAAGATTCTTCTTGGAAAATATCTATAACCTTATGACATAACTCCCCATAATGAACTGACTTAGTTAAATCACAAGTTGTTGCAGCTTCCTTAATATCTAATGATAACTCTAATGATAATATAAACCTTTGACCTAATGTTTTTTCTTCTTGGAAAACACCATGGTTTGCAAAAATTTCAATATCTTTTAAATATATTTTATCCATTTTCTTACCTACTTTGCTTTTAATATAGTATCTGTCATAACAGCTACTCTTTTATTTTCTAAAACATCATGAACTCTAACAAATTCCATCCCCTTCATTATTCCTATAACAGTAGTTGCAAGTGTTCCCTCAACTCTCTCATTAACAGGTAAATTTAAAGTTAATCCAATCATAGACTTTCTTGATGTTCCTAAAAGTACTGGATATCCCATCTTCCTTATAATTTCACAATTATTCATTACTATTAAGTTTTCTTCATAAGTCTTAGCAAATCCTATACCTGGATCTAAAATTATATTTTCCTTTTTTACCCCAGCTTCTAATGCAATATCAATACTTTCTTGTAAATCGCTTATTACATCCATCATTAAATTCTCATAAGGCTTATCCTCTCTGTTATGCATTAAAACAATTGGAACATTATATTTTGCAGCTACTTTAGCTATATTTTTATCATATTTAGCTCCCCAAATATCATTTATAATGTCTGCTCCAGCTTTTATAGCTTCTTCTGCTGTTTTACTTTTATATGTATCTATTGATATAGTAACATCTAGCTCTTTTTTTATAGCTTTAATTATCGGAACTACTCTTTTTATTTCTTCTTCCTCTGTTACATACTCTGCTCCTGGTCTCGTTGATTCTCCACCAACATCTATAATATCAGCCCCATCTTCCACTAGTTTTTTAGCTTGATTTACAGCAGCCTCTATTTCATTAAATTTTCCACCATCTGAAAATGAATCTGGTGTTACATTTAATATACCCATTATATAAGTTCTTTCACCTAACTTATATTCCTTATTTCCTATTCTCAATTCCTTTTCCTCCTTAATATGTTATCTTAAAGTTTTTCTTTTCACTACTCCAATAACATTCTTTTTCAGCTTTACAATTAAAACATTGCCTAGATAGTTTATCCGCCTTATATATTATTTCTTCTAATTTATTATCACTTTCTTTTCTATGATTAGCAATTCCATTTAAAATAATATTAATTTCATTCTTTGTAAAGCTTGTTTCTTTTAATATTTCTCTGCTTATTTCTACACTAGCAATATCATGATGAATTCCTTCTTCATATTGCTTTACTCTACCTATATCATGTAACAATCCAATTGCATAAACAATTTCTTTTGAAACATTTAAGTTTTCCTCCAAAATCATTATATATGCAATTCTTGATACATCCATAAAATGTTCTATAGTATGATTACAAAACTCTCTATCCTTCTCATACTCTTCTATTTTTTTTAAGGCTTGCTTATATTTTTTATTATTAAGAATTATATTTACATTCTCCATGTTACACCTTCTTTAAAGTTAATAATTATTGTTTAACTTAAATATACTAAATTTATATTTTCACTTCTATTCAATTTCTATTAACTATTAACCTAAAAAACTATCTTATAAAGTTCATAACTTCTCTTCGTAATTCTATATTTTCTCTAAATACACCTCTATAAGTAGTAGTTACAGTCTTAGCTCCTGGTTTCTTAACTCCTCTCATAGTCATACATGTATGTTCTGCTTCAATTACAACCATAGCACCTTCTGCATCTAAATATTCCATTATGGCATCTGCTATTTCTGTTGTTAATCTTTCTTGTAATTGTGGCTTTTTGGCATAAACCTCAACTGTTCTTGCAAGCTTTGAAAGTCCTGCTACCTTGCCTTTAGGTATATATGCTATATGGGCTTTTCCAAAAAACGGCACTAAATGATGTTCGCACATAGAAAAGAATGTTATATCTTTTTCTAATACTAAATCATTATTTTCCACTGAGAATGTTTTAGATAATACTTCTCTAGCATCCTTACCTATCCCTTCAAAGATTTCCATATACATTCTTGCTATTCTATCTGGTGTTTCTATTAATCCTTCTCTGTTAATATCTTCTCCTATACCTTCTAGTATTAATTTTACACCTTCCATTATCTTCTCTTTATTCATGTTACTCGCCTCCATTTATTGCTTTATCATATTGCTCTTTTATTTTTTCAATAATTTCACTATTAAATAGTTTGTTTTCTATATTAGAAACTTTTATAACCCCAACTAATGAATTAGTTAAGAAAACCTCATCACTATTTAATAATTCTTCTCTTGTTATTTCTTTCTCTATTACATCAAAATTATTAATAATCCATTGACGAACTATTCCTGGTAATAATCCACACTTAATTGATGGAGTATATATTACTTTATCTTTAATAATAAAAATATTAGTTGTACATCCTTCACATAAATTACCCTTTTCATTAAAAAAAATTGATTCGTTTAAATCATTTCTTTGACATAATTCATATTCTATAATATTTTCTAAATAATTTAAAGTTTTAAAACTCACTATCCTAGAAGTAGAATTTCTTAAGACCTTAGAAATTCCAACTTTAAACCCTCTTTGATAATCACTATCTTTATATTTTATTTCTCTTATAGAATAAATTAAATTCTTCTCAGTTACAGTAATTTTTAAGGCTTTATTTTTTATATTATGTTTATTTATAAACTCAATTACATCTTCTATATATATTAATTCACCTAGCTCTAGTTCTATAATTGATTTATTTAGCCTTTTTATATGCTCTTCTAAAAATATTGGTATTGTTGTTATTAATATAGTTTCAAAAACTCCCCTACCAAAAAAGACTCCACTATCTATATTTATAGTATCATTATCATATATAAGTTCTCTCATACATTTTCCTCTTATAATACTCTCATTAAGGCCTTTGCTTTATCTAATGTTTCACTATACTCATCTTCCTCTATTGAATCATAAGTAATTCCGCCACCCACACCAAAGTATGCCTTATTATTTTTTTTGATTATTGTTCTTATTACTATATTAAAGTCACAATTACCCCTAAAATCAAAATATCCTATAGAGCCTGTATAAATATTTCTTTTAATCCCTTCTAATTCTTCGATTATTTCCATAGCTCTTATTTTAGGAGTTCCTGTTATTGATCCACCTGGAAAACACTCTTTTATACATCTTACAGATGAAACATTATCCTTTAGTTCCCCCTCTACGGTAGAAACTAAATGAAATACTGTAGCATATTCCTCTAGTTTGAAATTTTCAGTTACCTTAACTGTATGTGGTTTACAAACTTTACTAAAGTCATTTCTCTCTAAATCTACAACCATTAATAGCTCTGCCTTATCCTTCTCGCTATCAATAAGTTCTAATTTATTCTTTTCATCCTCTTCAACATTGTTACCTCTAGGTCTTGTCCCTTTTATAGGCCTTGTATGTGCTTTATTATTAAATACTTGAACAAATCTTTCTGGTGACGAGCTTATTATTTGAAAATCTTCAAAGTTTAAATATGCTGAAAAAGGAGCCTTATTTATGCTTCTTAATTTCTTGTATATATTAAAGGAATCCTCTTCATTATGACACCAAAATCTTTGTGTCATATTTGCAATATAAACATCTCCAGACACTATGTATTCCTTTAATCTAGTAACTGCTTTCTTATAATCTTCTTTAATAAAATTTGAGTAAAAATTATTTTCACTTTTTTCACGTACTATTTCATCATGAATTTTTTCTCCACTATCTATTACTTTCAAAAGAATATGTATATTTTCAATATTTCCATCTAAATCAGTTATATATTTTTTGTCATTAATTAAATCAAATATTATTATATTCTTATAAAAAACAAATCTCATGTCTGGTATATTAAAATCTTCTTCAGCTGTATTAGGTAATTCTTCTAATAACCTTCCAGTATCATAAGAAATATATCCCATAGCCCCACTTAATAACGGTATATTATCTTCTATATCATATCTATATTCATTTACTAAGTTTTCTAATATTTTAAATGGATCACCTTCAACTATATTACCATTTATATATGTATTTTCATTTTTTACTTCAAATTTTAAAAATGGATTTACTCCAATAAAAGAATATTTAGAAAGATTTTTATCTTCCTTAGAACTATCTAATAATATTGTATCTGTTTGATTTTTAAATAAATTATATACTTCAAATGCATTTAATTCACTATTAAATTCTATTTTAATTAACCCCACTTACCTCACTCCTAATAGTATTTTTATTAGCATTTATTATGTTTTTTGCTAAATTCCTTTGTTATTTTGATAAAATTATTTAAAATTTTATGCCCCTCTTCTGTCATTTCAGCTTCTGGATGGAATTGAACTCCATATATATGATACTCTTTATGCTTAATTCCCATTATTATCTTATCTTCAGTCTCACTAATTATTTCTAAATCATCTGGAAAATTTTCTTTATCCACTATTAACGAATGATATCTTGTAACTCTTAAAGGATTCTTTACATTTTTAAATATCCCTTTATTATTATGAGTTATGTTAAAAATTTTTCCATGAACCGGTTCATTTCCCTTTTTGACAACAGCGTTAAAATAATGTCCTATGCATTGATGCCCTAAACAAATTCCTAATATAGGAAGCCTATCTTTAAACTTATCAATAATATCTAAACTTAATCCAGCCTCATTAGGTGACTTTGGCCCTGGAGAAATAACTATTCCATCTATATTCATACTTTCTATATCTTTAATAGTAATTTTATCATTTCTATAAATAATAATTTCTTCCCCTAACTCTTCAAAATATCTAACTAAGTTATATACAAAAGAATCATAGTTATCAATCATTAAAAGCATTATATTCCTCCAATTTCATTTGTAAAATTTCAAATTTTCTAATTTCAAGCTATATTTTTTTTATTTAAACATAAATTATTAATAATATATTACTCACAACTAATAACTTTACCTATAAGAAAAGTTAATTCATTATTATTGCATTATTGATGAATAAATTATATCATAGCTTTATATACTACAAAACACTTACTTGAAAGGAGTTTAAATTTATTATGATTATATGCGATTTACATACACATTCTACTGCATCAGATGGTAAATATTCACCTAAAGATGTTGTAAGAAAAGCTTATGATAGAGGAGTAAAATATCTAGCATTAACTGACCACGATACTCTATCTGGAATAGAGGAAGCAAAATCTGAAGCTGACAAACTAGACATGCACTTTATTCCAGGAGTGGAGTTATCTACAACTTATAAAGGGGAAACTATTCATATTTTAGGGTACTTCAAAGGTGATGATTATAAAAATCCAGATTTAAATCACTTTTTAGAAGATTTAAAGAAAAAAAGAATTGCTCGTGCTCATGAAATAGTTAAAAGATTAAAGGAATTTAATAATATTGAAATAGATGTTAATGAAGTTCTTAAAAATGGTAAAGATACTATTGCAAGACCTCATATAGCTAAAGCTATAATAGATGCTGGTTATCCTTATACAAAAGAATATATCTTTGATAACTTTATTGGAGATCATTGTCCTGCATATATACCAGCAAATAAATTAGATGCAGAAGAGGGAATTAAATTATTAAGAACTTATAACGCTCTTGTAATTTTAGCTCACCCTGTATTGTTAAAAAAATTACATGTACTTGACGTACTTCATCTTGATTTTGATGGTATCGAAGGCATCTATGGCCTTAATACTGCTGAAGATACTGAAAACTTCTTAAAGATTGTAGATGAAAAAGATATATTAACTTCTTGTGGCTCTGACTCACATGGTCATGAAGGTGAAGATGCAAAACATGGAATATTAGGTTCTCAATCTATGGAAGAACATAGACTGCAAAAGTTTTTAAATAAACTTAACACTAAATAAGAGTTGCCATTGGCAACTCTTATTTTTAAACTATTTATTCTTCAATTAAAAATGCTTTATATCCATTCTTAGTTTCATATATATCAACTTTACTTGATACTTCCCATGGAGCATGCATATTTTGCAGAGCAACTCCGCAATCTATTACTTCCATATTATATTGAGCTAAAATGTAAGCGATAGTTCCACCGCCACCTTGGTCAACCTTTCCAAGTTCTGCTGTTTGATATGCAACATCATTTTTCTCCATAATCTTTCTAAGCCAAGCAACGAATTCTGGATTTGCATCATTACATCCACTCTTACCCCTTGCTCCAGTATATTTACTAAATACTAATCCTCTTCCAAAATAAGCTGTATTCTTCTTTTCGCAAACCCCTGGATAATTTGGATCAAAAGCTGCAGTAACATCAGCTGATAACATTAATGAATTTTGAAGAGCTCTCTTTAACTTTAATTCAGAATATTGTCCCATTCTATCCATTACTTCAGCTAAAGAGTTTTCAAAGAATCTTGAATGCATTCCTGTTGCTCCAATGCTTCCTACTTCCTCTTTATCTACTAATAATACAACAGAAGTCTTTTCAACATTTTCAACTTCTAATAAAGCCATTAATGAAGTATATGCACATATTCTATCATCTTGACCATATCCCATTACCATGCTCTTATCTAAACCTAAATCCCTAGCTTTACCTGCTGGTACAATTTCAAACTCTGCTGAAATAAAATCTTCTTCTTCAAAATCATATTTATCTTTTAGAAGAACTAATATATTTTCCTTAACAGCTTCTTTTTCCTTACCTTCTAATGGAATATTTCCAACAAGAACATTTAAATCTTCTCCAGCAATAACTTCGTTTGCTTTCTTTTGTAATTGATGTGCTGAAAGATGTATTAAAAGATCTGAAATTCCAAGTACAGGATCAGTATCATCCTCACCTACTACAACATTAATTTTTGTCCCATCTTTTTTAACTACAATACCATGTAATGCAAGTGGTAATGCTACCCATTGATATTTTTTTACTCCACCATAATAATGAGTGTCCATTAATGCTAACTCACTATCTTCATATAATGGATTTTGCTTTAAGTCTAATCTTGGAGAATCAACATGAGATCCTATAATTCTCATTCCATTTTCAATAGAATCTTTTCCTATTAAATATAAAGCAAGACTTTTATCTTTATTATTAGAATAAACTTTATCCCCAACTTTTAAAGTTTCATTATTCTTTATTATTTCATTTAAATTTCTATAACCTTTTTCTTCAGCTAATCTTATGGCTTCATGAATACATTCTCTTTCTGTTTTTCCTACTGAAAGATAATTCTTATATCCTTCACAGAAATTAAAAACCTCTTGTTTTCCACTTTCATCATATTTTAGCCATGCATTTTTTTTAGCCTCTTTACTCATAATATAGCCCTCCTTATTCTTCTTCACTAATTTCACACATTCTTTGTTCTATAATATCTACTGGTGTAACATCTGACATTAATGAGTGTCTATAATTACCTGCTGCAGCTTCAATTATAACTGCGATATTTCTTCCTGGTCTAACAGGCACCCTTAATCTTCTAACCTTTACACCAAGTATATCTTGTGTTTCTTTATCAATTCCTAATCTATCATAATCTCCATCGTCTTTCCAATGCTCAAAATGCATTAACAAATTTATGTCTTTTGATGGTAAGATAGAACTCAATCCATATAATGAAGATATATCAATAATACCTATACCCCTAACTTCTAACATTCCAATAGTTATTCTAGGTGATGTACCTATTAAACTACCATCTATTTCTTTAATATCAACTGCATCATCAGATACTAATCTATGACCTCTTTTTATAAGTTCTAATGCAGTTTCACTTTTTCCTATTCCACTTTCTCCAGTTATAAGTATACCTATACCATATACATCCATTAAAACACCATGTAATCTAGTTTCCGGTGCAAGTTTTCCGGCCAAATACATAGTAAGTTTACTTATAAATTTTGTTGTAACCATATTGGTTCTTAACAACCATGACTTTGATTTTTTAGCAGCCTTTAGGAATTCATTATGTGGTTCTAATCCTCTAGTAATAATTATACACTTAGAATCAAAACTAAAATACTTATTAATTCTTTTTCTCATAAGTTCTATTCCCATGTCATCTAAAAAGCTCCATTCAGCTTTTCCAATAACTTGGATTCTTTCAGGTGCAAAATAATTATAAAAACCAGCTAACTGTAATCCAGGTCTATTTATATCGTTAACAGATATCTTTACATTCTTTTCGCCCTCAACTAAAACTTCTAATTCAAAATCTGATATTAACTTTTCTACAGTAACTGACAATATTAATCACCTTCTACTTTTTTTTGTTCTTAGGCTCAATACCCTGTAATTGTGCTCTAAGATTCGCCTTATAACTGTCTATATATCTTCTTCTTAGAATTTGTTGTTCTTCCTTTTCTTGTTCATTTAAGCCTTCTTCTTTGCTCTTCTTATATAACTCATTTATTCTAATTACTACATCTTCAATTTTTGCTTTTGTATAATCCATTTTTTACATCCTTTCCTTATTTAAGTATCTTAAATATTTAATACTTCTTATTTTTATTTTACATTTATTTCTTTTTAATATCAACTTTAAATATTTTTTATTTCATCTTTTTGATAATTTCGGCAAAATATTTACTTTTTTTCTATCTTTAATCTCCCATATATTATTAACAAATTTGATTTTAAAGATACTTATGTTTATTAATTAAATGTTTTGTGTTTTTTTGTAAAATTATATTATTTTACTTTTCTTCCAATTATGTTATAATAATCCATATAATGTTAATTAATAACATAGGGAGGTGCTTTATGAACAAAAAAAGTCTTAAAAGAAAAATTATTCTACAAAAGATAACTTTAAATTTACTTTTGAAATTTCTATCTCCTAGAAATAACTTCGTTATATACATATCTCAAAGTTTGGACAACCATTTATGGAGATATCAACATCTTATTTATAAAAAGTATAAAAGAAAACATTCAAATAAATATTCTATACCTAAATCAAAAGCTGCATAACATGAAAAAAACACCTCAAAATTGAGGTGTTTAATTCTAATTAATTCCCAACATGCCGGTCGCTTAAATATTCACACCTGCAGCTCGCAGGTGGGTTCTGCTCAACTTGCTTCTGCCATCTTCTGATCTTATGAAGCCCGACATCCACAAATCTGTTGCAAATCCCGTAAATATAATGTAGGTTGAACATCATAAGCTAAACGCACATCTCAGGATTTCATGCTTTTATTATATCAAATTATATCAGAAATTCAATAGTAATCTATTCCTTTTTATAAAATTTATTTAGACATGTAATCCTTTACTACCTCTTCTATTGATATATTACTATCTTCTTCTGTAAATAAAGCCATAAATTGTACATAATCGCTAGTTTTCTCAGTCATTTGAATAGCCATCATTTCGCCTTCAATTCCTAATTCTTCTATTATATCTTCTATGATTTCTAATACTTCATCATTAGCAAAATCATACAGATAAGGGAAGTAATATTCGTTGTACCAATCTTTGCTGTATTCTTCTAAATTACTTTCTTCATTAGAATAAGCTTTAGCTGCCTCTAATACATCTTTGTCAAAATCAAAGTAAAAATTTATTAAAGCAAATTCATCACCGCTTTTTAAAACCTCTACATCTGATAAATCATTTTCACTTAATATTTTTATAATTTGTGATTCTTGCACTTTTCTTCTCCTTATAATTAATATAATAACTTATTATACTCTTTCTTTACTGCTATAAACTCTTTATCATCTTCTACAAGATTTAACTCTTGCTTTCCATCTACTTCATCTATTCTAAACACATAAATATCTTCGCTATCCTTTTCTTCAACAGGTGCTAATAATAAATATTCCTTATCCTCTAAATAAATTCTAGCAATAGCTTCAAATTGAACCTTATTACCATTTTCATCTAAGAAAGTCATTATTTGAGTTTCTTCATTTTGAAGTTCTTTTATATCTTCACTCATTAGTCTATTCTCCTTCTCTTCTAATGTTATACTTTATTAAAATTTTCACTATAAAAGCTTATCACAAAATAGCTTTTGATTACAACATTTAGATACATATAATCTTATTTTTCTTTCTGCAGAATTTTTTCTAACATGCATACATACAAGCTTCTTACAATTGCTACAATATATCTTATACTTATATTTTGATAAATCTAATTCTGATTCACTATTATATTTAAATGTTGTACTACTAGATATACCACTTTTAATACAACAATCTTTAAAAAACTTATTATGCCCATTATTACTATTAGTTATAGTATTACAATAATAGTGTAAATATTCATGAATTATTACCTCTTTAACAACTTCTTCACTATACTTACCATTTAATAATTCTTCAGCAAATACAAATTTTAAAGGCTCTATTTTGTTATTATATTTTTTATAAAAAAAAGCTCCCATTCTTTTCTTTGCTCTTTTAGAAATTTCTATTTTTATATCACATGGATAATTCCATTTTTGTGATATTTCATTTATAATTATTCTTATATCTGCTATACACCAAACTTTATACACAATTTACTCCTAAATTATAAATATTTATATAGAATATTTATAATTATAAATCGTTTTTCTTTATTTAACAAACTCATTTTTAAGGTCATGTATATTATATTTCTTTTATTAATATAAATAATTAGGTGATTTTTATGATTAATGATATAAATAATATTTTTACAAATTATACTCCATACATTAATGGATGGGAAAAATTCAAAAGAGCTTCTGTTACTATTCCACTTATTAATTATAATAATTCTTTGCATATTTTATTTGAGGTTAGATCTAAAACACTCCGTACTCAACCAAATGAAGTTTGCTTTCCTGGTGGAAAAATAGAAAAAGAAGAGAGTCCTCTTACTACTGCCATACGAGAAACTTGTGAAGAAATAGGAATATGTGAAGATAAGATTAGAGTTATATCTCCATTAGATATTTTCATATCTCCTTATAATACTCTTATTCATCCATATTTAATTTTTATTGAAGATATTAGCAATATTAAAATTAATATTGAGGAAGTCGAAGAAGTTTTTTTTGTTCCATTAGATTTTTTACTAAATACTAATGTATCTACTTTTATTAATAAAGTTCATATTACTCCTGATTCTAACTTTCCTTATGAATTAATTCCTAAAAAACATGATTATAAATTCTCTACTGGCTCTTACGAAATTCCATTTTATATCTATAATGATTATGTTATTTGGGGTATTACGGCTAAAATTCTTCTTAACTTTTTATCTTATTTAAAGCAAAGAAACTACCACAATTAATATGTGATAGTTTCTTATTTTTATATTAATTTATATCTGTCGTATCCTCTTCTGTAATAGCTTTATCATCACTTATCGATACTTCTTCTTCTAATTTTTTACTATCTTCAGACTGATTTTTTAAAGTTAAATTTTCAAAAGAATTAGTTATTATATATTGTCCATCTCCTACTTTTATAAATTTAATAGAAATAGTATCACCAATATTTGTTAAGGCAACTTCTCTTGATGTTTCAGTTGATACTGAGAAGAAATTATCTTGTCCTTTTATCTTTATATCATAAATACTTGAACCCTCTTTAACAACTAATCCTATTCTTTCAACTTCGCCAACTAATGATTCTTCACTATTACTTCCCTCTAATGAAATATTAGTATTAGTTAAAGCTTCTAAATATCTATTTAATGTTGATTGTAATGTGTCACCTACTGCAACCGTATTATAGTTTTTAACATTAACCATAGCATATTGCTTAACAAGCCCATTAGAATCCTTTAATGTCATAAAATATGTTGGCTCTGATTGTATATTTATTAAATATGGGAATGTTGCTGTATAGCCATATTGTTGAACTTTACCCTCTGCTGATTTCATACTTGCAGCTTCAGTTGCACCTGAAGTCTTGTACATTTTTGCTTCACCAGTTCTAGTATTAGTTAGCATAAATCCAACTAATCCTTCATCATTTCCTACCGATGTTATTCCTGTATAGTAATAACACTCATCGTCGTTAAATATTATGTTCATCCCTTTAGTTGGTTTTAATTTATCTTTATCACTAAAGTTTAAGATACCATGAACTAGCTCACCCCATTTATTTAAATAATTATTTATATAACTTGATGGCTGTATTCTATCTACCCATTTTGGTGTATTTTCTATATCATAAATATTAGTTTCACCTGTTTGTGCATTTATTATTTCTGTCCCTATTGCTTTTTGCTCTGTTATTCCAATAGCATTGTCATATCTTGTAATAACCCAATAAGGATTTCCTTCATCATCTAATTCAAAAGTATAATCTGTATGTCCAGCTTTCATATCATTTAAATAAGCATGTCTATCTAAGTCGCTAAAAAGATAAGCTGATGGAATATATTTTAAATGTATATCTTCTCCATTTAATTCTGTAACTAATTGTACATCATTTTGATTAGTAGCACTTACTTTAATATACCCCTTTGTTCCTTCTCTATTAGTAAGCCATTTAAAGAATGATGAATGCTCTAATGGGCCTACATAATATAATTGCCCATTTACGCTTTGTAAAGATAAATCTCCTATTGTTACTTGGCTACCTAAGCTTGGTATTTCTCCTAATTTTTTATCTGCTAATTTGTAAGCTAAATCCTTATCAATAATAGGTAGTTGTTTTAAATCTATATGTTCAATTTCACTTGAAAATTCTATTTCTTCTACATTTCCAATTAAATTTCTATGAGTGCTTGGCATAAATATTGGACTAAATACCATTAATGCTACAAAATATAGTAATCCAACCCCTATTCCACTAATTATATATTTTTTATTTAATGTTAAAACTCCATACGCTACTGTACATAATACGAATGGTCCTACTAATACAAATGTACTTAGTGAAAAATCTAAAATAAGCTTACTATTAAAAGCTAATAATATACCTATTACTAAATAACTCCCTAATAACCACTTTAAATATTGTTTAAAATTACCTTGAAATTTCATTTTTATCCCTCCATAACAATATTATAAAGGGATATTTAGTTGAATTCAATACTTTTTTAAGCGTTTAAAACCATTCTTTAATAAGTTATTAAATAACTTATTCATTTGGAAATATTCTTAGTTTTTATATTCATTTAATAAATACTCCATTTATTATGTTTATATATCTCATTTGCTATATCTTCAATATTTTTTTCATCTATTTTATCCTCATTAAAATTTCTAATAAACAATTCTATATCTCTCTTATCTAAGACTTCCTGTTCTACAATTGATTTTTGCATATTAGGCTTTTCATTAACATCTTTTTTTGCGATTACATTACTACAGTAATTATTTTTAGTAAATGATAATTTATAATAAAATCTCGTAAATGATTCAATATCCTCTATTTGATATTTGTTATAAAACATTAAATGCAATAATGACTTCTTTTGCTCCCTATTATTTTTAGCTATTACTAATTTATTAATAACTTTATCTATTCTTTGATGAAGATCATTATATAATTTTATCTCCCTATCAGTTGCCTTTTTATTATTTATTAAAAGCCAATAAAATGATAACTTATTGCTTAACTCTTTTATCTTTTCTAACCTTCCATGTTTTACTTCTGCAACTACAATATTATTTATACTCTTTTTAGTTATATCCATTAAAATATTCTTAGTATCTTTACTATCTAATAAAGGTATTATATCCTTATATTCCATCCCCTCAAGAGGTCCATTATTAATATAGGTCATTAAATATTTTATTGTATTATTCTTATTTTTTCCTAGCTCATATATTAGCTCTACAGTATTCATATTACAAATATCTAATGATAATATATCTATGTCTATATTTAAATCTTGTTTTAAGCTATTTATAGAAAAACACATCTCATACATTCCCATAATATAAGGTTTATCCCCACATAAATCTGATAAACTAGCTACTATAAAACCATGTCCTGAAATAACTAACATATATCTATCTGCTGGATAATATTTTACTGCCCACTGACAAAATTTATATAAGTTCTTATAATCAGCCATATTTATATTGGAATATTCCTCTATTAAATTTAAATCTCCATTTGTTATTGCATATCTCCTTGCTCCTACCCATTCATCTTTATATCTACTTTTATCTTGTCTTATTAGATTGACTATTTCAATGGGAGCTTTACTTAATTGTATAACTATATTTACTTCACTATTTTTAATTTTACATACTTCTTTAAATGTATTTTCCATCTCTATTCCTAGTTCATTATTCCCATTTAAGTACATCATAACTGTCCATTTTTTCTTTGCCATATTTAAACTCAACTCCTAATATAAAATAGCATTCTTCTTTATATTTATGATTGTATAAAGCTATAATAGACTAAATTCTTCTAATATCTATTTTATACTCATAAACAAAATGACTATAATATATCAACATAGTATTCCATTACAAATTATTGTTAATATAATATTTTACTTTTCTATTCTATTTTGTATTAATGATTTTACTTATGCTTTTTAAAGCTTTTATCTATATCTTTACACTTTATATACTGCTATTGAATATAATATTAAAAGTAAAGATAAGCTAGGAGGAAATAATATGTCTGAAAAACCTATATATATAATAACTTTTGACTCTGCAAATAATAGTATGTTGTTATATAGATTATTAAAGAGTAATAAATTAAATATTTATATGATCCAAACACCTTGTTGCTTATCCGCTGGTTGTGCAAGGTCTATTGAAGTTGATGAGTCAGAAATTGAAAAAGTAATTGAATTAATAAAAAATAATGATATTGCAATAAGAGCTATTCATAAAAAATATGTAAATACAGCAATAAGAAGATATTGTTATGAAGAAATAACATTTTAAATATAATCTTTAAGGAGGATCTATGATATATTTAGATAATGCAGCTACCACATTTCCCAAACCAAATGAAGTGTATACAGAGGTAGATAAATGCTTACGAACTTATTGTGCTAATCCGGGTAGAGGGTCACACAACATGTCTCTTAAATGTGAACTAAAAATTTTTAATTGTAGAGAAATACTTGCAAAATTATTCAATATTGATGATCCTCTTAGAATAATCTTTACTTCTAATACAACAGACTCTTTAAATATGGCCATTAAAGGTATCCTCAAACCTGGAGATCATGTAATAACAACTATGATTGAACACAACTCTGTATTAAGGCCACTATACTCATTAAAAAAATATAATGTAGAAACTACCTTTTTACCTGTAGATTTAAAGGGATACTTAAATTTATCTGAAATCAAGAAGTCTATTAAAAGTAATACAAAAGCAATAATCGTTAATCATGGTTCTAATGTATTAGGAACTGTACAAGATATTGAGTCTATAGGTTGTTTAGCAAAATCACTTGGCTTAATATTTATTGTTGATTCTGCCCAAACTGCTGGATATTGTGATATAGATGTAAAAAAAATGAATATCGACCTACTAGCTTTTCCTGGCCATAAATCACTTTTTGGTTTACAAGGAACCGGTGGTTTATATATAGCTGATAATTTAACACTATCTCCCATTAAGGAAGGGGGTACCGGTAGTAATTCTGAATCAATGATTCAACCTGATTTTTACCCCGATAAAATGGAAAGTGGTACTTTAAATTCACCTGGAATAGTTGGATTGAATGAGGGTGTTAATTTTATATTAAATACAAGTCTTAATACAATACGCAATCATGAAACTGAATTAATGGAATATCTAACTTCTGAATTAAAAAAATTACCTTATGTAAAATTATATGGAGAGACTAATTCCTCTATAAAAACGCCTGTTTTATCTTTTAATATGGAAAGATTTGATAGTTCTGAAATAGGCGAAGCCTTAAATAATAAAGGAATTTACTTACGTACCAGCTATCATTGTGCTCCACTTATTCATAAAATTATAGGAACTGAAGGTAAAGGAACTGTTCGAGTAAGTCCTGGTTACTTTAACACATTTAATGATATTGAAGTTTTAATAAATTCATTAATTAAAATATACAATACTTAAATATAATAAAAATAGACTACTTCTATAATCATATAAAAGCAGTCTATTTTTATAAACTATTCTCCATTCTTAAATAATTTTCTTATAAATGAATCATTATTTGTTCTTTCCTCTAATAATATAATTTCTTCTTTCAAAGAATTAATTTCATTATTATTATTGTCTATTATTTGATTCAATTTATTAATATTATCTTTCAAAGCACTTATTTCACTTAAATATTCTGTTTTTTCTTTATTTGCTAAATTACTCTCTTCCATCAAATCTAATATTTTTTTATTTAAATTTGATACCTCTATTTTATAGTTATACTCTATTTTCTTATTTTCTTCAATTAAGCTTTGAATCTCATTTGCTTTTCTATTCAAATCTTCATTT
Organism: uncultured Clostridium sp.; assembly: GCF_934754925.1. Taxonomy (GTDB): domain Bacteria; phylum Bacillota; class Clostridia; order Clostridiales; family Clostridiaceae; genus Clostridium. Next base: position 39,997 of record NZ_CAKVJA010000011.1, on the reverse strand, counting down.
ATACTTATTATTTTTTCATCTTTTTCTTTAATAATATCAATATAGTTATTCTTTTCAACTTCATCTTTATTTATTATTTCTCTAAGCCTAATCAATTCTTGATCAACTACTTTTTCTTCCTTTTTATTTACTCTTCTTGTTAATTCATTTATTTTACTTTCATACCCTGCAACCGATATTTTATTTTCTGTTAAAGCACTTTGCAAGCTATTTATTTGATAATTCTTTTGAGTTAATTGTGTATTTAAATAGTTTATATTTTCCATTAATTTCTTCTTTTCATCTTCAGATATCATAAATTTTTCAGTTAAGTTATTAATAGCAACCTCATATCCCTTTATCTTTGAAATAAATGGCCTTATATATTCTTTATTAATTATATCTTCATCTAAATTAAGACTACTTATACTTTCATTTAAATCTTCCTCTGTTATAAGAGAATCATTTATAAGACTTGGAAATTTCATTGTAGACTTATATTTTTCAATAGCTACATTTTTAACAAAATTACTATCTGTATAAATATCTAAATCATCTGTTTTTATATAGATAATAGTATTTTTTGATATTTTTTTATCACAAGAATAGCTGTATTTTTTATAATAAGATATATTTTTAAGTTTCATATCTTCAATTGATCTTATTTCTCTATTTACTTCTAATTCTTTTATTTTTAGAACATCCTCTAAAAGATATACTAAATATAGTTTATTATCTTCCGAAATATACATATCACTTAACCTTATTGTTGGTTCTGCTTCTTGTATAAGATTGTTTTTAATATTCTCTTTGCCTATACCACAAACTATATTTGCTCTTCTATAATTAGCAAATATATATGAATATGCTATAGTATCCCCCTTAACAACAAAGTCAAAATTTATAATTGGAAAATTACATTGATCTAACTCTTTAAAACTTGACCAATTATTTCGTTTTATATCATAAGTTCTATATCCAATAGTATTAGGATAACCTATTTTTACATAACATATTGCCAGTCCATCATTACTTGCACTTATTATATACGGAACATTGCACCTAGTATCCACACCATCTATAATTACAGCTGGAGTTAAAGTAAGCCTATTACTTAATACTCTAAAACAAATAGTGCTAATAGTATTAACTTCATTAATATAAAAAATGTTTAAAGAATTATTTACAGAAGCAATTTGCATATAATTATTTTTAGATACAGCTCTAGTCAAAATTACACTATTTTCTAATTTGTTATTAATGAAATTACTTAAAAATAATTCTCCCTTTAAATTAATATATATAAGTGAAATATCTCCATCTGAACTTAGAATTACAGTATTTAATGTTTGACACTTATCAAATATAATATTTTCTTCTACTAATTTATGTTCCTCATATCTAGCTACATATATTTTGTTTTCTTTATTATAAAAATTCAATAAGCTATTCTTTAGCTCTATCCAAAAATTTTCCCTTTCATAATAATCCATCATTCTCCTCCATGATATTGTTACTATATCTTGAATAATTTATCTAATAATATATAAATTTTTATCTACTTAATAGCTTATATATTATTTTATCTTTTTCCATAATTATACTATTTAATTCTCTTATTTTACTTAAATATTCCTCATTCTTACTATTATAATACTGTTGAATGTTTAATAAATTATTCATATTATCTAATTTCTTGCTTAGACTATTCTCATAAAACATCAACTCTAAAAGTTTATATGATTGATCTCTAATTTTGCAATTTTCTCTATTAACAATTAAGTTATATACTATATTTTCTTTCATATAAGTATTCATTCTTTCAATCCTATCCTCACAAACCTTTATGATACTTGTATTTATATTATTTATACATTCTTCGCTATAATTAATATTCCAATTACTTAAATTTCTAGACATTGCACTTCTAATGCATCTATTACTCTTCCATACTAAATATATAATTCCCATATATACAGATATTTGAGGATTTATTATATCTTGAGGTAAACTATTTAATATTTTTTCTTCATGTATATTTTCTTCTTCCTTCTCTATATCAATATATCTATACCTTATATATAGCTTACTATCAATTCTTTTGTTATAAAAAATAATAGGTTTTTCATCATATTTGATCATAGAAACATCAGAAGTGTTTGGTAATGAAAAACTTTCTTCTACTCTATCCTCTATTAAATTATATAATACGTACTCTTCACACTGTCCCTTTTCTGAAATTAATAATATAGCTTTATCATCTTCTGAATAGACGGAAAAAGGTCTCTTTCTACTATTTGAAGTATTATCAGAAATTATATTAAACTTATTACATATACTTATATTGCTATTGAATATAAAAGATTTATTATTATTCCATCCTCTAAATACTAAATTTATCTGATTAGTATTCTTAATTATCATTGTCAATGAATCTATTTTTTCTGAATATCCTTTTGTGTCTATAACCAATTGTTTATTAATTTTTATTTCTTTATCCTCTTGTATACTTATTTCTAATAAAATTATTAATTGTATTGTATTATATATACTTATCCACAGTGATTTATTGAAATATTCTAAAGAATATTTTAAAACATTTTCACTTATTACTTTAGTTTTTCCATTAAAGTTTATGTATAAAGTTTTCCCCTCCATAAATATTTTGTACAACTTTCCATTATAATTGAGTAGTTTAAAATCCTTCATAACAACATCATCCAAAATATACTATATATTAAAAGTATGAAAATATTTTTGCAAATATTACCTGTAAGACCATCGATATTTGCATATGGATTTTTTTCACACTTTATATACCCTCTCATATTATATTATTAAGTTAGTTGCTCAACCTATTAATAAGGAGGATTATATATGTCACAAGACAATTTTAACGTATTACAACCAGAAGCACTTTCTGATGAGTGCTTGATTGCAAAAAAAATATATGGTCGTTGCAAACAACAAGATTGTTTAAGACCTATTGATTGTTCACAACCACCAGTTCCACCATGTCCTAATGGAGGATTACCACCTGAAACTTCAGATTTTATAAAAATAAGTTCAAGCTTATATGGTGGTACTACATCACTTGCAAATGCAACTGGAGAAACTGGCCCATTAACAACTTCTCCTATTACACCTGGCACTGTTATCGCTTTTGATAATACTATAACTAGTATTAAAATTTCTAATTTTTCTACTGCAATTAGTAATATTTCTGTAGCATCTCCAGGACAATTTGGACTTCCTGGATTTTATGATGTAACTGTTCAATATACATTTTCATATGATTTAACATTCTATAATTCAAGTAATACTGCATTTCAATTTCTTGTAGATGGTACAACTACAAGTACAGTACCTGCTTATACAGTTTATACAAAACAAATTTCATTAGAAGGTGGAGTTGTTGATCCAAATACTTCTATAGCTATTGGAGATAGTGCACTTTGTCCTAACTGTAATATTCCTCAAAATACAAACAATGTGCCTTATGCTTATGTTCAAGCTATAGCTAGTCCATTGGTTCCTAAGATAGGACAATATCCTTCAACTCCATCAACTCCTTGTGCTACTGCAACAAGTTTGGTTTACCATGCTGACGTAGTAATTGGGCTATTTACAATTATCGAATTATACAGAATTACTAACATGACTGTAGCTTCTAGTGGACCAATAGAAGTTCCTCAATGTCAACCATCTGTAATCAATGATCCATGTGTTGGATTTAATCAATTATTATTCCCATACGATGATTTTGATCCACCATATAGAAAATGTTAACAGTCTTCATAGTGTTTTAACATTTTAATTAAGTATATAAAAAACTCTACGTGAAAGTATTAATTTTTAATTCTTTCACGTAGAGATTTTTTAATTTCTAATTATTATATAAATCATATAAATTACATAAAAAACTACTAAGATAATTCCTTCTTTTTTACCAAAGCGTTTTTCTTCACTTTTATTAATAAATATCATAATACCAATTATTAAAGTTACCACAATTAAAAATACAAAATCAAATATTAAATTATGAGATACAGCTATAGGACTTATAGCTGATGATAATCCTATGATTAATAGAATATTAAATATATTTGATCCTAATATATTTCCAAGTGCAATATCCTCTTCTCCCTTAACAGCAGCAACTACAGATGTTACTAATTCCGGTAATGATGTTCCTACAGCCACTATTGTAAGTCCCACAAGTTTTTCACTCATTCCTAATGAAGTTGCAATAAAAGTTGCTGAATCTACAACAAGTTGTCCTCCAATAATAATTCCTGCAACTCCTATAATTAACTTTAATATGCTTTTAAAAATATTTACTTCATTAGTTGATTCTAAAGCCAACTCTTCATGTATATTTTCGCTTGTTGTTTTACCTACTTTTACGGATAATATTAAATAGATTATATACGAAATACACCCTATTAATAGTATAATTCCATCAAGTCTTGATATGTAATTATCCTCTCCTCCTAGCAAAGTAGTAAACGTTAAAATCAAAAGTAATATTGTTACTAATATATTTATACTAAAATCCCTTTTAATATCAGATTTCTTAATTGTTAATGCCATTATTATAGTAGTAACCCCTAGTACCATTAATGTATTAAAAAGGTTTGAACCTAATACATTTCCTACAGCTATCTCATTGCTACCTTCAATTGATGAAATAACACTTACTGCAAGCTCTGGCGCACTTGTTCCTAATGATACTATTGTTAAGCCTACTATAACAGATGGTATCCCTAATTTTTTTGAAATATTAGATGCACCACTAACAAAAATATCTGCTCCCTTAATTAATAGAAAAAATCCTATTATTAAAAATATATAACTCATTCCCATCCTCCTATTTTTCATCCTAAATCCTATATTTTTTTCAAATTCACTAAAATTATTCTACCTTAACTAAGAATAATCTTTCAAATTAATTTTTTGTATATATTTTATAAATAATCAAGTAAGTTAATAATAGTATTTACACATCTTATTAGCTTACTTGATTTTAATTTTTATATTTTTCTAATTTAATAAATTCTATCAATTAATAATTTTATAGCTAAGATATTTCAAATTTTATATTTTTAGAAAGCTCTTCTTCTGCAATTATATACTCACTATGTAGTGCTCTAGTTAATGCTACATAAAGTAATCTTTGATTTAATATATTATCTGGATAATTTTTTTCTGTTGGATTATATATTATAGTTCCATCAAATTCTAATCCCTTTGTTAAATAAGCAGGTATTATTATTATATCTGTATTGGGACTTTCTTTTTCATTTCCCTTAATTAAAGTAAATTCTAAATCAGTACACCTTTTTAATTCTTTTTCTAAAACCTTACCTTCATTATAGGTTTTTGTTATTATTGCAATACTATGTTTTCCCTTAGAATTAAGTTTTCTTACAATTTTCTCAATGATTCTTACAGATTCTCTCCTTGAAACTGATTTAATTACTTCTGGCTTTTCTCCATGTCTCAATACTGGTCTTGCACTTTTTAACTCTAGCCCTTGAGCATTTAATGCTGAATTAGCAAATTCAATTATTTCAACAGTTGAACGATAGCTCTGGCTTAATGTTATAAATGTAGCCTTACCATCAAACACACCGTCTGTAATATCATTCCAGCTCCTAATACCCTTATAGTGATAGATACCTTGTGCTAAATCTCCAACTAAGGTTAAAGAGTTTCCCTTAGATAAACTATTAATTAAATAAATTTGAAATGGACTATAATCCTGAGCTTCATCTACTACTATATGTTTGTATTTTGATTTCTCATCAATTCCTTCTAATAGCATATATATATAGAAAAGTACTGGTAAGTCATCTTCATCTATTATTCCTTTATCATAATTTGATATTACTTCTGATTTTATATATTCAGCTAATGCTCTAGGAATTCTATTTCCAGTTGCAATTTCAAAAACTTGATCATCTTTAAATAAGTTGATATAAATATCACTACAAGTGATTCCTCGCCAATTTTTGAAATATTCATTCATTACTTTTTTTGCATCATGCTTAATATATTCCTTAAGAGTATCTCTTTCATTATATATTTCTATTAATTTATGTCTTCTTAAGTCTCCATCATCTAGCTCTCTTTTTACTTCTTTAATTTTTATATCCCATTCTCTATCAACTTGAATAATAAGACTTTCTATTCTTTCCTTTAGCTTTAATGATAGATATCTCTTTATTTCATCTTTTCTCTTATTTATAGGATAACTTTGTAAATCTTTTAGATATAGTCTCATTATTTCTCTTTTGGAAAATAGAACATAATCTGAAATTAAAATATCATCTATTTCTAAGGAACTACTTTCCAATAAGGCTATATATCTATCTATTATAGTTTTAAATATTAAATTTCCTTTAACTCTTGAAGCATTAACAATAAATTGTTTTTCTCTATGATCCCCTATTTCTATAAGCTCCTTAAGTTTATCATCTTTAGTTTTTATTTTTCCTTTTAATTTAAGGGTTTTCATAACGAGTTCTTGAAATGTTGTTTGTTTTACATCATTTGATCCTAAAGTAGGTAAAATGTCAGAAATGTAATCTATAAATAACTTATTTGGTGCTAATACTAATATATCTTTTCCTTCCATAGATTCTCTATATCTATATAAAAGATATGCTAGTCTATGTAATGCAATTGTAGTCTTTCCTGATCCTGCAGACCCTTGAACTATTATCGGAAGATTTTTAGGCCATCTTATAATATCATTTTGTTCTTTCTGTATAGTTGCAACTACTTCTTTAAGTTTTTTTCCTCTACTCTCCTCTAGATTTATTTTTAAAAACTCATCAACAAGCTCTGATCCTTCTTCTCCGTTAATAATTATTTCGTTGGTACTTTCATCAAAAATTCTATCTAAATTTTCATCATTAAATAGAAATTTTCTTTTTAAATTTAATTCACCTTCAACTACTCCCATGGGAGCCTTATAATATGCCTCTCCTCCAGTTCCACTATAATAAAGATCTGCTACTGGTGCCCTCCAATCAACAACGATTTCTTCACCGTCTATGGTAGATGTTATTCCCTTTTTGCCTATGTAGATTTTTTCTTCAGAACCAAACTTTTCACTAAAATCAACTCTACCGAAATATGGATTCTTTAATGCTTCCTCATAATTTTCTATCTCTTTTTTTAATAAATTATATATTTTTTCTGTATTTTCTTTTTCTTGATCATAACTTCCTTTAGCTTCCTTAGTTAATAATCTTAATTTTTTAGATATTTCCTCTTGATATTTTCTTTTCTCCCTAACTTCATTTAATATATCCTTACGCTTTTGCTCAAGGATCTTTTTTTCTAAAGCCAAATTTTCACTCATTACTTTTCCTCACGACCAATCTTTTTTTGTATTATTTTATGCAACATTTAATAATAATCTACTGTTGCCAATTTGTACAGTTATAATTATTTATATTATTACCTTAATTGAACATTTTTATTTTATATTTCCTATACTTTATTATATAGATTTCAATTTTTACGTCATAAACATTTAATTTTATCCAATAAAATAGAGACTCGTCAACCATTATTTATTATTTTTATAATGATTAAGCGTCCCTATATAAATGTTATTTTTAACTAATTTTTAAATGAGTGAATTGGTGCTGGTATTCTTCCTCCACGCTGAATAAAATCAAATGAAGAATACTTATTTATAGCCATTACAGGTGCTGTTCCTAATAATCCCCCAAATTCAACTAAGTCTCCTACCTTACATCCTGGGGCTGGAATAATTCTAACTGCAGTAGTTTTATTATTAATAACTCCAATAGCACTTTCATCTGCTATAATTGCTGATAAAGTTTCTGCTGTTGTATCTCCTGGCACTGCTATCATATCTAGTCCCACTGAACAAATAGCTGTCATTGCTTCTAGCTTATCTAAATTTAATGATTCATTTAATACAGCATCTATCATTCCTGCATCCTCCGAAACTGGAATAAAAGCCCCACTTAATCCACCTACATGACTGCAAGCCATTACTCCTCCCTTTTTAACTGCATCATTCAAAAGTGCTAAAGCGGCAGTTGTTCCATGAGTTCCAACAACTTCAAGCCCCATAGCCTCTAAAATATGTGCAACAGAATCTCCAACTGCAGGAGTAGGTGCTAATGATAAATCTACAATTCCAAAAGGTGTATCTAATCTTTTAGCCGCTTCGTGTGCAACTAATTGTCCTATTCTAGTAATTTTAAATGCAGTCTTTTTAATAGTTTCAGCAACTACATCAAAACTTTCTCCTTTAATCTTTTCTATAGCTCTCTGTACTACTCCTGGACCACTAACTCCAACATTTATAACTCTATCTGCTTCTCCAATTCCATGAAAGGCTCCTGCCATAAATGGATTATCCTCAACAGCATTAGCAAATACAACAAGTTTTGCACATCCAAATCCCTTTTTGTCTGCTGTTAATTCTGACGTTTTTTTAATAACTTGTCCTATTTCTTTTACTGCGTCCATATTAATTCCACATCTAGTAGATCCAACATTTACCGAAGAACAAACCTTACTGGTTTTAGCTAAAGCCTCTGGTATTGAATTAATAAGAATTCTATCTCCCTTACTGTATCCCTTATGTACTAAGGCTGAAAATCCCCCTATAAAATCTACTCCTAATTCATGTGCAACTTTATCTAATATTTGTGCAAATTTTAAATAATTAGTTTCATCTGTTGCTCCTGCAATTATTGACATAGGTGTAACTGAAATTCTTTTATTTACTATTGGTATACCAAATTCATTTGATATTTTATTTCCAACCTTAACCAAATCCTTAGCATAAGTATTAATCTTATTATATATTTTTTCTCTTGCCTTATCTCCATTACTATCTATGCAGTCTAAAAGAGAAATTCCCATGGTTATAGTTCTAATATCTAATTTTTCCTCCTCTATCATTTTTATAGTTTCTAATATATTATTTACATTCATAATTTTCCTCCCTTGAAAAACTTAATATTTTATACAGTGTACATAGAGTTGAATATTTCTTCTCTTTGAATTTTAACTTCAACACCTAAGTCTTTTCCTTTTAACTCTAAAATATTTTTAATTTTTTCAAAATTATCATTACTTAATTTCAAGTCTAACATCATTATCATTGTAAAAAATTCTCCCATTATGGTTTGATTAACATCTAAAATATTAATATTTAATTTTTGAAGTTCACTGCTTACTCCTGCTATAATTCCTACCTTATCTTTTCCTATTACTGTTAAAATTGCTTTCATTCCTAATCCTCCTTGCTTTACTTAATACTTTTCCTATAAATTATATTAATTCTACACTTTACTTACTTAATTGTCAATTTATTCCTATTGTTTGTAATGATTTTCTTATTTTCATATTAGAACATAATTAATAAAATTTAATTACTAAATTTAAATGATAATAGATAATATAAGTAATAATTTTAATTAAGAAAAAGTAAGTTAAAAAGTTAAATTTATAGATAACTAAAATAAAAAGTAGTATGAAAAATACTACTTTTATTTTTCATACTACTTCTATATCTCTATATTTATATTAAAGCTACCCTCATTAAAAAATATATTAATTTTCCCCTTATATTTGTTAACGATTTTTTTTATATTATATAATCCATATCCCCTACCAGTTCCTTTAGTTGAAAATCTGACTTTAGATATATTAGGAACCATATCTTCATTAAAGTCACTGACACTATTAACAACTTTTATTATATTATTTCCATTTTTATATGTTATATGAATATCTATGTATTTTGATTCACTTTTACTTGCAGCCTCAATTGCATTATTTAATAAATTACTTAATACTACAGTCAACTCGCTATCATCTAATGGTATATCTTCTAATTGATTATCTATTTTATAAGTACATTTTATCTCATTTTTCTCTGCTTGATTTATTTTACTTAATAATACACCCTTTAAAATAGTATTATCTATAAATGATAAATTAGTTAATAAGTTCTTATTTTCAAAAACATTTCCTATATATCTCTTTGCTCTATCTCTTAGCTCGTCCTCTTTACAAACTTGTATCATACAATATAATATATTTAAATGATTTTTATATTCATGTTCACTAGCTTTCATTTCATCAATTAACTCTTGTATCAATGGATTAATACTTTGTTTTAATTCCGACTTTTTATTTTTTTTATCTTTTTTATAAAGTCCTACAAAATAATATACATTTATAATTATCATAGCCAAAAATAAAACTCCAGTTTGTACCATCTCTGTTTTAGCTAGCGCATTATTTTGAAATAATAATTTAAAAAATAAAAATATAATAATTACATTAATACAAACTAATACTATAGAATTATATCTTTCTATAAATTCATCTACTTTAAAGTGTTTAAATTTCATAATTCTATAAATGCCATATATAATACATCCCATAGATACTAAAAGAATTATAAAATATACCCAATACGGTAAATCATTATGTCCAAATATTAAAAGCATCATAACTGAAACTATAAGTTCAATAATAACTATTATCATACTTGAAATAATTAATTCAACTATATTAACAATAATATTTTTATTATAAAACTTATTGACTATAATAATTCCTATTAAAAAAAGTAAACTAAATGCAACTATTCCATAGTCGCTAAAAACTATAAATACACTTGTTGCGACTATGCTTCCTAATACTGAATAAATAATATATCTTTTTATATTTCTATTTTCTTTGATAAAAATTATATTATATATCATTAACATACTTATGAACTCAATAAATGTTATTATTAAAATCGCCCCCTTTTTCATTTATACTTTATCATATTTTGACATTTTATTAAAGTTATACTTTCCTTTTTTAGTAATAAAATGTAATATATTTATCATATTAAGAAAAAAAACATCTTTTTTTTCCTTTTTTCTATTTCTATATTCTTTTTATGACTATTTATATGAAATTCATGTCTTTAATGGAATTTAAGTATAATTTATATTATAATAATTATGTAATACTTAAGGAGGTATATTTTTTGAGTAATCCATTTATAAAAAAACAATTAGACTTTATAGTTACAACTATTGGTTTAACTGATATTTACGAGATTGATAAAATTAGATATGGTCTAGAAATTTTCTATGGAGAACTTTCAAAGATATTAATTATGATAATACTGGCAATTCTATTAAACAAATTACCGGCATTTATCTTAATGATAACATTATTAATGTTGATAAGACCTTTTATAGGCGGAAGCCACTCAAAGAATTTTGTTAATTGTATCTTTAGAAGTAATCTTACTTTTATTCTTATATATTATTTAGCTTATATAATTCCTTCGATTAATATTATTATTCATTTAATTATAATATTAATCAGTATCGTAATTATTAGAAAATTTGATCCTGTTAACCCTCTTAGAGATGAGATTAAGAAGCAATATAAAAATTTAAAATTTAGAGATATAGTAACTTATGTTTTATTAATTTGGTTTATTTTTTCAAGTTTATTTTTATCAAATTACTATGTTAACTGTGGTTTACTAATAATTTTATATATAATAATAGATTTTTTAAAGGAGGTTTATAAAAATGAAAAAAAAATTAGCGCTTAAATTAGCTACTTTAATGTGTACAGTAACAAGCATGGCCGGGATAGCTACAATTGCAGCACCTAACTGTCTTTTACTATGGGGTGAACCAACTCCGCCATTAAAAAAAGATAAATAATATTTTTAAAAGCTATGTAAAAATAAACTTAAAACTTATTTTTACATAGCTTTTTTATATAATTATACTTATATTACTTATAAAACAATATTTTAATATCTACAATATCATCATCTAATGCTATTTGAATTTTTCCCTTATATTTATCTACTATATCTTTTACATTATATAATCCATAACCTCTACCTTCACCTTTAGTACTATATCCCATCTTGAAAATATTAGATAAATCTTCTATTTTTATTCCCTCTGTCCTATTTTTAATATTTATAGAATAAAATTTACTATCTTCATCAATAAACACTTCTAATTCTTTTTGCTTTATCATACTCGTAGCTTCTATAGCATTGTTTAATAAATTACTTAATATCACTGTAAGTTCTGAATCATCAAGTGAAATATCTTTAAAATTACTTTTTATATTATATGTATATTTAACACCTAATTTTTCTGCCCTCTGTCCTTTATTATAAAGTACAGCTTTAATTATAGTATTTTCTACATTTAAAAGCATTGAAAACTCTTCAGTATCATCAACTACATTAGCTATATACTCTTGCAACTTTTCTTTTATATCTTCTTGATTGGTAACTTGTGCTATACTCCAAATAGTATTTAAATGATTTTTATATTCATGTTCATTTGCCTTAAGCTTACCCATTAAATCATTTATTAATGGATTAAAAGAAGTTTTTATTTCACTTTTTTTCTTTTCATTAAGAGTTCTGTATAAATAGATATAAAAATAACAATTTACTCCTATCAGTATTAAACCTAATATTGTAATTGGTATAATAATCTTAGTGTTCATTAATTTATTACCCATTAACACTTTTATAAATAAGAAAAATACAAATAAATTTAATATTATTATATTTATGCTTTTATACTTAGAAAAAAGATTTGAAAATTTTATATTTTTTATAAATTTATTTGTATTCAACAAATAAATTAAAATTGACATTATACATGTTACTAATATTAAATATACTGTTGGGCTTAAATTATCATCTCCCATTGTCACATATACTATAAAGCTTATTATCAATTCAAAACCTAATACAAGTAAAGTACTGACTACTAGTTCAATAAATGTTACTATTGTATCCTTTTCTTCAAATTTACTTATTACTATCGAATTTAAAAATAATACTCCAATAAGAATAATTAATGTATCAGTATCATATACTATGGTAAATAATGAATATATAAATGAAGTAATTATAGAAAGTATGCCTATCCTTGAAATTCCCTTAAATACATTATTATTTATTAGTATATTATAAATCAATAATATAGCTAAAATTTCAATAAATGAAATTCCTATACTCATTATATTCATTGTTCAATCCCCCTTAAAAATGCTTGTCTATATGTGTAGCTTAATAAAACCACATCATCACATCCCCTTAATTTAATACTCCATACCTTTTCATAATTTTTTTCAATTTCAGTTATATATTTTATATTAATAGCAAATGATCTATGTGTTTGAAGTATATTTTCATTCCTTAAATTATTTAAAAGCTTTACTAAAGATGTTCTTTTAACATTGTATACTCCATTGATAGTATGAATATTACAACTTTTATCAATATACTCTATATAGATAATATCATTATGATATAATTTTATAGATATATTAGAATCTATATCTATAAAAGAATACTTTCCTTCTTTAATATTTCTTAACGGCGTTGAGTTTAAAAAAACATCAACAATATTTATAATATCTTTTTCCTTATACGGTTTTACTATAAAATCATAACAATGAACATTTTTAAATGCTTCTATAATGTGTACAAATTCCCCTGTTACAAATACTATTCCAGTTAAAGAATGATTTTCATGTTGTCGTATTTTTTTTGCAAGTTCTAATCCTGATGAATCTTTCAAGTGAATATCGATAAAAAATAAATGTATGTCTTTTTGATTAACAATTTTAATAGCTTCCTTTTCAGAAGCTGCTTCATATATTCTAACATCAACAAAATTTGATTTAATTATTGACGCTAATGCTTCACGTTGAATTTTTTCATCCTCAACTAATAATATATTCATAGCTGTCCCCCTAAAATATACATTTACATATATTATAGTACAATTTTAGACATTTTGCCATATTATTCACCTAATATAATACTCTATTTTATATTTTAATATTTTCCATTTAAATATTACTAAAATTTATTTAAAATCATTAAAAAAACAAGATTATATGCTAAAAAGCACCTAACCTTGCTTATTAAAATTATATTAGATTTTATATTACAAATAATTATTTAACTATTCACCATAAATATTTAAAGAAAATCCCTTTTCTAACGCTTCTTTAGCATATTCTTTAGCACCAAATAATGATAAATCTCTATAATTTCCACATTGTATATCATTAGCTGCTGGTACTTCTGTTGCCTTTAAAACTTCATTTAATGCATTTTCCACTGCTACTTTTATATCACAAGCTTCTCTATCACCAAAAATACTTAAATAAAATCCTGTTCTGCATCCCATTGGTGAAAAATCTATTATTCCCTCTAAATTATTTCTAAGTTCATATGCTAATAAATGTTCTAACCCATGCATAGCAGCAGTTCCAAAAGCTTCTTTATTAGGTTGTAAAAATCTGATATCAAACTTTGTTACAAAATCTCCTTGTGGGCCATTTAATAAACAGCATTTTCTTATATACGGTGCTTTAACCTTTCTGTGATCTAATTCAAAACTTTCTACCTTATTCATTGTTACCCTCCTATATTAAACAACTTTTTTATTATTAATTGAATTTATAATTGTGTTTATATTTTCATGTATTCTTCTTGCTACATAGGGATTATTCATTGTATATAGATGAATTCCATCTACACCTGTAGAAACTAAATCTACTATTTGTTCAACAGCATATGCAATCCCAGCTTCTCTTAAAGCATCCTTATCATATTCATATTTATTCATTATTTTAATAAACTTTTCTGGAACATAAGCACCGCATAAAGAGGATATTCTTTCTATTTGATTTTTATTTACTACTGGCATAATTCCTGCTTGAATCGGTGATTTAATTCCTAATTTTTCTTTTTCCTCTAACATATTGTAAAAGTAATTATTATCAAAAAATAATTGAGAAATAAATTGAGTTGCCCCCATTTCCTCCTTTAATTTTAAATGCAGCATATCTTCTTTAAAATCTCTGCCTTTCACATGCCCTTCGGGGTAGCATGCTCCCAAAACATTAAAATCTCCTCTCTTTTTTATATGGGATATTAGCTCATATGCATATTTAAATTCTCCTTTAGGATCTTGCCCAACAGGAATATCTCCTCTTAAGGCTAATATATTTTCTACGCCCTTTCTTTTTAAATCATCTAATATAATATCTATTTCTTCCTTAGTAGATGATATACATGTCAAATGTGCTACTGATTCTACCCCATATTTTTCTTTTACAAGTGATGATAATTCAGTTGTCCTATTATTAGTCAAACTTCCCCCTGCTCCATAAGTTACACTAATAAAATCTGGTTTTAAATCCTTTAATTCTTCTAAAGTATTATAAATAGTACTAATTGATGATGTAACCTTTGGCGGAAATATCTCAAAGGAAAATACTAACTCCTTATTATTAAATAATTCATTAATCTTCACAAAAATGCCCCCTTTAAATTATTTAGCAACTTTTAGCTTATGATATATTACACTAACTAAAATTCTTTAATAAATTTTTATTCTTATTTTTATTGCTTATTCTTTTTATAAAAATAAAAAAACCTAAAGGATATTTCCTTCAGGTTTAAAAATACT
The DNA here is from genome assembly GCF_934754925.1 of uncultured Clostridium sp. Classification (GTDB taxonomy): domain Bacteria; phylum Bacillota; class Clostridia; order Clostridiales; family Clostridiaceae; genus Clostridium. The sequence goes on along the minus strand of NZ_CAKVJA010000011.1, from coordinate 24,470 downwards.
ATGCCTATAAAAATACCCTTATCTATCAGCCTAAAGCTGTTGGAATTAGCACCACGTTCGGATAATAACAAGTTTCAAGCAACAAATTACAAGTTATTAATATTAACTTGCCACTTGTCATTTATCATCTATAACAGGTTGCTGGGTTTCAACGGGCCAGTCCCTCCACCACTCTTGATAAGATTTTATTAAATTATACAAAATTTTTCAGTATTTGTAAATACTTTTTTCTAAATTAAAATTTTATTAGTAGTAATAATATAGAAATAATACTACAAGTCAGACTAATTACACTTATAAACGTTACTACTTGAGTAGTATTCAATCCTTTTTCTTGAAGCCTATAGTGTATCTGACTTCTATCTGCTTGATATATAGGTTTTCCTTCTGAAAACCTCTTAAATATAACAAATATATTATCAAATATCGGAACAGCTAAAGCTAAAATCGGTATCATTAAGCTTAATATTGTTGCGCCCTTAAAGGCACCATCTAAGGCAATTATACTTAAAATAAATCCTAAAAAATTAGCTCCTGAATCCCCCATAAATACCTTTGCTGGATATTTATTGTAATATAAAAATGCTAATACAACTCCTGCCGTTATAAGTGAAAATAATAGTGATGGAGGTTGACCTAATATTATAGCTGTTGCTGCAAAAGTCATTGCTGAAATAAATGATAAACCTCCAGCTAATCCATCCATTCCATCTGACCAATTTATTACAGTAGTAACACCAAAAATCCATGTTATAGTAAGTACAAATTGGACTATAGGTGCTAATGTTATGTATTCATCTGTAAAAGGATTGGTAAATCCCTCAAAAGAAATTCCAGACTTAAATACAATTACTGCAGCTAAAAGTTGAACTATCAACCTTGGAGCAATACCAAATTCTTTTCCTATACTCTTATAATAATCATCTACTATTCCTATAATTAATATTAATAGTGACCCTATAAATATTCCATATTTTTCATCAAAATTATAATTATAAAAAGCAATAAAATATGCTATAAAGAATCCAATAAACATAGCAATTCCACCACAAAGTGGTGTTTCACCTTTATGTTTTTTTCTCTTAGTGGGTTTATCAGTAAAATTATATTTAAAAGCTAATTTCATAAGTATTGGTGTTAAAATAAATACTGTAGAAAAAGCTATTATTGTCGCTAGTAAATATTTCATTAAGATTCTCCTTAAAAATTATCATAATATGCAATATTATGTATTCTATTAGCATTATACTATTAATTTACTTCATTATCAAATATATAATTAAAGAAAAAGTTTAAGGGAGCTGCATAAAGCAACTCCCTATTGTGATAATGTAAAGATTTATTCTGCTCTTGCGTTAATTATATCCTTAACCTTCATTAATCTAGTTAAAGCTCCTCTTTCATTTTCATCAAGCTTCATTCTAATGAACTTAATTGTTTCTTCTAATTGAGGAATAGTCATATATTCAAGCGCATTAACTCTTCTTCTTGTCTTTTCAATTTCATCAGCCATTAACTGTGTTGATTTTTCAACTTCAGCTAATTCAAGAAGCTTAGGAAGTATAGATTCTAGCTTTCCTATAGCATCATCTAATTCAGAAGATGTATTGGCAAAACCATATGGATAAATGCTTCCTTCACTATCTTGTAATTGTCTGTGGAATTTCATTTGCGGAACATTAACACTCATTATGTTTTTTGTTCCTACTTCAACAGATACACTATCTTTTGGATAAGCAACTGCTTCTTCTAAAAATTCAGAACTCATTACAGCACTAGCCATAACGAAATCTTTAAATGAACCTTCAAGTTCAGCTTCTACTGATTTTCTTAATTCATTGTTATATTTAACAAGATTAATAAATTGTCTCATTAACTCATCTTGTTTGTTTTTAAGAAGCTTATGCCCTCTTGCTGCAGTAACTAATCTTTTCTTCAGCTTAGATAGCTCCATTCTAGTAGGATTGACATTTAATTTTGCCATATTCTACTCTTCATCTCCCTTTGGCATATACTTTTCAAGATATTCATCTCTGATTCTCTTAAGTTCTGTCTTAGGAAGAATCGTAAGTAATTTCCAACCTATATTTAAAGTTTCTTCGATTGATCTATTTGCTTCGAAACCTTGAGAAACATATTGTTCTTCAAATGCTTCTGCAAACTTAGCAAACTTCTTATCTGTTTCAGATAAAGCAGATTCTCCTAAGATTGCTGATAATTCTTTAGCTTGCTTACCTTGTGCATAAGCTGAGAATAATTGGTTCATTGTATCAGCATGGTCTTCTCTAGTCTTACCTTTACCTATACCTTTATCTTTAAGTCTTGAAAGTGATGGTAATACGTCAATTGGTGGCATAATACCTTTCTTATATAACTCTCTTGAAAGGATAATTTGTCCTTCTGTAATATATCCAGTTAAGTCTGGAATTGGGTGAGTTTTATCTTCTTCAGGCATTGTTAATATTGGAATTTGTGTAATTGAACCACCTCTTCCATTAATTCTACCTGCTCTTTCATATAATGTAGAAAGGTCAGTATATAAGTAACCTGGGTAACCTCTTCTACCTGGAACTTCTTTTCTAGCTGCAGAAACTTCTCTTAAAGCTTCAGCATAGTTAGTTATATCTGTCATGATAACAAGAACGTGCATATCTTTTTCGTATGCTAAGAATTCAGCAGCTGTTAATGCCATTCTTGGTGTAGCTATTCTTTCGATAGCTGGGTCAGAAGCTAAGTTCATAAATAATACAGCATTATCTATAGCACCTGTCTTCTTGAATTCATCAACGAAGAATTGAGATTCTTCGAATGTTATACCTATAGCAGCAAAAACAACGGCAAAGTTAGCATCTGAATTTAAAACAGTCGCTTGTCTTGCTATTTGTGCAGCTAATTGAGCATGTGGAAGACCTGATGCAGAGAACACTGGTAACTTTTGTCCTCTAACAAGTGTATTTAATCCATCAATTGCAGATATACCTGTTTGTATAAATTCTGATGGGTAATTTCTTGATACTGGGTTAATTGCTTCCCCATTTATATCTAATTGCTTTTCTGGTATTATTTTTGGACCGTTATCAATTGGATGACCCATTCCATCAAATACTCTTCCTAGCATATCTTCTGATACACCTAATTGAAGTGGCTTTCCTAAGAATTTAGCCTTAGTTCCTTTTAGGTTAATTCCTGATGATCCTTCGAATAATTGAACCATTGCTTTAGTTCCATTAACTTCTAGAACCTTACCTCTTCTTAATTCACCAGTTTGTAATTCAACTTCAACTAGTTCGTCATACTTAACACCGCTAACTCCTTCAACAACCATTAAAGGACCAACAACTTCTGTAATTGTTCTATACTCCTTAAGCATTAAAGAACCCCTCCTTCGTTGATTAAAGTATCAATGTTAGCTCTTAATTCAGCAGCAATTTCATCCATTCTAGATATGTTATCTTCATGGATATATTTACTTCTTGCAATCTTATCTCTTACTTCTAATTCTAAGATTTTATCTAAGTAAACACCTGCATCTAAAGCTCTTTCAGCTTCTTTTCTGAATAATAATACAAGCTTTAACATTTTGTATTGTTTATCTAATGAAGTATAAGTGTCTATTTCGTGGAAACCATTTTGTTGTAAATAGTCTTCTCTTACAGACTTAGCAACTTCTAATTTTAATCTATCTTTTTCAGATAATGCATCTATACCTACTAAGCTTACGATTTCTTGTAAACCTGATTCTTCTTGAAGTAAAGCCATTGCTTCTTGTCTTAATGCAGACCAATCTTCAGCAACTGTTTTATTTAAGTATCCATCTACAGTATCAGCATATAATGAATATGAATTAATCCAGTTTATAGCTGGGAAGTGTCTCTTATATGCAAGTTGAGCATCTAATCCCCAGAAAACTTTAACTATTCTTAATGTTGATTGTGTAACTGGCTCAGATAAGTCTCCTCCTGGAGGCGAAACTGCACCGATTGCAGTAACTGCACCTTGTCTTCCATCTTTACCTAAACAAACAACTTTACCAGCTCTTTCATAGTAGTCAGAAAGTCTTGAACCTAAGTATGCTGGATAACCTTCATCCCCTGGCATTTCTTCAAGTCTACCTGACATTTCTCTTAATGCCTCAGCCCATCTTGAAGTAGAGTCAGCCATAATTGATACTGAGTATCCCATATCTCTAAAGTATTCAGCTATTGTTATACCTGTGTATATACAAGCTTCTCTGGCAGCAACTGGCATATTTGAAGTATTAGCTATAAGAACTGTTCTCTTCATTAGAGATTCACCAGTTTTAGGGTCTTTTAATTCTGGGAACTCGTTAAGAACGTCTGTCATTTCGTTACCACGCTCACCGCATCCAACGTAAACAACTATTTCAGCATCTCCCCATTTTGCAATTTGGTGTTGAACAACTGTCTTACCTGCTCCGAAAGGACCTGGTACGGCTGCAGCCCCCCCCTTAGCTACTGGGAAGAATGTATCGATAACTCTTTGACCTGTAGTCATTGGAGCTTCTGGCTTTAATTTTTGTGCATATGGTCTACCTTTTCTTGCAGGCCATTTTTGCATTAATTGAACTTCTCTATCTCCTTTAGCTGTTTCAACAACACAAACTGTATCAACAACTGTGAAATCTCCGCTCTTTATTTCTTTAACAGTCCCTTCTATTCCATAAGGAACCATTATTTTATGTAACACAACAGCAGTTTCTTGAACTGTTCCTATTACATCTCCAGCTTCAACTTTATCTCCAACTGCAACTGTAGGGTTAAAAGTCCAAACTCTTTCTCTATTTAATGAAGTAACTGAAACACCTTTTGTTAAGAATGGTGATTGAGCTACTTTTTCAAATGCATCTAGAGGTCTTTGTATTCCATCAAACATTGACTCTATAAGCCCTGGCCCAAGTTCTATACTTAATGGTTCTCCAGTTGTAACAACTGGGTCCCCTGGCCCTATTCCTGTAGTTTCTTCGTAAACTTGGATAGATGCCTTATCGCCTCTCATTTCAATGATTTCTCCGATAAGACCTTTTTCTCCAACCTTAACCATATCATAAATATTTGCTTCGTCCATTCCTTCAGCAACAACTAAAGGACCTGCAACCTTGATTATTCTTCCGGTCTTCAAATTTCTAACCTGCCTTCCTATAAAATATTTACACCAACAGCTTTTTCTACGCTATCGCTGATTCTCTTTGAACCTATGTTTAGAGTTCCTTGATTACTTGGAATTAAGATTATAGCAGGAAGCATTTGCTTATTGTAACGTTCAATTGTTTCTTCAATAGTTACTGCAACTTGCTCTGTTATGAAGATAACTGCATATCCATTCATAGCCATTCTATCAACAGCGATTCTAGCCTCATCAGCTTCTACAACTGGAAATACATCTATTCCAATAGCTTTGAATGCTAAAACTGAGTCTTTATCACCAACTACACCGATTTTCTTATACATAAATATCACGCAGCCTTTCTCTGATTACTTCCTCAGCAATATTATTAAGCTTTCCTACCATAATAATTCTTATTATTTTAATTTCTGTTTCCTTAGCATAAATGTATGATAAAATTCTTTCTGGCCCAAATGTTACTAGCTTACCAGTTTTCATAAGATCCATAATATAATTATCACTTAACTTTTCTAAAAGATTTGCTGAATTTGTAGCTATATATCCTTCAACACCGTCTTTTATTAAATCAGAATATACACTTGTGCTTAATTTTGAAATAATATTTTCTGGCGTTTCATTTAATATAGATACTAATGTATCTTTGCTTATAGATCCACCATTAACTAATACTTCTGAAGCAAATTCTCTTCCCTTACCTTGCTTTTTAATTCTTAATAAGGTTCTAATATTTGTAGAATCAATAATTGCATTTACAAGTTTATCTGTAAATTTATAGTTTAAAGCTTTCTTTATTTCTACTAATTCTTTAAACATATATCTATCTACTATAATATCAATATTTTGAGGATCTTTATTTACTTCAAAATCAGCCATAACTTCTAGAACTGCTTTTTCAACATTTCCCTTTAAGTCTCTGAAATTGTCTGTATCAATTTTTCTCTTTAAATCACTTAAATCTTCTTTTCCTAAATCTATTAGCATATTTGAAAAATCTTTATTTAAGAATTTTCCTTTTAATAAAACCTTAATATTATGGTATTTATATTTAATGCTCATTAAATCTACGATTTCTTTTACTGGGCATAATTCATAAACTAATTTATAAACTCTTTTAAGTTCCGTGCTTAGAATTTCTTCATAATCAGCAGCTCTTTTTACATTGCCCATTATATTTGCATACTCAGTTTCCCCAAGTATTTTTAAAACCTCATCAGCAGAATTAGCTTCTAACATTCTTTCTACTTTGGCCTTATCAAGGAGTCTTGTTTCCAATACCCAAATTCTTGAAAGAGCTTGAGTAAATTGCATTACATCCATACTACCCCTCCTTAATTAAATAACACCTTTGCTACTTCAAACTCTAACTCATCTCTTAATGAGCTTACTAAAGCTTCATAAGTGCTATTTATTTCTATGCCATTATTTTCTAATATGAAACCACCTCTAAATTTACCTGGAGTTTCACTTAAACTTATTTGTGCATCTACTTTTTTATTTAATTTTTCAATAAAAGTTGTATCTACAAACTTTAATCCTGTTTCATTTAAAATTAATGTTTGCTTACCACTTAAGTTCATTGATAAAATTGTATTTTCTACAAATCTTAAGAAGTCTTCTTTAGATAATTGTGTTAATTTATCTATGCTTTTTTCAAAAACTTCATTAATAATTTCTTGCTTAGCTGCTAATTTGTTATTTCTAACCTTTAATTTAGCACTAGATATTACTCTTTCTTTTTTAGATTTTGCTTCAACTTCAGCTTTATCTAAAATTTCTTTAGCAATTTCATTGGCACTGCTTACTTTTTTAGAAATAATTTTGTCTTTTTCTTCAGCAGCAGTAGCTAAGATATTTTCCTTTCCAGCTTCTGCATCCTTAAGGATTTTAGAAGTTATATTTTTTACATTTGACATAACTTATATCTCCAATCTTTATATTGCTAATATTATTGCATGTATTAATTACATTGCCATACTTACTAGCATGAATGATATAACGAATCCTAATAATGCATAAGTTTCAACCATCGCTGCTAAGATGATTCCCTTAGTATTGTGTTCTGGTCTCTTAGCTAATATTTGAATACCTGATGCAGCAACTCTACCTTGAGCTATACCTGAGAATAAACCTGCTAAAGCGATTGGTAAACAAGCACCAATTAAGTATAAACCTTGTTCTAAAGACATTCCTGAAGACATCTTAGTGTAAGCAACGAAACCAACAACGAAACCGTATAAACCTTGTGTACCTGGTAATAATTCTAATACTAATGCTTTACCGAACTTTTCTGGTTCTTCTGTAACTAATCCTGAAGCTGCTTCCCCAACTAGTCCAACACCTTTAGCTGAACCTATACCTGATAAACCAACTGCTAATGCAACACCTAAAGCTGCAAATATTAATCCACCATTATTTTCTATAAAAAATTGTATCCATGTATTCATTTTTTAAATCCTCCTAATTTTCCTTTAAATTCATATATTTTTCTGATGCTTTAAATGGAGTAAATGCCTTTCCTCCACCTTCGTAGAATTTTGAGAAGTATTCTACATATTGTAATCTTGCTGTATGAACATATGCTCCTAATAACCCTAATAGTAAGTTAAACACATGAGCTGCCACAAATACGAATGGTAATAATACTATTGCTGGACCAGTTAATGACTTCATTAATAAGTTTAACGCTCCTGCTATACATCCACCTGATAGTCCTAATGCCATAAGTCTTGTATATGAAACTAAATCACCAATATAACTTGTTATTCCATATAAAGCATATAGCCCTTGACCTATTTGAGCACCCTTTGTCTTTTCTTCTCTACCACCAGTTAATACTATTACAAGCATACCAAATATCATTGCTGCTATTGCAATATATTTAACTATTGATGGCCATCCTAACATTATACAACCAGCTAATACACCAATTGATATTAATGTTATTAACCATGAACCAACATCATAAAAGGCATCTTTTGGTTTTCCTGCCTTAATAAGTGTATATGCTTTTATGCATAAACCAAATAATATCTGAATAACACCAAATACTATAGAAGCAACTAAAAGAGTATTAACATCTTCAGTTGGATTTATAAGTCCTGGTATTTTTACTGCATCACCAAAGAATGATCCATAAATTAATCCTATAACGATTGTTGGTATACTTAAGAATAAGAAGAATCTAGCAAAATCTTCATTTTTCTTATCTAATTTTAAGAATTTCATTGCGCAGAATGCAGTAATTAACATTACTAATCCGTATCCAACGTCAGCAACCATCATACCAAAGAATATTAAATAAAATGGTACTAATAATGGAGTTGGATCAACTTCATTATATTTTGGTAAACTATACATTTCTGTAACAGATTCAAAAGTTCTATTAAGTAATCCATTTCTTAATTTAACTGGAACTGCTTCAACTTCATCCTCTTTTACATCTTCAAATGATATATAATAATCATCATTTAAAACTTCTTTACATATACTTTGTAATTCTTCATTCTTCTCTACTTCACACCATCCTTGGATAGCAACAGTGTTAGTAGTTCTTAAAAAGTTATTTGAAGCCTTATATCTTAAAACTGCGTTTGTAAGATAATCATACACTAACTTCATTTTTTTGTAGTCTTCTTCAAAAGATGCTACTTCTTCTTTTACGAAGAATATTTTTGATTTTAATTCTTCTATTTCATGAGCATGATTTGTGATAACCACTTGTGGTATTTCATCAAACTCTGATTTAAATGAACTAAACCCAAATCCTCTTAAAATGTTTAACACTTCATCATGTCTTTCTTTTAAAGCCACGACTACTATATTTATATCATTATTACCTCTTGAGATAATCTCAACATACTCAGCATCTAAACTTTCATTAAGTTGCGTTTCATATTGTTTTGAAATACTTCCAACAAAAGTTGATACTGTATTTAGCTCGTTTAGAGCTTCAAAAGAAATATCTAAGGCTTGCCATGGAGTTAAAACTTCAATTTCACCTTCTAGCTTAGTAATCTTGCTTTCTATGCTGTGAAGCTCATCTTCCTTTTCCTTAACTTTAGAATAAATTTCATTCCAGTTAATATCCTTAACCGCATTTTCTAATTCATCAATAGTTAAGGTTTCCTTGTCATCCTCTAATGCTTTTAATCCTGACTTTTTAGGCATATAGTTAGTTAAAAAGTCTAGAGTAGTTTTAGCCTTTGATAAATCTTCTTCGTACTTTGCAATATTTGAATCTACTTCATCTTTATTAAGAGATTTTAACTCTTCATTAGCTTCTAATAGATTTTCATCTTGTAAATTTATAAATTCTACATTTGAAAATCCTTGTAATCTACGAAGAAGTTCTTCCTTTTTAGATTCAAAAGTAAGCAAAGTGAATTTGTTCATCTTAACTATTGCCATGAATCTTCACTATCCTCTCAACAACTATATTAATAGCATTATCTTTTAAATCTTGAGACATATTACGTATAGCCTCTATTTCTTTCTCCCCCATCTCTAAGATAGGCTCTGCATTGCTATTTCCTTCTTCTAAAGCAGCACTTAATAAGTTATTAGCTTTTGTTTTTGCATCACTTACTATTTCATCATATTTGATGTCAGCTTCTTTAGTTGCATTGTTAACAATTTCTTTTGCATTTTGTTTAGCATCTGAAATTATTGCGTCAGCTTTTTTTTCAGCTTCCTTTATCTCATTAATTGCTTCTAATGCCAAAGTCTCACCACCTTTACTATATACAAGTTGGATAATATAAACATTAATACTTTATATAGTATTAATTACTTTTTATCTCCCTTTTAATTATACACTGTTTTTACAATTTTTCAACTTTTTTTTGTTAACATTTCCTAAACAACATTTTAATATTACAATATTATCCATTTATTGAGATGTATATATTCTTTTTTCTATATTGTTTTCATAATATTAATTCTGTTTTATTTTTTTAGTTATATCTATCATTTCACCTTCATAAGAGCATAAGAAGTATGCCGTTTCCTTATTTATACAGTTGTTCTTTACAAAGTCATTTATATTTATATTAAAGCTCTCAATGTAATAATCCCTAAATGAATATTCTTCTCTAAGAAGATCCTTAATTTCATTTTCAATTCTTTTTTCTAATCCCTTCCCTAAAAACTCTGGCATTCCCCTTCTTTTATTAAAAGTTAAATAATCATATTTTATTATGTCTCGTAGTATTTCGTTATCTAATTTTGTTATTTCCATATTAAAATCTAAAAATACCTTATAATACTCACTATTTCCTATATTTCTATCAAAGTATCCTTTCTTATGGAAGTACCTTCCTAACTCTAAATAAAAATCGTATGGAGTCTCAAAGCTATCTATTAAATATTTTATTATGTTATTAAATTTTTGAGAGTTATAATATTTGTCAACCATACTCTCTACTTTTTTCAGTATTAGTAATTCATCATATGATATATCCTTAGTTTGTAATATTTCATATGGAGGATATGGTGAATACTTCATTCCATACTCTTCAGCCTCTTCTCTCATAGAAGATCCTCTAAGTAATTTTAAGAACCCTAACTGGATTTCTTCTGGTCCTATACTATAAACATCATTAAATGACTTTTTAAAAGATACTATATCTTCTCCTGGTAAGCCTGCTATTAAATCTAAATGTTGCTTAATATTTTTAATCTCAAGCAACTCAATTACCTTTTCTTTTATATCGCTAAAATTAACAAATCTATTTATCTTATTTAATACTTCATCATTAGTTGTTTGTACACCAACCTCAAATTGGAATCTATCTTTTGGTGCTTTTCTTAACAACTCTAATTCCTGTGGTTTTAGTATATCTGCAGAAATCTCAAAATGGAACTGAGTATTAGTATCTGCATTTATTAAAAATTCCCATATAGCCATTGAAAACTTAAAATTACAGTTAAATGTTCTATCCACAAATTTAACTAATTTAACTTTTTTATCTATAAAATATTGTAATTCTTTTTTTACCCTTTCTATATTTAAGAATCTCACTCCATGTGTAGTGGAAGAAAGGCAATATTTACAATTAAAAGGGCATCCCCTAGAAGCTTCATAGTAAACTATTTTATTATCTAAGTTTTCATCTTCCTTATATGGAAATACTATTTCATCCATATTCATAAGTGGTCTATTTCCATTACTAAAAACTTGGTTATTCTCTTTAAAATACAAACCTCTAATACCTCTTACACTTCTATCTCCAAGTAAATATTCAACAAACTCCTTATAAGTTTTTTCTCCTTCTCCCTGAATTACATAATCACCTGAGAGTTCTTTTAATATATTTAGACTATCATAAGAAACTTCCGGTCCACCATAAACAATTTTTATATTCTCATCTACTAATTTTATTAAATTTGATAACCTTTTTACTATTTCTATATTCCAAATATACGTTGAAAAAGCTACTACATCTGCCTTTTCTTTAATTATCTCTTCTAATATTTTTTCATCTCTATCGTTTATTGAGAATTCTCTTATTTGACATTCATAATTCATATCCTCCGTAAATGCCTTTAAATATCTAACTGCTAAATTGCTATGAATAAACTTTGAGTTTATAGCTGTTAATAGTACTTTCATTTTTTTCTTCCTTTCGTTTAATTACTTTTTTTCACCTTTTATAAAAAAAATGTCCTCCCAAACTTTTTCCTCTTTTATATCATAGATATCACTCAACATTCTTTTGGTATCCTCTATATTAGATTTAGAAAGTGGGTTTAAATTTTTAAACTCAAACTCCTTTGTCTTTCCTGATGGCAATACTGCCATAACCTTATTATTTGATACTTCACCAATTTCTTTATTTATATCCCATATATATATTTCTCCTCCAACCTTAACCAATTTACTAGCTTCTCTAATTAAATTAACTTTATTAGACTCTCTCCATATGCTACTTAAATAGAAAAACACTGTACAAGTATCATATTCTCCATAAGTATTTTTTTCATCAATTGTACCTTCCAGCAAATCTACTGAAACTTCATCTATAGCATCTTTTGAAATATTATAAATTACACCATAGCTTTCTCCAACGTCTAATACATCCCCTGTTAATTTTATTCCACTTAAGTTTAATATAATTGTTTTTCCCATAAATACCACTCCCCTAAGATAAAAAATTTAATTCTTTATAAATTTTACTATTATATTTATATAATTATGTAACTTATTTTAAGTTAAACCATATTTTTTATTATGTATTCAGATTTAGTAGTATTTATTCTTACTCATGTATATTACATCATTTATCTATATTAATGCAAAAAAATATTTTGAAAATAAGTTTCAAAATATTTTTTAATACAACTATTTATTTTTTTATAATTTTACTTTTATACATTAAGGCTATTATTATTGACATTATAAAAATTATAATAAATATCCAGATTACATTTGGTAAATTAAATATTCTTGTATTTACTTGTCCACATATTTTATATAAACAACCACCTTTGCTATCTAATATATATATATTTGCAGCATTGTATTTTATTTTTTCTATATGACTTTCTTTATCTAATGCTAATATTGCTTTTGAAGTGTCATTTTCAGTTAAAACATATATATAATTTTCCACATTATCTGCAAATATTACCGTATCCTTTGGAAAGCATTTTCCTTCATAATCAATAGTTAATCCATTCAAAGCAGATACTTTATCATGCTGATATCTAGGTCCTAAGGTAACTTCTGTTGGATGATTAGCTATAACAAATGATAACTTATTAGTTCCATCTGAAAATCTTGGGGATGTAATTGGGTCTCCTCCACTAAAATCTGGCCATCCATACCAAGCTCTTTCTTTTATATCATATATATAATCTACATCATCTTTAACAGCCCTTACTCCACTATCCTCCATACCACCAACTATAGCTGTTAGTTTTCCTATACTATTTACTGCTAATCCTTCAACATTTCTAATTCCTGTAGCATATGTTATAAATTCATTACTATTCAAATCATATCTTAAAATACTCGCATTACTCAAGACACTCTCTTTAACTTTCTGTCCTTCAATACTCCTTTCTCCAAATGGCATAAATGCATAATTGTTATTATATCCTATGCCAGTTACCTCCCACTCAAAAGATGCCTTGTCTTCATTTTTATTATTTTCATCAACAACCCCTGAATTAGTATTAGAGCCTATACTTATATATAAATACTCTTCATCTAAAATAATATTTGTTTTATAATTTAAACCATTATTAGGTAAATCATTAATCAACTCTCTATATTGTTCTGTATTTATGTCATATAACAATACTCTATTATCAGTAGCAATTATGATATCATTATTATAGCAAGCTATATCATATATATTTAAAGTTTTATCATAAACTAAAATCTCTTCCTTATTCTCCTTATTAATAACCTTAATATTATTTTTAAAAGCTATGTATAAATTATTTTCTTTATCAAAATCAAAAGATACAGCTCCCTCTAAACCCTTTGTATTTATAGACCAATCTACATTTTTATAAATAATATTCAAATCATATCTATTACTAAATTTATAAATTCCAAATGATAGAGTCACAATTATTATTGAAAATACTAGAAATTTAAAAAATCTTCTCATTACGCCTCCCCCCTTTATATTTTTATTTATATTTTCTCTCTAATAAAATATTACTTAATAATTAAATAATAACTACTTAATATCATATTCTCCTATTTTACTGAATAAGTATTAATGTAATTCACTACAATTTTTATACTTAAAATTTCATTTTGAAGAAGACTTATAAACTTTACTTAAGGAGGCTAATTAAATTTGGAGAAAGATATATTTTTTAAAAATTCATTTTTTCTTACAGCAGCTAATATAACAACTGGAATACTTGGCTTTATTTTCTCTATGTATTTAAATAATTTAGCTGGACCTGAAGGCGTTGCTCTTTATGGTTTAGTAATGCCTGTATATAATCTTTTTATCTGTTTAATGACAGCTGGTATTATTGCCGCTATTTCTCAAAGAGCTGCAATATATAGCTCAAAAGGAGAATATAATAATTTATTTAAAACTATTCGTTCTGTTGCTTTCTTTAACATAATTTGGTCTATTATTATAGGATTTTTAGTTTTTTTCCTAGCTCCATACATAAGTCAATATGGTATAAAAGATGCAAGAACATTAAATGCTATTAAAGTAACTTGTCCTGCAATGATCTTTATTGCTCTTTCTAATATATTAAAAGGTTTCTTTTATGGAACATCAAAAATTGCAGTTCCTGCAATTATTGATATATCTGAAAAAGCTATGAGAATTATAACTATTGCTTTATTAGTATATGTTTTTAAAGCTCAATCATTATCATCTTTAATTACACTAGCTTATGTATCTTTGGCCTTAGGAGAATTACAAAGTTTAATATTACTATTCTGTTACTATAAATATACAAAAAAAAGAATGCCTACTAGTAACGAAATTCCAGAAAGTAGAGCTCAACTTATTTTCAATGTGTTAGTAATTTATTTACCTCTATGTTTAAACGGCTTTTTAGGAAATATATTTGCAACTATTTCAACATTAATTGTCCCAAGACAACTAGTGGCTTCTGGTATTGATTATAGCTCTGCATTAAATCTTATTGGTAGATTTAATGGAATGGCTTTGACTATAGTAACATTCCCACTTATAGTTGTTAATTCAATAAATACATTACTTGTACCAGATTTATCACAAAGTATAAGCTCTGGAGAATATTATAGTGCTTCGCAAAGAATTAAGACTATTTTAAAAATTGCTTTTTTATTAGGTATGGCCACAACAATCATATGCCAATTAATTCCTGATTCCTTAGGACAAATGTTTTTCCAAAGAGATGATTTAGGTTTATACATTAGGCTTGCTTCTTTATCAGCACCTATTTTCTTTGTAGCTAATACAATGTTTGGAATATTAAATGGATTAAATAGACAAAGTATTATTTTAAGAAACTCTATAATTATTTCTGTTACTGAAATATTATGCCTTTATTTTTTTACTGCAATACCAAGTATAAATATTTTTTCTTACGTTATAACAATTTTTATTACCTCTACCCTAAGTTTAATAATAAATTTACATGAGGTAAAGAAACATATTGAGTTAAACTTATCTATATATAATATAATAATTTTTATTCTTATAGGAATACTAGTTTATTTACTTATTAACTTAATTACCAATCGATTTTTGAATGGTTTATATTTAAGTAAAAATATAATTGTAATAATATTAACCTTTAGTATTTTTGCATACTTAAGTAGATTTGGTCTAGAAGAAGATTAATATTACTAATAATAAAAGCCTAAAATCTTAGGCTTTTATTATTAGTAAAATATTATTTATATCCTATAGCTTTCTTTACCCTATCTCCAAATTCTTTATCTGCCTTTGTAAAATTACCTATTACTCTATCTTGAATATCTTTGTTCACACCTTTTAAATCGCAAGCTATATTATAAATTAAATGATCTTGCTCTTTCTTTGACATGTTTCTATATCTTTCACCGGCTTGAGTAAAATCATCTGTTTTCTTTATTATAGCCCTTATTTCATCTCCATTTAAGGAAATTGGTTGACTTACCATTGGCTTATAAACTTTAGGATTATCATCATTTAAAGAATTTGGTTTATAATTAACATGTCCCTTAGAAGATGAATATCTCATATCTCCATTTTCTCTATAATTACATACTTTCACCTTAGGAGCGTTAATAGGTAATTGATTAAAGTTTATCCCTATCCTATGCCTTTGAGTATCTTTATATGCAAACAATCTACCTTGAAGTAATTTATCATTTGATGCTTCTATTCCTGGAACTAAATTAGCTGGTGAAAATGCCACTTGATTTGTTTCTTCAAAGAAGTTATCCGGATTTCTATCCAATGTCATTCTTCCCACCTTAATTAACGGAATTCTATCTTCAGGCCATACTTTAGTAGCATCTAGAACATCAAAATCAAAATCATCTATACAACTCATTTCTAATATCTGAACATATAAATCATATTGAACTTTTTGTCCACATTCTAACGTATCATATAAATCTTGTCTTGCTATATCTGGATTTATTCCTGCTAACATAATTGCCTTATCTCTCTCTAAAGTTTCAACTCCCGATAATGGCTTCCAATGATACTTTATTAATCTTCTTTTCCCTTTAGGGCAAACCCATACATATGTGTTAACTCCAAAACCCTCTATTTTTCTAAAACTTTTTATTGTCCCTAAATCTGAATATAAAAAAGTAATCATATTTGTGGATTCAGGATTAAGTCCTATAAAGTCCCAAAATCTATTTAAGTCTGTTACTCCAGTATCAGGAGATGGTTTAAATGAGTGAATCATATCTGGAAATTTAATAGCATCTCTTATAAAAAAAACAGGCAAATTATTTCCAACCAAATCATAATTCCCCTCTTCTGTATAAAATTTTACTGCAAACCCTCTAGGGTCCCTTGCTGTATCTGCAGAACCCTCTGAGCCAATAACAGTAGAAAACCTAACAAAAACAGGCACCTTCTTGTTATCCTCTGTAAAAACTTTAGCAATTGTATAATCCTTCATAGAATTTATAACTTCAAAATAACCATGTGCTCCTGCCCCCTTAGCATGAACTACTCTTTCTGGGATTCTTTCACGATCAAAAGATGCAAGCTTATCAATTAAGTTAGTATCCTTTAATAATACAGGTCCATCTTCACCAACTGTTAAGGAACTAGTATCATTAAATATAGGTACTCCAGCATCAGTGTTTAGATTACATTTTTTTGATTCTCCTTTTCCTTTCATATACTCTCCCTAAAAATATTTATTATTTATATAATATTCAAATGATTATTTTTTGTTAATGCTAAAAAAGCTCATCATCTTAATATAAAATGATGAGCTTTTAATAATTTAATTTTACATATTTTTTCTTAAAAATCTTGGTAATAGTGTAAATAATCTAGGTGAAATCATATCTAAATCCTTTTTATTTATTCCACCAAGTAAAATTAGAGTAAATAAATATATTAAGCCACCAACTAATACAAGTATTAATATAACAAAACAAGTTATAATTCTTCCTCTTCCAATAATATTCATAATTCTATCAATAGGAATTCTACAAATAAAAATTGATAAAGCCATAACTGCAGAAGATATAGTTGGCATAATTGCTAATTTTATTATAGGAATTTTCATTTTAAAAATTCTTTTTAATCTTTTGTGATTTATAATTACAGGAACTAAAAATGCAAAAAAGCTTGCAAAAATTGCACCTAATATATTTATATTCTTTATAGCAACTAAGAAATAATTAATAATAAATTTAATTACTATACCTAAAAAAGCTGTACTTAATACTAAATATACTTTATTAATACCTTGCAATATAATATTTTGAATTGCAGATATAGACATAAACACTAACACAACTGAACCATATTTTAATAACTCATATCCAGCTGTTGTATTAAATAGCATTAAGTATATTTCTTTGCTTAACATAGATAATCCTACCGCTGCTGGTATAGTTATTAAATAAGTTATCTTAAAGCTGTAAGACATTTGAGCCTTTAATTCTTTTCTATTCTTTTGTGTATAAGCTTGTATTACCTTAGGGAATATTGCAGCACTTAATGCTGTAACTAATGCAAAAGGTACATTTAATAATGTATTATAATACCCTAATACACCATATAACCTTGTTGATTCTATATTTGAAAATCCTGCTGCAAGTAATCTTGCTTTAACATTTATAGTATCAACAAGACTTCCTGCATTTTGTAGTCCAGCTACCATTATTATTGGTACTCCATAAAACAGAAGTTTTTTTAATATTTTCTTATTGCTTATATTCTTTTCGGATTTATTTTCTATTTCAGCCTTTCCCTCATAATCAAGCTTATCATACATTATTAATATAAATATTAAAGCAGCAATTGCGCCAATTGTAGTTCCTACGGTCCCACCTGCACTACCCCACTCAATACTAATTTGAACAAATACATATGCAAATATTAAGCTTAATACTATATTAACTATTTGCTCAAGTACTTGAGAGATGGCTAATGTTTTCATATCTTCTGTACCCTGCATGTATCCCCTATACGTTGCTAATATGCAACTAAAAAATACTGTAGGTGCTAAAAATCTTAACGATAAAGCTGCCTCAGCCCATTCAGTACCTTCAGCAATAACTCCAGCTAATAATATAAAAGCTATAGTAATAATAGCTCCTATAATAGCTAAGTACATCCTTGCCACTTTCATAGCTCTTAGAGCATCTTCATGATGCCCTTGAGCCCTTAACTCTGATACAACCTTTGCAACTGCTGGTTGTGCACCTAAACTTGTAATAGCCAATATAAAAATAAAATATGAATAACTTGCATTATATATTCCAATTCCGTCTTGCCCTATAATAGCATTTAATAATGGTACATATGCTGCCGATAATATTTTTACGAGTATTCCTGCTACAGATAATATAAGAAAACTACGACCCACTGACTTCTCTTCCATAACTTTCCCCTTTATATCTTCTTATATAGTAAATTTAAATACATCCTTCTTTATCTTCTTAAACATTGGTGGAAGTGATTCTGCTATTGTCTTATTTTTTAAGTATTCTAACTTTCCATCAGCTCCCTTAAATATAAGTTTATAGGCATAAAGGAATTGATAATTTAATCCAAACTTATTATCAAAGAATGAATTTAACTTTCTATCTCCATATTTAAAATCACCTATTATAGGGTTGCCTAAATGACTTAAATGAGCCCTAATTTGATGACTTCTACCTGTAATAAGATCAATTTCAAGTAATGAATATGCTCCATTAGTTTGAACTGTTTTTACTTCCATAGAAATTTCTTTTGTATTTGGTTTCTTTTCATCATATACTCTTGATATATTTTCATTTTCATTTTTTGAAATATAACCTTTATATATTCCATCCTTTATTTTTCCTTTAACTAAGGCATTGTAATATTTTTTTACCTTACCTTCTCTTATCATCTCATTCATTGTTCTTAGTGATTCAAAATTTTTTCCGAATATAACAACTCCTGAAGTATTTCTATCTAACCTATTGCATGGTGCTGGTGTAAATGTTTTTTCTTTCTCCGGTAAATAATCACCTTTTCCATGTAAATATGATAATACATAGTCAGTAAGTGAAGGTTGAGCTCCCTTTTGATCTGGATGCACTAAAACTCCAGGCCATTTTTCAACTATTAGTATATTATCATCTTCATATGTAATCATAAGTCCACTATAATTTACTTTTATAAATGAATCTTCTTTCTTCTCTTGTTTGCTTTGGATATATCTTATCTCAATAACATCCCCTAATTCTAGCGAATAGTTTTCTTTCTTCTTTGCTCCATTTACTCTTATATCACCTTTTCTTAATGCCTTAAATATAGCACTTAAAGGTACATCCTTTAAATATTTTCTCAAAAACTTATCTAGTCTTTGACCTGCCTCATTTGTTCCTATTTCAATTTTCAAAAAATCAACTCCTATATTATGTATATGAAACAACTCTTCTTTATTCAATCAGAGTTGTAAATTCATCTTGCTAAATCAAAGATTTAGAGATTCATTTATGAAACAACTCTTCTTTATTCAATCAGAGTTGTAAATTCATCTTGCTTATCCACTTTTCCATTATATTAGATTAATATTATTTT
Organism: uncultured Clostridium sp.; assembly: GCF_934754925.1. Classification (GTDB taxonomy): domain Bacteria; phylum Bacillota; class Clostridia; order Clostridiales; family Clostridiaceae; genus Clostridium. The sequence goes on along the minus strand of NZ_CAKVJA010000011.1, from coordinate 4,614 downwards.
TTTAAGTTGTCAAATAATTTATAGCAACCTCACATTGAATTGCAACTCCAATAGGTAATGCATCTTCATCTATATCAAATAAACTATTATGTGCTGGATGTATTATCCCTTTTAATTCATTTCTAATTCCTAAGAAGTAAAATACTGATGGTACTTCATTTGCAAAATAGGCAAAGCTTTCTACTCCCAACTTAGGATTTTTTTGCACTTTAACATTTTCAGCTCCTATAATACTTTTTGCAGAATCCTCTAATATTTTTACCATAGTATCATCATTGTATAAACATGGATATGATTCTTCTATTTCAATATCTGCATTTCCCCTAAAAGTTGTACAAATCCCATTTACTATCTCTTTTAATCTTACTTTAGCAAATTCTCTATCTTCATTTGTCATAGTTCTTATTATTCCACCTAACTTTACTTCATTAGGTATTATATTTTGTGCTGTTCCTCCATGAATACTACCTATTGTTACAACTGCCGGATTAACAGGCTTTATTTCCCTACTAACTATGCTCTGTAAAGAGGTAACAACATGACTTGCCATAACTATCGGATCAATAGCTGTATCTGGATAAGCTCCATGTCCTCCTGATCCTTTTATTGTAATATTAAATGGATTAGAGGCAGCATTTACTGTTCCTCTTTTAACCATTATCATTCCAGCATCTAAAGTTTCTTCCACATGTAGTCCGCACATAACATCTACAGTAGGATTTGTTAAAACTCCTTCTTCTATCATTACTCTAGCTCCACCAGTAGTTTCTTCTGCAGGCTCAAATATCAATTTTACAATTCCATTAAACTTATCTTTATTTTTATTTAATAACTTTGCTACACCTAATAAAATCGTGGTATGTGCATCATGTCCACAAGCATGCATCTTTCCACTAACCTTTGAAGCGTAGCTACAACTTTTTTTATCCTGCATTGGTAATCCATCAATATCTGCTCTTAAACCTATTACTTTAGTATTTTCACCTTCTTTAGTACCTTGTATAATACCACATACACCGGTACCAGCAAATTCTTTAAATTCTATACATTCTTTTTTTAAAAAATCCTTTATAAATTTAGAAGTGTTTGTTTCCTCAAATCCTAATTCCGGATATTGATGTAAAGTTCTTCTTATTTTTATTAATTCATCTTTAATGTTTTGTGCTTCTATATTAAAATTTTTCATAACTTAAAAACTTCTCCCCAAAAATTTACAGGCTTATACTAAAAATATAAGCCTATTTAGATTAATTATATATTATGCCTTCCTTTTATTCAATTAATTTGATAATCTATCTCACTTTTTTAATTTTATCTTAACATTTTCTCTAATTCATATAACCTAAATCTTTCTGGTTGTTGAAATTCTACCCCTGATGCCCTTTTTTCTATAAGTTTTTTATACTCTTCAAATTGTGCATCACCTAACTTTTTTCTTATTACATTCAACTCACACTCTTGAATATATTCCCTTTCTTCTTGAGATAAAACCATATATTTATTTAATTTTGAAATTATTTCACCTAGATTTTCCTTTTCTTCTTCACTAATTAAATCATTATTTTTCTCAATAAATGCTTCTATTTTCTTACCCTCTTCAGGTGAAAAGGCATATGACTTTTCTATAAAATTATTTAAACTTAAAGTAGTAATAATAACAAACAAAAGTATTTTTATATATTTTTCATACTTACACATAATAAATCCGCCTTTTACAAAAGATTTTATATATATTTATTATTACCCTTTTACTGAATATTAATTAATATTACTTAATTAATATTATTAAGTTATTTTCCATTAATATCCTTAGAGAAAAACTTCTATCTATATCATCTTTAAACTCTAATGTTATTCTGTCTCCATCTATTGCCTTTACTTTTGCATCACCATACTGCCTATGATATAAAGTATCACCTTTCTTAATACCATAATCTACATTATTACTTTCTTCTTCTAAACCACTTTCTAATATAAATCTAGATAAATCACTAAATTTTCCTCTTATAGTCTTAGGTGAAAAAACATATAAATTTTTAATAGCTCTTGTTATTGCAACATAAAAAAGTCTTCTTTCCTCTTCTAAATTATCTTCTATTGATGATTTATGTGGAATAGTTTCTTCTACACAATTAATAATAAATACATTTTTAAATTCCATTCCTTTAACACCATGTATCGTACTAAGAATTACACCATCTTGAACTACTTTGCTTTTCTCTATTTCTTCTTTAACATTATCCACATGAGCTAAAAATTCTGATATATTTCTAAACCCTTCTATGGCACCCTTAAATTCCTCTAATACATCCTCTAAATCACTAAAGTTTTGGTTAAATTTACTTGCATATTCTCTTAGATAATCAATATATCCTAAAGAAGATATTATGTATTGTATAGCACTTCCTAATGAAATCTTATTAAGATATGCAATATCCCTTTTTAAATCATCTAACTTTTTTGCTTGAAATGGTGCTATATCACTTTTATCTATGAGAATATCAAATACATTTTTATACTCCTTATAAGTATCTAAATAACTTAAATTGCTTTTACTAATATACCTAAAAGGCTTATTTATTATAAAAGCAAATGCCTCCCTATTATATGGATCTATTGATAATATTAAATAATTTATTATATCCTTACATATAAAGTGATCAAAAAAATTATATCCCTTATCTAATAAAACAAAAGGGATTTTTCTTCTTGTAAAAGTATCTATCAAACTTCTTGCTTCCATATTTGTTCTATATAATATTGCATTATTACTGTACTCTTCTCCAACAAATTCCTTAATTATACTTACAATATCTTCCCCTTGTAAAAACTCATTATAAGGCTTCACAAACTTTATAATTCCTTTTCCAGACTCAAATGATAATATCTCCTTATTATTTCTACCTAAATTATTAGAAATCAACTTTTTAGATATATCAACTATATTCTTTTTACTTCTATAGTTTGTTGATAAATATACCTTTTCTCCACCAATAAAAGATTTATCAAATTCTACCATATATTCAGGTTTAGAGCCTCTAAATGAATAAATGCACTGATCTTCATCTCCTACAGCAAATAATTCATTTCCATCATTTATCATTTTCAAAAATTCTACTTGTAACTCATCACAATCTTGAAATTCATCAACTAAAACATACTTAAACAAGCTTTTATACTTACTTAATATATTAGAATTATTTTTAAATAAATATAGTACTCTTACAGATAAATCATCAAAATCCCAAAGCTTTTCTTTTTCCTTTTGCTTTTCATATTGTTCATAACACTCTTTAAAAATTTCCATAGATATTGATGGAGAAAAATCTTCTAATTTTCCTAATGATGTTTTAAATAATGATATATTATTTAGAACATCTCTAACTTTATCGTCATTTACATCATCAAAATATTTTCCTAATACAGATTTTACTATTCCATGGCCTTTCCCACCATCTATTATTTTTATATCAAACCCTTCTCTAAGTAAAATCTTGTAAAATAATCCATGAAATGTTCCAAAAAAAGGTGCTATATCTTTTTTAAAAATATTTTTATATCTTGATTTCATATTTTCAGCTGCTGCTCTTGTGAATGTTATAACAATTATATTTCCAATTCTCGCCTTCCTTTCTTCAATAAGATGATTAACTCTATTTATTATAACGGTAGTTTTTCCACTGCCAGGAGCCGCTACTACCAATGTATTTTTACACTTAATATTAATTGCTTTCATTTGATAATTATCTAACTCTATCTTCATACGTTCTCCTTAAATTTGATATACTTTAATTATTACCACTATTATAATATAAATAACTATATTGTAATAATTTATATATAGATGTACAATATCTTTAGGTATTTTTCAATAAAGGAGATAAAAATGGAAGATTTAATGAGATTTGACGTTACTAATGAAAGAAATCTTACAATGCTTGTAGATTTTTACGAATTAACAATGGCTAATGGATATTTTAATAAAGGAGTACAAAATAGAATCGCTTACTTTGATATGTACTTCAGAAGAGTACCTGACGGTGGTGGATACTGCATTATGGCCGGAGTTGATCAACTTATTCAATATTTAAACAATTTGTCATTTACTGAAGGTGATATTAAATATTTAGAAGAAAAGAATATTTTTTCACAAGAATTTTTAGATTACTTAAGAAACTTTAAGTTCGAATGTGATGTTTGGGCTATCCCTGAAGGAAATCCTGTTTTTCCTAATCAACCTTTAGTAACGGTTAGAGGTCCTGTTGTACAAGCTCAATTTGTAGAAACAATGATACTTTTAACTATAAATCATCAAACATTAATAGCTACTAAAGCCAATAGAATCTGTAGAGCAGCTAATGGTAGAACAGTTATGGAATTTGGTTCAAGACGTGCACAAGGTTATGACGGTGCTATATATGGTGCAAGAGCATCTATAATAGGTGGTTGTGACTCTACTGCTTGTACAATTGCTGACAAATACTTTAATGTTCCTGCGGTTGGTACAATGGCGCATAGCTGGGTTCAACTATTTGATACTGAATATGAAGCCTTTGAAGCTTGGGCTCAAACATATCCTGACAATTGTTCTTTATTAATTGATACTTATAATGT